>CAYPMW010000011.1:10737-49445 GCA_964412165.1 uncultured Gammaproteobacteria bacterium | reverse complement strand
GATACGTGCCGTTATTTTCATATACAACCCATTTTTCAGAATCAAGTGTTGTGCCGTTGAAATAATCACTAAAGATGAGTTCAGATTCGTTTGTTATTTCTAATTCAACTTGAGCATGTTGGCATCCACCTACACTATCTATTACTTTTAATCCGATAACATTTGATCCTATCACAAAGAATGTTGGATCAATTGATACTGACTGTATGCCTGCAACATAACCATCGTGGTCATTTATCACCTGATGGTTATTTATATATAGTTCACCATCATCATCTAAAACTACTCTTACTGATGCGGATGTGGGCAGGGAATCAAGATTAATTATTTTCCGGAAGTATCCTATTCCCTTTTCCCAATTAATTTCACTATATGACATAGGTAGAGCGCCGTGTTCATTTATAAGTAGTCCTATTGCACTTGGATTACATTGTCCTCCTGATGGCGCAACAGAATTAAACCAACCTGAATCATTAAAGGAGCTACTTATCCAATTATCAGGAGCAGTTGTATTGAATTTCCAAGTATCATCGCTAATAAAATAACTGACAATTGGTGAAGAAGAAGGGGTAGAACTTGGTTTTGGTGTAGCAAGTAAGTTATTAACACGTTCCTCAAGTTCGGCTATTTTTGCAGATTGTGATGCATCTAATTGATCATTGGTGTCTATCCTGTTTAATAAATTATTGACATTTACATTCAGTTCGTTGACCCTATCATAGGTATAACACATCATTGACTCTTGTTTAGTTGCATTGGGTTTACATTCCTTTTTATACCACTCCTGCGCTTTTTGTTTGAATTGGTCAGATGAGGCGAAGACAACGATGGGAGCTATGAACAGTCCTGCAAAAAGAAAAACAAGAACAATGACTCTTTTATATTTTTTCACAAAATAGGAAGGTCTATAGATTAAAGTATAACGAATCGTTTCATGAAGTTACATAAATAAATATTGTGTACTTTTCAAAATACTATATTTTCGAGATGTAGTATAGGTAATTACCATTTTGTTGATATCACACTCCTTAGTGTTCTTGGGTTATGGTTGATGATACAAACATTTTGTGATACATAGGAGCTTTGAATACGTAGCTACATGATAATTCTATACGTTTTGCATATGGCTGGCGAGTTGTTATCTGAATTGGTGGTGTATAATACAGTGCGAATTATATGGTTGTATCAAAGACGGAATTGATTCAGGACCATACAAGGAGACCTACTTTAAAAGAGTTGGGGGTGGATTTTGAAGAGCCGCTTGGTCTCTCGATATTGAAAGCACCAGTTGAGGTGGTAGTGGTCGATTTTGGTTGGGAGCAAGTTTATGTAGCTAGATTGGGAGTAAGAATTGCTAGAAGCGAACTAGAAACGTTGCTCGCCACACTTAAAACAAATCCAAGTTCGCATGGTTTGAGTGGAGCTAGAGCTGATTGGGAACACCCCGAAAAGGTTGATGATCACCGTAAAATGAACCCAGAAAAATGGGATGCGATGTCGGATGAAATTGCATCATTTATCAAGGTAGCAGAGTTTGTGGGGCCAGATGAGGGATTGCTAAATCAACTAAATTTTCATTTGTGGGATCGTATGGTTAATAAAACATTGGTTGGCGCAGATATATATTATTCATCGACAGACGGCTTATTTACACATCCCCAATGGGGGGCGAAACGGATAGCTACTGCTTTTTGTGCATATGGTAAAACTCTTGGTAGGGATGTATTTGAGCGATATAAAAGTAACTTGGGGATCCATGGATTACTCATGTCAATGAAAGAACTAGATGATGTAGTAAGACAGAAGTCGATCAATTGGTTGGTTCGGGAACGTCAAGCGGTAGCAGTTGAAAACCGAGAGGTGGTGAGTCAATTTTTACAATGTTTGGGTGACAGTCCCATGGCACGATTTTGGAAGATAGCTTGTTTAGTATCAAATAATTGGGATATGGAAACGCTACAAAAATTATTATTGGATAGGCAGAGATGGCCGGTAAATACAGAATACGGTTCGATTAAAATGAGCTTGAAAAAAAGAGGTGTTGCTGTATGGTCGGATTATGACCAATTTCCCGCACGAATAATTGAAGTGATTGAAAACGAATCTTTAGAAGACAGGATTTTAAACCCGGTAATAAGAGTGCTAAACCCAATGCCGATTGAAGTTCCTGTATTGGTTCCAGTGTTAGCGTGGAAGAAGAGGGAAGAGGGACGGCGGATAGAACGCAAGTGGATATATGAAACACCGGGAGAGGTGATGAAGGCAGTGTTTGATGATGTGAGATTTGGGCAGGAAGAGTATCCATCAAGTGTGGCCGGACTGTTATGTTTGGCATACCTAATACCGGCCGTGAGGCGACACTTTCCACAACGATTGCCATTCCACAAAGGAGGAAACGAACAAGAATTGTTGGAGGGACAGATGTTGTTTGTGGTACCTGGATTTTTTGAAAGTGCTTTGCTCAAGGCAGGCCAAGTAAAAAGGTTTGAGGAAGTGGCTGTCTAATGATTCTCTCCTTCATAGGCACAAGTCGTAACATAATCAGATTTTTGTGTAAGTATTCAATGCTAAGCATTAATCTTAGTAAGATAAATATGACGCTGTAAGTAGGACCAACTTAGAAAACTCTTTGGGTAATATAACCCCGGGAGTGATTTTGCTTGATAGAGCAAATCTAATATGCAAGAGCTGCAATTATTTTAAAATTTCGTATTCCTACTCTTTTCCTCCTCTTCCAGCAATTCGTGGTAGAATATCCTTATAGGCCAGTAAAGAAATTTAATTCTAGGAGGGAGATAGTAAAGGAACCAATATGGCAGTGAGAACCATCATTCAGATTGGCCATCCAGCGTTGAAAGCCAAAAATGAGGTTATTTTCGACTTTAGCGACCTTAAACTTTCGCAGTTCGGGGACCAGTTCGGGGACGGGGAGGGGATATATTGTGATAACAATCTATTTCTGTCTATTTTTCTCTACCTCATACCTTCGATTTTCCTTCTCCAAATGCGTCCATATGCGTACGAAACTTCTCGACTCGAGGGTACCAGACGGTACCCCCTCGCTCGAAGAATAAATATATAAGTCTTGTCAGTGTTATTTCCTAAGATAATAGAAATACCTATGTGTCAGATTTTATCCTGATAGCTTTGCCGATAAAATCATCCGGATTTTTTCCAGTTAAATAATCAGCTATTTTATTATCAATTTCTTTATTTGATAATTGAGATTCAATTCCGATGATTCCAGGTCCATTTCTTTTCACCATTTTTCTGAAGTCCTTGAAATTGATAGTCACTACGAATCTATTTTCTTTTGTTGCTAATTGGTAAATTTCTTCATCGGTAGACGTTTTGGATAAATGGTATGTATGCACCACATGAGCGAGGTTGGCTTTCCTGGAAAGTCGCGGAAACGCTTGAACACTTGCAAAAGCTGCATCAAGAAGTATTTTAAATTTACGCTTTTTCTTTTTGTGAAGACTATTTTTGCGCAAGTTTATTGCTGAAGTATGCAAAAATATCTGATAATTCTTTTTTTGACAGATTTAGATAGGGGTAATCTTTCTTAAAATCTTTAATTTTATACCCTTGAATATACAGAGCCGCAATGCGTGCGATAGGAATCCGCGTTCCCTTTATTACCGGTTGCCCACCCAATATTTTCGGATTGATTTGAATGATATCTGGCATAGTACCCATAGATTAGTTGATATAAATTATCTTGTCAACTAATTTTTAAAAAATTAATAAAAATGTTTAATACAATAATAAGAAGTAATTAAATTTAGATAAGATATGCTTTTTTTCCCCTTCCAGCAATTCGTGGTAGAATATCCTTATAGGCCAGTAAAGAAATTTAATTCTAGGAGGGAGATAGTAAAGGAACCAATATGGCAGTGAGAACCATCATTCAGATTGGCCATCCAGCGTTGAAAGCCAAAAATGAGGTTATTTTCGACTTTAGCGACCTTAAACTTTCGCAGTTAATTATCGACCTGCGGGATACGATGGTGAAAAACCAACTAATTGGTATTGCTGCACCACAAATAGCGGAAAACTACAAGATGTTTGTTACCGAACCACGACAAACTACTTCGCGAAAACTCACTAAGACAGACAAGTTTCGGGTATACATCAATCCCCAAATTACTTTTTTCTCCAAAGAAGAGAACGTAATCTACGAGGGGTGTGGAAGTGTGCTGAACGGGTTACTATTTGGTCCGGTTAAACGACCAAAGGAAATAATTATTGAGGCTTTTGATGAAAAAGAGGGCAAGTTCCAAATCCATACTGATGGGATACTCGGACGGGTTATTCAGCACGAATATGACCATTTGCACGGGGTGGAGTTTACTGAGAAGGTATTGGATTACCGGAAACTTATGCACCGGGATTTTTATATTGAACGAATAAAAAACTCCCGTGAGCAAGTAGCTGCCTCTAAAATATCGATTCTGGAATACAAACCACTGTAATTGACCCGTCTCATTTAAAATCTGAAAAATGAAGACAAATAGGGGAAATTTGGTATGATAGTCGGGTGAAAAATATCATCGCCATTCTCAAACTCAGTAAGCCTCTACATCATTTGCTCGCGCTTTTGGCAGTGCTTATAGTCACGGGAACACTCTTGGCACTGGTGGCTCCTCTTCTTTCACGGGTAATCGTTGATGAAGTAGTAAAGGAAATGCAGACTGGTGACGGCAATATTGAAAAGCTTATTTTCTATGTAGTCGTTGCTTTTGCAGCCAGTATCGGAAGTGTCTTCGTCCATTCAATAAGTGAAAGAGTAGGAGATCATTTTGCCGGAAGACTGCGGAAATTTCTCACTGAAACTTTTTATGATAAAGCTTTCACATTGTCTCAGACATATTATGACTCGGAATTGTCAGGAAAAATCGTCAACCAACTGGTCCGGGGGATCCAGACGATCCAAGGGTTTTTAAATGCCGCGACCAATTTCATTATACCGACATTCCTGCAAAGCATTATTATCGTCTTTGTCTTGTGGCGGTATGATCCGTTAGTAGCGCTTTTTATCGCTGTTCTTTTCCCCGTCTATATACTACTTTCGCATCAATCAACAGTCAGGTGGGGAAAAGAAGAGGAGCTGAAAAACAGGATCGAGGATGTGACGCGAGGGAGGATCCAGGAAACGATTGCCAATATGAGTCTCGTTAAAAGCTTTATCAGGCAAAAGGATGAGTATGAGTTTGTTTCGCGTAATTTAGATGAAAGTAACCGCATATACGCCCGTCAGTCTCAGACATTTCATATATATGATTTCCTCCGAGGGCTTGCCCTCCAAGTGACGCTTTTTGGCGTCAACTTGTTCGTTTTCTGGAATGCGTTTCATGGCAAGCTGACGATCGGCGAGACGGTACTCATACTCCAAATGGTCAACCAGGCGCGAATGCCGCTGTTTGCGATGTCTTTTATCCTTACCCAACTTCAGATAGCCGAAGCCGGGTCAAAAGAATACCTAGTTGTTTTGGGGCTAGCATCAGAAGAAAACTACCGGACTTATTCGCGCGATACCAAGCGCTTCAAAGAACCAACGGTTGAGTTCCGGGATGTGGAATTTGCATATGAAACATCAGGCAGAGTGCTTGACCGGGTGTCATTTATATTAAACCGGCAGGATACAGTTGCTCTCGTTGGTCCAAGCGGCGCTGGTAAATCAACGATAGTTAATTTACTACTCAAATTTTACGAGCCGACCAAAGGGGATATTTTCATAAACGGGATTTCGTATAAAAAACTTGACCACAGTACGATTCGGGGTAATATCTCGCTTGTTTTCCAAGAAAACGAGCTCTTTTCTTCTACAATCCGATATAATGTTTCCTACGGCAAACCCGGTGCGACAGATACGGAAATTATCCGGGCTTTGAAACTTGCCAACGCATATGATTTTGTGATGAAACTGCCAAAAGGGATGGAAAGTGAAATCGGCGAGCGGGGAGTGCGGCTTTCGGGAGGGCAGAAACAACGGATCCAGATTGCCCGGGCAATACTTAAAGACGCACCGATTTTGATCCTTGATGAAGCAACCTCTTCTCTTGATGCCAAGAGTGAAAAGGAAGTCCAGGACGCACTTGATACCCTCATGAAGAAGAAGCTCGTCATCATCATCGCCCACCGGTTTTCGACTATCCAGAATGTTGACAAAGTGGTGGTGGTCGAGGAGGGTAAAGTGGTTGATTTCGGTAAACCCCAGGAGCTTGCACGAAGAAAAGGAATCTATGCGGATCTATTGCATTACCAAATCCAAGGTAACCGTAGGCTCCTTGAGAAGTTTGAGATTTATTAGTTTATTTATGAAAGCGCCAGTATTTTCCCTACAAAATCAAGATGGAAAGACGTCTTCTTTAACAGATTATTTAGGTAAGTGGGTGGTGGTTTACTTTTACCCCAAGGACGATACACCCGGATGCACGAAAGAAGCGTGCGGGTTCCGGGATGTCTACAAAGAATTTATGAACCGGAACATCGTTGTTCTTGGTATTTCAAAAGATACCAACGACTCGCATCAAAAATTTGCGAAAAAATACCGGTTACCGTTTCCCCTGCTTGCCGATCCAGAACACAAAGTCATTGAAGCTTACGGCGCATGGGGGAGAAAGAAGTTTATGGGCAGGGAATTTTTTGGTACCCTGCGGAGGACATATCTTGTTGATCCCAAAGGAGAAATTGTCAAAACGTATACTCAGGTCAGTCCCTTCACCCATGCGAATCAAATCCTCAAAGACTTTGATAGCTTAACAGGCTGAGAAAATTTCAATTTATAGAGCAATATATTTTCTTAGTACTTCTAAGACAATGGTCTATCTCTATCTAAATTTTTGAATTTAAGGGTTTCATTACATCAGCCAAACCAATCAATTTATTCTTTACTTGCAAGGTAGAATATAATTGATCTGCTATGCGGCAGAACCAGACGCTTCGTTATATCGCTATCCTGATTAACAAACTACCATTACTTTCAACAAAAGAAAAAGAGATATTAGTGAAACGGCTCGAAGAAAAGACTTTGAAAAAAATTGGTAAAACATACCAGGTCTCAGGGGAACGAATCCGGCAGCTTGAGAAGCAGGCTTTAAATAAAGTCCGTAATAAATCCTACCAACAGGTACTGTTTGAGTAAAACGAAATAAAGGTTTTTTCGACTATTAAATTGGGTAGACGCGGAAAGCGGCAAAGCATTTTTAAATCTATCTTATATGTTTTTTTCTTAATCAAATCAGTAAGCTCCAGGCATACAGCAAAAAGAAAGTTATGTCTAATGGTTGATATATTTTCACGGTTGTGGGATAATATAGTATCTTAAAAAATTAATAAGTTCGCTGTTTAAATCTGATTTCGTTTTAAGTAGGCTCAGATACATATCTGCCAGTATCTTTCGACTTCTTCAAAACAAATTCTATTTAGGCAGGCATATGCAGAAAATATCCAATATAAACGTTTCATAAGGAGGAACAGTACCTATGGCTAAAAAACTATTTGTCGGCAGTTTGCCGTATACCGTAACCGATGATACTTTAGGGCAGCTTTTTGCCCAGCATGGCCAAGTCGTATCAGTCGTCGTTATTAAAGACCGGTATACGGGAAGAAGTCGGGGTTTTGGGTTTGTTGAGATGAGCAATGATGAGGAAGCGCAAAAAGCTATGGATGCATTAAACGGTTATTCACTCGAAGGTCGGGCTCTGGTGGTAAAAGAAGCCATGCCCAGAACAAATGACCGTCCTGATCGGGGTGGGAACAAGGGCGGCAGAGATTTCGGAGATAGACGCAACCGGTATTAATACCATTGAAGGAGGAATCTGTTGCAAACGACTACCTGCATTCGCTGTGGTAAGGTAAGGATTATTGCCAAAACCTGGACAGAAAAGACGCAAGGCACACCAATTACCTATACAGTGACTGTGTGTCCTGACCCGGAATGCCAAAAAATCGTTGATCGGCAGTTTAAAGAGAAAAAGGAGAGGACTGATGCAATAAAAAAAGCCTCGCTCGAACGCCGAATGAATTTCCGTAATTCTTTCACCTCGCGCATTGCCAAAAATAATAAAAAATAATCGAAACCGAGACACACCAATAATTCTTCTTGTTCTTATTTCATCCATAGAGCAGTTAGTGAAGAGATTTCGCTTTATCTCCTGAGGGATTTGGTATATGCTGTTACTCAACGGGGAATCCTCATGTCGTACCAGCCCTACACCACAAAGTCTACCGAAGAAATCCTAGAGAATTTTCATGTCCAAGCTGTCACAGGTCTAGGCATAGAGGAGATTGATAAAATTCGCTCTATCTCCGGATGGAACGAAGTGGAGGAGAAATCACTCAACGCGGTTGGAATATTCATCAGGCAATTTAAATCACCGTTTATCTATTTACTTCTCAGCGCAGGGTTTCTTTCATACCTTTTGGGCGAGCCGATTGATGCGGTAATGATTTATTTCTTTGTGGCTATAAATACGTTCCTCGGATTTTATCAGGAATATCGGTCCGAGCAGGCGGTGAAATATCTAAAAAATTATATTATTTCCAAAGCGACGGTCATAAGAGGCGGTCGGAAGAAGCGAATTGCTAGTAGGGAGCTTGTACCCGGTGATATTGTACTACTTGAATCAGGAGATCTGATACCGGCAGATGTTAGATTTATTGAAGTAGAAAATCTTATTGTGAATGAATCCGTTTTGACAGGAGAGTCGTTAGCCGTTTCAAAAACACACACAAAACTACCCACATCCGTACACGCTGTCCACAAAGCCACAAATATCGGTTTTTCCGGAACCACAATTGAAAGTGGTATCGGGAGGGGAATTGTTATAGCAACTGGAATGATGAGTGAGATGGGGATGATTGCGGCGTTTACAAGTGAGGCACGCCGCGTTAGTGAATTCGAAAAAAATCTTTCAGCTTTCAGTTTATTTATCCTACGGATCATACTCATAACGTTGATGATTGTTTTTTTAGGAAATCTCTTTATCAAAGGTCCCAACGCGAGGATCGGTACACTCGTTGTTTTTTCGATAGCCCTTGCTGTCAGCGTCATCCCCGAAGCACTTCCGGTTGTAACCACCTTTTCGCTTTCACGTGGTGCAGTAAGACTTGCCCAGCAAAAAATGGTGGTCAAGAGGTTGTCCGCAATTGAAGATTTGGGAAGTATCCAGGTACTATGTTCTGATAAGACTGGAACACTTACCCAAAATGAACTGACAACTGCGTCCATATACTCTTGGGACGAGAGCCGTGTACTCGAATACGCCGCACTTGCTTCGTCTGATTCATTAGAGAAATTACCTAATAACGCGTTTGACCGTGCGATAGGTAAAAAATTATCTTCCGAGAGTCGCCGAGACCTGGCAAGATATAAAAAAATAGCCGAGATTCCGTTTGACCCCTACAGGAAAATAAATAGCGTATTTCTTAAACATCGTGATTCGGCGTTTATCATCATTCGTGGTGCGCCGGAAAAAATTTTGGAAGCGTGTGAACATCTATCCCGAAAAGAACGCGCAGAGACAATTCGTTGGTTTAAAACAGAGGGTAGTAATGGTAGACGCGTTCTTGCACTTGCCACAAAATCCGTTCGGAAAACCCGTAGTTCATATTCTTTCCAGGATGAATCAAGGGACTTTCTATTTCAGGGGATGATTTCGTTTCATGATCCAGTGAAAGAGAGTGCTCATATGGCAATAGATAAAGCCCAGCGGATGGGTGTGGATGTAAAAATACTGACCGGTGATAACGAAGAGATAGCCGGTGTGGTGGCAAAATATGTGGGAATTATTGACTCTGTCGATGAAGTGATATCCGGTGAGGAGTTTGACCAAGCTACGTTGTCTCGCCAACATGAATTGGTAAAAAAGTATCACGTGTTTGCTCGGGCCTCGCCTACCCAAAAATATAAAATCATAGAAATATTGAAAGAATCGTACGCAGTAGGTTTTTTAGGCGAAGGAATCAATGACGCGCCAGCTCTTAAGATCGCCGATGTCGGGATGGTGGTTAATGACGCTTCTGATGTAGCCCGCGAAGCGGCCGATATAGTACTCATGAAAAAGAGTCTCAGGGTAATCGTTGACGGAATTGAAGAAGGTAGGAAAGTTTTTGCCAATACGATAAAATATATTAAAGCCACGCTCGCATCCAACTTTGGTAATTTTTATGCGGTGGCATTAGCATCACTATTGGTAGATTTTCTGCCGATGCTGCCTCTTCAGATACTACTCGTGAATTTACTTTCTGATTTTCCTATGATTGCAATTGCTACTGATACGGTTGATACCGGAGAACTCCGTTCACCCAAGACCTATGATATCCGTGAAATTGCCATTATCTCAACGCTTCTGGGTCTTGTTAGCTCTGTTTTTGATTTCATATTTTTCGGAATTTTTGTCAAAATGCCGGTAAAAATTCTACAGACAAATTGGTTTATCGCGAGTATCATGACGGAACTCGCGTTTTTATTTTCTATCCGGACACATGGTTGGTTTTTCAAAGCTAAGGGCCCATCGCTTGCTTTACTAGTTCTTTCCTGCGTGGCTCTTTTAGTAACAGTCATACTACCGTTTACCAGTATTGGTCAAACTGTATTTGGTTTCTATCCTCCTCGGAAAACTGAACTTTTTATGATTATCTCACTCGTGGGAGCGTATTTTGTAGTCACCGAAGGAGTCAAATTTATGTTTTACCGTAATATTCAAAGAGAGAGCGAGTATAATCATTCCCAACCGTGATATTACCTCTTGCTAAGAACATCCAATTTTCATTACTCTGTGTATATGGATACACAGTCTCCACCTCCAATGTTAAAGGATACTTTGGATGTACCACAAATGCCGATTACGGAAGTAAAAACATCTGTTCCAGCGCCAGTATCACCACAGTCTCAAACGCAATATACCGACAGCATTGCACAACCTGCGCAGATCGGTTCTCCTAAGAATTTCCCTAAGTGGTTGATTGTAGTGCTGGGAATCTCCTTCTTGGTGGTAATCCCATTGATCGGAGTATCGCTTGTAGTTACTACCGTATATACTGGATTTCGTCCACCGTTAGTTTCCAATAATACCCGCAACTCAATGCTTCTCGCTTTATATAAAGTACCATTGATCCCCAAAACACCGGAACAAATCCTTCTTGCAGCCATGCGAAAAGAGGCAGCGCTTTCAACGTATACGACCGATTTTTCAATTAGCGCCCGTCTGGGTGGCACGGCAATTGATGCAGGATCCCTTGATCTTCATATCACCGGACCAGTACATTTCTCCGAGACGACGTCAGAATTTGACGTGAGTATTGATGCGGGAGTCAATGTCGCCGGAACGCTTTACCACGGGAAGGGTACTATCCGCAAATCCGGCGAAAAGGTCTATGGTATGCTCGTTTATATCTCAGATTCTATCATTAAGCTGGTAACTACTTATACCAGCATATTGTATGGGGAAGATGCACAGGGGGATATTACCGAAATACGGTCTAACCTCAATACGGTTTTGGGCAAGTGGGTAGAGTATGATACAAAAGGGATTGAGTCGGAGGCTCGCAAAAACATCGCAAAACTCAATCAAGAACAGTCGCTGGTTGATTCTACCCGGAAGAATACGCAGGAATTTTTACTGCGGGAGGCGGTTTTGCCTGAAGTAAAAAAAATGGCTGATGAAACGATTGAGGGAATTCCGAGTTTCCATCTCACATTTGTACCTTCCAAAGAGACCTTGCAGAAGATCTTTACAGAATTGAATAAAGACAGTAAACAGCTGATATTTTCTCCTGAGAATATCACTCGTGGAGTTGATACGGTGGAGATGGATGTGTGGTTTGGTAAAAAAGACGCGATCCTCAGAAAATTTTCGATTCGGACACAACTCAATTTATATTCTTTTAGTGAGTCGCTCAGAAAAGGGTTAGGGGGCACCGGCTTTTCACTTGATTCACCACTTGATTCTCTCAGTTCAGTCGGCGACCAAAAGTTGACTATTTCAACAGTACTGTCAATTAAAGACGTCGGTAAGGAAGTCGCAGTTACTACACCGGATAATGCGCTGTCACTTGAAGCATATGGATCAGAGCTTATGAATGCGCTTAAAACAGAAAAACAGAAAGCATATACTCTTGAACTCGAACGGAATAAATCTCGGTTAACTGAAATTTCACAGGCTCTTCTTAAGTACTATGTCGATAAAGGCGTGTATCCTGTGAGAATTACTGATTTACTCAGTAGATATCTTACGATAGAGACTGATACCGGCAAGTCTCTTTCAGACTTCTCCTACCGGAGAAAAAGTGACGGCAAAGCCTATGTACTTTATCTTGAGTTTTCAAGTGCGTCATCATATACGGAATCAACTCCATATTATGGTGTGACTTCCAAAAATGCGTATCCAAGACAACTCTTACAGCAGGACTTTGATATTCTTTAAGGATGGAGAGGGGATGTATCAAACAGTGGTTGACAAATGTTTGACGATTCGGTCAGCAATTTCGCTTGGTTTCCACATGCCTTTGTCGATAAACTCGACCGCTCCGAGGGACATGGCTTTTTGCTCATTTTCACGTGAAGCATAATTGCTCATAATAAAAACCGGTATTGCACTTGTTTGGGGGTCATCCTTCAAAGTCCTCAAGACTTGTGTTCCCAGCGATTTGGAAATAATCACATCAAGAAGAATTACATTAGGTTTCTCCAGTTGCGCACTTGCCAAAGCCGCCTCGCCGTCAGAAACCGAAATGACTTGGAATTCTTGGCGCTCCAATTCAAATTTGAGGAGCTTACTATACGTCTCATCATCTTCCACAACGAGAATTTTACCTTTCATATATGTTTAATCTATAGAGATTTATGAAATTTGTCAATTACGAAGAGGGCAATATGAAAAAGCGCAGAGAAAATATCACTTGTCAAGCCAAAAGCCACATGGTATCATCTTAAATAGAGAGAAGCCTTGAAGATGTATATATGAGAAAAATACTCATCATTGAAGATGATACATACATAAGAGATCTCTATATGCGCAGTTTCCAGAGAGATGGATATGAAGTTGAGGCGGCAGTAGACGGGGAAGAGGCACTCAACAAGGTAAAGACCGGAACGTACGACGTGATACTTCTTGATATCATGCTTCCGAAAGTGACAGGGATAGATGTATTAAAATCAATTCGCAGTCCTGATGCAAAAGCCAAAGATACGCCTGTATTTTTAACCACCAATTTGGGCCAGGAAGACATCATCAAAGAAGCATTCAAAATCGGCGCAGATGGGTATCTACTTAAAGCTCAATTGACTCCCCAGGATGTAGTAGATGAAATTAACTCGTTTTTTAAACAGCAATCCGACATGTCTTCAGCTACATCTCAAACTTCAGAATAATAAGCATAACCCCTAACTACTCAATTATACCAGTAAATTGTATTCTGTTTGTAATCAAGTGAGCTGCACAATACCGTTTTTTAGCTTTACTTCTTCAGCTTACGATTGATCTATCGATTTAATCCGAAGTTTTTTTCTTCATTAGTCTTGTAAGCAAGAGCCATTGGGCAAGTGTCAACATGATTCCCAGTCCTAATGCAATCCAAGCGTTTGTAATACCAACTCCCGTTAAATCCGCATATCGAGCAATCAGCCAGATTCCAATCACGTTAGTGAAATAATTTGCAGTCACTTGTTCGAGATCACGCTTGAGATTGATATTAAACTTGGTAAATACATGGCTGGCGCCAGTCAGTATCAGTGTCATGAGAAACCCGCTTATGATACTTGCCATAAAATGACTAAGCCTTGCATTTCCAACAACCACGAGACCTAGTAGTAAGAATGGAATGAAATAGAATAGTAGACTGTTTACAATCCAAACACCGATAAATGTTCGTCCGTCTTTCACATTATCACCTCCCTCAGATTGCGTTTATATTTTTGAATTACTATACTTTATTGTAGGTAACAGTCAGGATTTTGTACAGATAAGAAGTATTTATTAAATGGAAGCAACTCAGACTGGTGGTAATAAAAAAGTACGCATCGTGAAAATCGTTACGGTGCTTTTTATTGTACTATCCTTTATAGGAAGTACGGGATATTCCTTTTATCTATTCAGACAACTTGAATCTTTATATACGCAAAATAATCAGGCAAACGAAAAAATAAAAGAGCTCGATGAGATTAATACAACACGTATAGGTGAAATCCGCACGCTTACCGCCGAAAATGAAACTCTCAAAAAAGAAGATCTACGACTCACCAATGACGAACTTCGGCTAAAAGTTGACGCCGTAGAAAAATCATTTTCCCAAGTCGCGAAACTCATGGAACAACTATCGGATCTAAGAGCGCAAAAAGTGGCGGTAAATGAAGAAGATAAAAAGTTGGCAGCAGCGGTCAATCTTCTGTCAAAACTCGAATATAATGAAGCGACTGCGAGCATGGCCTCACTTTCGCAGGAACTCATAAAAAAAACTCAGGTACAGTCTACGGTTGTCAATGTTCCGATTAGCCAAAATTTACCTGCCGCTGGTACGTTTAGTAAACAGATCGTCTCTACAAGCCGTGGAAATTTCGTGATTTCCTTAATTGGTGCCCAGGCAGGTTCAATCAGGATGATCACAGATACCGCTAATGACGATACCTGTACTGATAATTGTCCAGTGAAACCCCTCGCTGAGTATGTGTCTCGAAATGGCGGTTTTGCCGGAATTAACGGTACTTATTTTTGCCCTCCTGATTATCCAAGTTGCGCCGGACAGGTGAATTCGTTTAATACCCTCATATTTAATTCCCGCTCGAAAAAATATCTCAACTCTGACCAAAACGTTTATAGTGTAGTGCCGATGGTGGTGCAAAATGCAGACCGATCTATGAGGTTTATGGAGAGGACATTAGAGTGGGGTAGGGATACAGGCATTATCGGCGGGATAGCCAACCACCCTCTTTTAGTCATAGGTGGTAGTTCTCGGGTAGATGAAGGGAGCCTTGATGAAAAATCAAGATCGACCAAAACCAACCGCGGGTTTATTGGCTTCAAAAGCGGCACCCTATATATCGGGGTCATCCAAGGCGCTACAATAGGCGATGCAGCACATGTCCTTGTTGCCTTGGGAATAGAATCAGCCGTCAATCTTGATGGCGGGGGATCAAGTGCATTATTTTATAACGGTAGGTATGTAGTTGGTCCTGGACGAAACCTGCCAAATGCAATCGTTCTGGTTAATGGGTGATACAATAGGGAGCGTGAAATACAGCGAGAACGTTGTTACCAACTCTGGAATTCACCTCGATGTGCTCCAAGAGCTCCCTAGTAAGGGAGATATTTTTCCTACGGTATTATTAGTACCTGGGTTTGGAGTAGATCTTCATGAGTATGGGTTTTTTGATGATGTGGTGAGGAGTCTTAATAAGAACGGGTACCAGACGATTCGGTTTAGTTTTTCTGGTACGGGAAAATCTCAGGGGAAATTTCTAGATATGACCGTTGAGAGACAAGTTCGGGAGTTTAATACTGTACTTGGATTTGTCCTTAAAGATCGATTTACGGATAAAAATAGAATTGGAATCCTCGCCCAATCCTTTGGTGGGGTAGCGGTTACCATGGCTTTTCCACTTCCTCATGTGGTTTCATTACTATTCACTTCTTTTCCAATAGATCCAGCGAGATCAATTGAGAGGTACTTCAGACAAAAAAAGGGGTTTCATCCCGACGGCATTTCCGAAATAGAACGTTCAAATAAAAAAATGACCCGAATCGGTCCTGCCTTTTGGAAATCCATTCGCATGGTAGATATACGACAGAACCTGAAAAAACTCAGTCAACCCACGCTTTTTATCTACGGAGAATCGGATCGACTAATTGATTTGAGAGAGACGGAAGAAAACTTTTTGAGTTTGCCTCTAAGAAAAAAACGGTTGCAAATGATTCAAAAAGCTGGTCACGGTTTTACACGCAAATCCCGGCCGGTAGCAGTGTCCCTAATTAGAGACTGGTTTGAAGAAACACTTTAAACTAAGTTGTAGCGTTTAGCAGCGAGTGTCAGAATTTCAAGAATCATTTGATTATACGTATAGCCGGCTGCTCGTGCTGAGATCGGAAAATACGATACACCTAAGTTATCGGGCATCATTCCAGGAAGAGTATTTATCTCGAGGACATGTGGCTCATTCCGGCGGTCTAATCGCATATCAACACGGGCAGCATCCCGGCAGCGGAACGCTAAGAACGTAGCGATACTTACGTGTTCAATCTTCTTTTTCAGACGTGGCGCTAAACGTGCCGGACAATCATACGCTATGCGTTTATCAGTCAATGTATCTTCCCACAACCATTTCACCTCATACGATGCAAATGGCGCGTAACCTTTCGGTAGACGGTCAAGTCGCTGCTCGATAATGGGAAGTACTTTGGGTGGATTTCCCATGAGAGATACCGTGAACTCTCTACCATCCAGAAATTCTTCGGCCAAAACTAGTTCATGAAATGAACCGAACATCCACTTAAGCCTTTTTTTAAAGTTCGTGTTATCAGTGACTAGATTCGCATCGAGTATTCCTTTACTAGAACCTTGAGCATTTGGTTTGAGGATTATGGGGAATCGAAGTGAAGCGTCTAGTAGTTCGTCTGGATGTGAAAACAGCTGGAAACGTGGGGTTTTAATGCCGTGATAGCTAAGAATTTTCTTGGCTACCGCTTTATCAAGTTTCAAAGCATGCGTGAGCGAACTCGAAAACGTGTACGGAATTTGGAGCATATCACACATCGCTGGTATCTGCGATTCTCGGGCATCACCATAAAAAGCTTCAGCGATGTTAAAGACTATATCAAGCGTTTTACGCAATTTAAAGAGCTTTAAGTAAGCTTTTTCGTCGGCTTCTATTTTAATGACGCGATGATTCCCACTTTCGAGCGCCTTCAATTGGGCGGTAATCGTTTCAGGGGAGTCAAATTCCGCATCAAATTGGGCCAGAGGATCAGCAGAGGGAAGATTTTTCTTGATATTAAAACAATAACCAACAACCATAAATATGAATAGTAGCATACTAAATCCGGTAACTACAATACTTCAGACACACCTAAAACCTTTGTACATGCTTAGTCCGCCTTCGCGAAAATCCGTCTATCTTGGGCGAACGGATGGATATTCAGGACGTGAGTCTACTTGTTTTCGCGTGGCAGAATTTCAGCTGTTGATCAAACTGAGCCTGACACTAAAGGTCACAATCCTAGGGCTTTTAGCTCTTGGAGTCTCAATAACAGTATTTGTGTAGATATTTTAAAAATTGATACAGTTAGCACCTATTGTCCTCACTGTAATTTCGTTATAATAATTTTCTTATGGCCCAACCGATCGTATTTGACGTTGAAACCCAACTCACGTTTCGTGATGCGAAATCGAGTGATCCAAGTAAACTCAAGGTTTCGATGGTGGGAGTATATGATTACTCACTAGACAAATATATTTCTTTCACCGAGCAGGAATTGATACAGATGTTTCCTCTTTTTGAAAACGCTTCGCTCGTTATTGGATTCAACATCAACCATTTTGACCTGCAGGTTCTAAAACCCTATTATGTGGGAGATGTCCGGATTTTTCCGACACTTGACCTTCTAGAAGAGATCGAAAAGAACCTTGGATTTCGACTAAGCCTTGATGATTTGGTCAGGGAGACTCTTGGATCACCAAAAAAAGGCCACGGACTTCTCGCAATCGACTACTTCAGGAATAATGAGATTGAGAAACTTCGCAATTATTGTTTAAGTGATGTAAAATTAACCAAAGAACTGTATGAGTACGGAAAACAGTACGGCAAGGTATATTACAAAAACGCCGCCGGTCGTCAGGAGATACGAGTAGCTTGGAATAAAACCGGAAACGTGTCAAGTTCAGTCAACCTCACTCTCCCTTGGTAAAAACTCCTTCTGCCGATATAATAACGCATACGTATGAGAAACTCTCTCACGATTAAAGATATTCATGTGAAAGTAGATGGTAAAGATGTAGTTCACGACGTAAATCTTTCTATTTTGCCTCGTGAAGTTCATGTGATCATGGGTCCCAATGGCAGCGGTAAATCATCATTATCACTCGCTCTGGCTGGTCACCCCAAATACAAGATTGTGACTGGAAAAATATACATTCGCAACAAAGATATCACCTCACTTGAACCGCACGAACGTGCACAACATGGACTCATGCTAGCGTTTCAAAACCCAGTAGCTATTCCTGGTGTTGCGTTATCCTCATTTTTACGCACAGCGTATTATGAGATATACGGGAAAAAAGCAGTGGACGTGGTTGCCTTCCACCGGAAACTCGAAGCGTATTGCGGTATACTTCACATGGATAAGGAATTTTTGAAACGCTCAGTAAACGACGGTTTTTCCGGAGGAGAGAAGAAAAAAATTGAAATGCTTGAAATCTTGACGCTCCAACCTAAATTTGCTATTTTCGATGAAATTGATACGGGACTTGATATTGATGCTTTAAAGATTGTTTCGGAGGGAATCAATTCGCTGAAAGAGTCAGGTGCGGGAGTTCTTCTTATCACACACTACCAAAGGATTCTTAATTTCGTTCCGCTTAGTCATGTGCACATCATGATAGATGGAAGAATAATCCGATCAGGTGGAATAGAGCTGGTAGAAAAAATCGAAAGGACAGGTTATGCAAACATTTAGCGGTATAAGCTCATATAAATACGGCTTCAAAAAGCGAGAAAATTACGTATTTAAATCAGCGAAAGGATTGTCTTCACGGATCGTGCGGGAAATTTCCCACCTTAAAAACGAACCAGAATGGATGCGCAACTACCGTCTTCGTGCCTATGAAATTTTTCAGAATAAAGCTATGCCTATATGGGGTGGAGATCTCTCCAGAATCGATTTTGACAATATTTATTACTACATCAAACCAACTTCGAAAAAAGCACGGTCTTGGGAAGAGTTACCTCCCGAAATAAAAGAGACGTATGACCGAATAGGGATTCCGGAGGCCGAAAAAAAATTTTTAGCAGGTGTTTCAGCGCAGTATGAATCAGAGGTGGTATATAAAAGTATCAAAAAAGAACTTGATAAAAGGGGAGTTGTATTCCTGGACATGGATTCAGGGCTTCGGGAGTATCCGGAATTCGTAAAAAAATATTTCGGGACCATCATCCCTCCAGCTGACAATAAGTTTGCAGCGCTCAATAGTGCCGTCTGGTCTGGTGGCAGTTTTATTTATGTTCCTCCCCGAGTGCGAGTAGAGCTTCCCCTGCAGGCATATTTCCGCATCAACGCTGCTAACATGGGGCAGTTTGAACGCACGCTCATAATTGCCGATGAAGGTAGTTTCGTCCATTACGTTGAGGGTTGCACTGCTCCAATTTATACGACTGATTCGCTTCATGCAGCAGTGGTGGAGATAATTGTAAAAAGAGGTGCACGTGTGAGATACACCACCATTCAGAACTGGTCAACGAATGTGTACAATCTGGTGACCAAACGAATGCGGGTAGAGGAAGAAGGAATTGGCGAATGGGTAGATGGGAATTTAGGCTCCAAGCTGACTATGAAGTACCCGAGTGTGTATTTAGTCGGACGTAAAGCCCGCGGTGAGATACTCTCAATTGCATATGCCGGTCCTGGTCAGCACCAAGATGCCGGAGGGAAAGCTATTCACCTGGCTTCCGAAACGTCTTCAACAATTACCTCAAAATCGATTTCTAAAGGTGGTGGTAGAACATCTTACCGGGGATTACTTTACGTCATTCCGAGTGCACGACAAGTTAAATCTAAGGTAGTCTGTGATGCATTATTACTTGATGAAAGTTCGCGTTCAGATACGTACCCGACGATGAAAATTCAGTCAAATGATGTACAAATTGAACATGAGGCGACAGTTTCTAAAATCGGCGATGAACAGCTGTTTTATCTCCAAAGTCGTGGTATCACTAAACAATTAGCTGAAGCCATGATAGTAAACGGCTTCATTGAGCCGATTATCAAAGAGCTGCCGCTTGAGTATGCGGTGGAGATGAACCGGCTCATAGAACTGCAAATGGAAGGATCAGTTGGATAACTATGAAGAAAAAAACTATCATTGCGGATCTTACTCAAAATGATCAGAAAAAGTTTATGGTGAAAACTCAGGAACGGTTAACGCTCGTTTTAATTGCACTGGGAAATGCAGAGAGCAGTGTTGAAGTCAATTTAGTCGAGGCAGGAGCGCAAGCAGATATTTATGGAATTGTAATAGGTGCAAATTCAAACACACCCGCACTTCATACGTATCAAAATCACCTTGCACCTCAGACAACGAGTAACTTGTTAGTAAAAAGTGCTCTCTTTGAAAGGAGTAGATTTAGTTATGAAGGATATATTCGTGTTCATAAAAAGGCACAGCACGCAGATGCGTACCAACGCAACGAAAACTTGATGTTATCTCCCGAGGCAAAAGCCGATAGTAAACCAGCTCTGGAAATTCTTGCTAATGACGTCCGTTGTACGCATAGTGCTACAGTTGGTAAAGTTGACGAGGAGCAGCTTTTTTACTTGAGAAGCCGCGGAATATCCAGAAAGCGAGCGTATGAACTACTAATTGAAGGTTTTTATACGCCGATTTTTGAGAAAATAGGTGATGACCTTATGGTTAAGCGCATAAGGAAAGTACTCGATAAACAATTATTAACAATGATACACGGAATTTAAAACCATTTATGATTGACCCAATTACAATCCGCCAAGATTTTCCTATATTTGATGCAGAAAAAAATCTTGTGTATCTCGATTCTTCTGCCACTTCGCTAAAGCCGAGGCAGGTGATTGAGAAAGAGGCAGAATACTATAAAAAATATACGGCCAATATTTTTCGCGGCATATACCGTTTATCCGAAAAAGCGACCGAGGAGTACGAATCAGTTCGTCAAATAGTCGCCCAGTTCATTGGTGCCCGCCAACCCGAGGAGGTCGTTTTTGTCCGTAACGCTACCGAAGCGATAAATCTCGTTGCTTCAGCGTGGGGAAAAAAAGCGTTGACTGCGAAAAGTACACTTATCACTACGATTATTGAACATCATGCAAATTTTGTTCCATGGCTTGAGCTTGCTCAAACTACAGGGTGTGAGATGAAGGTAATTGGATTAAAAGACGATGGAAAGCTAGATGAGGAGGAACTTTTAAAGCAGGTAACAGAAAAAACTAGTTTAGTTGCTTTCACGCATGTATCAAATGTATTGGGTACAATTCATCCCGTCAAAGAATTAACTAGTAAAATTAAACAAAAGAATCCAAAATGTGTGGTACTTATCGATGGAGCTCAGGCTGTACCTCACCTACATGTTGATGTGAATGATTTAGGTTGCGATTTTTATGTGTTTTCATCTCATAAAATGCTTGGTCCTACGGGAGTAGGCGTGTTATGGGGGAGGTATGAGCTGCTTAATAACATGCCTCCCTATCAATTTGGTGGAGAGATGATTGAGGAAGTATATTGGAACCGTGCTTCCTACAAAAAGCCCCCACACCGGTTTGAAGCTGGAACGCCGCATATCGCAGGAGTAATCGGATTAGGCGCGGCAATTGATTTTTTAAATAATCTTGGAATGGGAAATATCCGTAAGCATGAAACAGAAATAATACAGTATGCACTCGAAGTATTACAAAAAATTAATGGATTGAAATTGTACGGGCCAGTGGATCCTCTCAATAGAGGTGGTCTAGTTGCCTTTACCATTCCTCATATCCATGCGCACGATATTGCTCAAGTTTTGGACTCGGACAATATTTGTATTCGTACTGGACATCACTGCGCCATGCCACTGCATCAATATCTTGGTATACCAGCATCTGCGAGGGCTTCCTTTTATATATATAACACTTTTAAAGATATAGATCAGTTGGTAAATGGTCTTAAAAAAGCAAAGAAACTTTTTTCGTAATATGAATACACTATATCGTGAAATCATTCTTGACCACTACAAACATCCCAGAAATTTTGGTAGACTTGAAAAAGCTGATGCGGTAGCAAGCGACCAAATAGTTTCCTGCGGAGACAGTATTACTCTATACATACGAACGGAAAAATCTGCTAATTCGCTTGAAGACGTGAGGTTTGAAGGTTCTGGGTGTGCCATTAGCATTGCTTCTGCCTCGATGCTCACCGAGAAATCGATTGGTGCACCACTTTTCAACTTGAAAAGGTTCGGTAGAGATGATATTTTGGAAATGCTGGGTATTGAGCTAACGCCAACAAGAGTCAAGTGTGCGCTTTTATCGCTTGAAGTGTTACATAAAGCATTATCCAAATTGACCTAATTAATTTTATTTCTAATGATTAGTTAATTAGAGTAATTAGGAATTAGACAATTTTCGTACAATGGCAAAATACAAAGTTACTGTTGACCGGAATTTATGCATTGGTGCAGGGTCCTGTGTAGCTGTAGCGCCACAGGCATTTGCTCTGGATAATGAAGCCAAGGCGATAGTTCTTCCTACTGTAGGAAATGAAACCGATGAGGCGCTACTTGAAGCAGCTAAGGCTTGCCCGGTAGCGGCTGTCATTGTCACCGATGAAACAGGCAAACAAGTTTTTCCATGATACATTACCTGTCATCCCGAACCACCAATCGGCGGAGAGGGATCCCGTCCGAATTAGTAAAACCTTAGGTGATTCTTCACTAACGTTCAGAATACTTCAGAAAAATCCCCGAGTTTATAATCTCCGTCCCTGTCCTAACTGCAACTTAGAAATGTATGGTATGCCCGGTGGCCGCGATGCAGTGTGTAATAACTGCGGATATAAAGACTCATGTTGTTCTGATTGAATTTTGTCTCTAATATAATACATTTCTTCCTCCAAGAGTTCTTTCAGTTTATTAATGTACTAAAATTTAATAGTAACAATAGAATCATTAATATGCCCGTTGAGAATCCTCTGTTTGGCCAAACATTTCCGTACCATAAAGAAGATTTTTCATCTGGACTTGAGTGGGCGAAACAGGAATTAGCGAGTTTTAGAGAAGACACCCACAGTGATGTCCCAAGCATGAGAGACTTTGCTCGACAGGCTATTCCCAGTTATGAACAAACTGTTGAATACATGATAAGCAAGAGTCCATCAGATATGCTCGAAGAATATAGGTTGATTGTAAACAGGGTTAATCAATTGGAAATAGACGGTGCAGATCGGTTAACAATCGGGATGATAATACGTCAGGAATTTGGTCAAACTCCTAATCATTACCGTGTAATTCTAAGAATGAAACGGGGTGGACATAAATCATTAGGTCAAGTGATAGACGCCGCAACTATTGAGAGTGCAAGTAAAACTTAAACTATTTACTCAATTTTTTTCGAAGGTACTGTCTAAGGCCCGCTGGTCTTGAGAAGGCGATTACGTTTCGAATACCGTGTTTTTGGGCATACGAGAGGGCGTGTTCTATAAGTAATACACTTGGGCTTGATTTGGTATGAGTGATCTTGGTTGATTTTGTGACTTCCGGATACCTCATGAGGACGTTATAACCCATTGCTTCTTTATCATCCGGACGGCCATTTTCCAGAATTTTCCAAACATTTGCACCGGGAAGCCCGCCTTTTGGTTTTTTGTGAAATTCCAATACGTGATCGAAATTAGAGTTAACATATTCTTCTATTTTCCGTTTGGCAAACTGTTTTAGTTGCGCTTCTTTAGTTATAAAAAATTGTAGGTTGTAGGTTGTAGGTTGTAGGATAGATTTAACAGAGATCGCGGCACAAATGAGCGTATCACCGGTTGGATTTTGAGTAGAGAGCGTGCCGTTGCCTGTGGCCTCATTCCAGGTTTTGAGATTTTTCAATTGCTTCATATTCATCCGGACACATGATAGAGAACCAATTAAGCCTTCTTTTTCATCAAAAACCCCGAAAAGGAGACCATTTAGTGCTCGAGCAGTATATTCCTTCAAAGAAGATGGTAACCCAAGCCAACGCTCGTTATTTATTGCGACTACTGATTTAAGGATATCTGTCTCATTAGATTTTATTAGTCGAACATAAAAAAGTATGGGTTTTTCTGGTTTGAATTTTTCAGCCACCATTTTTTTCACTTCCACCCTTTGAATTTTACCTGTTGAAGTGAGCGGAAGTTTGTCGACAAAAAACACTTTGGATGGAGCTTCATAGGGAGATAGCCTGGCGATTTGGTTATTTTTCCCGTCAGAAATGATTTTTTCAGTCAGTTTGGATTGCTCCGTTCGACCCAGTTTTTTCTTTGGAACTATGACTGCTGCAATTTCCTCTCCCATACGTGCATCAGGGTAGCCGATGACGCTTACCGATTCAATCTCCGGAAATGACTTGAGAAGGGCGTCTTCAATAAGAGCCGGAGACAAATTTACGCCGCCTTTGATAATGATTTCTTTGAGTCTTCCAACAATGAAAAAGTATTTAACGCCATTAATCATTTTGTAATACCCCAGATCTCCCGAGTGAAACCATCCTCCATAAAATGATTCTTTTGTAGATATTGGATTATGTAAATATTCTTGGGTGACTACTGGTCCGCGAATGACAATCTCACCCTCTTCGTTTTCCTTGGCCTCGTCCCCATTGTTGTTTAATATCGACACATTACAATTGGTGAGTTCTACACCAATGGTATTATTTTTAAGCATTGCACGATATGTTTTTTCGTTGAGTTGAAGAGGCACGCCGGTAACGCGAAGGGATGTTTCGGTTTGTCCATATCCTTGGATTACCCTGATGCCGAAGGTATTGTAAAAGGCGATAGTCTCTTCCGGAAGGACAGGAGCTGAACCGATGAGGATGCGTTTTACTGAGGAGACGTTTGGTTTATTTTTCAGAAACTCGTCTTTTCGTACAAGTAAATCGTGGATAATTGTTGGGACGACGCTCGTAATTGTGGCCTTTTCATTTGCAATTACATTCCAAAAATGGGTAGCGGAATAGCGCGAGTTTAAAATGACAGTACCGCCGGAGATAAGTGTGGCCAGTGACATGGTAGTTGAATTGATGTGGTGGAGGGGAAGAATGATATTAAAAGCGTCTTTAGGCGTTAAATTTTGCCATTTGGCAATGCCTTCCGCATTTGCGAATAAGTTTTCCGCAGTCAACGGCACTCCTTTGGGTAAAGCAGTGGTGCCTGATGTATAGAGGATCAGGTATAGATTGTTAAGTGAAGTGACTGGTGTATCGAAAGAAGCAGGAAATCTATGTATTAATGATTTAAAATCTTCATATGAACTAAAATTCATTAGACGAGTTTGTTTTTCAAGTATTTTATTTTCTTCAGACCCTTCACTGGATTTGATAAACATCCCTTTAGCGCCGGTGTCTTTGAGTTTAAAAAGTTTCCGGTCGAGCGTATCTCGTTTAAGGTCAAGAGGTACTGTGGTGACACCGAGTATGCCGGATGCCAGTTCTATAAGGAGTATCTCCATTGTGTTATGCATTAAAAGTGCGACTCGGTCACCAGATCGTAACCCCAGACTTTTGAGTAAATGAGCGGTTTGGCTACATATTCTCAATAAATCTTTGTAGGTAATAGTTGAGCGGTCGCCTGAGTCAACATCAACTGAGACGATTGCAGTTTTATTTTCCAGCTCGATACTTTTTTGCATGAGGAATTCAAAAATTGACGAATACAAGGGGCGATACGTGACTGATCTGCCATTTTTAGTAAGTGTCAAAAGCGCCATAGTACAATCCTTATTATACACAAGTATCGCTTGAGCGTGATATTTCTCTTTACGTACCTGATGTGGTGTGGTACTCTAAATGATACATTATGAGTGTTAATATTATGGTAGGTGGTGAGGCGGGTTTTGGCATCATGGCCTCGGGACTTCTTCTTATCCGCACGTTTTCTCGCGGCGGACTGAAGGCTATTACGATAAATGATTATCCATCCCTTATCCGTGGCGGGCACAATGTAATCCTTGTGAGCGTTGCCGATCACGAAATTTTTGCAATTGATAATGAAACGGATATCCTGATTGCGCTAAACCGTGAGACAGTAAACTTGCATAATCATGAAGTGGTGGAAGGCGGAGCAATTGTATTTGACAATGAAAGTTTTCAAGTTGCAGCTACTGATTTCCCTAAATCCGTAAACTTATTTCCGGTGCCACTTATGAAACTGACCAAAGATCATGGTGGAGACGTACTGATGCGGAATACTGTTGCTTTGGGGGCAACACTCGCGCTAGTTGGTTATGATTTCTCACAATTGGAAAATGTGATTGCCGACCAGTTTGGTCGGAAAGGCGAAGAGGTGGTCTCCAAAAATGTGAAACTAGCGCGAGCTGGATTTGATTTTGTTAACATTACGTATCCGTCGGGATATACCAAAAAAATTACTCCTCAGGCAGATCCTAAAAAACAGTTGGTGCTTACTGGCAATGAAGCGATCGGATTAGGATCTGTGGCAGCCGGAATGAAATTTTTTGCAGCATACCCCATGACCCCAATCAATGGACTTCTTTTTTACATGGCAGGAATTGCTGAGAAAGCTGGCTTTGTATATAAACAGCCAGAAGATGAAATCTCAGGTATCAATATGGCGATTGGTGCGTCATTTGCTGGTGTAAGATCAATGGTAGCTACTTCCGGCGGCGGCTTTTCTCTTATGACTGAAGGATTATCACTTGCTGGTATGATCGAACAGCCGGTGGTAATCATCTACGGACAACGGCCAGGCCCGGCAACAGGGCTTCCGACATGGACTACCCAGGGCGATCTTCACTTTGTACTCAATGCTTCTCAGGGTGAATTCTTAAGACTAGTTTTAGCACCAGGAGATGCCGAAGAAGCGTATTACTTAACAAGTGTCGCCTTTAATTTAGTTGAGAAATATCAGACTCCATGTTTTGTTTTAGTAGATAAATATTTGTGCGAATCATATTTTTCAGTTGATTTTGCTAAATTTGCCCAAATTCCAATCAGCATAGATCGAGGAAAACTCATGACCGAGGAGGAACAGATCAAACAAGTCGAGGTAAAACGGTATGAACTCACTGAGGATGGTATCTCCCCGCGGCCAATTCCTGGACGAAAAGGCGGAGTTTTTCGTGCCAATTCGGACGAACATGATGAACTTGGATACTCCACAGAGGATGGGCCGATGACCAAAGAAATGATTGAAAAGCGGATGAAGAAATCGGAGCTAGCCCAAAAAGAAGCACCAGAGGTGGTACTATTTGGCCCAAAAGAAGCCAAGCATACATTGGTTGGATGGGGTTCGACCAAAGGTTCAGTCTTAGAAACTATGCGGCAACTCACCGAACAAGGACAACCGGATCTTGTTAATTATGTCCATATCTCCTGGGTCAATCCGTTTCCGGCTGACTCGGTGAAGTATCTTCTCAGCCACGCAAAACACGTGATTGATATCGAGGGTAACCATAACTCACAGATGGCAGACTGGATACTTCTTAAAACCGGGATCGCAATTAAAGATAGGATCAACAAATACGACGGCCGGCCATTTTTTCCAAAAGAAATTATTGCTCAAGTGAAAAAATTTTCATAAAAATATGTCAACAGTTACTGATTTTAAGACCGCTTTCATGCCCAATTGGTGTCCGGGATGCGGTGACTTTGGTATTTGGGGGTCGATTAAAAACGCATTGGTTGAAAAGGGATGGGGGCCGACTGACTTTTGTATGGTATATGGCATCGGTTGTCACGGCCACATGGTCAATTTCCTCAAATCGTATGCTGTGGAAACCTTACACGGCAGGCCAATTCCGGTAGCTCAAGGAATACGGCTTGCTAACCATAAGCTGCCGGTAGTGATTGTAGCTGGAGACGGCGATACATTTGGTGAAGGCACCAATCATTTGGTGCACATTGCTAGAAGAAATGTGGATGCGACGATGATCGTCCATGACAATCAAGTTTACGGTTTGACAACCGGCCAAACCGCACCTACAGCCCAAAAGGGCTTCAAAACCAAATCCACACCAGCAGGAGTTTTGGAGGAGGCGGTCAATCCAATTGCAATTGCTTTAGCAGGTGGAGCTACTTTTGTCTCCCGAGGATTTGCTGGAGATATACCTGGTCTCACAAAGCTAGTTGTTGAGGGTTTTAACCACAAAGGATTTGCTTTTATTGATGTATTTCAACCTTGTGTGACATTTAACCACGTCAACACCTACCAATGGTACCGCGAGCATATTTATGAATTGGGTTCGGATCATGACATCTCAAGTAGAGCAAGAGCATATGAGAAAGCGCTTGAATGGGGACCGAAAGTGCCAATTGGTATCTTCTATAAAGAGGAAAAACCTACTTATGAAGATCAAACTCCCCAAATACATGAGGAAGCTTTGGTAGATCATAAGCTCGGTGCGGCGGATCTTAATTCGCTCATGGAAGATTTAGTCTGATACCCATCTTGACACTTAGCAGTACCTATGTTAGACTGCTAATTACTTTATGGATCAACATTCACTCGAGAAAAAAAACGATCAATTACCAATTATCCCCATCCGTGACGGAGTCGTATTTCCCGGTACCGAAGTAGTACTTACCTTTGGCAGACAAAGATCGGTATCAGCTATTGAGGCTGCATCCATGTATAACCGGCAGGTAGTGCTTGTGATGCAGAAGAACCCCAATATCAATAACCCAGGCCCCTCTGATTTGTACCAGATAGGAACGCGGGCGGAAATTGAACGGATGTTTAAACATGAAGGCGAAATCAATGCACTTGTTAGAGGTATCGAACGGGTTGAAATCTCAAGTTTTGATGTGTTTGAACCTTATTTTCTAGGAAAAATTCGACCGCTTCCGGATACTGGTGATGTGAATGATCAAATAAAAGCACTTATTAATCACATTGTGGCTGAGCTGCGGAAAGCGGTAAATCTCGGCAAAGCGGTTGATTTTCTGGTTTTCATGAACATCATGTCCTCACCTCCTCCGGGTGATCTTGCTAATCAGGTGGCAAATGTTCTGGACATCAAACCTACGGAAAAACAAGGGCTTTTGGAGATGAATGATGTCAAATCACGCCTCGAAAAAGTCGATCAACTGCTGGCCCACGAAGTGAAAATTCTCGAGCTAGAACGGAAAATTTCCTCAAAAACCCAAGAGCGGTTTGACAAAAGCGTCCGCGAGTCGGTGCTGCGTGAGCGTTTAAAGACGATTGAAAAAGAACTCGGAGAAGACGAAAACAAGGATATCCGCGAACTCCAGGATAAAGTTAAGATGGCGAAAATGCCTCTGGATGTGGAAGAAAAAGCCCAAAAAGAACTTCGTAGACTCGCGCAAATGTCTCAATACAATCCTGAAGCATCGTATGTAAGGACGTACCTCGATTGGCTTGTTGAGTTACCGTGGAGCAAAAAAAGCGAAAGCAAAATCGAGATTAAAGCCGCACAAAAGGCGCTTGATGAAGATCATTATGCCCTCAAGAAGATCAAAGAGCGCATCGTTGAGTATTTAGCGGTACTGAAACTCAAAACTCAAAAAGTAGCTAAAGAGAAGAGACCAGAAGAAAAAGATAGTGTAGACAAAAATCCCTCTGCGGCCAAGCGGGTAGTCAGTCCGACAATACTTTGTTTTGTTGGGCCTCCTGGAGTTGGTAAAACATCATTGGGCAAATCTATAGCCCGATCTTTAAACCGTAAATTCGTCAAAATATCTCTGGGAGGCATCCGGGATGAAGCAGAAGTCCGCGGTCACAGAAGAACCTATGTCGGAGCACTTCCGGGACGCATCATTCAGGGCATCAAACAGGCAGGAACCAAAAACCCCGTATTTATGCTCGATGAAATTGACAAAGTCGGGGCTGACTTTAGAGGCGATCCTTCAGCCGCTCTTCTTGAGGCACTTGATCCTGAACAGAACCATGCGTTCTCCGACCATTACCTTGAAGTCCCATTTGATTTATCTGAGGTATTTTTCATCACTACCTGTAATATCTTAGATACTATCCCTCCGGCATTAAGAGACAGGCTTGAGATTATCCATTTCCCAGGATACACAGAGGATGAAAAATTCCACATCGCCAAAGAATTTTTACTCAAAAAACAGAGAGAATTTAACGGTTTGGGAGACACTCAGGCAAAAATCAGCGAAGATGCAATCCGTGAGATCATCCGTAAATATACCCGCGAAGCTGGAGTTCGCAACTTAGAGCGCGAAATTGCGACCATTTACAGAAAAATCGCCAAAGAAATTGTTGAGGGAAAACGCATGCACGTAACAGTGGGTGTTAACAATCTCCAGAAATATCTCGGTCCGACCAAATTCACTTCATACCTTGCTGAAAAGAAAGATGAAGTTGGGATGTCAACGGGGCTTTTCTGGACCGAAGCAGGAGGAGGTATACTCTTTATCGAAGTTGCCCTCATGCCGGGCAAGGGGCAACTTACTCTCACTGGACATTTGGGTGAGGTCATGAAAGAATCCTGTCATGCGGCTCTCTCCTATATCCGGAGCAGATGGAAACTATTGGGGCTCAATGAAAAGTTTTTCCAAAACCTTGACGTTCATGTTCATGTGCCGGAGGGCGCAGTACCCAAAGACGGTCCAAGTGCTGGTATTGCAATCACGACAGCGCTGGTTTCAGCCTTAACCAAAATTGCAGTCAAACGTTTTGTGGGAATGACTGGAGAAGTCACACTTAGGGGTAGGGTGCTTGAGATCGGTGGAGTTAAGGAAAAAGTGATAGCTGCGCATCAGGCAGGGATTAAGCTCGTGATAATACCAAAAAATAATAAAAAAGACTTGGAAGATATACCCAAATACGTCCTTAATGATTTAAGGTTTGAATTTGTCGAACATATGGATGAGGTGCTGAAACTGGCTCTTGCTAGACCACTCATACAGATTAAATCTCAAATTCCGAAAGTGCCACCTGCTGCTATACCACCACTAAGGGCATAACTACTCGCTACTCATATAATCAAAGGCGATTTTAGCTATTTGGGCAATTGCGGCCTCAGTTGTTGGTTCATCACTCACGTCATTAGTTAAAACGCCTAAATAAAACGGCCTATCGGGCAAAACTATGATACCGGCGTCGTGAATATTTCCAACCTCTGTTCCGATTTTATGATACACCGGAATAGTTTTTGGTAAAAGTGCTGGAATTCTATTTTCAAAATCACTGTCATCCATAAATCCGACCATTTCTTCTGTCAAGGCTTTATTGGTCACTTGGCCTTTGTACAATTTGACCATAAGTGTCGCTAAATCCCTGTTTGAGGTTTTGTTTTCAGTGATGTCAGTTTGTACAAGTCCCCACTCGTTCACACGTTCCTGAATTTTTTTGGTACCCAAGCGTTGTGAAAGAATATATGCGGCAGTATTATCGCTTTTTTCAATCATCAGTTGTGCAAGGGACTTAATTGAATATACTGTGCCCGGTTCCTGATAGCGGATGATTCCGGTACCATAATCCTGGATATCGTTTGCCTGTATCGTGATCCGTTCATCAAGATCAATAGCACCTAGTTGGGCTTCATAATACAGTACAGCAAGTATCGGTACTTTATTGATGGACGCTGCGGTGAAGATGGTGGTTTCGTTGATGCCAAATCCGGTATTTTCATTAATATCAAAGATATATACCGAATAGGTACCGTTTTGTTGATCAATAAATTCTTTGATGTCATCAATAAGTTCACTTGAGTCACGAGTGTTTCTTGTACCGTCCTTAAGAAATGGTATGTTTTTCAAGTCACCCAAAGGCGAGACGATCGAAGATGCATTACCAGCAAGAGTTTTAAAACCAAATATACCAGCTCCTAGACCCACAAGGACAATAAAAATCATGAGAATAAGTGGTTGTTTGCGTTGAAATGAGTACCGACGCATGTGTGGATTATTGTGAACGAGCAATTCGAAGAAGTCAACTGTAAAACTAATAGTAATTAAAATGACCCTTTATAAGGACGACCTCTTCCTATAGCTGTCAGATTATTAAAATTTATAGTGAATTTCGAGTAAAAATAACCTATAATGTAAGGATGCTTGAAATACCAATACCTATTTCCGATTTTATTCGTGAAGTAAGACAAACTATTCCTCACCGTACTGATCGTCAATTATCAACAGGTGAATACGAGATTGATCATTTTCCAGGTGATGCATCACAAATAGCAGAGGAAATTAGCAACAAATATAATGTGAAATATATCGGATGTGGAAAAGATAGTATAGTTGTTGTTTGTCCTACAAATCCAGATTTACTCTATAAGGTTCCTTGGAATGATTATGACATGTCTCCAGAAAAAGCAAAGCAGATATATTATCTTCACAAACTAGCTTCTACTGTCTTTCCTGCAAATATTCCTGCTATACATGCAGCATTTGGCGTAATCCCGCGCCTCTTACATCCAAGATATCATCCTGGTTTTATAGTGAAACGCGTTACAAAGGCACGAGATTATAATAGTTACTCTGATGGCTTCTTTCCAGATCTTTATTCACGGTCACGTGAGTTAGGCATTCCTATTGATTTTGATGGTGGGGGTTTTGGAGATGTCATTTGGGGAACTGACGGTAATCCGTATTATCTTGATCAGGTATATATTTCAGGACGTTCTAGTCTTTGGCAACCAGCGAAGCTTTATATAGAAATGGAAAAAAATTCTCAGTATACAAGTAGTCATATAAAAATTGCTCGTATGTGTATAAATAGACTTGCCGCATTAGGAGTAATTTCGATAGTTGAATAGGTATGATGCTTGAGAAGAAGAGTTTGGATATTTTCAATGCCTATTCATACGTAGTATTAAATTAAAGTATAGAGATTATAGAACTGCTGAATAGGAAGACTTCCGATTTTCATCAAATATTCATAACTATCTGTCCTCGATTGAAAGTGTTCCACGATGTACCCCGGAAGAATCTTTAGGGGCAATGCTGGAGCTAACCGAAAGCAGCCACACCGTAGTATTTGTATATGGGTGGGATGGTGAATTTGTAAGACTCATATCACCTTATCAAACTCTATACAAAAAACGATTGCCACTTAGTATTGCAGTTGCCACTTGCGTCTTAAGTATGCCTCATCTCTACGCTGAGGATACAATAACTCAAGCCGTGATATCCTGAAAGCTATCGCAAACCTTTCGGGAATACGCCGTGTTTCAGTCACATTTACTAATTTTCCCGGCGTGAGACGAATCGTTAACACACATAGAAGGAATGCTGAGAAGCAAAAGAGTATAGTGAACTTACCCAAACGCGGGGTGAAATGATATTTGTAGCCCGTACCGGATTCGAACCGGTGATTTGTTGGTTGAGAACCAACCGTCCTAGTCCGCTAGACGAACGGGCCATGGCTTTAGCAGGTGGGGAACCTATTGTCCTAGGTTCCTAGACGAGCACAGCATTTTCCGTTAATTAATAAACTGGTGATTATAAGGTGTAACTTGAGGCTATTATAGCGTACTTTTCATATACTTGACAAGGAAATTTACGCTTAGTATACTGTCCCAACTGGTAACGTGATGTTATCGCCAACAGCCCCTACTTTCTAATAAATCTGGGGGCTTTTTTTTAAATAAACCCACATGAATAATCATAAAATTTTACTAACCAAAGAAGGGCTTGAGGAGCTCAAGTCCGAGTACGATATACTTGTCAAAGTGAAACGTCCTGAAGGTGTCAAACGCATGGCTGATGCCAGGGAACAGGGTGATTTATCAGAAAACAGCGAATACTCTGCTGCCCGGGAAGACCTGGCTCTTATTGACGGCCGGATCATAGAGCTTGAAGAGATTATTCGTAATGCAGAGCTTGTACAGTCTACTCATTTTAAAGGAAGCGTCGATATCGGTTGTAAAGTCACTGTAAGGATAAATGGCAGAAAAGACGTGTATATGATAGTCGGTGAATGGGAAGCAGATCCCAAGGAGAAAAAAATTTCGCATTCATCACCTTTAGGTAAAGCGCTTATGGGCAAAAGAGTTGGAGAAAAAATTGAAGTTGTAGCACCTGTTGGAAAAATACAGTATACTGTACTTCACATAGAGTAATAAAGGTGGGTTATTTGACAATCAGAGTATAATATTTAAATAAATCATATGTGTCATAACATCAAAACCAACAGCAAAAAAACCAAAAAAGCCCTTTTTGAGGAGGGATTTTTGGCGTAAGGTAAATTATTAGTTAAACGCACAAAAACCCCTCTAGAGAGGGGTTTTTTAGTGGTGGAAAGGAGAAAATATGTTAAGCATTCATAAAGAACAAGATATTCGAGATGCAAGACGTCAAATAGTTCCCATCATAAACGGTGGAGAGACAGTATCTTCATCTGGTTATATGACAGCACTTCTATTTTATGGGATAGATCTCACTGGAGATGGTGCATATTATGCAATTTGTTTACCACAAGAGTTGGGTAAAGTAGATCGAGAAGAATTTATGTCTAATTTCTTCAAAATGACTGATGTTCTCTTTGAAGAGAAACCTGTAGCTCTGACAGACATACAATTTTACTCACGATACGGAAACGGCGTGTTGGGAGTGAGAATAATTAACAGTTCCCAGAGTTTTAATAGTAGTTTGATAGAAACATTTTTCCGAGCACAAAATTTTCGATTTGATTAAACGAGAATATATACTCCAATTAGATTTAAGTTATAATAAGATTTATTATGTTTTGGGCTGACAAGATAGCAAAAAATATTATTGACTCAGAGAAATACAAGCCTTACTGGGTAGATGACATGAAAACGCCATCGGGTAGGATCCATGTTGGGTCACTCCGTGGGGTGACGATGCATGATCTCATTTACAAAGCACTTCTCCATGCTGGGCATAAGGCGACATTTACCTACGTCTTTGACGATCATGATCCCATGGATGCGTTACCTGCATATTTAGACAAAAACAAATGGGAGATATATCTTGGTCAGCCGTTATTTACGGTTCCTTCTCCCGATGGTGAAGCAGAAAGCTATGCTCGCTATTTTGCCGATGAGTTTCGAGATGTATTTAATAATACAGGCAGTCATCCAGAAATCATCTGGACAAGCGAGCTTTATAAATCCGGTAAAATGAATGAAGGGGTTAGATTATGTCTGAATCATGCAGACATAATTCGAAAAATATATGAAGAACTATATCAGAAAAAAATGGCTTTTGACTGGTATCCGTTTCAAATCGTGTGTTCCCAGTGTGGTAAGGAATCAACTACTAGAGTCAGTAATTGGGATGGAAAAGAAGTTGAATTTACTTGCAAGGTTGACGCTGTTGATTGGACTCAGGGGTGCGGGTTTTCAGGAAAAACTTCACCCTTCAGTGGAGACGGAAAATTTGTCGGTAAACTTTCTTGGAAAGTCGAGTGGGCGGTCAAGTGGATGGTGATTGGAGTGACAGTAGAAGGCGCCGGCAAGGACCATATGACCGCTGGTGGATCACACGATGTGGCTTCACGCGTTTGTGAACGAGTGCTCAAATACCCAGTGCCTTATCCTTTTGCCCATGAATTTTTTTTGATAGGTGGTAAAAAAATGTCCTCTAGTAAAGGTTTGGGTTCTTCAGCCAAAGAGATCTCCGAAATTATACCACTTTATTTAGTTCGTTTCATTTTTACACGCATCGATTATCGAGAGGCCATCAACTTCGATCCAGTGGGTACTTTGGCTATCCCAGATCTGTTTGATGAGTACGATCGTTGCTGGCAAGCACTTAACACAAATAGCGAGCCTGATTTGGCTCGAGCTTTCGAACTGGCACAAATAGGCAAAATACCAGAAAAAAAGCCAAAATTATTTTTACCTCGATTTCGAGATGTAGCAAATTTAGCTCAACTTCCCAACGTCAAGTTGCATGAACGATTTGAACAATTTAAAGGATCTAAATTGACAGACCAGGAAAAAGACATTTTAAAAGAACGTTTGTCGTACGCATTTATTTGGCTTAGTAAATATGCACCTGACGAATATCGATACCAAATATCTACCAAGTCTTACGATGGAATAAACCTGTCAAAAGATCAGTGGGATTTTTTAAATGATCTTGCAAAAATTTGGGAGCAAGTTGAGGAACCTGAGAAACTTCAATCACAAATCTTTCACCTAGCCAAAACCAAAAATATTGAACCAAGTAGTGCCTTTAAAGCACTTTATACAGTAATACTAGATAAGTTGCATGGACCTCGTGCTGGATGGTTACTCAAAAAATTTCCTAAGGAAACCATATTAGAACGACTAAATCTGAACAAAAAACAGAAAACCGTGGTGCAAGAAGAGAGTGTAAACAAAATAAATAGACCAGACCTGATTTCGATTGATAGTGTTTTAAAACAAAAATACCCATCGATGAGTGTGGGAATTGCTGTAATTAAAGAGGTACATATTAAAAAAATCGATGCACAATTAGAACAAGAAAAGTCAAGTTTTCTCAATCAAATTTCTGGTTTGACGACGCGGGATTTGGGAAAGTACCCAGAAATAGTAAGTTACCGCAAACTCTACAAAGAAATGGGAATCGATTGGCATTCGAGAAGACCGTCACCTGAAGCATTGCTTCGTCGAACTGCATTAAAAAAAGGCCTCTATACCGTAAATACCTGTGTGGATGCGTACAATCTGGTAGTTATGAAAAATCGTGTTTCAGTCGGAGCCTTTGATTTTGATCAAATCAAGTTTCCTACACAGTTGCGATACGCCCGAGATGGGGAGGAAATATTACTTTTAGGAGACAGCGAACCCTCAAAATATACTGCCAAAGAGATAGCCTATTTTGATCAAATCGGCGGCTATAATCTGGACTTCAATTATCGCGATGCTCAAAGAACCATGGTGACAGAGAAAACGAAAAATCTTTGGGTAAACGTCGAGGGTATTTTTGATATTACTTCGAACCAGGTGGTAGAAACGCTGCAACAAGCAGTCGAAATTATCCTCAAATACTGCGGCGGAGAGATTGAGGTGATGGGGATTGTAACATGATAAGTTGTTCCCCCTCTTAATTTAAGAGGGGGTTGGGGGAGTTATAATTAAATATTTAGTCAACGATCCATCGACTAAATTTCAAAGAACTGCGCTAAGAAAACATCAAACTGATGCAGAGAGATTATTATGGAATAATTTGCGGAATAAACAACTTAATGGTTGTAAGTTTTTTCGACAATACAGTATAGGTAAATTTATTGTAGATTTTTACGCTCCTAGTAAAAAGTTGGCAATAGAAGTGGATGGAGGACAACATAATGAAAATTTAGGTATAGAAAACGATAAACAACGAACATTTTATTTGAAACAACAAGGAATCAGAGTAATTAGATTTTGGAATAATGATGTATTTAACAATCTTGAAGGTGTATTATCAGTAATAATAAATAATATTGATAACCCCACCTAACCTCCCCTTAACTTAAGGGGAGGAATAATTGCTTCAATAATAAGTTGAATTGTTAGGCAACACAATTTATTAAAAATTCATGGGGCGTAGCGTAATTATTTTTGTATAAATAAAAAATTAGAAAATTATGAATCGTGATGAAGCTTACCAATTAGTTACTAACTGGACGAAAAATCCAAATTTAGTTAAACACATGCTGGCCGTTGAAGCCATCATGCGTCGACTTGCCAAGCATTTCGGTGAAGATGAAGAAGTATGGGGACTTGCTGGACTTCTTCATGATGCAGATTACGAAATGTTCAAAGATAATCCTAAAGAACATCCATCTAAAATTATTTCAGAACTTGAGAGGCGCGGGGCTGATCCGCGAATCATACATACAATCCGAGCGCATGCATGGGGTTGGCATCCTGATTCACCTGAGCCAACTACGAAAATGGAATGGGCGCTTTACACGTGTGATGACTTATCAGGATTTATTATTGCGTGTGCATTAGTTCGTCCGGATAAGAAGCTGGTATCGCTGATCGTTGATTCGATACTCAAGAAATGGCCGCAAAAGTCATTCGCAGCCGGAGTGAAACGCGAACAAGTGGTGTTGTGTGAGCAAAAATTAGGCATCCCGCTCAAAGATTTTATGCAGTTATCCCTTGAAACTTTGCAATCGATTCATGCCAACTTGGGACTCTAATGAAACTTCTTATAGCTACTACGAATCCGGGAAAACTTGGGGAACTCAAAGAATTTCTAAGCGATATACCGATTGAATGCGTAAATTTGAGTAATTTAAGGATACAGTCTACTGCCGCAGAAACGGGGAAATCGTTTGAGGAAAATGCAATTCTTAAAGCTAGATATTATCAGAAACTTAGCGGTTTACCTACGCTTGCTGATGACGGAGGGTTTGAGATCGATGCGCTAAACGGCGAACCGGGAGTCAAATCCCACCGTTGGATAAATCCAAATCGAGAATCAACCGATAAAGAGCTAATTGAATATACGTTAGAAAAATTACGCGATGTTCCTGAACTGAAACGGGGAGCACAGTTACGGCTGGTTTTAGCATTGGCTTTGCCAGATGGTAGCTTGCATACGTTTGAAGAAAAAGTCCGGGGAATAGTTGCGCTTGTTCCCTCAAAACGTCTAACCCCCGGATTTCCCTACCGGTCGCTTTTATTTTTACCAGAAATTAATAAATTCTATGACGAATCGCTTCTAACACCTGATGAATCAGCACGATTTAATCATCGAAGAAGAGCTGTAGAGAGGCTTAAACCAACGATTCGAGTGTTGTTGACAAATAAACGTTAATGTATACAATATACACATAAGCGTTTGAGGCAGCTTCCAACTGCTGATGCTTTCCGGTGTTGCAACCGGAACGGGGTAAGCCCGTGATAGCAGGAA
>CAYPMW010000011.1:0-10637 GCA_964412165.1 uncultured Gammaproteobacteria bacterium | reverse complement strand
TTTATGGAGAAAAATGGCTAACATATATTTAGTCAGACACGCAGAATCAATAGCCAATACAGAAGGCAAGTATCAAGGGATTACCTATGATACTGATTTATCCGAGTTGGGGCAAAAACAAGCACGAGCTTTGTCAAGAGAGTTACGTCAAGTACCCATCGAACAAATTATGAGTAGTCCTTTGAAGCGAACGTTCCAGACTGCATCTTTAGTAGCAGAGATCAAAAATCTCGACTTCACCATAGAACCGAGAATTATTGAGACCAATCATGGGTTGTGGGAAGGTAAACATAAAGCTGAAATAGTAAGAAATTGGCAACATATATATCGTAAATGGCTTCGTTTTCCCTCGAGTGTCAAATTTCCTGGCGGTGAGCACTTTTTGGAAACACAGAGAAGAGTAATTGAGTGGTGGGAAGAGCTTATTACAAATCCAAAAGATACGCTCGTCGTCTCACATGATAATATTTTGAGAATTGTCATCGCAAAAGTGATGAATATGAAGCTAAACCGGATCTGGAAATTTCACTTACAACCTACCGCAATTACTCGTATTAGAATTGGTCAGTCATATGTAAATTTAATAGCACTAAATAATATGGCCCATTTAGGTAATATGAGTGCAAATCTGGCAATTCACGCGCTGTAAAAAAGTAAAATTGGTATTATAATATCAATTATTACACCGATACTAATATGTGAATGAATAATGATGCTAATATTCGTATGAATTAGTATTATTGGAATTGGAGTTTTATGTTAGACATTAAATTTATCCGGGAAAATTTAGAGCTCGTTAAAACTGCGGCAAAAAACAAAAACCGCGAAGTTGATTTTGATAAACTTTTAGCGCTTGATGACCGCCGCAAGGAGCTCCTCCAGAAAAGTGAAACACTTCGTGCCGAACGGAACATTATAAGCGTGAAGCGTGAAGCGGAAAGCGTAAAGAGGGGAAAAGAACTCAAGGAACAACTTAAGCTATTAGAAGACGAGCTGCGCTATGTCGAGGAGGAATTTGATGATCTTATGCTCACCGTCCCCAACGTGCCGGATAAGAGTGTACCTGTAGGAAACGATGCTACTGGTAACGTAGAAATCAAAAAGTGGGGCGAGATAAAGAAGTTTGATTTCCCCGTTAAGGACCATATAGAGCTAGCCAAAAGACTCGATCTCATCGACTTTGAACGTGGGGTAAAAATAGGCGGATTTCGAGCATATTTTCTCAAGCACGAAGCAGCACAAATGGAGCTGGCACTCATGTGGTATACACTTCAGAAGTTGGTTAAGAAAGAATATATACCACTTATTGCTCCGAGTGTGGTGAAAGAATTTACTCTTATTGGTAATGGCCAGTTTCCGTGGGGTCAGGAGGAGGTTTATCATATCGAAGCAGACCAGATGTATTTGGCAGGTACAGCAGAGGTGCCAGTCACCGCCTATTTTTCCAACGAGGTATTAAATGAAAAAGATTTGCCAAAGAAATTTGTCGCCTTTTCTTCTTGTTTCCGTCGCGAAGCAGGGAGTTATGGTAAAGATACCAAAGGAGTATATCGCGTGCATCAGTTCAACAAAATCGAACAGGTGATTATCACTACCAATGATTTAAATAAGTCATTTGCCTTGCATGAGGAACTTCTCGCCAATTCTGAAGAGATTCTTCAGGATTTGAATATTCCGTACCGGGTGCTTCTCATGTGTACCGGAGATATGGGTGAGCCGCAAGTGAAAAAATACGATGTCGAGGCTTGGATGCCGGGAAGGAATGGATATGGAGAAACCATGTCCAACTCGGTGATGGGAGACTTTCAGGCCAGACGCCTCAAAATCCGCTACCGGACAAAAGACGGTGAAGTCAAATACGCACACACGTTAAATAATACTGCCGTTGCTTCTCCCAGAATTCTAGTACCAATTCTTGAAAACTTTCAGCAAGCCGATGGAACAATCCGGGTGCCGGAAGTGCTCAGACCGTATCTTGGAAAAGACGTGATTTCCCGATGAAGCTTACCGTTTCGACTCGTCAAGCAGGGAATGGATTTGACGTTTTAGTAAATCGAAAACCTTACCCGGTGCGGTATCCAGAAGAAGTATGGCAGACATTTCCTCAAGAATTTCGTAATCCGTTTTCCCAGACTATTGCCTGTATTACAACTATCCATACATCTTTTGCTCTAAATACGTACGTCGACTATGAATTTCCATTGCCACCTGTAGAATCACTTTTTTTTAATGGCCTTGTACTTTCCATGCCTGAAAACATAACTGATTTTGAAGATAAAAACTATGATGTGTCATTTTATCTCCAAAGAGTGATTAATAGTTTTTATAAGGTTCGTTTTAAACATAATGAACCTTCAGATACCGTAGACACACCTTTTTATAAATCACGCACTAACACAGCCATCATCCCCTTTACTTTCGGCAAAGACAGTTTATTAACCCTTGCATTGTGTCGAGAACTGGGGATAAGGCCAACGCTTGTTTTTTTCATAGAGCCCACCAATCGATTTGAAAACCGACAAAAGCGTTTACTGATGAAGCGGTTTTCCCAGGAATTCGGATACCGGATATATGAAATTGAAGTACCTCTGGCTCAACTAAAACAAACACACGGACTTTGGTGGGGATGGGACATTTTTCTTACCCAATATACTTTGTTTCTCATTCCATATTTGCATTTTTTTAAGCCTGAGTACCTTTTGTGGTCAAATGAGATGGAATGCAATGAGACGATTAATTTTAAAGGATGGCGAATCAGCCAAACATTTGATCAATCCGGGCTTTGGTTGAGGCGTCTTTACGAAGGACTACAATCTTTTGCGGTTCCGACACACGTTGCCAGTATCATCGAACCACTTTCAAGGCTCGCAATAATTACTCTTCTTCATGGTAATTACCCAGATCTGGCTAAATACCAAACTTCGTGTCTTCTTGATGCTAAAAGCGCTTTTAAAAAACGATGGTGTGGCGAGTGTTACGAATGTGCTAATACCTTCCTTTATTTCAAAGCGCTGGGAATAAACCCTGAAAAGGTAGGATTAATGGATGATATGTTTGCAACGACAAAACTCAAATATCAGGAACTGTTTAGCCGAGATTATGACAAGCGCTTAAACTTCGCATTTTCTATCCGTCGTGATGAAAAAATATTTGCACTCTCATTAGCCTCGCACAAGGGAATCTTGTCTCGAGAAATTGAGAAAAAAATGCGACCTATTCTTAGAAAATTTAATCACAAAAAAGATTTTTTCTTACAATATTATTTTTCCCTGCATGATAGCTATTCCATATCCGAGGCTTTATACAAACCGGTTATAACATTACTTGAGAAAAAACTCAGGAGAATAAGGAAGACTCTTAGGAAAGACCTTCGAGTTCCTGCCGGAAAATCCGCAACACCTTAGATTTGAAGATTCCCGGAATGGTTTTAGTCGAATGAATCCCAAAAAACCGTTTGCGAAAGATCCGCTCGTTTTTGACCGCAAATTTGAGGTATTTACGGATAAATTGAGTCATAAGTGGTCCTTTGATACCCCGTTTGTACGCAAGATAAAAAGCAAAAATTTGTTCGTTTCTGCCGGCTTCACTTTGATCGTACCCGTATTCCTTGATTCGGTCACTTCCGAAGAGTGTATAAAGTGATTTGTACTTGAGAGCAAGGAGATTATGTCTGTACCCGACTTTTACCGGATCAACGCCTATGGCAAGTAAAAAGATATAAATCCGTCCGCATTTTGAGCAATTTTCACACCATCTACCGTCAGTTTTGGGTTTGTTCTCGAGATCACAAGAACTTTGATATTTCGCAATTTCCGGGTAACGGGTATGGAGAATTTTTTCGATCGCTATTTCGTAGAGTGGTTCAAGGAGTGTTCCGATTGATAAAGAATTACCGCCGACCAGGCTGGCCATGAGTGAATTCTGCAGCAGCCATTCATGCGACTGTTCAAATACCGGATTACAGCGGAAGCCGTCTTGATCAACTATTGTATCGTCGCAGCTTTGTTCATTAGAAAAAAGGATGTAGCCGGCACGTTTGGCATATACATACGGGAGAAGCATAAGCGAATAATGTGTAAGTTGCATCTCCCAACCAAACCATCCCGAAGATTCACGTAGCACCCCGAGCGTATTTTTAAGAAAGTTGAGTTTAATGCGGAATTCTTTTTTAAAAGGTCCAGAAAGCATTTTTTTTACCACTGCTTCATACGGATAATCTGGTTCAATGATAAAAACGGGATGCACCCTGATACCCATCTCACAAGCTAGGGCAAAAGTCAGAAGGCTGTCTTTTCCAAACGTAAACGGCATAATGGCATGGTCGGTGAGACTTGTTCGGTTATATGGGGGGATATCGGTTTTCTTATTGGAAAACACATAACTTACATCAAATAGTCTACGGAGAAGATTAGATGTTAAGCGTTTTTCTTTTTGTGTCTGCATGAGGGCGTTTGATGGTAAACTTAATGAAAAACCTTTAAAGAGAAAAGGCTCAGACAAAGGAACAGGAATATTGTAGGACATGCGTTTAAGTGAATCGAAGATGTATGGGAGATGGAACGTGACGCCAAAGGCGATATTCTGAGCTAGGATTTTTTTATGAATTTTGGGAAATCGTTGCCAGATGGCAGGTGGATATTGAAGTCGTAAAGTAGTGTCATTTATTTTCAGAAGAATACCGGTAGCAAGTACTCTAGTGGAAATATCGACAAATCCATTGACTTTGATCGGAGGATATTTTGTTTTCCGTTCTGCGATTTCGGATAAATCAGAAAAATCAGTGATGGTAGGGTCTCTTAGCGTTAAGGCAGTTGTGTTCATTTTGTGCCATAATAAGTATGCATTGTATTCATAATACGATCTTTGTTAAGCTTGTCAAGTAAATTTAGAAAAAATATTGTTGGAAAAGCCTAAATAAAAATTAAAGTTTTAGGAATTATGGAAATATTATCCTATTTTTTTCCGCGAAAATTAGCGTCGTATCCGTCGCCGTTTAATGGCTTGATTTCGGTTTATAAATTTTTGGGGCGAACATATATCGAAGTCGGTCGATTAACTCAAACAGGAAGAGTTGTCGAGCGGATTTTTAAAAAAGCTATGAAGCATTTCCGATTGGTTAAAATAGAAGCGAAAAAAATCTTACTTCTCGGACTTGGAGGTGGATCGCTCGTAGCCCTGTGCAACAAATTGTATCCCAATGCTCATATTACCGCAGTTGACATCGATTCGGTGATGGTAGAAGTAGGGAGAACTCATTTTCGTCTGAATGAATATAAAAATCTCTCAATTGTAGTAGCCGATATCTTTGCTAAAGATCCGCGGATAGAAGGGCCATTTGATCTTATCTTGATTGATGTATTTCGGGGGTATGAAGTGCCCTACAAACTAGGGGAGACAGAATTTCTCAAGTATCTGTCGTCCTTATTAGCCACGCAGGGGTCGATGATTTTTAACCGTTTATACATCCAAAACTATATTTTTTTTTTTTTTTAATTTATTAACAAACTTAGGGAATTTTTTCACGATGTAAATGTTTTTAAGACTTATACTAATATTTTTTTTTTCGTTGAAAAAAAATAACTGCCTGCCCTACCCGCTAAAACATTATGTTTTGGCGGGTTTTTTCTTCGGATTTTCTTTATATAATGCTTCAGATAGCCTTGGTAGTGTGTTATACTGTGCTACTGGGCCATGTTTAAATTTTTAACTAAATTCTTAGATTCAAACGAAAAACAGATCACGAAACTTCGGTCTATAGTCGACATCATCAATTCTCTTGAACCAGGAATGGGGAGACTTAAAGATGCAGGGTTTGCCAAAAAAACCCAAGAATTCAAAGCTCGGTTTGGCGATGGCGAGTCACTCAACGATCTTCTTCCTGAGGCATATTCATTGGTACGAGAGGCAGCCCGAAGGCGTTTAAATGAACGTCCGTATGATGTGCAACTTATTGCTGCGATAGCATTACACCAGGGAAAAGTAGCTGAACAAAAAACCGGTGAAGGAAAGACGCTCTCTGCATCGCTTCCTTTATATCTTAACTCACTCACTGGAAAAGGCGTTCATTTAGTAACGGTAAATGATTATCTAGCCCGAGTCGGAGCAGGTTGGATGGGGCCTGTATATGATCTTCTCGGCGTATCGGTGTCGGCAATTATTCATGACCAATCGTTTCTTTACGACCCTCAGCATGAAGAAAAAAACGCGCAGGATTGGCGGTTGAGACATTTAAGACCAGTCACTCGCAAGGATGCATATCAAGCAGATATTACCTATGGTATTAACTCCGAATTCGGGTTTGATTATTTGCGTGACAATATGGTTTCCGAAATTTCGCAATGTTCCCAAAGAGGTTACCACTATGCGATCGTTGACGAAGTCGATTCTGTGTTGATTGATGAGGCGCGTACTCCGCATATCATTTCGGCCCCTGATACCGAACCGACCAAAAAATATTTTGATATTGCTAGGCTCGTTGACCGGCTTTCCCAGGATACTGACTTTAAAATTGATGAGAAGATGCGTATTGCACATCTGACTGAACATGGTATTACCAAGGTAGAGAAAATCCTTGGCATCCCTAACCTCTACGAAAAGGATTTCCAAACCGTACACCTGATTGAAGCAGCGCTTAAAGCCCGGACATTGTTTAGGCGCGAAAAAGACTATATCGTCCGGGACAGCCAGGTAATCATCGTTGACGAGTTTACCGGTAGACTTCTTCACGGTCGAAGGTTTTCCGAAGGACTTCACCAAGCGATTGAGGCAAAAGAAGGCGTGACGATTCAACAAGAATCAAAAACTCTCGCTACTGTCTCACTTCAGAATTACTTCAGGATGTATGAAAAGCTATCCGGGATGACGGGTACGGCTGCTACTGAGGCCGAAGAATTCCACAAAATCTACAATCTTGATGTGGTAATTATTCCTACCCACCGTCCTATGGTGAGAAATGACCATTCAGACGTCGTTTACAAAACCACTAGGGCAAAATATACTGCTGTTGCAACTGAAGTTGAAGAATGCCACAAACGCGGACAGCCGGTACTGGTTGGTACTACCTCGATTGAAAAAAACGAAATCATCTCGGATTTACTTCGTAGAAAAGGCATACCGCATGAAATACTCAATGCCAAAAACCATGAAAAAGAGGCAGCAATAATCGCCCAGGCAGGTAAAAAAGGCTCTGTGACGGTAGCGACTAATATGGCAGGTCGTGGGGTAGATATTATTCTGGGTGGTGCCATGCCAATAAAAGAGCAAAAATCAAATATTAAAAATCAAAAAGATTTTGAGGAAGTAATAAACGAATGGAAAAAGAAACATGAAGAAATTGTGACATTTGGAGGGTTGCATGTAATTGGGACGGAAAGACACGAATCAAGAAGGATTGATAACCAGCTCCGTGGTCGCGCAGGCCGCCAGGGTGATCCCGGATCATCACGCTTTTTTGTCTCGCTTGAAGATGATATCATGCGACTTTTTGGCGGCGATCAGGTAGCGAGGCTCATGACTATTTTTAAATTACCTGAGGATGTACCGCTTGAGCATGGAATGGTCTCCAAGGCTATAGAACAGGCACAAGTCAAAGTCGAAGGCTTTCATTTTGATAGCCGCAAACATTTGGTTGAGTATGATGATGTCCTAAATAAGCAGCGAGAGATTATTTATAAACGCCGTCGGGGAGTTTTAGAAGGTCAGGATTTAAAGGAAAAAATCTTAAATAGTTTAGCAGAGCAAGTTTCTCACCTAGCGGCATTACACGTGAATGATAGAGGTGAGATTGACCGCGAGACGATTATCCAGGAATTTGTAGCAATCGTTCCATTTGATGAGCCGTCGCAAAAACAGCTTCTATTGCAGCTCGAGCAGCATCATACCGGAAAAGAAGTAGAAGAGTTTCTTCTTACACTACTCGCCGATCTCTATAACCAGAGAGAGAAACATTTCACCGAAGCCTTAATGAGGCAGATTGAACGGTGGGTGACATTGACGGCCATTGATAATCTCTGGATGGAGCACCTTGATGCGATTGATGACCTCCGGGAAGGCATCGGGCTCCGGGGTTACGCACAGCGTGATCCGTTAGTTGAATATAAAAATGAAGCATTTTCCATGTTTGAGCGGCTAATATCTCAAATTGACTACGAAATTACCCACCGGCTTTATCGAGCACAAGTCCAGCTTGCCCCCGGACAAGCTTCTCCCACACCTCCTCAAATCCAACCTATGGTAGAGTCATCTCCGCTTACTCAAGCACCTCGAGGTGATGCCCGAGATCCACAGAGTAAACTTTTAGTGCGTTCAGAAGTAGCTGGTCGAGAGCCTCTTGCGGGAAGCGCTTCTCAGGATCCTGATTTGCTTTCAAGCTTAATTAAGAAAGATTCCAAACTTGTCCAAGCAGCAAATTCACAACTTGCGAAACGCGCTCAAAATCCAAGTGGTGTGAAACTCTCAAAACTCGGTCGCAACGACCCTTGCTGGTGCGGAGCGATGAAATCTGATGGAACTCCAAAAAAATTTAAACATTGTCATTATCCTCAACAACCAAATTAAAAAAATCAATCGGAGTTCTTCTTAATTCGCTCTTTGCGCCGTGTATGGAATACTGAAAAGGCGCAAAAATAAGAATAGAAAGATGGTTCAGGAAAGAAGTTCAAAAAATGCCACTTGAATAGTGATTTAGGCCGATAGATCAATCTAATCTACCAATTTAGGTACCACATAGAACTATTTTTTTAGCCTCAAGGTTTTTTAGAATTTTGGAGAATTTCTTCACCATCAAAATTCCTATAAGTTTGCATCTTTAACAATCGGTTACCACACGGTACAGGCTACTGATTGCTAACGAAGAATTTATCGTAATTTGATATTTACAAATTTGCGCATATATGTAATAATATTTTTACACTATGAAATATTGGGATCAGAAAATGGTCAAAAAAATTCGAGATGGTTATTATTCTGCAGTTTACTTCAAGCGAACAAAATATATCCTTGAAAAAGAGAGCAACTTGGCATCGGTTACCATGCAAATATTTCAGCGACAGGACGGAAGTTTGCTGTGTGGCATCAACGAGGTCATAGAGTTGCTTCGAGTCGGAGTTGGTAGCTGGAAGAATAATAAGTGGATATCGCAGCGCCGTAAATTTCAAGTCTACACTCTTCAAGATGGTGATATTGTTGTAGGTGGTGAACCAGTAATGCACATAATTGGGCCGTATGTATACTTTGCGCATTTGGAGTCTTTATCTCTTGGAATTCTTGCCAGACGCACCATGGTGGCAACCAACACTCTCGACGTGGTTGAAGCCGCACGTGGTAAGCCGGTGTTTTTCTTTGCTGATCGTTTTGATGATTTCAGAAATCAAGAAGGCGATGGGTATGCAGCGTATGTTGGAGGGGTAACAGGAGTTTGCACTCCTGCCCATGCAAACAGATGGAACAGTGTGCCTGTTGGGACGATTCCTCATGCGCTGATAGCAGTAAACGGCGGAGATACAGTGACGACAGTAAACTTATTTGCGAAACACATACCCAATGTAAATGTTATTGCGTTGGTGGACTTTGATAACGATTGCGTTGGTACCTCCCTTGCTGTGGCACTTGCGCTTGGAAAGAAACTGTGGGGTGTTCGATTGGATACGGCAAGCGATATTATTGACTTTTCTCTTACAAAGATTAAGAGTGAAAATAGGGAAGTATATGGTGTTAATCCAATGCTTGTAAAATTAGTTCGCAAAGCACTTAATACTGCGGGGTTTAATCACGTTAAAATACTTGTGTCAGGCGGATTCAATGTAAAAAAGATATCAATGTTTGAAAAGGAGAAAACACCTGTGGATGGATATGGTGTGGGATCAGCGCTTATTCACGGAAGCAATGATTTCACTGCAGACATAGTGGAAGTTGAAGGAAAACCTATCGCCAAAGTTGGGCGAACATATAAACCAAACAGAAGATTTCAAACAATCAAATTATGATGAAAAAGAGGCTTTTGTACTACGAATTAGTCAAATACCTTGAGCATAAAAATGCTTTACTTATTACTGGCATGCGGCAAGTTGGGAAGACTACCCTCATGCGTCAAGTCTTTGAGGAAGTCAAAGAACCCAAATTGTGGTTTGATTTTGACAATCCGCTCGACCAAAAGATCTTTGAAGATGAAGATTATAAGGTTATTTATAAACGACTCACTGATATGGGGAAAAAGGCAGATAAGTTGTCAGTATTTATTGATGAGATTCAAAATTTTCCTGAAATTACCAAAGTCATTAAATATCTTATTGACCATCATAGCGTTAAATTTTATTTAACGGGTTCTTCCAGTTTTTATCTTAAAAATCTATTTCCTGAATCGTTATCTGGTCGTAAATTCTTGTATGAACTTCCTCCTCTAAGTTTCCAAGAATATCTATATTTTAAAGATATTGTCTCATTGAAAGAAGTTCAAAACTTTGCTTTGCAGGATGCATACAAGAAAAACAGTATTTTTACTCATAAAGCAAGAATTTCCGAATATGAGAATTTTCTCACATATGGTGGTTTTCCAGAGGTAGTAATTACAGAAGATAAAGATACTAAAATAATGGTTTTAAAAAATATCTTTGCTTCGTTTTTTGAGAAAGATATTAAGA
>CAYPMW010000010.1:0-52115 GCA_964412165.1 uncultured Gammaproteobacteria bacterium | reverse complement strand
GATACGTGCCGTTATTTTCATATACAACCCATTTTTCAGAATCAAGTGTTGTGCCATTGAAATCATCTTGAAGAATTATTGTTTGAAGAGGTGACGGGGATGGAGAAGGTGATACTAAAAGTGTATTTAGTTTCGCTTCTAGTTCTGCAATTTTCAAAGACTGTTCTTCGTCTGTCGCGTCATTTGTATCAAGTCTTGTTAATATCCCGTTAACTACACTTTCCAATTCATGCACTTTATCGTAGATGTAACACATCATTGACTGTTCACGACTGGCGCTTGGTTTGCAGTTGCGAGAATACCACTCTTGCGCTTTCTGTTTAAACTGATCTGACGAAGCAAAAACTACGATAGGAGTTATGAATAGTCCTGCAAAAAGAAAAACAAGAACAATGACTCTTTTATATTTTTTCACAAAATTTGCAGGTCTATAGGATAGAGTACGCTTAAATGTTTGCTTAAGTCAAATTAGAATAGTTAATCAGGTAAGTTTCGTTAGCGTTTGTTTGAGCGCACTAATGCTTTTGTCATCATAAATTGAGCAGGTGAGTGTATGTTTTCCCAGAGACTGGAAAAGCGAGAGGGATTTTTTGACTGCTTCGGTTTGAACGAGGTCGGTTTTGGTGAGGAGTACGATTTCAGGTTTATCAAGAAACGTTGGATCAAATGCTTTAAATTCGCTGCGGACAGTATCATAGACTTCCTCTGGATGTTCATTTGTCACGTCGATACAATGTATTAGAATTTTTGTTTTTTCTATGTGCTTGAGAAATTTGGTACCCAGTCCTTTGCCAAGAGAAGCTCCTTTGATGAGACCCGGAATATCTGCAATTCCCAATTTTCCCATCATCCCGATATACGGTTCGACGGTCGTGAACGGAAAATTGCCAATTTTCGGTTTGGCATTTGTGAGTATTGAGAGCAGGCTGCTTTTTCCTGAATTGGGAAGACCTATGAGACCAATATCTGCAATCAACTTGAGCTCAAGAAACAGTCTTTTTTTCTCGCCCGGAGCTCCTTTTTCCCCATGCAAAGGTGTTTGATTCGTCGCTGATTTGAATTCCACATTTCCCCTGCCGCCCTTGCCTCCGCGGGCTACTAGAATTGGCTGGGTTAAATTATTGATTTCTTTCGTTTCATGGGTATCAAGGTCTGTGATACGCGTACCGAGAGGTAAATCAACGATAATGTTCCGGCCATATTTGCCGTGCGTCATATGGTTCCCGCCTGGTGCGCCGTCTGAAGCAACTACTTTTTTCTTATACCGGAACTCTTTCAGGTCATAGATGTTGGTGGAAAATTGGAAATAAATACTTCCGCCATTTCCGCCGTTGCCGCCGTTTGGACCGCCGCGGTCAGTACGAGCATTGCGCTCAAAAGTGCTTGCACCATCTCCGCCATTTCCTGCTTTTACTATAAGCGTGATTTCATCAACAATCATCCGTGCATTGTAACATGTAAAATTCTATGTAAGCATTTCTTAGTCAAAGATCAAGTTGTTTGTGGAGTGGGATATGAGGATTACTGCCTTTCCATTAAAATCATCAAGGTTTTTGTTTAAACATCTGCAAAAGCTGCATCACGGAGAATCCTGAACTTCCGCCGTTTCTTTTTATAAAGTTTGCGTGCGCGCAAGTTGGTTTCTGTAATAGGTGAAAATTTCTAATAATTCTTTTTGGGAAATATCCAAATAATGGTTGATATAAGGCATATTAGCACTAGATTATTTTTACGCAAAATATTTTGCAATTTTAAAAAACTGAAGTCAAATTTATGTTGTTGACAATGATACATTTTTGCTACAATAGATAATATGGAGATTGTTTCGATACTAGTACTTGTTCTGTTTTTCTTTTCCCTGTTTCTTATTTTACCGGCTCTTAAGATCATTGACCAATACGAGCGAGGAATTGTGCTGACCCTTGGATCTTACTCTTACACGCTTCAGCCAGGACTTAAATTAATCATTCCAATTCTGCAGCGAGTGATCAAGGTTGATATCCGGATTACCACCTCTGATATTCCCCAGCAGGAAGTGATTACCAAAGACAATGTACCGGTGGGCATCAATGCGGTGGTCTACTTCCAGGTGACCAAGCCTGAAGACGCTGTGCTTAAGATCCAGGACTATACCTATGCCGTAACCCAGTATGCACAGACTGCTTTGCGTGACGTGATCGGCGGTGTGGAGCTTGATAGCCTTCTTGTTGACCGACAAAAAATTGCTGACGAGATCAAAAAACTCGTGGATCAGGAAACTGCTGAGTGGGGAGTGGATGTCACCGCGATCAAAATCCAGGATATTGAACTTCCGGCAGATATGAAGCGGGCTATGGCCAAACAGGCAGAAGCAGAAAGAGAACGCCGAGCGACCATCATCCGTTCCCAGGGAGAGCTGTCCGCTTCGGAAAACCTCAAGAAAGCCATGGAACAGATGTCTGCCTCAGGTGCAATTTCACTTCGAACGCTTCAGACAATTGAAGCCACTACTGCCAATCCGTCAAACACCGTCGTGTTTGCTCTGCCGATTGAAGTGATTGAGGGGCTGAAAAGACTATCGAGTAAGTAACCGCTATAATTTATTCCTTGCAGCGTAGGTGAAGGCGTAGAAGTATTTTTCCCATAACTCGTCAGAAGATTTGTACTCGTTGCTTCCGTAAAAGTAGTCGATCAATAGTTCTTTGAGGCGGGTGAGCTCGCGAAGCTGTGATCCCTTTTTCGTGACAGCTATAGTTAAATAAAGTAGCTCGAGTGCCCGTACGAGTGCCCGTTCGCTATTGTCTTTGTTACCCTTATTTATCCACGAAATCGCCCGCGAGACTTCACTGCCAATATTGGCCATTTGTTCAAAAAGCGAGAGTGTTTGCCACCTGCCATTAGCTAAGCTTTGGTGTTGAAATTTCATTTTTTAACTAGTTTATTCACGACTGCAATGATTTTTTTTCTTACATCCGGATTGTCTACTGAGCAACTGTGGTTACCTTGCGCTGGTCGGACGTTGATCATCGAATCAAACTCAATCCAGTCATCACCTGCGATTTCAGGGTAGAGGTTAATACCCCAAAGATCTTCCTGCTTGGAACCGTTTTTAATAAGGAGTGCTTCTTCATCAGCGTGCAGATCGCCGTCTACAGCCATCACTTCTTTTTCTACATCAACCACTGCTTTCACTAATTCGCCAAATTTTATTAGAGCCATTTTTTTTAATTCTTCAAGTGTAATTTGATCTTTAATGAGCCACATGCCAATTATTTAAGCATACTTACTTTAGCGGCACAATATAGGATTAGAAAAATTCAGCAAAAAGATAAACCCGCGTACTACTTCGACAAATTCCGCTACTACGAATTCGGAGACCGGCACGAACGGAAAGAGTACGAAAAGGTGTGAAGCATTCATTCATATTTTTACTTCACTTCGCTCCTCGCAATGACAATTGCTACTTAATCACCCGTAAAAATTCCTCAGCGAGTTTGCCGGTATCACTAGAGGCTTGGAAAAACTCTTTCCAGACAACAACGATATTGGCATCGTTGAATACTGCCCGCTGGACTTCCCTGATCGTGTCTCCTCCGGCAATAGAAATAAGCACGATATAGCTTGCCCGTACTTTGTTGATTTGGATATAAGGGATAGGTTTATCTTTGTTGTACGTTTCCTCATCAACTCCCCGGTGGAGGATGACGACATCGGGAAGTTTCTCGAGTTTTCTTAAGATCTTGATTGGCTGGTCAACATTCATCAAGTCCACCATGCTGTCGAGCTGGAATTTTTTACTCGCTGCAATAAAAGCGTTTAACGTCTCAACCGGCGCTTGGCCTAGGGCAATCACTCCCGAGGCGCCAGCGTCGCGAGCTATAGCCACTTCAGTTTCGCCACGGTCCATGGTTTTGAGGTCTGCCACGATATACGGGTTAATTCCTGTCGTATATAATTTCATTGCCCACCATTGTCTGAGACGGGTGATGGCCTCTGTTCCGTAGCGTTTGACCAGAGGAGTTCCGGCTTCGATAAGAATCCGGTCACTAGGAGGAAGCTGGCGGATGATATCCTGGGCTTCGTCAAGGGTGCTATTCAAAGCTATCTGGAGATATCTTTTTTTTCGGTCGAGCATATTTGTATTGTATAAAAAAATGGGAGATTTTGCTTGTTCAAATTATTACCAATCGCCAATTCCCCTAAAAAGATCCCCATGTTAAATAATTTTTATAACTAGCTGTATCTACGTCATTAGAAATATTACAAAAAGCTTCAGGAATAATATATAGAAACAAAATTTAAATCTGCTGCATGGATTGGGGGAGATTGGATTTGGTTTTGCGGAGCTTGGCAATAAAAAAGCCTTCCATGAGGAGCGAAGGGAGAATTCGTATAGTTTTGGTTAGGTCGGGAGAGTATTTTTTGCCTTCCCAAGACGAGAGTCCTTGAACATGTTCGACGTTCAGTTCAATCGGTTCAATTTGAACTGCATCGCCTTCTTTTTTCAAAATCCAGTCGATAATACCCTCATTTTCTTCAGGCGCTAGAGTACAGGTGGAGTAAACGATCACTTCGCCCGGTTTGGTGGCGCTCACTGCGCTTCGTATTAAAAACCGTTGTTTTCCGACAAGTGCTTTGATTTTTTTAGATGTCCAGTCAGCATACGATTTTGGGTCATGCGTATTGAACCTGCCTTCGAGGCTGCAGGGCACGTCAACGAGCGTTTTATCAAAATATTCTGGATATTTTTTCCACAATACTTCGCCGGTCATATGCGTGACTTGGGTATTTGTTACACCCATGAGTTTCAGAAGCGCTTCAAGTTTATAGAGTCTTACGCGGCTGATATCGTTAGCCACTATTTTTCCGGTATTTCCCATAAAGGCTGCCATTTGAGTAGTTTTGCTACCAGGTGCAGCAGTTAAATCACAGATAGTTTCGTTAGGCTGCGGATTAAGAATAAAAGCCGGGATCATACTCGATAAACTTTGTATATACAAAAACCCCTTTTTATAAAACTCTGTTTCCATGAGTTGCCGTTGGGTAGTGCCTTTGAGAATAAACGCATCAGGAAACCAATGAATTTGCTCAAACCCAATGGATAGTTCGGTGAGTTTTCGTACCAAATCTGCAGACGAAATCTTCAAAGTATTGGTACGAAATGTGGATGGTTTAGATAAACTAAATGAGTTACGTACAGATGCCAGTTGTGATGTGGGGATGATTTTCCCCAATCGTTCTAAAAATGGTTTGGGTAACTGTTCCCACGTAATTGTCATAGATGTGATTATAGACCAAATCTCTTTAACTAATGCTATAATGGTTGACTGTGATCCAAGTCCAGACCGGTGAACGAGTACTCAATCCTGAACAGCTTGCAGCCGTTCAATTTGGAACTGGGCCGCTTCTGATTATTGCCGGAGCCGGAACTGGCAAAACCACAGTTATTACTGAGCGCATTAAACACCTTATTACCACGGGGCAAGCTAAGCCAGCAGAGATTTTGGCACTCACTTTTACTGAAAAAGCAGCGCGGGAGATGGAAGAACGTGTAGATGTGGCCATGCCCTACGGATATACTCAAATGTTTATTTCCACCTTTCATTCTTTTTGCGACCGGATATTAAAAGATGAGGTGGTGAACATAGGTCTTACCCCCGGATACAGGCTTTTATCAGATGCTGATCTCACTATGATGATGCGCCGGCACCTTTTTGAGTTTGATCTTGATTACTTCCGGCCATTGGGTAACCCGACTAAATTTATCTCCGGCATGCTGACCCATTTTTCGCGTCTCCAGGATGAGGATGTAACAGTAAATGAGTATCTAGGTTGGGTAAAGAAAAAACAAACCACGCTCGGGAAAAAAGCTTCAGGTGACGAAAGACTGGAAGTGAAAAAATACGTCGAACTTGCTCAGGCATTTAAATTGTATGAAACACTCAAATTTAAACACGGTGTGCTTGATTTTTCCGATCTGATCACCCAAGCCCTTCGACTTTTCAGGTCACGTCCCAATGTTTTGGCAAGTTACCGCAAGAAATTCAAATTTCTTCTGATTGATGAATTTCAAGATACCAATGTTGCCCAAAACGAACTCATTATTATGCTTGCCGGCGAAAAACAGAATATTACGTGCGTTGCAGACGATGATCAATGTTTACCTGGTAGCGCGATGGTAACCACGCTGAAGGGAGAAGTTCCCATTAAAAATATCCGAAAAGGAGATATGGTTATTACTGCTGTTGGTAAGGGTTACTTGTCGACCTCAGAGGTGCTTTACGTTAATAAGACTACAAAGAAAGCGCGGTTTCTTACGTTTAAGACAGAGAGCGGTAAATTACTTCGTATCACCGATAACCACAAAATGTTTTGCATGATTCCCGGTAAAAAATATGGAAGCGAGCGTATGTTTTATGTATACCTCATGTGGAGAAACGATCTGGGATGGCGGTTAGGAATTACTGATGATTTAGCACAACGACTTCGTCTTGAACGCTCTGCTGATAAAATTGTGGTACTACGCTCATATCTCACACTTGAAGAAGCTAAATTTCACGAAGTGGTTTGGTCTCTTGAGTACCAGATACCGACATATCCGTTTAAACCGCGAAAGCAGATGAAACTTACCGGTGAGTGGTTACACAAGTTATTTACTTACTTTGATACAAATGTTAATGCGCATAAACTTGCTCATGATTTGAAGATTTCTTTGGATGAACATCACTATGCGCTTGCTGGAGTCGTCAGGGGTAGTAAAGAACGGATCAAAATCATTCTGCGCATGTGTGCGCGAAAATACACAACCAAATGGGCAAATGGAAGGCTACTTATTTCACCGAAAGTGCTTCACACGGTTGAAGTGCAATCCTCATCGGAAACGATGAAGCAAAAGCTTATCAAAGGAGGTATATCAGTGTTAACTGCGAATAAAGGATGGAAAATCCGTAAATATTTTCATCGGCTTGAAGATGCGAATGTTTTTGCCCAAAAACTCAAAACAATTACTGATGGGATTTTTGAAGTTCGGTTTGCAGTAGGTAAACGTAATACATATTCAAGACAAGCATTCCTCGTCTCGGCAAAAAATATTTTAGAAGGAATGTATGTTCCAGTTCTTCATAATTTTGAGGTGGAGTATGAGCGTGTTACAGAACGCAGAGAAGAGATAACCACTGAGGAAGTGTATGATTTAGAAATTGCACATACGCATAATTTTGTCGCAGACGCAGTAGTTGTGCATAATTCAATCTATAAGTTCCGAGGAGCGGCGGTATCAAACGTCATCTCGTTCCGAAAGCATTTTCTCACATCGAAGCTTATAGTACTCACTAAAAATTACCGTTCGACCCAAACAATCCTTGATACCTCCCACCGCATCATCCAGCATAATAATCCTGATCGGTTGGAGGTGAAGGAAGGGGTGGATAAAAAACTTGTCTCTATGCGAGAGATAAAGGGAAAAAAAGTGAAGTTTATCCACGCAGACCGTGTAGAACATGAGGCAGAATTGGTAGCGAAAGAAATCCGGCGGCTTAAAGTGGAAAGCGAAGGTAAAGAAAACGCGTGGGAATGGCGCGATTTTGCGATACTAATCAGAGCTAATAACCACGCCGATCCGTTTGTCCGGGCGTTTGTCCGGTTTGGGATACCGTTTCAATTTTTAGGTCCAGGCCAACTATTTCGTCAGGCAGAAATCAAGGAACTGATTGCGTACCTGCAAATACTTGCCGATTTAGAAGACAATGTCGCCTGGTACAAGGTGTTATCAATTGATTTTTTTGGTCTAAACCAGAGAGATATTGCCGCCATTGCCGCGTTTGCTAAACGGCAGAATTTGAGTTTGTTTGAAGCGTGTGAGATTGTCTCAGGTGTGAGAGTTGAGGAACAGTTGAAGCAACCCTTTATCCAGAATGAAACTAGAGTAAAGCTCAAACAGCTTGTGTCCATAGTGCACCGACATTTGGATCGCCTTCCCAAAGATACTGCCGGGCAAATCCTTTTTTATTTCTTGGAAGATACTGGGATACTCAAGCACGTGCTTGAGTATTCCTATCCGTTGGATGAGAGAAAAGCTGCCAACATCACCGCTTTTTTCAATAAACTCAAAACCTTTGAAATCGAACACGAGACAGCTACGGTTAGCGCTGTACTCGACTGGATACTTCTATCAATGGAGCTGGGCGACTCGCCCCTGGGTACTGATACTGACTGGGTTGCCAATGATGCCGTCAGTATCTTGACGGTCCACAGCGCCAAGGGGCTTGAATTTCCTGTGGTGTTTCTGGTTAACCTTGTGTCTCAACGTTTTCCGACTACTGAGCGTCGTGAACAGGTTCCGATTCCGGAAGAACTCATCAAAGAAGAATTGCCAGAAGGCGACTATCACGAGGAAGAGGAAAGACGGCTGTTTTATGTCGGGATGACTCGGGCGCGGGATCTACTCTATTTTACCGCCGCGGATTTTTACGGCGAGGGCAAGCGCGAGAAAAAGCTGTCGCCGTTTATATTCGAAGCGCTTGGGGAGGAAACGCAGGCAGCGGAGAAAGGTGTCGAAAACCGGCAGTTGTCGCTTCTTGACTGGAAAACTGAAGAGCCTAAACCAACACCCCAAAAAACTAGCAGCACAACCGTCAATTTTCTCTCATACTCCCAAATTGAGACGTTTCTTAACTGTCCGCTTCATTATAAATTGCGCTACCTTTTAAATATTCCGTCAGCCATCACTCCGGCTTTGTCATTTGGCTCAAGCGTTCACGCGGCACTCAAGGAGTTTTACCAATCCGTCATTTCCGGCGAGCGGGTAAATAAAGATAAACTTCTTGGACTGCTTGACAAGCACTGGCAAAAAGAAGGGTATGGGAGTAAAAAATATGAAAAAGAGATGTTGAATCGAGGACAGAACTATTTATCAGGATTTTTTGACCACGAGTTTGATCTGCAGATTAAACCGCTGCTTCTTGAACAACCATTTATCGTACCCATTAAACTTGCGGGAAAGTTATTGAAAATCGGCGGAAGAATTGACCGAATTGACGATTTGGGTGATAGAGGTATTAATATCACTGACTATAAAACCGGAAAGATACCCTCAAAGCGAGAGGTTGATGCCAATCTTCAACTCACCATGTATGCGATTGCCGCGACAGAAATCCCAGAACCGCCGTTTAACCGGACGCCCGATAAAGTAGAGCTCACGTTTTACTATTTTGACCTCCAGCAAAAGATAACAACGACTCGTACCAGAGAGCAGCTTGAGGAAGCTAAAGCGAAAATCTTTGCCCTGGCTTCCCAGATCGAATCGTCCAATTTCCGCTGCAGCGGCAGCACGCTTTGCACCACGTGTGAGTACAAACTCTTCTGCGGACACGGGGAATAAATGTGTCCTCAAATGCATATCAGTAATTCGTTTGTATAAATTTTGTTTCTTAAGATTTTGATAATTCTAAGCACATGTACTGGGTAATATTAGGACTATTTTTAGAGAAGATATGTTGTGAAATTTAAATTAAGTTACGTAAAAATCGCTTTAATTCTTGTTGATGCATTGCACTGTTTAACTCAGGATTTATAAAACAAACCGTTCGTATATGTCCTGCAATAAGAGTTTGTGAATTATTTGGATTATCCAAATTTCTGATTTCATGCCCACCGGGAGATTTCAAAAGTTCATTGGCCATTAGTGTATCTGTATCATATACAGAAATTGCAAAAAATGCCGGGATTAGGCCTTGTTTTAATGGAACCGAATGTAGTTTCAATCCATAATATAAGGCCTGTTCGAGTTTATCGGTGACATCTATAGTTGATTGTGTTAAGCCTCCTTCCCTTCCTGTTTGTGTAACCTCAACTAAAATCTGATCGGGGGTGTGTATATACGCTTGACCAAAGGAGGCGGAATTATTAGATACTCCAATTTCTGAAACACCTCTGAATACATATCTTTCACCAGATGTTAATCCTAATAGTGGTAGTATTTCTTGAGCAATTTCTTTTAAAATATCGTTAGCTTGATTATGATCATCAGTAGAATCGTACTTATTAAGTAGCGCAACAACTTTAGAGCTTAACGGTACTGTTTGACAGCGTTTTTCGTCAATCGTTGGAGTCTCTAAAAGGGAATCTTTTTCATCAGTCATAGAAAAACGGTAAGTAATTACGATTGAATTATATCAAAGAACTCTCTAACAATATGACGGATAGGAGAAAAAGAACTTAGCTAGAACTTGTTTCATAAAGTTTCTTGAAAATTATTGAAAAATTCCTTATTGCCTTTTCCTTCTAATTTCCATTTGCCGTCTTTGACCAATATTGCCTGAGTGTCATATAAAGCTACAACTGGAAATTTTACAGTTTTAATTGCCTTTTCAAGTATGGGTCGGTATTCTTCATTAAAATGGGCAGTAATTAAAAAAGGAACTAAATTTAATGCAGTTAAATCAGTCACACCAAATCTGTTTCTATCTTGGTGTTTCCAGGTAGCTTGTTCGATGTTTGGACACGCAATATAACTTCCAGCACTCACTCCAATATATAGTTTGCCTTTATGTATCAATTGAGGTATTAGTGTATCTAAGCCAGTTTTCCGGATCCAAAAAAGCAAAAAGAATGTATTGCCCCCATTGATAAAAATTATATCTTTCTTTTCAAGTATTTTTTCTAAATCCTGTTTTGTCTTATATCGAATATCCAGTTCTTCTATCTCAGTAATACCGTAATTTTGAAGTTGTTTATAATTCACGTCTAACCACTCAGGTCTTTTTGCATTATCTCCATATGCAGCAGTTGTGATAAAAGCCACATTCAATTTGTGTGGAGATTTAGGTATTACTCTTAGAAAAGTTTCCTTTAATTCGGGGGGTAATCCTTGAGAAGTTAAAAGTAGAACCATATAATCCAAGTATATCAGGGCGAGTAAAGCATGAATTTAGAGATGAGATAAAGCTGGTTATTACGTTGATAAACAGGTTATTAACTCATTTCCTCAAGGTCACGGGTGCGGGATAGTAGACTTCTTTCCCGCCAAAACCTTCCTTAAATTTGGAAAACCCCTGCCAGTCTTTATTGTACGAGCCGAAACGCTCGTCGTACACACCTTCAAAATCAAAGATTTCGCATTCTTGGTGTTTGGCGTATTTTAAAGCTTCCCAAACAAGTAAAGTCGGCGCAAAATAGGATTTCCCTTCTTTGGTCGCTGCTGCCATCCAGTAATAGGCGGTTTTGTCAATATAAAACATGAGGATACCGGCAATGGGTTGTTTGCTTTCCTTGGCATTTTCTTGGGATAGCGTGGCAAGTAAAACACACGCGTGTTTGGGAGCAAATATATTCCACAGCGGCCTAAACATCCGTGTCGTCAAAAACCCAAGAAATAGATCTGAGGTTTTGTTTTTGAGATGAATAAATGCGTCGAAATCATGGCAGATACTGACTCTAACTCCTAATTTTTGCGCCTTTTTGACTGCCCGGCGCTTGGCGTTTGAGAAACGGTTAAATATCTCTGTTTCAGAAGAAGTAAGCTCAATATGAATGGTTTTGGTGTGGATGAAGCGGTCGTTGACCAGTTTAAAATATTGATCGTCAGGGACTATTCCGGGTTGCGGTTCAATCACAAGTGAGAAACTGCGGTATTTTCGAACAAGTGTTTTGAGGGGCTCACTATCAGGAATACGAGCTGGTCGTTGGATTTTGATTGCGGATCCAATCAAAGGAAAGCGTTTGGTATAGATATACGCGCCTTGAGTTTCGTCAACTATCCAGCCAATCTGTGTCATATACTCTGCGTAGAGTTTTGTTTGCCTGATATTTGCCATAGTCAGCGGGTTTTGCCTTTTAAAAGAAACCATCGCAACGTATTGACCAGGGAGAAGATGCGGTAGTGGGGGTTTTTAAGAATAAAGTCATATGAACCGACAAATTCGACAAAGTTTGGTCCGAATCCTTGTTTAAACCTATGAAATCCATAGTACGAGTCATTCGGGCCGGGGTTAGGACCCGGAGTGCCCCAGAGATCAAAGAGTGTCGCCCCTTTAACTTTCCCCCAGCGGATTGTCTCCCACATCATGAGGTTTGAAGCCATCACTTCTTTATGCCGTGAAGTTGAGGCGCCGTAGGGATAATAAAGAACACCTTTATACAAAAATAACACCCAGACAGCCAGGATTTCCCTTTGATAGCGCGCGGTCATAAGGTGGGCAATACCGGAAGGACTCAGTGTTTCCCACATGAAACGGTGATACTTTTCAGTATGGGCAAAAAACTGTTGTCTTTTGGTAGTTTCGCGCGTTAAGGCTAGATACGTTTCAAAAGCATCTTCGGAATTATCTTCGGTGACGGTCACTCCTTTGCGCTGGGCAAGCCGGATATTATAACGGGTTTTAGAAGCCATATTGTGCATCAGCTCTTCTTCGGAAAGAGTGAGATTGATGGTAAAGGTATATTTGGTAAATAATGGTTTTGCTGATGGCACAAGTCCAGGAAAACCGTGATAATTAAACGGTGTGTGTGGATCTGAAACCACATGGGGTTCAATCTGCACAAAGGTTACATTTCTGGGAGTACAGATATTCAGAAGTGCTTCTATCATCTCAGGGGTGATTGCCGGCCCTTTGGGAATATAGCCGATACGGTAAGGCAAATGTGGCACGGGATGAAGAGTCAGTTGAAATGCTTGAGTGAGTTTTTTGTCTTTCTCAACCCCAATACGGATAAGCTCAAGCCCCATTTTTTTTCGGAATTCACCCCATTCCCAAGTTTGCAAGGGGTGAAAGGAAAGATCATTAAATCGACTTCGGTCTTTGTCATGTAAAATACGCACACTCACGCGATTATTATACACAAATAGGTATATTAAACGTACTTGACAGACTAAATAGTGAGAAGTATTGTAGAACCACAGCCGTATGAATAAAAAATATCCCTGGCTGCCTGTGGATGAAAGGCTCATTCCTGATATTTTTTCATTTACCTATCCGAAAGATCCCTGGGTGAGGATCATGCTTGCGGTTGAGATGGTGCTGGCGGTAGCCGCAGTCATTGGAACCCTTATTTTGGCACTTCTTCCTAGTACTATTCCTGTTCAGTCAGAATCATCAGCAGCTTCAACGTATACAAATACTACTAAATAATCATATCTTCCCGCGCTTCAAGAAGTGGTTCGGGAATATCGGCTAAAAACCGCGATACCATATTGGTGGTTCTTATGCCAAAATAGAGTCTTTTGACAGCATGGGTAAGATACAAGTGTTCTTTAGCCCTTGTGATACCAACGTAACAGAGCCGGCGCTCTTCCTCAAGTTCATGCGGATCGATAAGCGAACGACTGTGAGGAAAAAGCCCCTCTTCCATGCCGATCATAAAGACAACACGAAATTCGAGCCCCTTAGCGGCATGGAGCGTCATGAGAGTCACCACGTCTTTTGGTTGAGAGCGGTCCGTGTCGGGAAAATATTCTGACTCAACGAGCGCCACATTTTCCAGGAAATGGGTGAGCTCGGGAAATTCACTCGCTACACTTCGAAGTTCCTTAATGTTTTCAAGGCGCATATAATCTTCTTCAATTTCTTTTTCGTAAAGTTCTAGATATTTTGTGGTTTGAAGCAACCGGTCAAGTATCTTTGCAGTTGGGAGTGTCACATCAATCGTTTTAGACAGCACATCAAATCGTTGCGCTCGTTCCTTACCGATTTTGTCAATCCGTTTTCTGGAGATTGAATCAGCGGGGTTCATGATGAGTCGGAGGTAGGAAAGAATATCCTTGATTTCCTTACGTTCATAAAATCGGGTACCGCCGATCAAGATATACGGAATGCCTTCATGAAGCAACGCTTCTTCAAGAACACGCGACTGGGCATTGGTGCGGTAAAGTACCGCCGTACCATGAAGCCCGTAGTGGCAACGTTTGATTTCAAAGGTAATAAAGCGCGCCTCTTCCTGTTCGTTGCGGGCTGAGAAGAGATGGATTTTTTTGCCCTTAGGTTTATCGGTCCAGAGTTTGAGAATCGGGTGCGACGTGTTTTTGGAGATAATGTGATAGGCAGCATCAAGTATTGTCTGGGTGGAGCGGTAATTCTTAGTCAGATGGAAGATTTTTGTCTCCGGGAAGTCGGATTTGAAACTCATGATATTTCGGTAGTTGGCACCGCGCCACGAATAAATAGACTGACTCGCATCGCCAACAACACAGATACGGCGATTTTGATTAGTGAGAAGTTTAGTCAGAGTGTACTGGGCGTGGTTGGTGTCTTGGTATTCATCAACCAGTATAAACTGGAAGAGGTCATAATAGTAGGCGCGGACCTGATCATTTTCTAGAAGGAGTCGAACGGTTTCCATAAGCAGATCATCAAAATCAAGGGCAGAATTTTTTTTAAGAAGTTTCGCGTATTCCTCATAAATTTGGGTAACCGTCTCCTGAAATCGGCCGCGAGCAAGTCCTCGGTACATGCTAGGAGTCAGGAGTTCATTTTTAGCTCCGGAGATTGTGGCTAAAACGCTTGAGGGGTGGAAGTGTTTTTGAGAAATGTCGAGCTGTTTCATGATTTCCTTAACTGCTTCTTTTTGATCATGGTCATCATAAATGACAAAACTTGGCGAAATCCCAATTACTTTACCGTGTTTGCGTAACATTTTGGCGCAGAGCGAATGAAACGTGCCAGCCAATGGCAGTTCTCCGTTTTTTTGGCCTGAAAGAAGCTTCAAGATTCGTTCCTTCATTTCGTGGGCAGCTTTATTGGTAAACGTCACCATGAGAATATTGGGGGCGGCAATGTGTTTTTCGCAAATAAGATATGCAGCTTTGTAGGTCAGAACCCGAGTTTTACCCGATCCTGCTCCGGCGAGAATGATTGAGGGCCCTTTTGTATATATGACTGCTTTTTGTTGTGCTGCGTTTAAGGCATCTAACATAGTTTTCGTGTCTTACGATGATACCATACCCCGAATGCGGTAAAGATTGGAATTTGTGAAAAATTGATTATATCAAGATAGTATAACGGGGTTTTAGTTTCCATTACATACGAATTGGCAAATTAGAGCGAAACTGCTACAATAATTTGATCAATGAGACAAACTCCCTTTTGGATTATTGGCAACTGGAAAAGCAACAAAACAATTGGTGAGGCTATATCCTGGTTGCAAGAATTTGTCGGTCTATGGAAAAAACAACCTTATGATGCGAAGAAGGTACGCGTAATTCTATGCCCGGCATATACTCATTTATATACACTCGTATCATACAAACAACTTGCCCGGATCCCACTTGAATTTGGATTGCAGGATATTTCGCCGTTTCCTCACGGAACATACACAGGAGCAATAAGTGCAAGAATGGTGAAAGATTTGGTAAGCGTGACGCTGGTTGGCCACTCGGAGCGTAGACGCCATTTTCACGAAACCGAGACCGAACTACTGGCAAAAATCGAGCGGGCGCGTGAAGCAGCAATAGAACCAGTGTATTGTGTGCAAAATACCAAGATGAGTATCCCCGAAGACATAAACATTATTGGGTATGAACCACCGTGGGCGATTAGCAAAGGGGATCCCTATGCGACAAAACCAGAGAGTGCAGATGCTGCAGATCGCGTAGCTAAATCGATCAAACAAAAAACCGAGCGACCTGTCACAGTTATTTACGGTGGAAGCACTACTCCTGAAAATGTACACACGTATGTCAAGAAGCAGTACATAGATGGCGTACTTCCTGGAGGGGCGAGTTTACAGGCTGTCACATTTTTTAACCTCATACACAATGCGAGCAACGGTTAGACGCCAAATCAAATCCCGCCTGCCGATACTCAAGCGAGTTCTCATTGGGCTGTTACTAATACTATTAGTACTTGGAGTGTGGAATGTCAAAACACGTGCCGATACGTACCATATAACCGGTCAAGTAATATGGGATTTGGTGAGTAGTTCAAATCAAAGCGTCAAACAATACGGAGGTAGAACTAATATTGTGCTACTGGGTATTGGTGGCGAGATACATGAAGGTGGGGATTTGACTGATACTATCATGGTAGTAAGCCTCGGGTTTGAGCCAAAAGACATAGTACTCATTTCATTTCCGCGTGATATCTGGGTGCCGTCTTTTAAAGATAAAATAAATGCTTCCTACCGCACGGGTGAAGCAAAACTGCGCGGCGGAGGATTTATTCTCTCCAAGTCGGTGGTGGAGGAAATAAGCGGGCTACCTATCCATTACGCAGTGCTGATCGATTTTGCGGGATTTACCCGCCTCATAGATCTAGTTGGTGGTGTGGACGTCACGATTGAAAGATCCTTTACTGATCCATGGTATCCGATTAGCGGTAAGGAAAATGATCTGTGTGATGGAGATCTCACCTATGCGTGCCGATATGAAACTGTTTCGTTTACCCAAGGAATAGAACATATGGATGGAGCTCGTTCTCTAAAGTATGTGCGTAGCCGTCACTCTGAAGGAGATGAAGGGACAGATTTTTCGCGCGGGAGAAGACAGCAGGAAATACTGCTGGCTCTCAAAAACAAAATATTAGAATCGATGAGTCTTAGGAATATATCGCTTCTTGAACACATTGTGAGTGAAGTGAACCGTTCTGCACGAAGCGATATTCCGTTTGGTGAAGCACTCGTGTTGGGTCGAATGATATTAAAAAGCAGCCAGAATATGAGAAGAACCGCGCTTACCCAAGATATACCGGAAAAGAAATTAAAAGGATTACTTATTAATCCTCCGCAATTAGAGTACAATAATCTGTGGGTGCTCGTGCCAAAGCATCAGGATAATACCCATATCAGCGGATTTATCCAATGTTATATAGAAGGAAAGTCTGATTGCGAAAAATTTTTAGATTGAACGTTGGTAAAGAAATACATCCTTGAAGAACACTCTTGTTTTCACTCTTCACTAAAGCAGGGCAAATCCGAGAATGAGAAGAAGCGTTCCTCCCATAATGATGAAGATTGTTGGCAGAGTAGTTCCCGACGGGGGTATCTGAGGTGTCACCGACGGGGTAGGCAGAGGGGTGCTTGAGGGATTCGGGCAGATACAATCGGTATCCAGGGTACAAGACGGATGTCTGCATACTCCGGCTGTTTGGCCAACTGTTTTGTAACACGTAAGTCCTGTTGGACACTCTGAAGAATTCGTACAACTGTCTCCACAGACAAGTCCACCGGTACCTGGTGTAGCGCTTGGAGTCGGGCTGGGACTTGGCGTTGTAGTCGGAGTAGGCGTGCTTGAAGATGAAGGCCGAGGAGTCACAGATGGTGATGGTGACACAGAAGGAGTCGGGTTCGGAGTACCGCTCGGAGAAGGCGTGGGGTTAATAAGTGTCAGAGTAAATGATAATTGACACGCTGGCACCGGGCTACCGCTTATAGCCTGAGGTTCCTTTTGCGGGACAGTCGGTGCAACTGGTTTCTCTGTACGAAGTTTTAATGCCGTCAGAAGTGCCAGAATCGTGAGTAGTACTGATATGATTCCGATTACCACAAACGGCCAGTTGTTCTTAATCCATTTCATAGGTTAGTACCATTTATTCTGATCTTTATCATATACTTCTCCTTGGAATTCAAACGTTGTATCTTCGGTAAAAGTCGAGATATCATATTCAATATAAAATTCCTTAGGACTTGAATCGTCTTTGGTTAAGGTGGTCACATCAAACTGCGGCCAAGCAGGATTGGGGTGACTTGCGGTTTTGAGTCTGACCCGGATCCTGCCTTTGGTGAGGTTTCCATGCGTACCGCTAACGGTAATACGGATAATTTCTCCTGGGGTGAGTGCATTCATGGCGGATTGGTTAAGCCGCGTCCACACACCTTGGTCATTCACTTTATACGCCTTGATTCGTTCGCAAGACGGAGTCGGTTCAGGGGAGGTGCTGGGTGAAGGATTCGGAGTTGTTTCACATGCATTCGTGCCATTTGCACACTGCGTTCCTTGTACGCCGCAGTACTGGTTTCCCGAGTCTAACCTGTCTACCTGGCCACAACCTGAAGACTGAGCTCCCGCGCAATCAACAAATTCGGGATCAGGATCACGACATTCTGGTAAAGCGCAGGTGGTAGTTCCCGATCCAGTCGGGCAACTATCTGAGATATTATGACTGCCATCAGGACAACAGTCGTTATAAACTGTACATCCTTGGGGGCATTCATGAATTGCACACTTCACTCCACATTGATCACCTGGAGGCGGTGGGGTAGGTTGTATGCAGCATGCGCCAGTTGCGTGCCAACGATAATCATCTCCACAAACGGTAGCTTTCCCGTCGCCGCCGCAGTCAGTAGCTCCAGGAGGTTCGCAGACACCGTATATAGTCCCCACCGGATCAGGATTGCACCAGTTTCCGGAGGCAAATTGCCTAGTGTCCTGGGACTGTTTTACCATTATAAGAGAAGCGATAAGTCCGATTACAAGAATAGCGATAGCAGTCATTGTAAAAGCGAGTTTTTTCCGTGATTTTTTTGGCGGTTTGGAAGATGCTGGTGGAGCCATAAGCGTCGTTTCTATCGGTGGCGGTGGGGGAGGAGTTGCCGGAGGGTTTACGGGTTGAGTTTGCGCTGGTGGTACTGGCAGGGGACTGGTAGGAATATTGGATGCTGGAGAAGACGACGTATTGGTTGGTGGAGTGCTGGGGGTTTCAGGGTAAGAAAATGAAAAAGGAGAATCGGTAGATGAATCAGTTTTAGGCGGCATGTCACAGTAATAGACAGGGCTCACGAGTTGAACTTCATTAAAGAATCGGGCAGTAGATTGGTGAGCAGTTTTGGTTCGCATTTTAGGAACACGGCCACTATCCCTTATCAAGCAGGGATATCTCATCCTAAGAAATATTTATAATTTAGTCAATGGGGAAGCTTATCAATTTTTAAGGCGATAATGCCAAACAATAGTGATGCAGCACCGATAAGTCCGATAATCAGCGTGGGTTGCATTGATCCGGTCGGAGGTGGTGTCGGGGTGGCAGCAGGAGAAACTTTGAGGCTTGGTGAAGGTTTGAGACTTGCACTTGCCGATGCTGACGCTCTAGGTGAGGGACTCACCGAGGCGGAAGCGGTCGCTTCACCCAGCACCGAGGTGCCGCTTTTGAGGATAGTAAATTGGGCTGCACGAGTAGTTGGGGTACCATCTTGTGCAACTGACGTGAAGGTCGAACTATATTTACCTGGAGTGAGATCGTTTTTCGGCACCCAACTCCAACTACTGTTGTCTGCTACTTTAACTTTTTCTGTAATAAGTGAGGGACCGCTTAAGGTAATTATGACATTTTTTCCAGGCATACCAGTGCCCTTAAATACCGGTCGTCCTGATGGAATAAATGCACCTGTTGTCGGCATGAGTACCTGGAAGTCGGCATTGACGGTGCCTAACACTTTTGAAAAAGATTCTGCCTGAGCAATGATTAGGCCTTGAGGAAGATTTCCTTGAATCTTGGAAAAATCGTATGATTCACCGAGCTGAACTGGCGGCAGTGGTGCATTGTTTTGGGCTGTAGTTGTAACTATAGAGCGTCCGTTATCGCCAACAAAAAAGAACCTTTCAATATCAGTTTTAGTGGGAATAAAATATCTACTGCCGTCTTGAGAACGAAGGGTTCCGAGTGGTAGAACCCAATTTCCGTGAGTGTCAGACAAAACGGCTAATGTTTGGCTGCCGTCAAATGATGTATAAACAAGCACTCCCTCGGTCGGTTGGTCGGAAGAATCACGTATCGTGCCGTACGTAGGTTTGATTTCGTGCTCTGGCGGTGGAAGAGGTAGACCGGTGGTGACTGCGTAGCGCGGATCGGTAAATGTTTTTGACCCGCTTACTATTGATATGTCATACGTAGTACTTGGTTTAAGGCTTGACGCCGATACGAAATGAATCTGGCGCTCTGACAGGGATTTTTCTGTATCTCGTATATCATAGAAGGCTCGAGATAGCAGAGTTTCCTCTCGAGAACGGTACTTGACGAGCCCAACCGCTGGCAGATCTGTTACCCATGAAATTGTAAAGGATGTGTCGGTAATGTTTGATAAAGTGACTTCTTTGGGAGATGCATCACCTGATGCACGGGTTAATAATGAGGTTGCGTTTTCCGTCAAAAATATGAGCGATCCAAATCCGAACACCATAATAATTAGTGCGATTATGGTCGGAATATGTGGTTCATGTTTCATAAGAGCAGTATATCTTTCATCATCTCATATTTTTTATCTCTTGTGTAGACTATGGTTTTCGCTCTCGGATTTTTTCCAGAGCTGTCGGACTTAACTTGGGATTGAGCGGAGCAATCAGACGTTGTTCCACAGTGGTGATGGTTGAAGTGACGGATACGTGGTGGACTTCAAAAGCAATCCAGGCGATCATCGTGATTACCGTTAAGAGAGATATGATAACTATTTCATTACGGGTCATTTCAGTTTCAAAGGATAATAATAAAAATTCGCTTGGGCAGTAACTGACAGAATCGCATCGGTTTCCGTAGCGCCAGTTAGCTTTAAATCTAATGTATTGATAGTAATGATTCGGTCAAGTGTGGTCAATTGGTTGAGAAAGTTTATCAGCTCCGAATATTGCCCATTAAGACTGAAACTATATGATATCGGTACAAGATCAGGCATGATAGTTTCTATTTGGATTGTTTCCTGTGATTCGGATTCTGATTGAACTTTACTTTTATCATAGAGCACCATGGGACTTATTTGCATTGCCGAAACGGTGGCGTTATTTTCAATTGCCAAATTTTCAATTTTTCTTATTAGTGAAGGAAATTCCGCCCGATCTGGAAGCAGATTATAGATAAGCGGTAGTTCCTCAGTGATCCGGTGATATTCCTCATCGGCTGAAATAATTGCGTTAATTTTTTCATCCAGTTTGGCATTGAGATAGGATTTATCGTTTATTTGTTGCTGAAGGGAGGTGATGGTAGTCAGTGTCGGGCGGATAGCAAAAATTCCAAATAAGGCAATTGCCACAAGCGAAAAAATAATCATTGAGAAATCGTGTACTTCTTGTCTTTTAAGAAATGGAGATATCCTCTCGTAATAATTCTGGTAACGCGGGTTTAAAAGGGCAGAGCTTGCCATAGCATGTTTATAATTTTATACCAGCTTCTATGCGGAAAACTGCCTCACCTTCCTCGGCCACTTTTTTATTCAGTGTAGTGACGTTAATCTGGCTAAGATAGGGCGACGATTTAAGACTCGTTAAAAATAGTGCCAGATCAGAAGTGGTTTTCGCAGTAGCGTCAATTAGGACTGATTGGGAGCTTATAGTGAGTGAGCTAAAATGAACCCCTTTTGGAGTGATTTCTTCAAGGTGTTCGATAAGTTTGTAAGAAACATCAATATTAGTGGTTAGCGTATCTATATGCTCCACCCTAGTTTGCAGATTCCGGAATTGTTCTTCAAAATCGAGATTATTTGCCACAATTTTAGATTTTTGCTCAATCAGTTGGTTCAAGTCAGTAATTTGGCGGTCGAGTTTGAATCGGTAGATGAAAGCAAGAAGTACAACTATTTCTGTAGAGATAATAATATAGCGGCCATACGTAAGAGCCCAACGAATCAGTTTTGAAACAAAGGACGTTTCAAAGGCGTTCTGCTCAAGTAGATTAATATATGTGGCAGGCATGGAAACGTAATGCTCCTCTTCAGGCACCGGTTACTACAGTTTTTTGCTGATTCGATTTGACGGCTGATGTTTCCCTCTTGCGTTTAGGCGTTAACTTGGTAACCAGGCGTGATTTAAGTCGTGCAGCTTTATTCTGATGAATGACATGTTTCTTTGCTGCTTGGTCGATTGCCGACATCGCCTCGCGGATATTTTTTTCCGTAGTGTGTTCCCGCGCGACTTTGAGTAAATCTTTCAACCGTTTTTTTTCGTGTTGATTGATCCTATAGCGCTTTTTATCCTGTCGTAATTTTTTCCGTGCGGATTGTATTATTGGCATAAATCACTTATTGAGAAAAGTCAAACTTAAGTATAAAGTATAAGTATTAATTTAGCAAGATACAACAGAAAAACCATCCATCTGAATCGCCACTTGGGAAGGAATACACATACTTTAGCGGGTTTTTAATATAATTTAGGGATGTGATAAAACAAATTTACCGGTCAAGTGTCACAGCGTTTTCTAAAAAACAGACAAGCATCCTTTCGGCCGCTTCAGTTATCATGGCGACCGTATTGGTGTCGCGAGTGTTGGGACTTATACGCGACCGGCTGCTCGCTTCATATTTCTCAGTAGATGAGCTTGGAGTGTATTTTGCCGCTTTTCGCATCCCAAATCTTCTCTTCGAACTTCTGATTATGGGTGCCTTATCAACTGCTTTTATTCCGGTCTTTACCGGATATTTAGTCAAAAATGAAGAAAAGAATGCTTTTACTATGGCTGCTCAACTGATTAATTTAGTCCTTATCGTATTGGGGATACTGATCATCCCTCTATTAATATTTACACGGCCTTTATCCTTTCTCTTAGTGCCGGGGTTTTCACAGGTAGAGCGGGAGACGATGATACAGTTTACGCGGATAATGATTATTGGACAACTGGTTCCCTTGGTGATTGGAAATTTTGTGACGGGGATGTTGCAGTCATTCCAGCGGTTTTTGGTAGCAGCGCTTGCTCCCATCGTGTATAACCTGGGCATCATCACCGGAATTTACTTTTTTTCCCGGTCAATTGGACTATACGGTGCAGTATGGGGAGTAGTGATTGGGGCAGTACTTTATTTATTGATTCAAGTGCCATTATTAATAAAACTCGGATATCGGCACAGTTTACGGATTAATCAACGGGATAAAGGTGTTCGAGAAGTAATCAAACTCATGCTGCCGCGGACTTTGGGACTTGCAGTGTCACAAATCGATACGACACTAGATTTGGTACTCGCGTCTCTTCTTGGATCACGAAGTATCACGATTTTTCATTTCGCCCAGCATCTGCAACAATTACCGATCGGTTTATTTGGTGCCACTTTTGCTCAAGCGGCACTTCCAACCTTATCAGTAAAAGCGGCTAAGGCGCAGTTTCCCGAATTCAAGAAATTTTTACTCGTTGCGATGCATCAGATACTTTTTTTTGTCCTTCCCGCATCAATGATGCTAATAGTACTCCGAACGCCTGTCGTCCGACTCGTTTTCGGTGCAGAGCGGTTTGATTGGGCCGCGACTGTGACTACCGGTAAGACGCTCTCACTTTTTGCTCTGTCTATTTTTGCCCAAAGCTTGGTACAGCTTTTTGCAAGAGGTTTTTATGCCCTGCATGATACAAAAACTCCGGTAGTTATTAGCATCCTCTGTGTTTTGGTAAATACAGTTCTTTCCGTTCTGTTCGTCATGGTGTATCGTCTTGATGTCATGGCGCTTGCCATGTCTTCTTCAATAGCGAGTATCCTCAATGCGCTTCTTCTTCTTATATATCTCAATCACAAGGTCGGCGGATTCTATTATAAAGACCTGTTTCTCCCCCCCCTTAAAATGGGGTTTGCCTCGTTTGCCACCGGTGTTTTTTTGTATGTACCAATGAAACTTTTCGATAAACTGGTTTTTGATACAACTCACGTATTTGAACTCATACTTCTTACCGGTATTGCTTCTTTCTCCGGATTGTCGGTGTATATATTTCTAGCCTGGTTTCTCGACATTGATGAGGTGGCGACGTTTTTCAAACTGGTCAATAAAGTCAAGCAGGCGCCTCGGCTCATTTTTGCTCCGACCGACGAACTAGTTCAGGAAGAACAGGCAAATTTACCCTAGATCTTAAGGTTGGGGAATCAGTTCAATGAGTACCACTGAATTGGGTGGCATGATAATGCGGTTTGTGTATTCATTACCTGCAATAGTCACAGTTTCCTCAGTTGTAATTGAACCTAAACGGGTTACTTGTTTGAGATAATTCCCATTTGACAGCCGATAGATTTTGAGTGGAACGTCTTCCGTGTGAGCATTTCTCATATCATAATTTGACAAGAGAATCTTTACTGATCCTCGATCATGTGTGGCGATCGCGGATACGAATGATCCTTCCCCCTCAATATGGAGGAGTTTGCCTGAGAGTTGACTCAGCAAGGTAAATGCATAATACCGCGGTTTGAGATGCGCACCAAAGTCAGGGTGGGTGATAAGTCCCCAACGACCCCAATATTCATTACCTGCTGGGTCCCGTCCATCTACAATCTCAAATGCAAACATCTGGTCATAAACGTTGATGGTTTGTTTGATTGTTGCTACGGTAAAAGCAGCCGCACGGTTGTCATCATAACCCGGATGATTGGTAGAATCAAATCCCCATTCTGTAACCAGGAGTGGTATGGCTCTGAATTTTGGATAACGGGATAGAATTTCAGTAGCTTTTGACGCGTTTTCCACAAATTCCTGAGGATTTGTGGAATAGGTATGCCATGAGAGAAAGTCGAGCCGGAGCGAGTCTTTTGCAGCCTTATCAAGAAGGGCTGCAATCCAATTTTCGTAAAAGCGGGTGAGCGCTGGACCGCCAATTTTATACGGGTTTGTTTCATCTGTTTGTGCAGCGCCTTGCACTGCATAGTCGTAAAGCGTCAGATAGTTCGGATACGTGGAGTATTTCCATGAGCCGAATAAATCCGGTTCGTTCCACACCTCGTAATACACATTGGATAAATTCCGTTGTTTCTGTCCGCTGTAGTATTCGATGGTGGTTTTCACTACTTCTTGCCATTCACTCCAACGCTTGGGGGGAGAAGTGATTAATTCGTCTTGGGCTAGAGGAGGCGGCATATAGGAGAGAGAAAAAAAGGGTAACGCCTCGGTATCAATAATTGCATCCACTATCCCGTCAAGCCGGCTGAAATCGTAAACAAGCGTTCCATTGGTATCACGTGACACTACGTCGTATAAATCATATATGTGATCGATCCTGATATATCGCGGATGGATATTTTTCAAAGGTTCTTGGACTAAGAGTAAGAGATTTTCTTTCCCCTCACCACCCTGGCTGAGTGAGGTCCAGTGAGGAACAAATACGCCTAATTGCGTAGACGCATCAATCACTATATCGGCCGGTATATCTTTTGCTCGCGTCAGATACTTTTGGGTGGTTTTTAAAAGAGACAATGCAATTGGTAGGAATGCCAGTAAAAAAAAGAACATGAAGAGAGGAAATTTAGATATATGTATGTTCCGACTGTTCATCGCGTTTTTTTATATACGTTATTACTGATATATACTAAAATACATTATATAGTGGGTATTAAAAAAAGTATAAATCTTTAAACTGCCTTGACAGACGTTCCTAAAAAGTCAATTCATTTAAGTATTCGGATTAAGCTGTTTGTTGGTTTCATATTACTTTTAGCAATGTTTCTCCTCGTTCAAGGAATTACCTTAAAGATCACCACAGAGTACATCTTTAATTTAGTTCAGAGTGTGCACATGCAAAAAACACAACTTGCAGCTGACAAAGTAAGGAATTTTTTCAACCAGGTTGAGTCGATGCATTATGGCTTAGGAGAGCCATTTGATGAGCAGCTTACGTTGGAAAATGAGCGGTTGGTAACTATTTCAGCTGCGTACCTATCTCAAAACGAATTTCTCAAGCGCATCACGATTATCTTGCCCACAGGGAGAGAAATTTTTCAAATTGATCAAAAGGGCGCAACACCGCGAGACGAATTGAACTTTGAACTAACCAACGAACAGTTTGAAATTGCTCTTTCAGGGAGACCTGCTTATTCAAAGGTGTATTTCCTCAATCATGAGCCATTTATTGAAGTGTATTACCCTATTGTAAAAAGTGAAAATCGAGTGAGCGCGGTCATTCGTACAGAACTAAGTTTATTAACGCTTTGGGACGATGTATCTCGGATAAAATTAGGTAGTTTCGGATTTGCCTATATAGTTGATAATGAAGGAATTCTAATAGCCCACCCTGATAGCGAATTAGTCTCTGAGCGTCCAAATGTAAGTAGCCGACCATTTATTTCATTACTACTCACAAATAGCGCGATACGGCCATCACAGAAAGATTATACCTATATAAACGAAGATTATATTCCAGTAGTTGCTCAGGCCCAAAAGCTGCCAGGTGTAAATTGGTTGGTAGTGTTTGAGCAATCTCAGGGCGAAGCGTACTCATTCCTTTTTTTACTAAGAGCTGTGTTTATTTCGACTTTATTCGGTATGGTGCTGTTACTTAGTTTGATTGTTTATTCCCTAAGTAAAAACATACTCGTGAACATAAGGAAACTTGAGGAGGGCACTGAACTATTACAAAAAAATCAGTTCACCTCACGTATCGACATTCAAAGTGGGGATGAATTTGAATCTCTAGGACATTCATTCAATTCGATGGCGATAGAGTTAAATGAACGCGAACTTATATTAGCAAAAGAAAAACAAAAGATGGAAACGTTGCTTCAATCGATGGCTGATGGAGTGGTAGCGATTGATTCCGATAAACATATTATACTTTTCAACAGATCCGCAAGTGCAATCACCAATGTCGCGATTGGTGAGGCATTAGGCAAACATATCGATGAAGTGGTAAAACTACGTCACAATGATGCTCCTGTAACGGTGACTCATTATCTTAAACCATATTCAGAATTTCAACCGATACTAGTGAATAAAGAATTCAGTCTTGTCACTCCCGGGGGACACAAAAAGTATCTTACCGTGACGATCGCACCAACTCAGATTACAACAGGGAAAAGTTCGGGATGGATAATTACCTTTTTCGACATCACCCGCGAAAAAGAACTTGAGAATATGAAGCTTGATTTTGTATCTCTTGCCGCCCATGAACTCCGCAGTCCCCTCACCGCAATCCGCGGCTATACGCAGGTGCTGCTTGATGAGATTTCTGAGAAATTGAGCGCCGATCAAAAGCAGTATCTCCACCGTTTAGGAATAAGTGCTGAGAATCTGGCTAATCTTATTGATAATCTTCTCAATGTGTCGCGGATTGAACGGGATTCCTTTAAAGTTGAGCTAATGCCTACGGATATGATAGGAGTAGTAAAAACTGTCGTTGACAATTTCAAGCAGCAGGTGGCAAGCAAGGAGCAATCAATATCTCTTGAGATCATGGATGAGAGAATTCCAACGGTAATGGCAGATAAATTTCGCATCAGTCAAGTTTTATCTAATTTACTTACGAATGCGGTGACATACACACCAATAGGGGGTAAGATTACTGTCACTATTAGACGTTTAGAGGCTATTAATGCAAATGAACCTGGTTTTGTGGCTGTATCGATTACCGATACTGGCCAGGGGATTCCGCGTGAAGCGTTGCCGCGCCTTTTCACCAAATTTTTCCGCGTTGCGGGACCCCTAGAGGAAGGATCAAAAGGTACTGGACTTGGGTTATTTATCTCTAAATCAATTATTTCGCTTCACCAGGGTGAGATTTGGGTTGAGAGTGAACTCAACCGTGGATCGACATTTACGTTCACGATTCCGATAGCAACTGCGGAACAAATTGCTTCCTTTATGGATCAGGACAAGACACAGCTGTATCGTTCAGGTAAGTCGGGAATTCTTCTTAATAAGGAGCGGTTCGACAGACGTCACGTGGTGTGATGCAAATACTATATTTTTCTTGACACGTGCTTTTCCCAAGTGCTACGCTTGAATGATAACCATGTCGACTCGTAACGAACGCACGTATAAAATAGCTTTTCTGTTTGTCGTAGTAATTATCGTCTCCGGTATTGTGTCAGCGACGATGCAGGCGCCGTTCACTAATACTGATCTAAGGTCGCGAGCACAGGTGCAACGCGGATCTGCGTCGCCTTCTCTTCAGGTATGCTTGTTACAGAATACACGGGGTAGAGACGTGGAAACTCAAGTGTGTAAGTTATTTGAGACTACTTGTTTGCCTGATGGTTGGGTAAGGGATCAGTCGTGTGATGATATTGATTTTTCTCAATCGGAAGTGTCAGGAGAATTAGTACCTGATCTTTCTATTAGTTCTACTGTTTCGGTAAGCGGCGAACGCTTAGTGGGTAGGCCGATAATATTAAGTTTTACCATCACAAACATCGGAGCGGCAGTTGCGGAACCGGTGTTATACAAATTGTTTGAGCGGTCGGGAGGCGTGTATACCGTTAGCACTGCAAGTATGGATACCTGCGGGAGAACCAAGCGACTCACACCGGGAGCATCATGTTTAGTGGCGATGTCCTTTATGTTTTCCACCATAGGTACCAAAGATTTTGAAGCGAAGGTGGACCACTTAAATACAGTAGGCGAAAGCAATGAAAATAACAATCTCACACGGGTAAAATTTACTATCTCCTCACCGTTGTAAACTCAACGTTAGGCCAAATACCCCGGGGTTGACAAAGATTAGCAGTCGTGGTTAAATAGTGCTAATAATATCAATTGCTGTGGTGTTACTATGGTAGAGTTAACGGACCGTCAAATTAAGATTCTACAAACGATCATTGAGGAATACATCAATACTGCTGAGCCGGTTGGTTCACAGACCTTAGATAAAAAATACAACTTAGGTATATCCCCGGCTACAATACGCAACGAAATGGTGAGACTGACGAAAAACGGATTTTTGAAGCAACCGCATACGTCTGCCGGCCGAGTTCCCACTCCCATGGCTCTCAAATTCTATATCCAGAATCTCATGCCACAAAAAACGCTCTCGGTCACTGATGAAGTGAAAGTCAAAGAGCAAATCTGGGATTATCGGCAGCAAGCAGACAAACTTCTGCGAGTTGCAACTAAAGCACTTGCTGACAAAACGCATACTTTGGCACTTTCAACAACGAGCGATGGTGATATGTATTATTCCGGAGCAGCAAACTTACTCGATATGCTTGAATTTTACGATATGATTACGACCAAGCACCTGCTTGAAGTACTTGACCAATTCGATTTCTGGTGGGATATTGTTAGCCGAAGTAGCACTGATGCGCCGTTCCATGTTATTTTTGGTGAAGATCTCAAAGAACGGTATCTGGTTAATTGCGGATTGGTGTATACCTTGATAAAAACTGATAAATTAAACTGTGCTATTGGAGTTATTGGTCCAGCGAGGCTTAATTTTCCTTATATTATTCCGGTGGTATCTTATTTCGGTAATTTACTCACGGATATATCACATGGCTGGTGAACGATGAAAAAGACACACCCAGATGATCAAAAAGACAATCAGACAAACGTAAAAATTGTGGAACTTGAGCGTGAACTCAATGAATTTCAAGACCGATGGAAACGGGTACTCGCTGACTATCACAATCTCGAAAAGAGGCACGCTGAAGATCGGCAGCACGTTATACGGTTTGCGGCTAAGGAGTTCATCCTGAAACTGTTGCCAGTTCTTGACGATCTTGAAAAAGCCGTCTCGCATCTAAATGACGAGGGGCTCAAGTTGATACTTAAAAAATTTGTGGAAATATTAAAAAGCGAGGGTGTCGAACGGTTCACCACAATCGGCGAAAAATTTAATATCGAGAGGATGGAGGCAATCAGCACGGTTGAGGGTAAGGATGACGGTGAAGTAGTTGCGGAACACCGTCCAGGCTACCTGATACATGGTTCGGTACTTCGTCCGGCTCAGGTGACAATCAGTAAAAAACAAATAGACCTAGATAAAAAGGAGGCACAATGAGCAAAATCATCGGCATTGATTTAGGTACTACCAATTCATGTGTGGCGGTAATGGAGGCGGGTATGCCCAAAGTCATTCATTCGGCAGAAGGGAGAAATGTGATTCCGTCAGTGGTTGATCCAACCAAGCGAATTGTTGGTGACGTGGCAAAACGGCAGATGGTGATCCATCCGAAAAAAACTATTTTCTCAATTAAGCGTCTCATGGGAAGGAAATTTACCGATGAAAGTGTCCAGCGTGACATAAAATGGCTTCCTTATACGATCAAAGCCGGGCGTGACGGGATGGCCGTTGTTGAAGTCGATGGTAAAGAATATACCCCTCAGGAAATCTCCGCAATGATACTTACCAAAATCAAGAAAGATGCGGAAAATTATTTGGGAGGAGAAGCGAAAGATGCAGTCATCACGGTTCCGGCGTATTTTGACGATGCTCAGCGGCAGGCAACAAAACAGGCTGGTGAAATTGCCGGACTAACTGTCCAGCGCATTATCAACGAACCAACTGCAGCAGCGCTTGCATATGGACTCGACAAGAAAAACGCGCATACGGTCGCTGTGTATGATCTTGGCGGTGGCACATTTGACATTACGATTCTAGAGTTGGGAGAGGGAGTGTTTGAGGTAAAAGCTACCAATGGTGATACGCATTTGGGAGGAGATGATTTTGATCAAGTGATTTTGAGTCATTTGGCTGAAGAGTTCAAAAAGGAACAGGGAGTTGATCTCAGAAAGGATCCGCAGGCACTTCAAAGGCTACGAGATGCGGCGGAAAAGGCCAAGATTGAACTGTCAACTTCAATGGAATCGGAAATTAACCTGCCCTTTATCACGCAAGGAAAAGATGGACCGCTGCACTTAGTCATGAAACTTACCCGCGCGAAACTTGAAGCGCTCGTTGATGAACTCGTCCAAAAAACCATTGATCCGGTAAAAGCGTGCCTTAAGGATGCTGGGATCACCGCAAAAAATGTCAACGAGGTGGTATTGGTTGGCGGAATGACCCGGATGCCAAAGGTAGTAGAAACAGTGAAAAACTTCTTTGGTAAAGAACCGCACAAAGGAGTCAACCCCGATGAAGTAGTAGCGGTCGGCGCAGCAGTCCAGGGAGGAGTCCTTTCAGGTGACGTCAAAGACGTACTTCTACTTGACGTGACGCCTCTTACACTAGGTCTTGAGACATTGGGAGCAGTGGCAACGCCACTTATTCCGCGCAATACCACTATTCCTACGAGCAAATCGCAGGTGTTTTCGACTGCCTCTGATAATCAAACGTCAGTTGAAATAAATATTTTGCAGGGTGAGCGTCCGATGGCTCAGGATAATAAATCTTTAGGTCGATTTCATCTTGATGGAATTCCACCGGCACCGCGCGGAGTGCCACAGATTGAAGTGACGTTTGATCTGGATGCTAATGGTATTTTAAACGTAAGCGCAAAAGATAAAGCGACCGGTAAATCTCAATCTATCCGCATTACGGGTTCTACAGGTTTGTCGAAGGATGAGATAGAACGAATGCAGAAAGAAGCAGAGATGCATGCCGAAGAAGACCGGAAAGCCAAAGAAAAAATCGAGGTCCGGAACCAGGCAGACACCACGCTGTATACCGCTGAGAAATCCCTTAAAGACGCGGGGGATAAAGTCGCGGCAGACGTCAAGAAAGACGTTGAAGACAAGATGAAAGCGCTCAAGGATCGGTTAGAAGTAGCAGAAAAAGACGAACTAGAACGATTGACGCGCGAGCTTTCAGATGCGTTATCAAAAATCGGTTCAGCAATGTATGGTCAGTCAGGCGCTCAGGCTGGACCACCACCCGGAGGTCAACCCGGAGCAGAAACTCACAGTGAGGAAAAACAGAACGGCGAGAAAAAGGATAAGAATGTGGAAGAGGGGCAAGTAGTGGAGTGAGATCTGTCTATGGAGAAACAATTGGAGATGCGAGAAGTTACTAACTCTAATCAAGTGACCTACCTGTAGTTGAGGCAGAAAGAGCCGACGGAACCATTATGGTTATTGCTCCATATAACGCAAGAGATTTAATACCAGGTGACGCTATTACTGAGTGGATTGTGAGTCTGTTTAGTGGTAGGAATGAAGCGGGTAGACCTGATGCATCGGGGTTTATAGATGAGTGTATATTGAATGGAACAACTGATGATTTCCCAGAGATAATCGATACATTTGGGGGAAGTTTTTCTCGAGGTATACCTCCAGAAGAAATGTTTCGCGATATTGATGAAGCTACAGTAGAGGGAATGCGGCGAATATACGAGGGGTACAGAAGTAATAAATGATTCTATCGATACAGTGTTACCAAAAGGGCGCGCAAGGTGCGCGCCTAGTTGGTATAATACGAGAAGCTTGAAATTCTAGACTCTAAAACCTGAATTCAAAACAAAATCAAAATTCAAATTACAAAATATCCAAACGTTTTGAATTTTGAAAATTTACTCTTTGAGTTTGTTTAGGGTTTAGGGCTTAGAATTTCGAATTTTCTATCATATGGTAACGACACGTGATTATTATGAAGTTTTAGGTGTTTCCAAAAACGCCTCTTCGGATGAGCTGAAGAAAGCTTATCGCAAGATGGCTTTACAGTGGCATCCGGATAGGAACAAGACACAGGAAGCTGAAGCACGTTTCAAAGAGATTAATGAAGCGTATGAGGTTTTATCAGATCCCCAAAAGAAATCTGCCTATGACCAATTCGGACATGCTGCTTTTCAGCAGGGTGGATTTGGCGGTACGCAGGGTCCGGTCGGCGGCGGCGGGACGCGCACCTACCGGCAAGGTCCGTTTACCTATACCTATACGACCGGTGGAGATTGGGGTGATTTCGGCGGATTCGGTGGTTTCTCGGATCCATTTGAAATCTTTGAGCAGTTTTTCGGCGGTAGTCCTTTTGGTAGGCGCCGACCGCAAAAACCTGTTTATTCTCTGACGATCGATTTCATGGAGGCGGTCCGAGGCGTAACAAAAGAGGTTGAGATTGACGGAAAACGAAAATCCATCAAACTTCCCGCAGGAATTGATGAAGGAATGAGGGTACGGTTTGACGATTTTGACGTAATCGTGTCTGTACGACCGAATAGCGATTTTAAACGAGAAGGTAATGATATTTTTATTGATACCCATATATCCATTTCGGACGCAGTACTCGGTACCATCGTTGATGTGCCGACCGTTGATGGTAGCGTAAAACTTCGGATGAAGCCAGGTGTCCAGCCGGGGACAGTCGTGAGGTTGAGGAGTAAGGGAGTGCCCCGCGTCCAAAGCGGTGGTAGAGGTGACCAGTATGTGCGGGTGTTTGTGAAAATCCCAGCGCATCTATCACGTAAACAACGGGAATTGTTTGAAGAATTGAAAAACACTGATTTATAATAAATCAAAAAGAAATATATGAAACGCTTAGTGAGACCAAAAAAAGGGAGAGTCATCGCCGGAGTCGCCCGGGGACTTGCCAATTATTTTGGCATTGACGTCGTCTGGGTACGCGTCATTTGGTTGTTTCTTTTTCTTCCCGGAGGTCTTCCCGGTCTTATCCCTTATATCATCTTCTGGATTGCTATGCCCAGCGAAGAGTGACCTGTGACCTGGATTCAATGGGCGAGGGGAGAGAATACTAAATACTTAGGACTTAAAAAATTTTCCAAAGCGTATATCAATAGATATTCAAATACCAATAATTTGAAAGCCCACTTTTTGGCTTGTATACTATTCTTACTGTATCCGCCAACTGGCGGATCTGTCTAGAATGCGTTATACCCGGAACAATTTCAATTGTGAAGGGTATACTTCGTATGCCGAAGCGCGACAACTGATCGAGCTATTTGAAAAAGAATTGGCTAAAGTTCCTCAATCTCCTCAAGCGTTTCAGTATTAGGCGATTCAATAGTAAACTCAGGCGTGGGAGCGGGTTTCGGAAGGGGGGATGTGTCCGGTAGGGTATCTTTTTTCAATTTGTTTAGTTCGCGTGCCACATCCGTCATTATGTTCTGGTAGATCGGCAAATGGTTTTGGTAATTAGTGAAACTGGTGGTGATAAAGAATATATTTGCAAAGAGAAAAAGAAGGAGAGTGATACTGCCGGTTAGATATCCTGTTTGGGTTTTTACTACCACAAATGTATCGGCAATCATATCGTGCCAGCCGCGCCGGTCTTTATCAATCGCAATCCAGATAAATCCCAAACCAAAAAACAAGTTTGAGGCAAAATAGCCAACATGATTGCGGAAAAAAGCACGAGTTAACGAAATGAGCTCACCATTACTTCCGACAATTCGCGTGCCAGTTACCAGTTTCCCGATAGTTCCGCCTGCTTTTGATATTAGAAGCAAGGAGCTTAAATAAAGCGCGAGCGGTACGACCAGTACTACTAAAAAAACAACCATCACTAGTCCGTTGAGTATTGAGGCAGTATCGTTTTGTACAGATAAAAAATACAACACCAGCACATAAGCCAATATAAGGACGAGAGCATCAATTATGCCTGAAATAATCCGCAGCCCAACAGGTGCTTTCTGATTCATTTCTTGTCCTCCGCCTCGATTTGTCTTACAAATACATTCCAAGTGCTGTGTTTAAAAACGACGATGAGTGCGCCGATTGCATATACCAAATATCCAAAGACTAAAATAAATAGCATGACGACAAAGATAAATGGTACTACCGCCAGTGACGGTTTGCCTATGGTAATAGGAAGAAGAAAAATGAATGCAGGCAGCCCCACAATGAGGCTGGCGATCAGGAGACTCACGCAGCTTACCATACACCCAAAAAGCATATTAAGTACTCCTAAAAGAAGCGTGGGAAAGAAATGTTTGCGGCTTAAGTGAAACGCTTGTTTCCAGGCTGTCCAGGGAGAAAAGTTTTTGAGGATGATGAGCCGCTCAGCATACATTTCTATCATGGTGAATAACATCACAAGAAGTATGATAGTGAGCACTGCCGAGAGACCTGAGAGTATGAGCCATGCGATTTTGAGCGGCACAGAAAAATTAAGCATCAGATACCCGACGATGACGATTGAAAATATCGTCAGAAATGAAAAAAATCCGATCAGGGATGATATCACCCAAAAAATTATCAACCTTTTTACAGAAGCAGTACCGCGGAGAGAAGTTGATACAAGTGTGGTAGGTTTACCATCAAGTGCATCGTCAATTCCGGCGATAAGTCCTCCTTTCGCCCATGATTTGATGATCAGCGACAAGATGGACCAGAATAATACTATGGAAATGACTGAAAGTATAAGAAGTATCCAGGTGGTAAAAGGAGTGTTTGTAAGCCATTCCTTGATGATGCCGGTGGTTTGACCGAGTACGTAGGAAGTTTTATCCGGCAAATCTTCCGGGGTTTTCTTGAAGTAATCCTTAATACTATTCTGGATGTTTGAACTACTGCTAATGCTTGAACTTCCGCTTAAAGCAGCCAAAACGAGTCCGTATACCCACAACCACTTGTGTTTCCGGGTGACTTCAAAGGCACGGCGGTAAATCTCGCCGATATCAATATGTGCCATATTATACTCTTACCACAACAGTGCCAGCAATTTTGTCGTGAAGCGTTTGGCGTTTAGGATCCCAAAGCATCCAGAGGTAGCCGATACCTAGAGTAAGTGTTGAGACTAATTTTCCTAAAATCTCTCTTAGGGCCGCGGTTCCATATCCTGGTACCTGTATGGTATCAAGCCTGACAACTTTAATACCAAGAGCTATCTTGCCTAGAGTCTGGCCACGTTCGCCTATAAAATAAACAAAATACAATATATTTAATGCGAGTTGTATAAAAAATATTATCAAATCAAGTAAAACTGCAATTTCAAATGGGGAATTTTGAATATCTATTACACTGGTTAAGGAAAATCTGAGTAGCCAGCCGAGAATATTTGTTGTTATAACTATTAATAAACCATCCAGCAAGCTGGCCAATAGCCTTCTCCCGAAATTTGCAAAATTAGCAGAAGGTTGAGTTGATACGGTTTGGGTGGGTGTATCCATAAAAATTGAATAAAATATGTACATTTTATAGCGTAGTTAGTTCTACTGGTGAAGTCAAGGGGATTCAAGACACGTATACCCCTCTTACGCTGGTTTGCTACCCGAAGGGTAGTCAAAGCAGCTTAGAGGGAGTTATACCCGCACAAATCTTAGTTTGAAGGGCATATATCGCACATTTCCTGTTATAATAGCCATTTATGAATTTATGGCACAATCTTGGTTTCCGTGGAACTCCTGAACATGAAGGTGGTTATTCAAACCCGCCGGAATCATGGAGAACTCTCGAAGAGTTCATCTCTAGTTAAAACCCCGAGCGTAAGCTCGTGGGTTGTTTATATGTGAAAAAAGGCTAATTTAGATTGACTAAAATTTATTAAGTGATATAATGAGAAAAGTAAGGCTATCGAGGTGGGAAAATCCCGCCTTTTTTATTAAAAATAACGTACCCGCCAAAGCTTATCCGTCAGTCGGCGGAAACGCTTGAGTGGCGGGTGCAGAAAAACTAAAGCTCATCTCCATTGGGAGATTTGCTAAGTTATTTCTAGCATGCCAGCAATTATCAGAAGCGAGTTTGCACTAGCTTTAAACCAAGTCGCCACAGAGCGGGGCATAGATCCTGAGGTGGTGATTGAGTCGATAAAAGCAGCCATTTTAGCCGCCTACCGCAAAGACTATGGGGAGGACGAACTTGAAGCGTTGACTGTACAACTTGATTCTGGTACGGGAGAAGCGAAAATTTTCAAAGACGACAAAAATATTACTCCTCCCGGATTTGGCCGAATTGCTGCCCAAACTGCCAAACAGGTGATCCTTCAGCGCATCAGAGAAGCTGAAAAACAAGCTATTCTTACCGATTATTCCGCCAAAGTGGGAACGATTGTCAATGGTATGGTGCTTCGTTATGACGGGCCAAATGTGATCGTTGACATAGGGAGAGCTCAGGCAGTCATGCCTCCCCAGGAGCAGATTCCTTCAGAGAGGTACCGCCTTAATCAACGGTTTACCTTCTACATTGAGGGCATCCGGGAAACATACCGCGGCAATGAAATTATTGTTTCGCGTGCTCATAAGGGGCTCGTGGTAGGACTGTTTCGCCGCGAAGTACCGGAAATTGCCCAGGGAGCGGTTGAGATCAAAGATATTGCCCGGGAACCTGGCAGCAGATCCAAGGTGGCGGTTTTTTCAACCCAATCAGGCGTTGACCCGGTGGGATCATGTGTAGGTCAAAAGGGAGTCCGGGTGCAGGCAGTGATCAATGAATTGGGGGGTCAGGAGAAAATCGATATCGTCCAGTGGAGCGATGATAAGGAGCAGCTTATTATAGCGGCACTTTCTCCGGCTAAGGATCTCTCTGTGACATTTGATCCAAAAACAGATTTTGCCATCGTCCTTGTGCCAGAAGACCAGTTGTCGTTGGCTATCGGTCGTGACGGGCAAAACGTACGGCTCGCCGCGAAGCTTGCCAACTGTAGAATTGACTTAAAATCAAAAAATCCGCCTCCACCGGAAAAGGCGACTACGGAGGACGTGTCCGAACAGGCTAAAAAAGAAGCGCAAGAAGATATATCTAAAGGAGTTAAAAATTCCGACCAAATCCAAGAAACTCAAAAAACCGGTAGCGAGCCTGATAGTAAACCAGAAAACGTATGAAGCGTTTGCATCATTTACGGATTCGATTTGAAATAGAATATGGTGAAGCAGAACAACCAGACACTCGAATTAAGACACGCAGAAATACGGCCTCCTATAGTTGCCGTGTTGGGTCACGTGGATCATGGTAAAACTACCCTGCTTGACACGATCCGTGCATCATCCCTGACTGAAAAAGAAGCCGGTGGTATCACTCAGCATATCGGAGCTTATCAGATTGTAACCCCGAGAGACAAATCGAAGGGTAAAATAAAATCTATTACATTTATCGATACTCCCGGACATGAAGCATTTAAAAAAATGCGTGAACGGGGGTCACAAGTTGCCGATATTGCCATACTGGTGGTTTCGGCTGCTGACGGTGTCATGCCGCAGACAGTTGAATCTATCGAACAAATTAAAAAAGCCGGAATACCCATGATTGTGGCGGCGAATAAAGTCGATTTACCCCAAGCCGATCTTGTTAAAGTAAAACAACAGCTTGCCAAGATAGGTGTCATGGTTGAAGGATTTGGAGGCGACACCGTTATCGTGCCGTTATCAGCCAAAACCGGGCAGGGTGTGAAACAGCTTTTGGAGATGATCGCGCTAGTGGCGGAACTTAAGGAAATTCCTGGTAGCAGCGAAGGAGAACTCGAAGGGGTGGTGATAGAATCCCATCTTGATAAAAGACGGGGGATTTTGGCTACGGTGATTGTCAAAAACGGTACGTTAACTCTTGGCGATATTGTCTATGCCAATGCGAGTAAAGCCAAAGTACGCGCCATACACACTGACTTAGGAGAAACAGTGACGCAAGCTGTCCCTTCGATGCCGGTTGAAGTCATGGGGTGGGACAAACTACCTCATGTAGGAACACGTCTCAGTCGGAGACCAAAAGATGAAGAGCGTATCACTCAAACGAAATTTATCCCTAAACCGTTTGCGCTTCCTCCGCTTGAAGAAACCAAAAAATTGAAGATTGTCTTAAAAACCGACGTCTATGGCACACTTGAAGCAATCACTGGTAATTTAGGTGAAGGAGTTGAGGTGGTAGCGTCAGGGACAGGAGAGATAACTGAATCAGACATATTATTTGCCAAATCCACCCAAGCACTTGTAATCGGGTTCCACGTGTCAGCAAACTCAGGAGTACTGAAACTTGCTGAGACTGAAAAAGTCAAAATTAAGCTATTTACCATAATTTATAATCTTTTGGATGAAATCCGCGAAGTAGTTAAAATTCTTCAGACACCAAAAGATCAGGAAATCGTCCTCGGAGAAGCAAAAATTTTAGCTGAATTCAATGCTGGAGGTGACCGGGTGGCAGGTTGTAGGGTGCTTAAGGGGAGAATCGCCAAAGGTGATTTGGTGAAGCTTGTCCGTGGACAGCACGAGGTGGGAAAAGCGCGGGTTAAATCTTTAAGAAGTGGGAAAGTTGATGTCCCCAAGAGTGAAAAGGATGAGGAATGCGGTATAGTGTTAGATAAAAAACTTGACTTCAAACTCAGTGATTTGATATTATCCTATAAAATTCACGACCTGCTCGCATAATACTCCTGCCGAACTGATATTTGTATGGACATTAGTACTGAAGTGATAGCCTTTAAAGAAACGCTTGAACCAGCCCGCACCGTCGTAATCGTCATGCCTGAAGTAGCTAGCCGTGATGCAATTGCCGCTGGACTTGCGCTGTACCTGTCGCTCAAACAGCTACAAAAAACAGTCACCGTAGTATGCGGCAAGCCGGCTACCGTTGGTTTGAGCCATCTCGTGGGAATCAATAAACTCACCACCAAAACAGGCAATAAAAATTTTGTGATTTCGCTTGATTACCAGGAAGGTGCGATTGAAAAAGTCAGTTATAACATCGAAGGCAATAAATTTAACCTGGTCATCGAACCGCGTACCGGAGCGCCACTTTTGGATGAAAAAAACGTGAGCTACAGTTACAGCGGAATGGGTGCTGATCTGATTATTACCATTGAGGCACCGACCAAAGAATCGCTTGGCAAACTCTATTTTGAAAATAAAAGTTTGTTTGATGAGAAACCGTTGGTGGTGATTGATAACAAGACCGCGAATGCCCAATATGGCAAGATTAATCTAGTCCGGCCATCAGCATCGGTATCAGAACTCGTAGCCCATCTTCTGCGAGTCGGAGAACTTCCGGTTGATATGGATATTGCCTCAAACCTCTATGACGGGATTACCTTTACCACACATAATTTTACTTCAGCTCAGGTAAATGCAGTCACCTTTGAATCTGCTGCCTGGCTCATGCACCAAGGGGCGCGAAAAGTAGGAGTGCTACGGCAGGAAGAACTTCCGAGACGCGAATTTTCCCGGCGTGAAGATGAAGAGCTGCCTGAAACTCCACCCGACTGGCTTAAACCCAAAATCTACAAAGGCTCAACGCTTCTTTAACTACAAAGTCTATTGCACACCTAGCTTGACGGCTATTTTCTAAACTGCAATACTACAATGAGCGTGAACTATCGTTTATCTTCGTACCAGGAATTTTTAATCACATCGCTACTTGTTGGGTCATTGATTTTCCTGTTGAATTTTGTAGTAACGGTATATGGTTTTTTATTTTCATCTTCTAGTCTGGTTTTTGGTTTTAACTGGTCTCTTTTCTATCAAATTCATGCGCTATTAGGTTTGGGGGTATTGAGCCTGCCTTACGTAATTGGCGGCTTTATATCAGTAAAATTAAATAATGATATGAGTTAGGTGCGTATTTTAGTGCAAAGTTTATTGTGGTCTTGCTATTTATACAGTTTCCAACTATCGCTACCAGATTACTATTTTTAGAGCCATTAAATAAAATTTTAGACGTGAGATTTAACTTAATAATTTACGTAATACCGATAATTTTAACTTTATGTGGCTCATTAGTAGCCTTAATGTATTTGAAACATAGGCCTTTGTTAAAAAGATAAATCTGAGGGCATTTCGCTTAGTAAAAAATACATGGCAAGAAGTAGGAGTAGTATGAGACCAACCCACATAGGTGTGTGATTAACGACTTTTGACCTCCAACCTGATTTTTTAAGAAGTATTAGAATGAGGATTAAAGTAGTTCCGATTATTAAGATCGGTACAAAATTCTTAAGCACCGATGGTCGAACGTAAGTATATAACTAATAATTTGGGATGCAGTTGCTATCGACATTAATTTTTCCTTGCGGACATCTTATCCACGATGGTGTCATAAGCAAATTAGTTCTATAATGTAACAAAGAATAGATCTATTCAAGCGGTAAAGATTCTTTGTCTCACTCATAAGATGCAACTGTTTCCATAGAAGATGTAAAATTGTTTACAAGATATAGTGCTTGTAATCACGACAGAAATAACGTATAATAAAGCGCGTTGGAGCCTAATCTCCAACTGTTTTTATTATAAGGATTTGACTAAGCATGGTAGAAAAAACTGCAAAAACACGCTCATCCAAGAAAACAAAAACCACCAAAGCTGTAAAACCTACCGTTAATGGAGTTGTAACAGGACCCACCGACGAAAAGAAAAAAATTATTGACGAATTCGCCACCAAAAAGGGCGATACGGGCAGTCCCGAAGTGCAAATTGCGCTTCTTACCACCCGGATTGATAAACTAGTGAACCACCTTAAATCAAACCCGTCGGACAATCATTCCCGACGTGGCCTTTTGGGCATGGTATCAAAACGCAGACGTCTAATAAATTACTTAGTTAAAAAGGATAATGATCGAGCAAAGGAAGTATTAAATAGACTCAAACTCGCGAAATAGGAGTTTGTCCTCCTTTGTCCACGAATGCATGAACATTACTACTAAAACACTTGAGATCGGTGGAAGGACTTTCACGTTTGAGATTGGAAGACTCGCTCAGCAGGCAACCTCTACAGTGCTGGCGTCGTCCGGAGATACGATGGTACTTGCTACCATCGTAATTGCCAAAGAGAGGCCTGATTTGGGTTATTTTCCCCTGTCAGTTGAGTACATCGAACGGCTCTACGCCGGAGGTAGAATTAAAGGTAGCCGGTGGGTGAAACGCGAAGGCCGGCCATCGGATGAAGCCATACTCAAAGGAAGACTCATAGACCGTTCAATTCGCCCCCTTTTTCCTAAAGGTTTTAGTAATGAAATACAAGTATGTGTGACGGTTCTCTCTGTCGACGGTGAAAATGATCCCGACATCATTTCAATCAACGCGGTATCAGCGGCTTTAGCGATTTCTCCCATCCCGTGGGATGGTCCGATTGGAGCAGTGCGACTTGGGTTCGTACCTCCAAAAGCCGAAGAAGAAGGGCATTTTCTCGTAAATCCTGCTCTTTCAGAAATCGAATTCTGCGACATGGATATGGTAGTGTCATCTACTGCTGATAAAATTCACATGATTGAAGCTAGTGCTTCTGAAGTGCCTGATTCAATCGTGGGAGAAGGGTTGAAAGCTGCTAAAAATGAATCAAAAGTTATAATTGATACAATAGAAGATCTCGTCAAGAAGCTAGGTAAACCAAAAATGAAATATAAAAGCTCATTTCCGAGTGATGAGCTTCTGAAAAACCTCAAAAAGGATTATAAGAAAGAGATCGAAATCCTACTTCATGAGCAGTTGCATAAAGAGAGCGGCACTCCAGACGCCAGCACTATAACAGACGAGATTTATATTAAATACGGAGAAAAGTTTGACAAAAAGGAGATAGAGAAGGCGCTCGATTACCTCGTTAAGCAGAAAATCCGCGAAGATATCTTACAGGATGAAAAACGGCCGGACGGTCGAAAAATTGACGACATCAGGGAAATAACGAGCGAAGTTGGCATACTTCCACGTACCCATGGAAGTGCGATTTTCTCGCGGGGGCAAACGCAAGTATTGACAGTGGCAACTTTGGGCGCGCCATCTCTTGAACAGCTGATTGAAAGTCCGATGGGTGAAGAATCAAAGCGCTTTATGCACCACTACTCGATGCCGCCATACTCAGTGGGAGAAACGGGTAGGATAGGTTTTCCCAGTCGCAGAGAAATCGGTCACGGTGCTTTAGCGGAAAAAGCCCTTGAGGCAGTCATTCCGATGGAAGACACATTTCCCTACACTATTCGACTTGTATCTGAGGTTATGTCCTCAAACGGTTCAACGTCTATGGCCTCGGCGTGTGGATCAACATTGGCTCTCATGGATGCAGGAGTGCCTATCAAAAACTCGGTTGCCGGCATTGCGATGGGACTCATGACTCACGCTAATAAATATAAAATCCTCACCGATATCATTGGACTTGAAGATTTTTCAGGTGATATGGATTTTAAGATCGCGGGTACAAAAGTAGGAATCACCGCCATTCAGCTTGATGTCAAAATTGAGGGACTTACTGATGAGATGATTGATGAGTCTATTACAAGAGCTCAAAAAGCGAGGCTTTTTATCTTAGACAAGATGCTTAAAGTACTCCCCAGCTTTCGAGCGCAGATTTCACAATATGCGCCAAAAGTGGTGATTGTCAAAGTACCGCAGGATAAAATCGGCGAAGTGATTGGACCAGGCGGCAGAGTCATCAGGGCGATAATTGCTGAAACAGGGGCAACGGTTGATGTAGATGATGAAGGTAATGTTTCAATCACCGGAACGAGTGATGAAGGTGTCAACCGCGCGCGCTCATGGGTGGAAAATTTAGTCAAGGAAGTCCAACCGAATGAAGAATATGAAGGCATAGTCAAACGCATCATGCCGTTTGGGGCCTTTGTGGAGATCATTCCTGGCAAGGAGGGGTTGGTGCATGTTTCGCAAATGGCTTCTGGATACGTAAGTGATCCCAACCAAATCGTAAAAATTGGTGACAAGGTCAAAGTTCGCGTGGCCGAGATTGACGAGCAAAAACGCATCAACCTCTCCATGCTTTTCGGGGAAGACGCCAAAAAACCGATTGAGAGAAGGCCACCGCGCCAGGGTGGCGGCGATCGCCGCACTGGTTTCAGGCGAAGGCATTGATATTATGCGAGGGTCCAGGCCTCTAAGTGTTCCACTCATTTCTCAACGAACCCATAGTGTTGAATGCGGAATTGCCACAATGGCAATGCTGTATGCGTATTACCACGTCAAAGACAAAACGTACGAGAGTTTGTGCCGAGATTTACTGACCACCACGGTAGGCACATATCTCCCGCAGCTAGGGTTGCATCTTATCAGGAACGGTTTTTCGGTTAAGATCGTGACCCATAATCCGCGGCTTATCCAGGTCTCAGATAAAGACATTAGCCAGACTGAACTTTTCCGTGAGTTAAATGACCGATTCAAAAAGCTAAAAGACCAAAGTAACAGACTCGCTCTTGAGCATTTTCTTCATTTTATGAAAGCCGGAAGAATAGTAACCCCAAAAATTCCCCAAGCAACAGATTTAGAACGTGAAGTTAAAGCTGGCCGCCCGGTAGTGGCCCTACTTACAACTGCTTCCTTATACGAGGAGGTGGACCCTTTAGAACTGATCGAAGGAAAAATATACAAAACATTCCATACCATTGTCGTGACGGGTATCGACTCTAAGTATGTCTATGTAAATGACCCGTTTTGGGGTAAAACCGGCGGGAAACGTAAGTATTTAATAAATATTTTTTTGTACGGAGTGTATGCAAGTGCTTTGGGAAATCTGGATAACGCAGCGTTTATGCTGGTCAGGAAAAAATAATCCAGGGCATTTCCGCTAATAAGCGTACTTCATTGTTTCAAACGCAAATCTCCGTTATACTAATATCATGTCTAAACTTGTTGATCAGGTCGGGAAATTACGTCAAAAAGTACGAGCGGCTAGTCTTCCGCCAGAGCTTGAAGCTCGGGTAAGTGCTATGCTTGATGAGGCGGAAAGACTTTCCTCCAGCGGTTCCCTTGAGGTACTACCGCACCTTGAACAGCTCATGAAATATATCCAGTGGACGACAGAACTTCCCTGGAATCTGCGTACTACCGACAAGCTTGATCTGCATACCGCACAAGCAATTTTTGACAAGAATCATTATGGTCTCCAACCAGTAAAAGATCGGATTTTAGAATATCTGGCGGTACTTAAACTCCAAATTGACCGCATCAGAGAGAAAGAAAAAAGTGTGAATACATTTATGCGTGCGCCAATTCTTTGTTTTGTCGGACTAGTTGGCACGGGTAAAACAACGCTTTCATATTCGATTGCCGAAGCCATGGGTAGACGGTTTATGCGGATTCCCTTCGGAGGCATGTCAGACCCATTGGAGTTAAGAGGCCAATCACGCATCAGACCCGATGCTGAGGCTGGGCAGGTGCTCAAAGCTTTGCGGTTTGCAGGTAGTAAAAATCCGGTAATTCTCCTTGATGAGATTGACCGCGTTTCTGAAGGTGGTCGGGCTGATATCATGGGTGTGTTGGTAGAGCTTCTTGATCCTGAACAAAATAGCGCCTTTACCGACCATTATCTTGATTATCCATTTGATTTGTCAGAAGTGCTGTTTATTGCTACATCAAACAATACGACGCACATAGCCACAGCAGTGCTTGACCGGCTTGAACCTATCCAGATGCCTTCGTATACCGATGAGGAAAAGATCGCGATTGGTAAGGATTTTGTATTTCCCAAAATTGTTGCCGAATCAGGTTTGAGACAAGATCAACTTGTTATTGATGATGCCACTTGGCCAAAGATTGTCCGCCCCCTGGGGTTTGACGCAGGTATCAGGACGCTTGAACGGACAATAAACGGTGTCTGCCGTAAAGTAGCCCGGATGATTGTTGAAGGCAGAGGTAGTCAGTTTCATATTACAGCCGAGAACGTCCAACAATTCTTACCAGATTGGTGACTCAAGAGTTTTCTCAAGCAGTTTATTACTGGTTTCTTAATGGGATTTTGGATGGTGAGACTTAAAGACAATACGACAATGAACCCACAACTATATCATGATAAAGAAACAGTCCGTGTGTTTCCTCTTGGAGGCATTGGTAATGTCACGAAAAACATGTATGTATATGAACACCGCATTGAAGGAAAAGTAGCAGATGTACTTCTAGTAGACTGCGGGATCGGATTTCCTGACGAGGCCATGTATGGGGTAGACCTCGTGATTCCTGACGTGACGTATCTTATGGACAAGCTCGATAAAATCCGGGGGATGGTGCTTACTCATGGACATGACGATCACATTGGAGCCTTGCCTTATATCTTACCAAAGCTGCCACACTTTCCAATTTATGCGACTAAACTCACCGCTGCTTTTTCCGAGGTGAAACTTAAAGAATTTGGCATTCAAACGAAGATCAAAGTGGTCACCACCAGAGAGCGGATCAACCTAGGTCGTTTTATTGTTGAACCGGTTCACGTGACTCACTCAATTCCCGATGCGACGAACTTAGTGATTTCCACTCCTATTGGCACGTTTTATCACGGTAGCGATTTCAAGTTTGATTTAACGCCGTTTGACCAAAAGCCGTCGGAGTTGGGAAAAATCGCCGCGAGCGGCGAGCGGGGAATACTCTGTTTATTATCTGATTGTTTAGGAAGCGAAAAAGACGGTTATACACTTTCTGAGCGCGTGATTGAGGACAAAATCGAACAGGAACTCAGAAACTGCGGCGGCAAATTCCTTTTTACCACCCAATCTTCAAACATTTCCCGGATCCAGCAGGCAATTGATGCGGCTTTACGTCACCACCGCAAGATCTCCTTTATCGGCCGCAGCATGGACCAGAATGCCGAAGTAGCACGCAAACTCGGGTACCTTACATTTCCAAACGAAGCGTTTATTTATGACAAACAACTTTTACGGCACCCGGATAACCAATTATTTCTGATTGTGGCCGGCAGCCAGGGTCAGCAGGAATCGGGTTTGTCGCGCATCGCCCGCGGAGAGCACAAATTCGTCAAAATCCGGGATGGAGACGTGGTGGTGTTTTCAGCAGACCCCATACCGGGCAACGAAAATGCAGTTCATGCACTAGTTGATTTGCTGACGCAGGCAGGCGCCAGAGTCTCGTATTCTGAAGTGATGGAAGAGCTCCATGTATCAGGACACGGTAGCCAACAGGATTTGCGTCTTATGCTTACTTTGACGAAGCCCAAATTTATTCTGCCTATAGGCGGTACATACCGCCATATGATTGCCTACAAAAAACTGGCACTGGACATGGGATACAAGCGGGAAGACGTTCTTATCCCCGAAGAAGGAGAAGTCCTTGAATTCACCAAAACGTACCGCCCGTATGTGGTTACCCGCGTAGAAACAGATCAAGTGATGGTTGACGGATTGGGTATCGGGGATGTAGGGGATATTGTGCTCAGGGATCGTAAAACGCTGGCTAAGGAAGGCATCATGGTGATTGTAGTGCCGGTTGAGGAATCAACCAGCCGGGTGATTGCCGATCCGGACATCATATCCCGGGGTTTTATTTACATGCGCGAATCAGGCAGGCTTATTGAAAAAGTCAGACAGATCGTGGTTCAGGCAATCCGCGGCAAAAAGGGCAAAGTGACCGACTGGCAGTTTTTGCGTAGACAAATCGAGGAAAATGTGGCAAAATTCCTATTTAAGGAAACCGGACGTCGCCCGCTCATAGTTCCGGTTTTAGTGGAGGTATAGATGGGTGTCAAATAATTGACGACCCGCTATAAAAAACATGCCAACATATATGCTTATCGGGATACCCGTTATCGTTGCGATACTTCTATGGATGATTCTCTCGCTACCCGATGAAGAACTGCCTACGGATAAAAACTTGAGCGAAGGGTCTGATACGAAGGCAGAAAAAGCAGAGAAAAAATCTAAAGTCACGAAAAAGAAAAAGTGAGTTTAGAACCTCACTACCATGAGATCATAAGCAAGAGTGATTTTGCCGTTAAAATAATTTTTTGCTTCATTGATTAACTTCTTTCCAGTACCAATGTCTTTTTTCATGCCCACATGCGTCAGGATTAAATGTTTAGCCTGAATAAGGCGTGCTGTTTCACCTGCGTCTTTGGCTGAACTGTGATGTTTTGGTTTTGATAACTCTATCTCAGTTCCTCCGCACTCATGAATGAGGATGTGAGAACTCTGTGCCAAACGGGTGAATGCCGGGTTAGGAATCATGTCGCTACTGAAGGAGATTTTTATAACCGGTGTTTGTACCGCATATGCAAAGGTAATAGGTTGATTTGTGGTTTGCACTCCGGTGATAGTAAGGTTAGGTAAAAGAGAAACTGTTTCCCCATTTTTAAGTGAGTGGAAGGTGATGAGCGTATTATCGAGGGTATGCACAATGCTAGATATCGTTTTAACCACTTCAAGCGTTTCATGAGGACCATAGAGGTGTACCTTGGTTTTGTATCTATTTGCAGTTAAAAAGAGAAGATGGGGAAACCCGACAACGTGGTCAGCATGGGAGTGAGTCACAAAGAGATGATGAAGTGTTGTGAGATTAACCCCCGCTCTCACGAGCTGTCTCACCGTACCCATGCCGTCTCCGCAGTCGATGAGAAACACTTTTCCTTCAACAATAAAACATAAACTCGTCATCTGCCTCTCAAGGTTGCTCGCATTGCCAGTACCCAAGAAAATGAGTTTATTCATTTCGCAATACAAATATATTTAATCTGTGTATATTCCCGAAAACCCTCTATGCCATATTCCCGACCCATCCCGCTTTTTTTATAACCTCCAATTGGGCAAAAGGGGACGTAAAAACTATCAGTGTTGACGGCGATAGTACCTGACTCAAGATCATGGGCAAGGCGTTCGGCTTTCTTAGAATCTTTAGTATATATCTCAGCAGATAGGCCATATGGAGTATTGTTAGCTTCTTGGATGACTTCCTGTTCATCAGTGAACGGAAAGACAGAAAGAACAGGACCAAATACCTCTTCGTGATATACTCGCATATTTTTGCTCACTCGGGTAAGAATTGTAGGTAAATAATAATTGCCTTGTCTGAGTGACGGATCTTTTGATTGGCCGCCGCCAATCACCACCTGTGCGCCTTTTTTCTTGGCGTCTTCAACTTGGGAAATAAGCGTATCTAATTGTTCCCTTGATACTAGCGGGCCGAAATCGACTTGTTTTGTTGGGTCACCAACAGTGGCTTTTTCCAGCCGTACCCTTAACCGCTCAATGACTTCGTTAAAAATCGGCTTCTCAATAAAAAGTCGCTTGATCGCCGTGCACGTTTGGCCGCAATTTAAATACCGTCCCCAGTAGAGTTGTTCTACTGTATGTTCAATGTCTGAGTCAGCAAAAACGATGGCCGGACTTGACCCTCCCAGCTCCATAAGGCCTCTGATAAACTTTTTGCCGCATTTGGCAAAGATTTCTTGCCCTACTGTTGTGCTTCCGGTAAACCAGACAAGGTCTACAGGTGAATCAACCAAAAGTTTTCCTACTTCGCCATAGCCATACAATCCCTGAAGTACTCCCTCGGGAAGGCCAGTCCCGTTAAAAATGTCAATAAATCGTTTTTGGGTAAGAGTTGTGAATTCTGACGGTTTAAAAATTACTGTGTTGCCGGCAAGGAGTTGTTGGGTAATACCAGAGCTCGCCATAGATATCGGAAAATTCCATGGCGCAATTGAAGCACATACACCCCATGGCTCATACAATATTTTATAGGTAGCTTTTTTTGTTTCTTTGATGACAGTTTCGGCAAAGGCAGTTGCGGCATTTTCGATGTACCAATCTATAAATTCAAGTTCAGCCGTCACGTCATCAAACGCTTGTTGTAACGGCTTACCCATTTCCGCAGTGGTGAGTGCGGCGAGTTCTTTCTGGTGCTTTACCAAGAGTTTCTGTAGTTTTTTCACATATGCGACGCGTTCTTTAACTGAAGTTTTTTTCCACAAAGGAAAGGTTTTTTTAGCTTTAGAGACTGCTAGAGTCACGTCTTTGCTCATTGAGATTGGAGTTTCGCCAATAACTTTTTGTGTAGCAGGGTTTACTGATTTCAGTTTTTTCATACTTTTCCTAAAATAAATATTACTTATTGCCGAAATATTACGCGGAACCATTGTACCACTGTCTGCAAAAATTCATCGCGCATTTCGTGGGAAACATCGGTAATGCCGTGATCGCCTTCCGAAAATATCTTGAGCTTTTTTTGGGAATTTGGAAAAAGCGAATAGATGGATTGAACTTCGTCTGTCGTGACTAGGGTATCGCGGCTGCCGTGGATAAGGAGAACTGGCCGATCATACCGGGATGAAAGTGCGCGCGCATCAAATGCTTCCAAGCTTTTCCAAAATGGAGCTTCTACCGTAACTGTCGGATCGCCCGGTGGTGTTGCCGTTGAAATGCCACCGGGATTATAGGTTCCGTCTTGTATAAACACTTTTTTAAGGGTTTTTTGCGGAAAGTACGACCCGCTAACAAACACGGCAGTTTTGATATCTTTGTTGCCTAATATTAAAGTTGTGGCTACACCAAATGATGTAGCGTGAATGCCGATGCGTGAAGGATCAACGTGCTCCAGTTTTTTTGTCCAGGTTACAACGTCGTCTAGTTCATCTGCCCGTTTTTTTAGCGAAATCTCGTGACATATATCTTTTGTGTCAAACGTGGAGAATGTAAACTGAACTGTGGCGATACCGTTTTGGATTAATACGCCTACAATTTCATCATTTGAATGGTTATATTCGTGCATATCCATGCCAAATCCGGATACTAAGATTACCGTTGGATAGCGGTCATTTCCTGGAGTCTGGAAAAGAATTTCAATCGATTTTCCGAATTGATTTCGTATTTTGGTTCTGAGTTGGGTCATAACGTGCGAATCCAGTTGCCGATCAAGCGAGTAATCTCTATTTCTTTTCCCTGAAAGCTATGGAGCGTTTGGGGAGTGATATGTGATGTGTAATGTCTCGATTGGGTATATGTATCAAAAACTTTGATAATTTCTCTGACGGGTCGGTCAGTGTATTCATCGTTTTCTCCGAATAAGACAAGTAAAGGTTTTTTTATTCGTTTAAAATAAGTTAGTCGTGGAGGCGCGTTTCCGATATCAAACGTATCTTCCTCTGAATGAAGAGTAAATAGACTCACGAAGCGTTTTGGGGTAAGCGGAAAGAAGTGGTATCCAATCAAGAGCTCCTCTCCTTTACCTTCTTTGATACGTGTTTCCATATAGGTGAGATCGTGTTGCAGTTTCTCTTTATCCAGCTCCGGATCCAGTCGGTCGCTTATAGGAGACATGAGTATCACGCCAGCTACTCGAGGATCTTTTTTTGTCGCCCCGTAAAAACACACTTTGTTTGCTCCGCTACTGTGACCGACGAGAATGATTTTGGTAAATCCTTTTTGCGCAAGAAATGAAATGCCGGCAGCGATATCATAGACACTTTCTGCAAATAATTCTTGGCCAGCACCTCCGGCAACTCGGGTATATCCCTTTATCTGACGTCTGTCTACTTTTTTAATGCTCGCGAGGAGATCATGTCCGCGGTTATTAAAAGCTGCCAAACCTACACCTTGATGTAGAGACGATTCTGCCAATTGATTGATAAATTGAACTTGGTGATAAAATGTACTCGAAAGACCATGAACTAAAAGAAGCGCCTTCTTTCCTGGATTCTCGGGTTTATAAAAGACACCTTGGTGAATGTGCTTGTCACTTGTTACGATTTCATGAAGTGAGCAGTTCGGATACGTCATGGTTTTCGGCAAAAATAAGATATCCACTTAAAGTCTCGTAAAGTCGAGTCGCGGTCTTTTTCGCTCCAGATGTAGGATTTAACCAGCATAAATCCAGCTCGTTGGACGAGAGAGTCAAGTTCGTCCATTGTAAAGAAAATGTAGTGACGGGCGAAGTTTTGAGAAAGTGCCTCCCGGACATCGGCTTCTCCTTTACCTTCCTTGACTGATAAAAAGAGTACACCTCTGGGTTTGAGAAGCTGATAGAATGACTGAAGTACTGGCAACACTTCATGGCGCGCCAGGTGAACAAGCGATGCGCACGCCCAGATACCATCGAAATGAGTTTTGGGAAAATCAAGATGCCGTAAATCCTGTTTGTAAAATTCAGCTTTACCAGTTTTTTTTCGCGCAATCTCGAGTAATCGGTTAGAAAGATCAACGCCCACTGCTTGAAAATTGTGCTTGATAAAGTAGAGAACGTCTCTACCACTGCCGCAACCCGCGTCAAGTATTTTTCCTCCCTTTACCACCAGCTGACTAAAGAGTTTGAGTTCAGGCTGTGGTAGGAGTTTGTCCGCTGCATGGGCATACGTGTCGGCAATTGCATTATAGACACTAATGACTCGGTCTATATGGTCGTGGTGCATGAGTTGATTATAGCAAAAAGTAGTGAGTAGCTTTGAAATTTAGCGTCTGCGTAAGGATCCAATTTAATGGACGTTTGATTCAGTTATTTAGTACGGCGTTTCGGTTTCAGTTTGACCGTGATGGTAAACTCGTGGACATTACCTTCTTCGTCCTCTATCTCAGTTACCCCCGAAGTGCGGTAGTACTCCATGAGCTCGTCAGACAGAGGGGTTTCATTGTCTTTGATGTTTTCCTTGAGTTCTTTGATTTTACTCATGGTGTCTACCGCTGTCGGCTGTTTGGCGAGCTGGGCTTTGACGTCTTTCTTCTTTTTCTGTACCTCTTTGACTTCTCTTTCGGCAGTGACATAGGCGGCATCACTAAGAAATAAATCGTGGTACATTTCGTTAAGTTTCCTGAGCTCTTCCCGGGCTTTTTCCAGTAGATGGAGTCGGCGCCTCACTACTTCAAGGGTGGCGTTGTACGCATTGATATCAAATGCAGGCGGAGGGGTATTTGCGTCTTTTACGATTTCACCTTCCTGGACTGGATCAGTAGGTCCGCCGGTCATAGGATTTCCATTATGCCAAGATACTCGCCTAAACGCAAGGGGAAAAAGTGACTGATTTTGGTTGCAAATATGCTCAGTCTGTGCAATACTTTCTAGCACAAGAGTTCTGAAACTCTTTCTTCTTATGGCAAAGA
>CAYPMW010000009.1:5967-53042 GCA_964412165.1 uncultured Gammaproteobacteria bacterium | reverse complement strand
ATCACCTGTCCCCACTGTAGTCAGGAAATCTCTCTTGACGATGCCCTCACCCACCAAATAGAAGAAAAGATACGAATCGAAAAAGATAAAGAGTTACAGCAGGAAAAAGTGAGGATGTGGAAAATCGCCCAGGAAAAAGCGGCGGAAAAAGTTAAGCTTGAAACGGATACCGAACTCAAACTTCTCAAGGAAGCACTTGAGGAAAAAGACAAAAAGCTTGACGCGGCCCAACGGCAGGAATTAGAACTGCGGCGTGCCAAAAACCAACTCGAGGAAGAGAAAAAAAGCTTTGAACTTGAAAAACAGCGGCAACTCGATGCGGAACGGGAAAAGATCCGCGCTGCAACTGCACAGGAGCTTATGGAAGAACACCGCCTCAAGGATGCCGAACGGGATAAAAAACTCCAGGATGCACTCAGGACCAACGAAGAACTGAGGCGCAAGCTCGAACAGGGCTCCCAGCAAACGCAGGGCGAAGTGTTGGAACTAGCGCTTGAGGAACTTTTAAAAACCGAGTTCCCTTTTGATGAAATCACTCCTGTCGCCAAAGGCATCCAGGGGGCAGATGTTTCCCAAACCGTTAGAGACAATACTGGCAAAACCTGCGGCACCATAATTTGGGAATCGAAACGGACCAAGGCATGGAGCGACTCATGGATCCAAAAACTCAAAGATAACCAGCGCGAAGCTAAAGCTGAAATTGCCGTCATTATTTCGGAAGTGCTCCCGAAAGACATCGCCTCATTCGGCCCTAAAGACGGTATATACATCTGCGATTTTAAATCGTTTTTAGGACTTGCAAAAATACTGCGATTGTATCTAATTCAGTTTACCCTCTCCAAACTTGCCAATGTCGGTAAAAAAGAAAAAATGGAGGTTTTGTGGAATTACCTCACCGGCACGGAATTTAGGCAGCGTGTGGAGGCAATCGTTGAAACTTTCACCCAAATGAAAGAAGACCTCGAGAGGGAAAAGCGCGCGTATACCAAAATGTGGGCGGTGCGCGAAAAACAAATCAGCCGAGTGATGGATAATACCATCGGCATGCACGGTGATCTTCAAGGCCTGATCGGCGCATCACTTCCCGAGATTAAACAGATAGAACTAACACCAAGCGTTCAATATACAGAACATTTGGTTGAAGAGTAATAAACTACTGGACAGGATACCTTTTTATTTGTATCTCCAGGGAGCTCTCCATGTAGAAATGGCCATCGCTCTGTTAAGAACAGATTCCATCCCCAAACTGAGGGAATTCTCATGGTATTCAACCAGTCTGGGATTAAATTTTCGCTTGATTTCTGACATTTCATCTTCGCTGTGTCCTACCCAAACGCGGTTGAAAGCCGTACGCAAATCGCGGGAAGTTTGAACCGGCGGAAACGGAAACCAGAAATAAATAGGCCGGTAACCAGAACCTATTGGCGGATGCATATGTGCACTTGTCTCTAATTGAGGCAACCGATCCAAATCAGGCTTGACCTTAATAAAAAAATGCAAATCCCATACGCCGTACTCTAACGTAATTCTACTACCATCAGGCATCTTTTGCCGCCTATACTGTAAAGCGTATCCTTGGGGCTTTTTCTCCCTTGGTAAATAGAGCGTGTACTTTTTATCCCTGGGATAGACTCCGGATTTCTCTATATGGAATTTTCCGGATTTAGCCACACGTACATCCACATTTTCATAGAGCTGAAGGTACATGTGTAAAGAAACTAAGACATCAATTGACCAATTTTCTGCATAAGGGGCTTTTATCTGCTGATAGACACATGTATGAGGAAACACTTGCCGTATTCGTTTGCTTATGGAACGAAGGTGAGACAACGCCTGGACATCTTTGAACCGGGCTACGCACTCTTCCCACACTCGTGGGCTAACTTTACCTTCTCCTTCCTCTGATCCCCGAGCCGTGAGCCAATGTTCGCTATCTATTTTTAAGCTCATAGAATATCCAATCCTATCACACAATACAGGACTATACAACTTTATAAGTATAACTATAGGAAATTAGTGCATAATTTTTATTTATTTGCTATATTAATAAGTATGAACGAAAAAACCACTGGTTATACGCTTCTTGGAATCGGACTGCTCCTCATATTTGTTGCCATCGCAAGCGTATTCGGGGTATTCACAAAACGCATCACTCCCATTGATTTATTTAATTTCGAGGGCATCACGCTCAACCCGGCCGAACTTTTAGGGAGCCTTATTCCCGAAGCATCGCTTCTGACATCACAAAGCTCCACCCAAACCCAACTCGTATCGCCTGATGTTTTAAACGACACTTCAAATCTGTTTGCGCATCTTTTGCTTATGGGGTTTATCGTCAATGCCGGATTTAAAATTGCGACACTTGGAACATCGCTTATCAGGCCGGTGGTCGTAAAACTAAAGGCAAAAGAAGTGACCACAGAGACTAAATCCTAACACTCGCCCAATTCTTCTAAATACTTTCAGTATAATAATTAATTTTTTGTATACCCTTCATCCTCGGAACAACTTCAATGGTGAAGGGTATAAATCTCCAATTTTATGCTTACTTAATATAAAATGCTATACTGAACCGCTGGTTATGATAAATAATGCCGATCTTCTTGAGGCGGTTTACTCGAAACTCAAAGATCCCTATGAACAGGAGTATTTCAAATTCCATTCACACCGCTACCGCTACGTTTTAACCCGCATCTTGAGCCTTAACCTACCGCCAAAAGCGAGGATTCTGGATATTGGCTGTTATCCACTACACATGTTTACCGCGCTTAAACTCAGGGGATTTTCACTCTTTGGCATTTCTTCATTTCATGAACCGATCAAGCTGCCAAATATATCTGTTATTAACATCGAAAAATCCCAACTCCCCTATAAAAACAATTTTTTTGATCTCATATTATTTTCCGAAGTTATGGAACATTTAACAACAAATCCGCTGGTTTATTTACGTGAAATACGAAGGGTACTTTCACCACAAGGCATACTCATTCTTACCACACCCAATGCCGCCGGGCTTCATAAGTTGGTACCGATACTTCTCGGACGCTCCACCTATTTTCCGCTTGCCGACATGCTCGCGACAAACCTAAATGACGAATCGATATATAAGCGCCACAATCGTGAATATACGCGTGACGAACTGATCCTGCTCTTGTCTCAAACCGGGTTTGGGATCTGCCATAGCGCTTATTTCAATGCCTACCGTTCATATGCTTTTAAAGACGCCCAAGGGAATTTCACAAGACAACTCGCACGGATCGGCACGTATTGGCTTACCCAAGGAGTGACACATCGTAGGGATACCTTATATATTGAAGCCGAAAAAAATCCCCGCTATAAGCTACCTTTTATCCACCCGGAATCCAATCACGCCAATAAGAAAACTGGCAAGGATATTAATACTGACAATGGTAAGGATCGGTAAGTTTTTATCGTGGAATATCATGATTCCCGAGCCAATCCAAATCGCGGCAATTATTCCGGCAACTGAAGGATATTTGACATAAATAAGTAAATTTTTAAACATGAAGTGGTTCCTTAAGAATCTTTTGAATCTGATTATATAATGGCATATCTGCCTCAGCAAGTTGTGCTGACCAATCAAGCACATGTTCAAGAGCTTCTTCTAAAGTAATGGTTTCTTCTTTATCCTGATCGTTATTAGTAAGCGAATTATAATCCACCGCCTCCAGAATGTGGTGGTACGTCTCCCGCATATGGTGGAAATCAGGTTCTAAGAATTGCGCCCACGACTTATAGACTACTACCGTCCGCATGGCAGCCAGCATCCCTTCAGGAATTTTGACATTCAAATATTGTCCAGTTTTAATGATTTCCAAATATAGTTTAGTAAAATTTTCACGGTCAAGTTGTTCCAGATTTTTCATTTTTTCTCTCCGCATAGCCAAAAGCTCAGTATATTTACCAACGAGCAACTTCGCCAGTCCCTTTGATTTGTCAAAATAATATTCATCCAATACTTCTATATACCGGTAAAACTTATGCGCCCCCCATTCTAAAAATTCATGGCTAAGACTTTCAAGACTGCGTTCTTCCGCCCGTTGGGAGAGAAGTCTGATAATTTGATAATAATTGCGTCTATTCTTAGGTGAGGCACCCACAATCCCGAAATCGATAATTGCGTAACGATTGTTGGGAAGAATCCTTATGTTTCCCGGATGGGGATCGGCATAAAACGTGTGCGTGGTAAATGCCTGTATCCCCAACTCAAATGCAATATCTTTTAAAATGAAAAATATATCAGTGCCAAACTGTTCATGTAACCAAAGTCTGTACCCAAAACCCATTGTTTCGTGTTTGTAGCGGATAATATCTGTCATTGGTATACCTTCGACGTACTCCTGTATAAGAATATTAGCTGTGGACAATTCAGGAAACGTTTGGGGAATATAAAGAGATGGATGACCCTTATAGTACTTATGAAAGTAGCAGGCATTTTTGGCTTCGGCAAGATAATCAAGCTCTCTGTAGGTGACATCCTCGAAGTCTTTAACTAGTTTTTTGATATCAATTAATGTTTGATAGTAGATGAAATCAAATATCCGCGCAACTATTTTGACCAAAAGAAAATCGATTTTCAATTTGGATACGAGGTTTGCTCTTTTTAATTTTATTACAATTGGTGTACCCTCAACCAACTGCCCCCTATAGACTTGCCCGAACGTCCCGGAAGCAAATGGTTGATCCGAAACCCATGAAATTCGCTGCATTTTATGCTTACCCAATTCCTGAAGTAGTTTTTCATTCAGATCCATCGGCTCATACGGCACCGCGTCATAAAAACTTAAAAAACTGATTTTATATTCATCTGGAAACAATGCAGTACGTAAACATAAAAATTGGATAAGCTTAACGTAAAGACCTCCAAGATCTAGAACAGCTTTTTTAACGACGTTTAAATAATCATCGGACTTGCGGAAGCTTTTGGAGTAAACAAAAAGCGTAAAATATGAAAAAATTTTTCTGGTCCTTCTAATCATTTGTTTCTCCAAAACCCTATGATAAAGGTCATTATCGAAAAAATAATCGCTGACAAATACAGTTCAAACGTAGTTTGTCTATCATTTAACCAAATCGCTAACACATCTATTACCATCCATACGACTAAGATGGTGATAAAAACCGAAGGATATTTCATTGGTAGAAGTTATTATAAGGAATCAAAACACAGACAACAATTGGTGAATAAATAAGTATTTTTTGACTATTATTCTTCGCCTAACTGATGGACCGACATCATTTAATCCTGAATCGGAGGGGGAAATTTGTACCTCTTCGGAGACTACTTTTTCTTATCGCTTGGGCGATTGTTTTTTCTTTCTTGCTTTTCCGGCAAATCCAGCTTTTCTCCGTTGTTTGGCGCGCGGATCGCGAGTCAAAAATCCATGTTTTTTCAGAGCCGGTCGGAATTTTTCGCTGTCAATAGAGGTCAGCGCGCGTGCAATCCCATGAACCACGGCTTCGAGCTGACCATGAAGTCCTCCACCATCAACTTTTACCGTAGTAATGAATCGGCCGATCGAATTGGTGGTTCTAAATGGTTCCATATAATATCTCTTTGCCACCTCTCCGGGAAAATACTGTTCCACTAGCCGATCATTTACTACAATCTGACCTTTTTCATATGTTTTGCCACTTATAGTAAGGGTTGGTTCATTTGCGGGTGTATAAAGTCTTACACGGGCCGAAGCCTCTTTTCGTCTACCTAAAGCATAATAATATTGCATCTTCGTGGGAGTCTGTGATGCCTTAGTTGCTGTTGGTTTTTTCTCTTCTTTTACCATAGGTAACCATTACTCAATACTTAGTGTATAAATTTTTGCGTATATGTATGTTCGGAGCCTGGGAAAACAAAAAGACGTTTGATAAGCCGATCTCTATGTTTATTTTTTGGTAGCATTCCCAGTACAGCGCGCCGAATCACCTCTTCTGGTTTACGTGTAAGCAAATCCCTAAGTGTTTCTTTTCTCAATCCGCCCGGATACCCAGAATAGGAAGTGTACTGTTTCTGATCGCGCTTTTTTCCGGTAAAATGTATGCGGCTCGCATTGACAACAACTACATAATCACCTGTGTCTAAATGCCGCACAAAATAGGGCTTTGATTTACCCATAAGTAACATTGCGATCTCTGATGCTATCCTGCCTAGTGTTTTTTCCGACACGTCAACCAGATGCCAGTTATGCTGTATATCTTTAGTTTTTGGGGAAACTGTTTTGTTCATGCTCACTTTGTATTCCTCACAGTTGATCTAGATCTCCGGACCGACTTGAAAGTAGGTTTTTTCTCTTCTTTCAACTCCTCGGGCGCTTCTACTTTGGTAGATGGATGGGGGTTTTGTTCACCCTGAATAGTTTGAGTCGCCAAAACCAGTTTTTCTACCCATTCGAGCTTCACCATTGAAGCATTATCTCCTGCCTGATTTGGCAAACGAATCATGCGAGTATACCCTCCCGGGCGTTTTGCAAAAAGTTTGGAATAACCAAGTAGTGTTCGTGCCGTGACTACGTCGCCGGTACCGGTTATAACTCGCCTGATATGTGTAAGTGTTCCGCCTTTTCCTTCTGTGACGAGTTTCTCCAGAAGCGGTTTGACAGCTTGGGCTTTGGCTTTGGTAGTCACCACCGCGCCTGTCTTCGCCATTGAAGCGATAAGATTTCTAAATAGTCGTTTTCGTTCGTCCGTGGTCCGGTTTAATTTTTTAAGCTGTTTCCGTTTATTCATATTCAAAATCAGACGCTTAAAGCTACGCCTTTTTCTCTCAACTTAGATTCCACAATCTCAAGCGATTTGGATCCTAAATTCTTCAGCTTCATCAGTTCCGACCTCGGAGTACCAAGTAGCTGTCCAACTGTTTCAATACCTCCATTAGCCAGGGCATTGACAATCCGAGTCGGAATATCCAGTTCCTCTATCCGCATTTTCAGCACTTCATCCGACACAGCCGGACTCACTGCCACGCCTTCACTAATATCTGCCTTAGGCTCATAAATTTGAAGGAAGTATGGTACGAGTTGTTTGGCTGCCTCCTCTAATGCTTCTTTTGGTGATTTAGTTTCATCGGTCCAAATCTCCATAATCAGTTTGTCCAAATTAGTCATTCTCCCTACACGAGTAGCTTCAACCTTGTAATTTACCCGAATGATTGGAGTATAGATACTATCAATAGACAAGAGTCCGAGTTCATCACTTCCGCGTTCGCTACCGACTTCATACCCATATCCGGTTTGGACGGTAAACTCGGCCTCAAGCTTCCCTTTCTTATCCGAAACGTATCCGAGATAGAGATCAGGATTGACGATTGTCATCCCAGCAGGTACCTCAATGTCCTTGGCATACACTTCACCTTCTCCTTTTTTTAAAAGTGTCATTCTCGCAGGTCTATCCTCATCCATGCGAATCCGGATTTTCTTAACATTCAGAAGAAACCCAACAATATCCTCTTTAAGGCCTGTAAGTGATGAAAATTGATGTTTCACACCATCTATTTTGACGAGCGTAATAGCCGCTCCTTTGATCGAGGTCAAAAGCACTCGTCTTAAACTATTGCCGATCGTATGACCATACCCTTGAGATAACGGTTCAATGACGAACTTGCCATACTCGGCAGTCATTTTTTCTTCATGGACCTTGAAATTAGGTTCATTCATATATTTTAGTAACGGCGGTTCGTCTGGTTTCCAAAGAACTTGGCCTGCCCGACCGTCCGTTCCTCCCCTTTATTTGTACGCGGATTTTTTTTTATCGAGAATAGTATTCTACTATAAGTTGCTCGTTAATGTTAGTTTGCATGTCTTCACGTGTCGGAAGTTTGGCTATCCTTCCCACCGCGCCCTTACGCTCAAGCCATGAAGGAAGAGCTGCAAGTTGTTCCGACACCGCCTTTTTGATATAAGGAATTTCGAGAGCCTTTGACTTCAAAGTGACTACGTCATCTTGTTTCACCAAATAAGAGGGAATGCTTACTTTCTTGTCATTTACCAAAATATGGCCATGTACGGCGAGTTGTCGGCTAGCAGCACGAGTTGGAGCAAGTCCTAAACGGTAGACGACATTATCAAGTCGTCGCTCAAGCTGCTGGAGAAGCGCTTCACCAGTATTGCCTTTGACTTTAAGCGCTTCTTCATAATAATTCCGAAACTGATTCTCAAGCATTCCATACATCCGTTTTGCTTTTTGCTTTTCACGCAGCTGTATCCCGTAACCAGATGGCTTTCGTCTCCCTTTTACTCCATGCTGTCCCGGCGGCACATTCAATCGCCTTAGAAGCGACGCATGAGCTTTTGACCCAGGTGTTTTCATTCCTAAATCAATTCCCTCTCTACGCGCAATTCTATTTTTTGGTCCTCGATATCTAGCCATATTTTTAGTTAATAGTTCGCAGATATTTTTATTGTGAACTGCAAACTATGAACTATTCACAGTTACACTCTCCGTTTCTTTTTCGGCCGGACGCCGTTATGAGGCATCGGAGTGACATCTGCTATCATGGTAATAGCTAGCCCTGCTGATTTAAGTGCCCTCAAGGCTGCATCCCGTCCTGCACCGGGACCTTTAATAAATACTTCTACCTCCCGAAGTCCCATACCAGCTGCTTTTTTAGCCGTAGCCTCAACCGCAGTAGTAGCAGCAAACGGTGTCGATTTACGCGCACCTTTAAATCCCACCATCCCACTTGATCCCCAACAGAGGGTATTACCGCTACTATCCGTAATAGTGACAATCGTGTTATTAAATGTAGCAGTGACATACACTTTGCCTTTTTCAACTGTTTTTTTTGGTTTCGCTTGCGACATACGTTTATGCTTTTGTTTCAGATTTGGCTGCTGTTGATTCTAGTTTCACCCGGTCGTCTTTTTTCATAGCTCCAATCGTCACCCGTTTACCTCTTTTAGTGCGGGCGTTTGAACGAGTCCTTTGGCCGTGAACCGGAAGTTTGCGCATGTGCCGTAATCCCCGATATGCACCAGTCTCACGGAGTCGTTTTATGTTGTTTTCAACTTCGCGACGAAGATCTCCCTCCACTTTAAAATTTTTATCAATCACTTTTTGCAGACGGTTTACTTCATCTTCCGTTAATTCTTTTGCTCGTTTATTTCCCTCGATATGCGCTGCTTCAAGAACTTTCGTTACATTCTTCCGTCCAATACCGTAAATATAGGTAAGTGCTATATCGGTACGTTTTTCTCCTGGTATATCTATTCCTGCTATACGCGCCATAGTTAGTTTTTAGTTAATAGTTCGCAGATATTTTTATTGTGACTGCGAACTGCTGACTGCGAACTTTTTACCCTTGCCGCTGTTTGTGCTTAGGATTTTCACAAATCACCATGAGTCTCCCTTTTCGCTTCACAATTTTGCACTTGCGACATCTGACTTTGATAGACGCTTGAACTTTCATAATTTAGTTCACAGTTCGTAGTAAGAAGAAACATATTTACCGCGAACAAATATTTATTTAATCCTGTAGGTAATTCTTCCTTTAGTCAAATCGTATGGCGTCATCTCAAGTCTGACTTTGTCTCCCGGCATGAGACGAATATAGTTAATTCGCATTTTGCCAGATAGATGGCACAGAACCACCCGACCGTCTACTAGTTTTACTCGGAATAAAGTGTTCGGGAGCGACTCAGATACTACCCCTTCAACTTCAAATGTGCCTTGATGTGGCACGCCATACCTCCTTAAACGCGAACATCATAATTAGTACAGTTTTCTTACTGAAGCTCTCATTTTACTAAATTATTACCTTTGGGTCAATATAATTGGTCCTTTTTGCGTAATAGCGATGGTGTGTTCAAATAACCCCGAAACACTCCCATCTTTTGTTGATAATGTCCAACCGTCATTATTTTTATACATTATATCTGAACCTCCCATAGTATAAATGACTTCAATCGCAAGCACCATGCCTACTTCAAGTGGCACTGTCTTGTCAATCGGTCTCGTGACTATTCCTGGTATTTGGGGAGTCTCATGCAGAGTCTTGCCCACCCCGTGACCAACCAAACTTCTGACCACGCTATAGCCACTACTCTCTACAGTCACCTGAATAGCCCGTGATATGTGTCCGACGTACTTTCCTGGTTTTGCTTCGGCAATTGCGCGTTCAAGTGCAATCTCACCGGTTTTGAGAAACTTTTCTCTTTCACGATCATGAACTTCACTACCATTTTTCAAATACACACTCCAAGAGGTATCTGTGTGATATCCTTTATACAAAATCCCTACATCAATACCCACTACATCTCCACTTTTAAATGGTTTTCTGGTGGGAATTCCGTGAACTACCACATCATTAACAGATATGCATGTTGCCCAATGATAGCCTCTGACTGTCATAAATGAAGGAGTACCTCCTGCCTCAGCGATAATTAGTTTGGCTTTGTTATCGATAGCGAGCGGCACAGTTCCCACCTTCACTTCACCGAGAAGTACAGAAAGAATATTGCCTAAAATTTTTCCCCCTTCCTGCATGAGTTCAATTTGTTTGGTAGTTTTCACTGCACTCATAAAAGTTTTTTTAGATTAAGTTTTTTAACAATCATTGCAATCACTTCTTCTTGAGTTAACATGGTCGTATCGATTTCCCATGCTTCAGACAGTTTACGCAGTGGATCAATCTTGCGCGACATATCCTGCTTGTCCCTACGTTGAGTATCTTCGAGTACTTGGGCAAACGTTTTTTTTATACCCTGTGACTTGAACTGCTTAAACCTACGTTTGGCCCGCTCCTCAAGCGTAGCAGTCAGGTAAATTTTAAGCTGTGCCTGCGGTAGTACTCTAAGACCAATATCCCGTCCTTCCATCACTACTGATTTTCCTTTGGCCATGAGTTTTTGATACTTCACTATTTTTTTCCGCACACTCGTAATTGCGCTAATATCTGAGGCGAGCATCGATATCTCAGGCTTGTGGATAATATCAGTGATGTCCTCGCTATCTAAACGTATTACAAACGACTTCTGGCCGTTTTTCTTAGGATATAAATCAATATGGATCATATCCAATATCTGCACAACTTTTTCTGGTTCTTTTGCTGATACACCTCGGCGCATACAGGCAACGGCAAGCGCACGGTACATGGCTCCGGTATAAAGGTAGGTAATACCCAAACGCCTGGCAAGCCGTGATGCGATATCCCCCTTTCCAGCAGCTACTGGACCGTCAATCGCAATCTGTAATAGTGTTTTACGCTTGGGTTTTTCCATACTTTTCAGTCGATGGTCACCGTACCTAAAAGGTATTCAACTCATTGATGACTGGTGGGTTAACTATGGAAACTTTCTCCAGTAGCTTGACCGAGTCCTGTCACGATTTGCTTGGTCACATCCTCGATTGATTGTTCGCCATCAATCTCCAAAAGTTTTTCTTTACTTCGGTAATAATCTAATACCGGCTCGGTCACATCATGAAACAGCTGAATTCGTTTTCTGATTGCCTGAAGTGTATTGTCTTCCCGCACTCCTTCCTCAGCTCTACCACTAAGTCTCCACAAAGCCTCTTTGTCTGAAACTTCGAGATATACAACTTGATCCACGTTATTGCGAAACGCTTCGGCTTGAGGAACGGTGCGAGGAAAACCATCGAGTATATACCCATTTTTGTACTCAGGCTTGGAAAGATACTCCTCAATTATCGGAATGGTTTTTTCATCGGGTATAAGATATCCAGCATTTAATGTTTCTTTGAAGTATCTTCCCCAGTGAGTTTTTTCCTTGGCTATTTCTCGGAATATGTGTCCTGAAGACAGATATGGAATCCTAAGGTTTTGGGATAAAATATTACCTTGGGTTGATTTCCCTGATCCTTGAATACCGATTAAGATTATCTTCATACATCTCCTTTCACTTAAGAAACCCTTCATAATTACGCATGACAAGTTGAGCTTCAAGGGCTTTGGTCGTTTCCAAAACCACTGAAACGACGATCAACACCCCTGTACCTCCAAGCATCAAGGTGTTTATCTGTGTTACTTGTCTGGCAATTGATGGAAGTATAGCAATCACACCTAAAAATAACGCTCCGGCGAGTGTCAGACGTGTTAGGATATACTGCAGATATTCAGCTGTTGACTTACCTGGCCGTATCCCGGGGATGAATCCGCCGTACCGCTGGATCTCATCGGCAATTTTTTGGGGATTAAACGTCACTGCGGTATAAAAATAGGTAAAACCAACTACCAAAAGAAAATAGAGGACGTTATAGATGACTCCGTTGGGATTAAAGGTTCTCAAAAGAAAAGTGCCGATACCAACCAAGTTGCCCTGCCCTGTTTGGGTTAAAAACTGGCCGATGATTTGGGGAAGTAGCACCAAGGAGACGGCAAAAATAATCGGAATCACTCCAGCTTGATTAATACGCAGTGGTAGATAACTCGTATTGCCACCGTACATCCGGTTACCCCGAATCCGTTTTGCATATTGAACTGGAATCTGCCGCACTGCCTCATTGACTACTACAATCCCGGCAACCACCACAAGTGATAAAACAACAAAAATGAGCATATTGGTAAGTGACTGGGTGGTGACGGTGGTGGCAGTTTGTCCCAAAGCCACCGGAAGTCGGCCGACAATACCGGCAAATATTAGAAGCGAGATGCCATTTCCCACTCCTCGCTCGGTGATGAGTTCTCCAAGCCACATAAGAAGCAGTGTACCAGCCGTCATCGTACAAATCATCGCAATCAGGGCAAGCGGTGAAAAGGATTCGATGATTTGCTGGTTACGAAGCAGTGCATACATACCAATTGACTGCATAACAGATAATGGCACGGTGAGTATCCGGGTATACTGGTTGATTTTTTGCCTACCATACTCACCTTCTTTGGATAATTCCTCAAGTTTGGGAAACACCATAGTCAGAAGCTGGAGAATAATTGATGCGTTGATATAAGGGTTTAGTCCCAAAGCCATCACCGAAAAATTAACCAGTGTCCCTCCGGAAAATATATCAAGAAGTCCTAAAAACTGGTTACTACGGAATAACTGGTTTAATCTGTCTACATCAACACCGGGTATAGGAACGTGCGCAAATAATCGAAACACCGCAAAAATACCGACGGTAAAAAGGATTTTGTTTCGCAGTTCCGGAGTTTTAAGGCTAGCAATGAGTGGCGTAAGAATTGACGGCATAGTTATGCTGGAATATGGCGATCCTCGTAGATCACCTTACCTCCAGCCTGCTCAATTTTCTTCCGGGCACTTTTTGAAGTCGGCAATTCCACCTCAAGTGGAACTGTCAACTCTCCATCCCCCAATATTTTAACACGATTGAACTTGATGCTGTCTTTTACCAGAATATGGTATTTAACGAGAGTTTCCTTAGTGACTCTCGTACCTTTGGGTAACAAATTGAGTAATTTGACATTGACTACGAGTGTTTTTCCCTGTACAGGTTTATTTTTCCCTTTTCCGCGATAAAGAGGAAGCCGCTTAAGAAGCGGAAGCTGTCCACCTTCAAAGTCCAAGCGGATTGACTCACGCGCTTTTTGCCCTTTCGTCCCGCGCCCGGCAGTTTTTCCTCTACCACTACCATGACCTCTACCAACTCGGCGTTTTTTGTTTTTGGTATTTTTATGTAGAGAATGTAAGGTAATCATATTAATTATCGATTGACTTAAAGTGCCTCAGCTGCTTGAGCGCTTCAAGAGTTGCATAGACGTTTGAAGCCTGATTTTTACTACCCAATATTTTCGAAACGACATCCCGAACACCTGCAGCCTCAACCACTGCCCGAACTGCTCCACCTGCGATAACTCCAGTACCGGCAGGCGCCGGCTTCAAAAGCACTTTGGCTGCTCCGTGTTTGACATATACCATATGCGGGATGGTGGTTTTTTTCATCGGCACGTGGAGTAAGTGCTTTTTTGCGTATGCCACGGCTTTTTGGATGGCGGAGGAAACATCTGGAGCTTTACCTAAACCTACTCCCACTCGCCCCTTTTTATCACCTACCACCACTAAAACTGAAAAACCGATGCGATTGCCCCCCTTGGTTTTTTTGGAAACCCGGTTGATTTGCACTACTTTTTCATCAAATTCCTTGACTTCAAATTTTTTCTCCATATTACTTAGACCTCCCTCAATGCGCGAGCCCGCCTTTGCGTAGCCCTTCGGACAACGCTTTTACTCTCCCATGATACGCATACCCATTTCGATCAAAAACAATATGGGCAATACGCTTCTTCTTGGCCTCCTCTGCAATTTTCATCCCTAATAAATGCGCCCTCGTGATCTTGTTTTTCTCCGTACCCCCCAATACCATATCGCTTAGCCCGATAAGTGTTTTTTTGTTTTGATCATCTATAAGCTGAACGAATAAATGATGCTCGGATCTGAATACCGAAAGCCGCGGACGAGAGGATGTGCCAATAATCTTCGTTTTGATCCGTCGTTTTCTGATGGTTCTTTTCTTCAGATTATGTTGTACCATATGTCTTATGCCGGAGCACCGACTGCTTTCACTGTTTTACCAGCCTTCTTACGAATAACTTCACCTTCATAACGAATACCCTTGCCTTTATATGGCTCCGGGGGCTTTATCGCCCGGATTGCTGCAGCTACTTCTCCGACTACCTTTTTATCCATACCTTCGATAGTAATTTTTGTACCATCGGTAATTTTAAACGTGATATTTGGGGGAGCAGCGTATTTCACCGGATGCGAAAATCCCACGTTCATAGTGACTTCACTCCCCCCGCCTTGAGCGCGATAACCCACTCCCACGAGTTCAACAGTTTTTTGCCACCCTTTTGTTACCCCAATTACCGCATTGTATAGAAGCGACCTGTATAAACCGTGACGACTGCTCTGTCCTAGTTGCAAATCGGAAACTTTAAGTATAACCGAGTTATCTTTCTTGCTAATCTCGAAACTTTGTGGAACACTGACCGTCAATTCACCTTTTGGCCCTTTCAGCACTACCTCAGTTCCCCGTTGTTCCAGGGTAACTCGAGAGGGTAGTTCAATTGGCATCTTACCTATTCGTGACATAAACTTACCACACGGCGCAGAGTACTTCTCCGCCTAAATGCTCTTTTTTGGCTTCTGTGTGCGTTCGTAAACCTTTGGGGGTGGATATGATGAGGTGTCCAACACCTCGGTAAAGTTTGGGAAGATCTTGCGTCTGAGCATAACGCCTTAACCCCGGTCGACTTACCCGTTTGATACCGCTTAATGCAGGACTACCGTCATGATACAAAAGTTTCACTTGGATTGTCTTCATAGCGTCATCTTTCTCAAACGACTCTATATACCCGTTTTTGGTAAGCATCTGGGCAATGGCTACTTTTACATTGCTATAAGATGCCTCTACCACTTCCTTCCGCGCCCGGTAGGCATTCTGAATTCGAACTAGAAAATCGCTAATAGGATCAGTTACCATAGAAATAGTTACCAGGAGGCTTTAATGACTCCAGGCAAATCTCCTTTATGTGCTTTTTCACGAAAACATAATCTACAGAGACCGAATTTCCGCATATAACCTCTCGATCTTCCGCACAACGAACAGCGGTTATGATGCCGAACCGCAAATTTCTGTTTTCGCTTAAATTTGACTATGTCAGACAGTTTTGCCATATGGATTAAACGTCATATTGTAACAAATAACTCTACCCCTGTGAAGGGTAAGTACCCTCATCTTTTTTTACGTAAATTCATTTCCTCCTCTTTTTCAAACGGCATACCAAGCATCGAAAGCAGCATCATACCTGTTTCATTAGTTCGAGCAGTAGTCACAAAGGTAATTTCCAAACCCCGAATTTTATCAAGTTTCCCGTATTCGATTTCCGGGAAAACAGTTTGTTCGGAAAGTCCCAAATTATAGTTACCTCGATCATCAAAACCGTCACGCGGTACTCCCCTGAAATCTCTCACGCGGGGCAGCACTATGCGTACCAGTTTTTCAAAGAAGTCATACATGCGCTTACCCCGGAGCGTCACTTTCATTCCCACCTTGTCCCCTACTCTCAACTTGAATGCGGCGATGGATGTTTTTGCCCGAGTCACGGCCGGCGTCTGACCCGTGATGACTGCGAGCTGTTCGCTTACCCGTTCAATCACTTTGTGATCGGAGAGCGCTTCACCCAAACCAACATTGACGACAATTTTAACCAGTTTCGGCACGGAAAGGAGATTGCGAATACCTGTTTCTTTTTGTAATATTGGCTTTATCTCCTCACGATATTTAGTATGTATATTCATATAAGTTGCTCACATTTTCTGCACACGCGTTGTTTCTCTTTGTCACTTGTTAGAAAGCCAACCCTTGTCGACTGTTTACATTTGGGACAGATAAGCGCTACTCTAGCAATCGGTACTGGCCGGGGAAAATCAATAATTCCACCAGGGTGTTTTTCATCCCGTTTTTTTACATGCCGCTTGTAAAGATTTATTCCAGCAAGGAGCACTGCGTCTTCTTTAAGTAAAACTCTATCAACTTTACCCCGCCTGCCTTTATCCTTGCCACCTGTAACCATCACTTCATCGCCTTTTACCAGTTTCATAGTTTAATAAACCTCCTCTGCCATAGAGACAATTTTGTTAAAACCAAGTTCTTTAAGCTCCCTCGCCACAGGCCCAAATATTCGAGTTCCACGCGGATTTTTGTCTTTTGCGTTATCAATGATGACAGCCGCATTATCGTCAAATCGGATATATGATCCATCAGTACGCCGTTTTTCTTTGCGAGTACGGACAATGACTGCTTTAACGAGTTCATGTTGTTTTACCATGCCAATTGGATCTCCCTTTTTCACTACCGCCTGAACAATATCGCCGATGGTGCCGAACTTGCGTTTTGATCCACCATACACTTGAATAACCGATAATACATGAGCACCCGTATTATCTGCAGTTTTAAGTAATGTTCGCAGTTGTATCATAACGGTTTATGTAATTTTCTCGATAACTTTGTAGTGTTTTTCTTTGGATAAGGGCCGGGTGGCCGTAAATTTTACCGTATCTCCTACAGCAAGAGGCATCTCTGCATGAGCTTTGATTCTTCTATCCTTTTTCATTTTCTTCTTATATAAAGGGTGTGTTCGCCACACTATCCGTTCTATAACCACGGTTTTTTCCATCTTGATTGAAACGATTTTTCCCACCAATGCCTTCATGTATTCCTCCTTAAGTGTTCCTTCTCGCGAAGGATTGTGGCAATGCGCGCGAGATCATCACGTAAGGTCCTGAGAAGTCGCACATTTTTCACTTGCTTTACCGTCCGTTCAAGCCTCAGCTTCTCAATTTCCCTGCGCTTACTCTCAAGTTCTTTTTTCAGTTCTTTGAGATCTTTTGTGTGTAGTGTTTTAATATCTTTACGTTTCATGGCTTACTCTTTCACGATAAATTTCGTTCTCACTGGCAATTTGGTAGCAGCTAGCCGCATAGCTTCTTGAGCAATATCTCGTGATATTGCTCCCATCTCAAACATAATACGTCCTGGGCGGACCACAGCAACATATTCTGCTACATCACCTTTACCGCTTCCCATGCGGGTTTCGGCAGGTTTTTTGGAAATCGGTTTATCGGGAAAAATTCTGATCCAAATCCGGCCTCCGCGTTTGGTATAGTGGGTGAGCGTTTTTCTTGCTGCTTCAATCTGGCGGCTGGAAACCCATCCGGTAGTCACGGCTTTGAGACCAAATTCGCCGAAATCAATCTGTGAACCGCGCTTGTCTAGACCGCCTCGTGTACCCCTGAAACTTTTTCTATATTTAAATCTTTTTGGTGCTAACATATATAGTTTTAACTATTAGCTCGTATTTCGCAGTATTTTCTGCGAACTAAGTAGTGTGTCAACCAAAGGCCGAGCCGCCTCTGGTGGAAACTGCGAACTAACTTCTTTCCCCTTTGGATATCCACACCTTTACGCCGATGTATCCTGATTTGGTGAGTGATGGTACCGAAGCAAAGTCGATTTCCTCACGAATCGTTGATAAAGGCACTGTACCTCGCTGGTATTTTTCACGGCGGGAGATCTCAGCGCCGGCGATTCTACCCGAAAGCATGATTCTTACCCCTCTGGCTCCTGATCCCATAACTCGCTCAATTGCTTGGTTGACTACTCGCCTGTGAGGTAGTCGCTTTGCAATTTGATCAGCCACTGTTTTAGCAACGATCGTCGCATCAAGATTAGGTTCTTTCACTGGCTCAACTTTTAATTCGATTTTTAATGAATCTTTTCTTTTGTTCTTCCCCAAAAACTGCGTCAATTGTTTTTTCAACTCTTCAAGTCCGGTTCCACCTCGACCAATCACCACGCCAGGACGGGTGACATAGATCGTAATATCAACCCGGTTGATTGACCTATCGATCTCGGTTCGAGCAAGACCAGCGTTTTTAAGTTTCTGCTCGAGAATCTGCCTAAGTTTGACATCTTCAAGCAAAAGATCCTTGTATCGCCGATCATCAGCAAACCAACGTGAATTCCATGTAAATATTGTGCCAAGCCGGAACCCCCGCGGATTTATTTTTTGTCCCATATTATGTCTTTACCTCCATTTTCGTTGCTTTACCTCGCGCTAGTACATCGCTTAAAACTACCTGGATATGACTCATTCGCTTTTTATAAGCGTGTGCCATACCCCGGGATACGGCGCGGAATCGTTTCATTGCAGGGCCAGTCAATACTTCAATTGAGGCGATATTTAAATCATTAATCGTCGCATTCTGGCTTTTGGCATTGGCTAGCGCTGACAGTATCACTTTCCTGAACTCCAACGCGCCACTTTTTGGCATAAAAGCGAGCACCTCGGTTGCTTTTTGCGGTTTGAGACTCCGTATACTTTGGGCAATAAGTTTAAGCTTTCGTGGCGAAACCCTGATATATTTACTGACTGCTTTGATTTCCATAGTTACGTTTTTTCAAGTACGCGTTTGGTCACTTGTCCATGACCCCGAAATACCCGCGTTGGAGAGAATTCTCCCAAATAATGTCCCACCATGTCCTCGGTGATATACACTTCAATAAATGTCCTACCGTTATGAACCTGAAACCGATGACCCACAAATTCAGGAGGAATTTGGCAGTCCCGTGCCCACGTCTTGAGCGGCTGCTTCACACCCCCCTCATTCATATGCTTCACTTTTTTAAGCAGTTGTTCGTCTATATATGGTCCTTTTTTACTTGATCGTGCCATAGTTAGTATAGTTATTAGTTTATAGTTTGGAGTGCTTAGTTCGCAGATTTTTTACTGCGAACTGCGAACTACAGGCTACGAACTATTGTTACTTCTTTTTTTGAATTATATACCGGTCGCTATATTTTCCTGGTTTTCTCGTCTTTTTACCCAATGTTCGCTTGCCCCACGGGCTTTTGGGTGAAGATAACCCGATACCGGAACGACCTTCTCCTCCTCCATGAGGATGAGTACGCGGGTTTTGGGCCACACCCCGAACTTCGGGGCGCCTACCCAAACGCCGCGCCCGGCCGGCTTTACCTATCTGAGTAATGCGTTTTTCTTCATTACCTACTTGACCAACTGTCGCCATGGCAAGCTCGGGTATCCTTCTTGCCTCACCGCTTGGGAACCTCACATGCACAAAACCGCCTTCTTTTGCCAACACTGATGCTCCCGCGCCAGCTGACCGGACGAGTTTAGCACCCTTCCCGGGCGCGAGTTCAATATTATGAATCGGCGTACCAATCGGAATGTTTGCTATAGGCAGAGCATTTCCTGGGCGTACCTCACTCTCGGGACCGCTTTGAACTGTACTTCCGATTTCCAGGCCAATGGGTGCTAAAATATACCGCTTCTCGCCGTCTGTATATGTAAGAAGTGCAATTCGGGCGGTCCGGTTTGGATCAAATTCAATGGCGGTAACCCGCGCCGGAACACCTATTTTATCACGTTTGAAATCAATTACGCGATAATAACGCTTTTGCCTGCCTCCTTGATGCCTAACTGAAACATGTCCAGCTTGATCTCTGCCTGAATTTTTTGGCAGAATATGCTCTAAATATTTCACTTTATGCTTCACTTTTGTCATAGTTATTTATTCACCGGCTGTTCTATAGTAAATAAATCTATTTTTTCATTTTCCTTCAGTCTCGCCATGGCTTTTTTCCTTACCACAGCACTTTTTATAAGTCTTAATTTCCCTACCCGTCTGGGTTTAGTATGAATCATGGCAGTTTTTACATCGATTACATGGACTTTAAATTCCTGTTCAACTGCTTTCCTAATTTCACGCTTTTGCGCATGTCGGTCAACTAAAAACGTAAACCAACCTGTGCGAGCAAGAAAGATCGTTTTTTCGGTCAGTAGTGGTTTTATAAGAATTGTTTTATTCATGTTTTGTCCTTGTTGCTGCTTTATCCAATTTTTCAATCGCTTCCTCTGAAAATAGCAAATATTCATTCATCATCGCATCAAGATAGGATAAAGACCCAGTTTCCTTTACCGTAACCCGATCGATATTTTTCATCCCCCGCCAGGCAGTTTTAGCCGAAGGATCAAGTATAACCAAAAGTCGTTTACCAGCAAGACCCATTGAGTTTATTAGAGATACTAACTCTTTTGTTTTACCTGAAGCTTCGGTAAGTCCTGAAACGACACTTAATTTCCCTTGTTCAGCTTTGTCACGCAAAACTGCAAGTAACGCTTTGCGGCGCATTTTTTTCGGTAGAGAAAGCGAATGGTCGCGAGGCTTTGGTCCGAACACAATACCCCCGCCAACAAAAATAGGGGCTTTGATGCTACCATGTCGAGCTCGTCCCGTGCCTTTCTGCCTGAAGATTTTTCTCGTTGATCCAGTGACTTCTCCTCGTGTTTTGGTGCTAGAAGTTCCCTGTCTGACGTTTGCTTTATATACTCGCTGCGCTTGAAGCAGCAGATGGTCGTTGACGGTAACACCCTTAATAATTTGTGGTATAGGATAGGGACGATCTTTTTCGCCATGCAATCCGAAATGTGATAACATCACACCCGTTTCCACAGTTGTTTTTTTAACTACGACTATTTTCTTAATAGTAGGTGTTGTTTTAATTTTCTTCGGCTGACTTTTTGGTGTTTTTATTGCCATTTTATTCTTGTTTTTGGATAAGCACCGGTGAACCAACCGCCCCCGGCACAAGACCTTTTATACGCAACATTTGCTTTTCAGTATCCAAACTGAGGACGGTAAGACTCCGAACAGTCACTCGCGTACCTCCCATCCGTCCCGCCATTCGCTTACCCTTATACACCCGCCCTGGTGTAGTGGTTTGACCTATGGCACCGGGAGCACGCTCCCTGTCAGACTGACCGTGAGTACGTGGTCCACCTTTAAACCCATGACGTTTTACTCCCCCTTGAAATCCTTTACCTTTGGTCACACCAGTGACTTTTACCGTATCACCAATGGCAAAAACCTGTTCAGCTTTGATTGTGTCACCGGGTTTTAAAAACGCGCTCTCTTTATCCCTATCTTCCAAAAATCTTACTTCCCGCAAAAAACGGGGTAAGTAATTACCTTGCCCCGTTTTTTTCAAATGACCGCGAAGTGAACTTGGGATTCTTTTTCGGGTCTCGTGGTCAAAACCGATTTGAAGCGCCGTATATCCGTCAGTACCCTCGTTTTTTACCTGGATCACGGAACACGGTCCGATTTGAATATCGGTGACAGGTATGCGTTTACCGTCCTCGGTAAACGCTTGGGTTTGTTTGATTTTTTTTCCTACTAAACTTTTTAGCATACACGTTTATACAAAAAAAATCGACCCCGGTTGAGGTCGATATGTCCGCCAGCTGGCGGATTGACTCATCCGAGACTTTTGGTATGTTACTGTGATGGCTCGACGTACTCCATCATAACTTTGGAATGTAGTATACCAAAGTATCTCTGAAACTTCAATTCAAATATAAAAAACCAAAGTTACTTTTATCGTATAAACAACTGAATTTTGAACTTTGATTTTTGACTTACTTTCACATTTTTATCTCTACATCTACCCCAGCTGGTAATTCCAAATGCATCAATTGATCAATGGTTTTGTCAGTCGGTTCGACAATATCAATTAGCCGTTTATGAGTCTTAATCATAAAATCCTCACGGGAGTCTTTATCAGTAAAAGGCGATCTCTGAACAGAATAGTGTTCCCGATCAGTAGGCAGCGGCACCGGACCTACAACTTTCGCACCGGTCCGTACTGCCGTATCGAGGATCTGTTGACAGCATGCATCAATGATGCGTGCGTCATATGCTTTTAGCCTGACTCTGATTCTTCCTTTTGGCATAATCTTGCGTATCAAAGAGCAAAATACACGAATGATAACTCATTCGTGTATTTAGTTAGATTGTAATAACGACCTAAACTAAATTTAAGCGATAATTTTGGTGATCACTCCGGCACCAACGGTGTGCCCACCTTCACGAATAGCAAATCTCAACCCTTCTTCCAATGCGACTGGTACAATAAGTTTGACGGTGGCTTTCACCGTATCTCCCGGCATCACCATCTCCACTCCTTGCGGTAAGGTCACTTCACCAGTAACGTCAGTAGTTCGAATATAAAACTGTGGCCGGTAACCAGTAAAGAAGGGAGTATGTCTTCCACCTTCTTCTTTGGCTAATACATAAATCTCGGTTTCAAATTCGGTATGCGGCTTGACGCTTCCGGGTTTAGCGAGCACTTGTCCACGTTCCACCTGGTCTTTTTCAATCCCTCGAAGGAGTACGCCTACATTGTCTCCTGCTTGTCCTTCATCAAGAATTTTTCTAAACATCTCAACCCCGGTAACCACAGTTGACTGGGTTGGCTTGATGCCGACAATCTCGATAGTGTCATTTACTTTAACCCGACCCCGCTCCACGCGACCCGTAACGACAGTCCCACGCCCTTTAATGGAAAATACATCTTCAACTGGCATTAAGAACGGTTTGTCTAAATCTCGCGTCGGGGTGGGAACATACTCGTCGACTTTGTTCATAAGTGCCAAGACTTGCTCCTGACCTTGCGCGTCTCCTTGGAGAGCTTTAAGAGCCGAACCACGAATAATAGGCACTTCAGTTCCCGGGTAGCCGTACTTAGTCAAAAGCTCCCGGACTTCCATTTCGACCAAATCGAGAAGTTCTGCGTCATGTACCATATCAACTTTATTTAGAAATACCACGATTGCTGGCACGTTGACTTGTCGGGCAAGCAGAATATGTTCCCGCGTCTGGGGCATGGGTCCATCAGGCGCTGATACAACAAGTATAGCTCCATCCATTTGGGCAGCTCCAGTGATCATATTTTTAACATAATCGGCATGTCCGGGAGCATCAATATGGGCATAATGGCGTTTTTCCGTTTCGTATTCGCCATGATGGATGTTAATGGTGACTCCGCGGGCGCGCTCTTCTGGAGCATTATCAATGTCTTCGTATTTTTTAGCTTCTGCCCAACCCTTCTTAGCGAGAACCTGAGTAATGGCAGCAGTTAATGTGGTTTTACCGTGATCAACATGACCAATAGTTCCAATATTAACGTGAGGTTTTGTTCTCTCAAATTTTTTCTGATCAGCCATGTTTCCTCCTTAATTAATAAATTTAATCCAAAAAAATACCTACTCACTTAGGCAAGCGATTGTAAAAAAATTCTACTGATAGTCAGCAGTATAGCACACGTTACACATGCTTTGCAATGATTTTTTCCTGAATATTTCGCGGAACTTCCTCATAATGACTCGGTTCCATATAGTACGTCGCCCTGCCTTTGGACATGCTGCGAAGCGTAGTGGCATAACCCGAGAGTTCTGCCAATGGGACGCTCGCGAGAATGATGGTCATGAGACCGCGCTTTTGTGTTCCCTGGATCTGTGCGCGCTTTGCTCCCAAATCACCAATTATATCTCCCATATATTCATCAGGTGTTGTAACCTCCACTTTCATGATCGGCTCAAGTAGTACTGGATCTGCCTGTCTGACGGCGCTTTGAAACGCCATTGAGCCAGCGATTTTAAATGCTATCTCTGATGAATCAACTTCGTGATACGTCCCGTCAAAGAGAGTGACTTTAACATCAACCACCGGATATCCAGAAAGCACACCGTTCTCGAGTGCTTCCTTCACTCCCTTGTCTACTGCTGGAATAAACTCATGAGGAATTGCTCCACCTTTAATCGCATTAACAAATTCATACCCTTCGCCTCTACTTTTAGGTTCAATTTTTAAAAAACAATGACCATACTGACCCCGCCCTCCTGACTGACGGATATATTTTCCCTCTGCTTCAGTAAGTTTGCGGATCGTTTCTTTGTATGCCACCTGCGGGGCACCCACACCTGCATCAACTTTAAATTCCCGCTTCATTCGATCAACTAAAATTTCAAGATGCAACTCTCCCATACCCCAGATGATAGTTTGGCCGGTTTCTAGATTGGATTTGATTTTGAAAGTCGGGTCCTCCTCTGCCAACCTCTGGAGTGCATACCCCATCTTCTCCTGATCAGCTTTGCTCTTTGGTTCAATGGCCAGTGATATGACCGGTTCAGGAAATGAGATTTTCTCAAGAATCAACGGATAACTCTCATCACAAAGGGTATTCCCAGTGATTGTATCCTTGACTCCAACCAAAGCAACAATCTCTCCAGCAAACGCTTGGTCGATCTCCTCACGTTTATTGGCATGCATGAGAAGAATACGGCTGACGCGCTCCTTCAAATTTTTATTCGCATTGTAAATATATGAGCCAGATTTGATTGCACCTGAATAAATCCGGACGTACGTCAGTTTTCCTACGTGTGGATCAATTTGGATTTTAAAAGCTAGTCCCGAAAACGGTTCCTCAGGAGTGAGTTTTCGGATTTCCTTCTTTTCTGAATTTCGAGGATCGATGCCTTCAATCTGGCCTAAATCTTTCGGTGAGGGTAAATAATCAACTACCCCGTCGAGAAGTGGCTGCACGCCTTTGTTTCGTAGTGACGTACCGCAATATATTGGCACGAGCTTATAGGCAATAGTGGCTTTACGAAGTGCTGTTTTTACTTCATCAACGGTGATTTCCTGTCCATTCAAATATTTTTCGAGTAGCATATCGTCAGTTTCCGCCACCCGTTCTATGAGTTCGTGTCTTGATTTTTCAACCTCATCTTTGAGTCCAGGGGGAATCTCATCACTAATATCAAATTGTGCTCCTAATTCGTCGCTTCCCCATATCATCGCTTTCCGATTGAGTAGATCTATCACTCCTTTGAAACTTGATTCGATACCAATAGGTAACACCACTACGGCAGTTCTGACACCTAATCGTTCCTCAATCATTTGGATGGTTCCCCGGAAATTTGCTCCCACTTTATCCATTTTGTTGATAAAACATATCCGGGGTACCTGGTATTTGTCTGCCTGATGCCATACTGTCTCAGACTGCGACTGCACTCCCTCTTCAGCATCAAGTACGGTAATACCGCCGTCAAGTACACGAAGAGAGCGTTCTACTTCCGCGGTAAAATCCACATGACCAGGTGTATCAATAATATTGAAACGCACATCTTTCCAAAACGTGGTGGTTGCCGCGGAAACAATCGTAATACCCCGTTCACGCTCTTGTTCCATCCAGTCCATAACCGTCGTGCCTTCGTCAATATCCCCAATTTTATAACTTCTACCGGTGTAATAAAGAATTCGTTCGGTGGTTGTCGTCTTACCCGCGTCAATATGGGCAATAATGCCGATGTTTCGAATCTTGTCCAAAGGTACGTTTCGATTTTTAGTAATAATTGATTGTTGTTGAGCCATAAGATAAATAAAAAATCCCAATCACCAAGCACCAAATTCCAAACAAATTCAAAATTCAAATTACCAATTTAATTTGAATTTTAGATTTAGAACATTTGGTATTGTTTGACTATTGGGATTTGTAATTTGGAAATTCCAAATTTGACTTACCCAAAATTGGTGTTACCACCTAAAGTGGGCAAACGCCCGGTTAGCTTCAGCTATTCGGTGTACGGTGTCACGTTTGCGCACAGCTTCTCCCTGATTTTTCAGAATGTCGGAAATTTCAGCAGCCAGCTTTTGGGCAAAGGTCTTGAATTCTTTGTTCGATCGTTTGTTTGCTGCTTCGATAATCCAGCGGATGGCAAGTGATATGCGGCGATCTCCCCGGACTTCACTCGGCACTTGGTATGAGGCTCCACCTACCCGGCGGGGACGCACCTCCATACGCGGACCCACCATATTGAGCGCCTGCTCAAACGACTTGATGGGGTCTCCTCCCTGTGTTTTAATCAGTTCAAGGGCTTCATATACCTCGTGCTGCGCTACACTTTTTTTACCATCGCGCATCATGTGGTTGATGAAACGTGTAAGCAATCGGTTGCCATAGACAGGATCTGGTTCATGCTGTTTTTTTTTGACTGTTTTTCTTGATCGTGCCATACGTTAACTTGTTGGAGGCGTGGCAGCCTTAGCTGGTTGAGCGACTAGAGAAGTACCTCCGGTTTTTTTAGTGCCATACCGGGACCGCCCTTGTTTACGATTGACGACACCGCTTGTATCATATTTACCTCTCACAATGTGATATTTGACACCTGGTAAATCCTGTACGCGCCCACCTTCAACTAACACGATCGCGTGTTCGGTAAGTTCGTGACCAATGCCCGGTATGTATGCCGTTACTTCCTGTTTGTTTGATAGCCTGACTCTCGCTACCTTTCTGAGGGCCGAATTCGGTTTTCTAGGAGTCATGGTCTTCACCAATGTTACCACCCCCCGCTTTTGCGGTGCAGCCAAAGTTGTCGTGATACGATCCTTGGCGTTAAAAAATCGCCGAAGAGCACTCGCCTTAATTTTTTTCAGTGCCTTTTTGCGTTTTCTCCGTATTAACTGATTAATAGTTGCCATATGTTTAAATATGTAAAACCTTGAAAGCTCAATTATACCGTAGCTTAGGATTTAACTCAAGATTATTCAAGACGGGCACGATCAGGACTTACTGGTATGAGACGTCCGATTATCACGTTTTCCTTAAGTCCCATCAGCCGGTCTTCTTTACCGGAAATAGCAGCATCGGTCAAAACGTTTGTAGTCTCTTGGAACGATGCAGCCGATAACCACGATTCTGTATATAAGGCCGCTCGAGTGATACCAAGAATTACTACTTGAGCTGTCGCCGGTTCTCCGCCTTCGGCAAGCACCCGCGCATTTTCCTCTTCAAACACCAATTTATCAACGAGTTCTCCCGGAAGAAGTGTCGTATCCCCCGATGTCTCAATCCTCACCTTATCGCTCATCTTGCGGACAATCACTTCAAAATGCTTGTCATTGATGGGAATCCCCTGTGATTCATAGACTCTTTGAATCTCATCGATCAGATAACGCTGCGCCCCCCTAAGACCCCTAACCTGAAGCACTTCTTTGATATCCAAAAACCCGCTCGCGAGCTGCTGGCCAACCGTCACCAACTCGCCATTTTTGACCAAGAGTTCACTTGTAACCGGGATTGGATATTCGCGCTCTTCAACTGGTTTGATGCCCACACTTTTGACGCGCACGATTTTTCCATCCTCATGGTCAACGTTTTCTACTTTACCTACTATCTCCGACATTGGCGCAAGCACTTTCGGGGTGCGGACTTCAAACAGTTCCTCAACTCTTGGAAGACCCTGCGTCACGTCAAGCCCAACAATACCTCCGGTATGCTTTACCCGCATGGTAAGTTGCGTACCCGGCTCGCCGATTGACTGGGCAGCAATGATACCTGCAGGAAATCCGATTTCAGCCAGTTTCCGAGAGGAAAAATCAAGACCATAACACATGACACACAAACCATATTTTGCTTTACAGGTGAGTGGTGAACGGATGATAACACTCTCAATTTTTTCCTCATCAAGCATTGATGCTATTTCAGCGGTAATTTCTGTATTCGCCTCAAAAAGCACCGTTTTGGACTTATTTTTATGTACCGCCTCTGCCAACACGCGGCCGATGATTCGAGAGGTAAACGAAACTTGCCGGTTTTCAATCCGCGTGACCTCAATGCCATCGGTGGTGTTACAATCCTCAAGCCGCATAATCGCATCGTGGGATACATCAACGAGCCGACGAGTAAGATATCCGGCATCGGCAGTTTTGAGAGCCGAATCGGTTAATCCTTTGCGTGAACCGCGAGTCGAAGTCACGTATTCAAAAATTGATAATCCTTCTCGAAAGTTTGATTTTGTTGGTAGTTCCACAATTTTTCCAAGTGGATCAACCACCAAACCTCTCATTGCCGCTAGTTGTTTCAGCTGGTCTTTTGAAGCACGCGCTCCTCCTGATTCAATAATGATTCGCACCGGGTTGTCTTTTGGTAGTCTTGCCCAGGTGTCATCTGCAATCCTCTCAGTCACTTCAATCCAGATTTCATTTGAAAGTCGCTTTTTTTCTTCCAGGGTAATAAGACCTTCTTGATAATTCTGGTCAACTTCGGCTACCCGGTTTTCAGCCTCCTTGATAATATCGTGCTTGTGGGGAATCATTTCATTATCAAATACTCCGATTGAAACCCCTCCAGCAAGGGTAGCACCCCAGAATCCGAAATCCTTGAGTTTATCAATTAAGGCCGCCACTTCCTCTCGCGATAGAAAATCGAGTGCCCGGGTAATCATCTGTTTGATAGTGGCTGCCTTTACCACATCATTATGATACCGCATTGATTCAGGTAGGAGTTCATTGAGAAGAATTCTTCCAACGGTCGTTGTCAAGATTTCTCCATTCGGCGCAACTCGCACACGGATAGGTATTCGGAGTCCAATTTTTCCTGATTGATATGCCAGAACCACTTCGACAGAACCGCTGAAATGGTGCATTTTTTCGGGTGATGTATTTTCATAATGGGAATCGACAGATGTCAGATAATAGCATCCCAAGGCCATATCTTTATTTGGCACGGTGATTGGCGAGCCATCGGCAGGTTTGAGCAGGTTCTGTACTGGCTGCATGAGATTGCGCGCCTCTTCCTGAGATATTTGTGATAACGGAATGTGCACTGCCATCTGGTCGCCGTCAAAATCGGCATTGTAACCTGCACAGACACATGGATGAATTCGGATAGCTGATCCTTCAATAAGGATCGGAAAAAACGCTTGAATTCCAAGTTTGTGGAGAGTTGGTGCACGGTTTAAAAGCACCGGATGATCTTTGGTAATTTCCTCCAATATATCAAACACTTCAGGATCGCGTTTCTCAAGTAAATTTTTAGCACTTTTAACATTGGGTGAAAGTCCTCGGGAAATCAGCTCTCTTAAAACAAACGGCTTAAACATTTCAAGTGCCATCTCTTTTGGCAACCCGCATTGGGAGAGTGAAAGTTCTGGTCCAACGACAATAACTGACCTACCAGAATAGTCGACTCGTTTACCTAGTAAATTTTGGCGGAAGCGACCCTGCTTACCTCGTAGCATGTCGGATAACGATCTGAGCGGCTGGACGGTAATACGTGACGACGGTCTTTGGGTAGCATCAATAAGCGAATCCACCGCTTCCTGAAGCATGCGTTTTTCATTGCGTAAAATGATCTCGGGAGCTCCCAAGTCGATTAGATGCTTAAGCCGGTTGTTGCGGTTTATGACTCTCCTGTACAGATCATTCAAATCACTCGTTGCAAATCGACCCCCAGTAAGTTGTACCATAGGCCGCAGATCCGGAGGAATAACAGGCAATGCAGTAAGCACCATCCAAGCTGGATCAATGGCGGCTTTTTTGAGCCCCTCGATAATTCTTAGTCGCTTAGTGGCTTTGATGTGCCGCTGTCCTTTCGTTTTTTGCGCTTCCTCACGAATCTCGGCTGCCAATTTACCTAAATTAAGCGATCTAATCACTTCTAGAATTGCCTCAGCTCCCATACCAACTGTGAAAAATGAGGCTGCCTTGTAATCATGAAGTTTAAGGTATTCATCCTCAGAAAGAAGCGTCAGCTTTTTGATTGAACTTACAAGATCGGTCAAGACTTTGAGCATCTCCACGGTTTTTTGCTCTTCTTTCTGAGCATCCTCTTCCAATCGAGCTATGCGCTGTTTTTCTTTTAAATTACTTTCGGCAAGCGCTAAATCTTTAGCCTCGGTGTTTTTGATCCTTTCATGTATGTCTTTCCGTTCATTATTGTATTCTTTATGGAGTGATTTGATCGACGATTCAAGCGAAGTTTTAATCTCTTTCTTTTTTACTTCAACCAGCTTGTCAAGTGAGTTTAAAACATCTTTCCGCTTGTCTTCGTCAATCGACAAAACTAGATATTGTGCAAAATAAATGACACTTTCAAGCGACCTCGGGGTCATATCAAGTAGAAGCGACAGTTTGGATGGCGCTCCCTTGAAAAACCAGACATGAGCAACGGGCGCAGCGAGCGTAATATGCCCCATCCGCTCTCGGCGGACTTTTGATTGGGTCACTTCCACACCGCATTTATCACAGATTATTCCCCGATAGCGGATTCTTTTATATTTACCGCAGTAACATTCCCAATCTTTAGTGGGACCAAAAATACGCTCATCAAATAACCCATCTTTCTCAGGTTTGAGAGTCCGATAATTGATCGTTTCCGGCTTCGTGACTTCACCGAAGGACCAATCTTTGATGATCTGGGATGATGCGAGTGTTATTTTTAAACCAGTAAAATCTATAATATTTGCAAAATTACCTTTTTTATCCATCGGTTATCCTTCCGTCGGTGCTACTACTTTGCCACCTGATTCGCGAGCAAGTTCCTGGGCTGTTTTTTCAAGTTCTGCCTCTTCTTTTTCTTGAGCTACGTCAATAACTTTTTTAACTGCGGTAACCACTCCAGTGGGAACTACATTAAGAGATAAAGCTTGAAGTTCCTTTACCAGCACCTTAAACGATTCGGGCACATTTGAAGCAGGAATATCAATGCCCTTCACGATGGCTTCAAATGCTTTAGCTCTACCTACCACATCATCACTTTTAATGGTCAACATTTCCTGAAGCGCATGAGCAGCTCGGTGTGCCTCAAGCGCCCAGACTTCCATCTCTCCCAACCGCTGTCCACCCATCTGAGCTTTCCCTCCGAGCGGCTGCTGAGTAACCAACGAATACGGACCCGTTGAGCGGGCATGGGTTTTATCCTCAACCATGTGGATAAGCTTCATGATATAGCCGATACCCACCGTCACTGGGAGTTCAAATGGCTTGCCAGTTCGTCCATCATAAAGTGTGGTTTTTCCGCTGACAGGTAAATCCGCTCTTTTTAGTTCTCCCACAATCTTATTCTCCGAAATAGGCTCGAATACCGGCACAGCGACTTTATATCCGAGTTTCTGTGCCGCCCAACCTAAATGCGCTTCTAATAGCTGACCAAGATTCATACGTGAGAGGACAGACAAGGGGGAGATAATTATGTCAACCGGCGTTCCATCCTCAAGATATGGCATATCAGCCGATGGAACGATCTTTGAAATCACACCTTTATTTCCATGCCTACCGGCCAGCTTGTCACCTACCACTACTTTGCGGATTTGGGCTACTTTAATAATGATCTTTTTGTTAGTTCCAGGTTCTAGCTCATCACCTTTTTCCCGGTCAAGGATCTTGATATCAATCACCGTTCCGCGTTCACCGTGTGGCATCCTGAGCGAGGTATCGCGTACCTCCCGGGCTTTTTCACCAAAAATCGCCCGAAGAAGTCGCTCTTCTGCTGTGAGTTCTGTTTCACCCTTCGGTGCAATTTTTCCAACCAGGATGTCATTCGGTCCGACTTCAGCACCTACTACGACTATACCATCTTCATCAAGATTACGGAGTGCTTCTTCTCCAACATTGGGTATATCGCGGGTGGTTTCCTCAGAACCAAGCTTGGTATCGACTACTGTCGCTTCATGCTCTTCAATATTAACTGAAGTCAACAGATCATCTTTAACCAAGCGGTCAGAGATGACAATTGCATCCTCGTATCCAAGCCCGTCAAAACTCATATACGCTATCACCAAATTCTGTCCCAATGCGAGTTCACCATTGTCACTTGCCGGCCCGTCAACAACGAGATCTCCTGCTTTTACTTTCTGACCCATATATACTACCGGACGTTGGGAGTAACAAGTTGACTGCGCTGAGCGCTTGAACTTCTCAATCGTATACACGTCCTCGCCCTTGCCTTCGCTGGGCTTAATAATGACCTTGGTGGCATCAACATACAAAACTGTACCTGCACGTTTCGCATATGCGACCCGCCCCATGGCAGAAGCCGCTACTTTCTCCATACCTGTTCCCACTACTGGCGAATGGGGCATCAGAAGCGGTACTGCCTGACACTGCATATGCGTACCCATAAGCGCTCGGTTTGCTTCGTCATGGGCAAGAAACGGAATAAGTGAGGCAGAAGTCCCTACCACTTGCCTTGGGATAAGATCGATCAAGTCAACCTCACTACTTGAAACCTCCAAAAACTCGCCGTGGAAACGTACTGGCACACGCTCATCAGTAATATACCCACGGTCGTCGAATGTGACACCAGCATGGGTAATTTTGTAATTCCATTCATCGTCAGCTGCCAAGTAGACTATCTTATCAGTAATGTGAGCCTTTGTCGTCTCACCTCGACTTTCTTTGGTGACTTTGCGATACGGGGTTTCTAGAAAACCATAATCGTTTACTCTCGTATAAAGCGCCATATACGTCACCAGCCCAATGTTTGGCCCTTCAGGACTTCTTACTGGATCAATCCGACCATACTGGGAAGAATTGATGTCACGGATGGAAAATGAAGCCCGCTCTCGTGATATGCCTCCGCTTCCCATGACTGTGAGGCGCCTGAGATTATCTACTTCGGCAAGTGGATTCGTTTGATCAAGTATAGTAGACAATTGGCTCGTGCGGAAGAAGTCGTTGATTGCTGCAATTACAGGTCTCGCATTTACTATCTGGGTTGGAGTAAGCTCGCCTTCCATAGTAGCAGCTAAACTCATTTTTTCCCGGACAGTTCGCTCAAGCCGAAGTAATCCTACGCGGAATGCGTTTGTGGCAACCAGTTCACCCACCCGCCTGACTCTGCGGTTACCCAAATGATCGATATCGTCCACGTTACCCTGACCTTGGGTCAACCAAATGAGATAGTGAACTGTGCCAACAATATCTTCTTTTGTGAGGACCCAGTTTTCTTTAATGTTTTCTATTGTAAGCCCCAATTTTTTATTCATCTTGAACCTGCCGACGCGCCCAAGGTCATATCGGCGACTATTAAAAAACATATTATTCAGAAGTTCTTGTGCATTTTCTAGTACCACCGGCTCACCTGGACGCATTTTGCGGTAAATCTCGAGAATCGCCTCAATTTGACTCTTCGTTGGATCCTTTTCTACAGTCCGCTCAATGAAGTTATGATCGGGGTCTTTCATTATGTCTTTAAATAAGGAAAGAATCTCCTCGTCATTTCCATATCCCACTGCCCGAAGTAGCGTTGTTGCTGCAATTTTTCGCCTTCTGTCGATTCGTACTGAGATAATATCGTTTTTGGAGATGGCAAACTCGAGCCAGGAGCCGTGAAGCGGACGAATTTCTGAAGTATAGAGCGTCCGTCCGGTCACGGGATCAATTTCACCGGTGAAGTAAACACCAGGTGAGCGAACTAGTTGATTCACAACGCATCGCTCAATCCCGTTAATAATAAATGTTCCGTTGCGTGTCATGGCTGGGATATCACCCAAAAAAACTTCCTGGGTGACAGATTTACCCGTTTGCTTATTGGTCAGAGTGGCTTCTACTTTAATCGGCATGTCGTAGGTCACACCTTTTACCAGAGCCTGATCGGGAGAATACGGGGGATTTCCAAACGTATAAGTACCAAATATCAGTGACCAGTTTTTTCCAGTGAAATCATCAATCGGTGAGATTTCTTGGAGAAGCCCTTTAATACCCTCATCTAAAAACCAGACATACGATTCACGCTGAACTAATGATAAATCAAGTTCAGGCAAGTTAGCTTTTTTACCCCAGTACTGGCGATGAGGAATGTGCGCATCCATCGGTGTTAACTGATTCGGCAGCTTCTTTTTGAACGACAAAATAAAGCGTACACACTTCTCGTACGCTTTGTTTCGTAAAGAGTAGAGACTTTATATCATGAAGACACGACCATGTCAAGGGTTTATACTGAAGAGCAGGTGGAATTTTATACAATCTAATTTTATGGGTATTTTTTCCTCAAAAGCGCTGCACGAACGGATAGAACTATTCACTGTAAGTATTTTTGTCACGCTATACATAGTCGCAGCTTCAGCTGTTGCTCTTCACCGGTACTGGCAATTTGACATCTTTTGGCTGGATTACGGTATACTTGACGAAACTATCTGGAAGCTCTCGCGGTTTCAAATGCCGGTTGTTATCAACCTCGCTCCGCCGCAAGGAAACATAGTATGGGGAGACCACCTCAACCCCAGCATGATGTTTACGGCTCCCGTGTATTGGCTGGGTACACGAAATGAGATCACTCTGGTTGCTCAGGTAGTTTCCGTAGCCTTAAGCGCTGTCGTTGCCTATATCATTTCGCGAAGCATTATAAAAAGTCCACTTGCCCGTGTGGCTCTCATCGTAAGCTACTTGGGGTATGTCGGTATACAAAATGCTCTTATCACCGATATTCATAATATTGTCTTTGCCCTTCTTCCGTTTATGCTCTCTGTCTGGGCAGTCAATAACCGACGATTAATTCTTTACTGGATCTTTTTTCTTATAACTCTCGGATTTCAGGAAAACATGGCCGGACTAGGTGTAGGCATTGGGCTGTATCTTGCGCTGCGCAAAGACAAGATGATACGCATTGCAATATTCACTATAATAGTGAGTATTGCCTGGGGGGTACTCGCAACCCGAGTCATTATGCCCGGAGTCAGCGGACACCCATATTTTTATTCGCCATCCCTGCCGACCGTCTGGCATGAATGGCTGACTCGCTTCATTTATCCTCCTGAACTGAAACTCAAGTCGATACTTGCTACCTATGCAACGTTCGGCTTCCTGCCGGTAGCCAGCCTTTCGATACTACCAATGGTAACAGAGCACTATCTTGAGCGGTTTGTCTTAAACCTTGCCGGTACCAGGTGGGATTTGGGACTTCATTATAATGCGCCTCTTTCTCCGATCATGTTTCTTGGGTCTCTTGAAGTACTTGAGCAAATCCAAAAACATAGACTATTAAAAAGATTGATACCTTGGTGGGGGGTGACTACGATAATCACGGTATTTTTTCTGCACCGATTTTACCTCCACGGGCCACTGCTTCTGGCAACCCATTCGGTTTTTTATGAGCAAACAGGAAAACATGAGTTTCTTAGGGATTTTGAAAAGCGCATACCCACCGACGGACTCATCATGACGCAAAACAATATTGCCGCTCATTTTACTCATCATCAAACGATGCTTCTTAGGCCTGACGTGGAAAAATACAAACCCCGTTATGTGGCGCTTGACCTGCGGCCCGGCCAGAATGGTAACAATTTTTTCCCGCTTACCGAAGATGAGGCAAAACAGATTGCTAACGAACTCTGGCAAAACCCCAACTATTCACTCATGTATACTTCTGGTTCGTTATATCTGTTTGCTCGACGTTAAGAACGAAGTCCACCTCTGCCGCAGAGAATTCTTATTGTAGGTATTTAGCGATATTGGCATTATGTTCTTCGTTTGAGACAGCATAATGTACCTTGCCCTCGGTATCATGAAGGTAATACCAGTATTCTGTTTCGTTAGGATATGCCACTGCCGTAATAGCGGAGAGTCCTGGATTAGAAATAGGTTTTTCTGGCAACCCTTTTTGTATATATGTATTGTACGGAGAATCGATCTTTTTATCATATTCCGTCAGATACTTTTTCCACCAGGTTTTCTCGATTGGTTGATAACCAAGTGCATACTGAAGCGTCGCGTCAGCCTGAAGTGGCCAATCGTTATGTAGACGTTTTATGAGAATCCCGGCAATTATCGGCCGGTCTTCATCAGTTCTTCCCTCGCGTTCGACGATTGATGCAAGTATAATACCTTCTTCCAAGTTGAAACCCTGTGTTTCAATCGCCCGACGAAGTTCGGATGATACCCGACCTTCAAAATTATCAAGCATTATCTTTACCACTGCCCCAGTCGAAGCATCTTTGGGTATAAGATACGTATCGGGAAACATATACCCTTCCTCGGCGTGTTTCAAAAACTCGCTTTCGGGGATAGAAAGATCCTTTGCCAGCTTTAAGGCAATTTCTTCAGATCTCCAACCTTCAACAGTCCGTACCCACACATCAAGCGTTCCATGGGTAAGCTCTTTAATAATAGAATCAACATCCATTGCGGAACTGAGACGAAAATCTCCTGCTTGGAGCTTATTATCGCTTTTAAGGAGTTTCACTCGCAAAAAAAATCCGATTTGATTTTTGATGAGCTTTTCATTTTTTAGACGCGTGGCAATACTGCGGACATTTTCCCCTTCTTGGACGACGAAAATCCGGCTCTGGGAATCGCCGGGGCCAGCGGGAGATAACGCGTCATTATACCAGATAACTCCTCCACCGATAAAAAGAGTCGCTATAAGTAGAAAAACTACAATACGGACGAGTAATCGTTCCATGCTGTTTGTCTCTGATATACCTCCTAAAAGCTTAGGTTTATTTAAACTTCGCTCAAGAGAGCACGGCGGTATGTTTTTTCATTTGGGTTGTATACGTATACGCGACTACATTTACAGGTACGCGTGTCTTTCTGGTTGTGCATGGTTTTTTTGGCTTTGTTAAGAGGCGTCCCACATCCGACACATCGACCTTGATTAAGAAGCCATGATTGTACGGGAGACAATAAATTTTTCAGCATATGTTTATTCTATCCAGTAGATCGGTGTATGAGCAAGAGTTTCTACTGCTTCTTTCAACCGCCACTTATCGGTTGAGTAAAACGAGCATAGTATATCACCTTTGTCCACTTCATCTTCAAGTTTTCGCTCCAAAAACACTCCGGCTTTCTTATCTTGAGGACTACCTAAAATCCTGGCAATCACTGAAACGTCATGATTATTCAGTTGCGTTACTCGACCCGAACGCCAAGCTATTACATCAAAACGGTTACGCGCTAGTCGAAGCGATTGTACCGATACTCCACTGTCTCCTCCCTGGATTTTAATAATCTCTCGCATCTTTTCTAGTGCCTTTCCGGTAGTAAGCATTTCGCTAGCTACACTCTCTCCCATACCTACGCTACACCCCTTCATATCCGCAAAACACAAATCCAAGAGTTTGGCTGCCAGCCGAAGCGCTTTTTGCTCGAGCTTAAGCGGTCTCTCAGGAGTTTGCTCAAGCACCTGAAAGACGTCGCGCACTTCAAGCACTGGTCCTACACCTCTGCCTGCAGGTTGCCGTGTATCGTTTATATCAACGGCCAGTTTGATCCCAAACCGCTCACTTAAAAACTTAAATTTGTCATATATCACATCGGCATCCTTAAGGTGCCTAATTTTCATATGGGGCCCAACGGGAATATCAAGTATCACGTGTGTAGCCCCAGATGCCACTTTTTTGGCCATGATGGAAACAATGATTTTATCAAATGATTCAAATGCGAGTGGCTCTTCAACCTGAATGAGGATATCGTCCGCTGGAGCCAAACCTAGGTGTCCTCCCCACACGATACATCCGCCGACCTTCTCTACCATTCGTTTAATCTTTAGGGGTGAAAACGTTACCGGAGCAATCACTTCCATCGTATCTGCGGTTCCTGAGGGTGAGGTAATTGCCCGGGATGAATTTTTCGGGATCTTTATTCCTGCTGCGGCAACAATAGGAACAATTATCATGGTTGTTCGAGTACCCGCAACACCTCCTGTCGAGTGCTTATCAGCGACAATACCTTTGAATGAAAGTTTCATTCCTGTTTCCGTCATAGCTTTGGTGAGGTAAAAAAGCTCCTCGTCACTAAATCCTTCTTTAAACCCTGCTGCGGCAAAATATGTGGTTAAAACTGGCCCGAGCCGTTGGTGGGCAATCTGATCCATGAGATTAAAAATCTCATTGTACGTGAGAGTTTTTCCGACTAATTTTTTTTTAATTGCCTCTACTGCCAGACGGTGTTTGTCATGAGTCATATACAAACGAAGTTTTACGGCTGTCAAGATAATCCTGAAGTAGCAAGGTAGCCGCCACCTGGTGCTCTTTCGTTTTTCTACTTTTATTTCTGGCTCCCAATTCGCTCAACCGCTCTCGGGCCGCTCTACTCGTTAGCGTCTCTTCCCAAAAAATAATAGGAATATTAAAATGTTTATGTAAAGCACTTCCGAATTTCTCCACCGCTTCTTTCAACCGACCTTCAGGCCTGCCTATCACAATTGTGGTAATCATCTCTTCCTGCTTAATAAGCGCTCGAATTCTTTCAACTACTTCACCGGTCTGGAAACAACCAATCCCTTGAGCAAACTCTCCGTCACTTATGGCTAAACCAATCCATTTTTTTCCAAAATCAATTCCGAGAATACTCATAATCAGTCTTTTCCAAATGGAGCAAGCTCAGCTGTTAACCAAAGACGCATAAAGTACGTTCCCGGTGGAAAACAGGTCACTAATGTAAGATAAGAATTATCGAATCGCTGCTCAAGGCCAGTGATATCATTTGGATCGGTGATGCGGCTACTTCGGACGACATACCGATAATCAACGCCGTCAACTTCCACAAAAATCTCATCTCCTTCCTTGAGAGTTGGCAGTAAGGAAAAAATTGCCAAATAGTTCTTTGGGTTATAAAACACGGGCAAAATAGAATGGCCAAATATTACCGCGTTACCGCTCTTTCCAGGAAGAGGGGTGCTGCCGAAATGGATTAGACTTTGTGACAAATCATTACTACCGACTTTTACGGTCGCCTTGTTAATGCGGACCTTGGGAATAGTTAACCGATATTCATCGATCGCTTGAGTCACAGTACCTGTAGGAGCTGGTGGTAACCAACTGTTGACATTTGTATTGCCAGAAGTGGAATCGCGAATTTTTGCTAATGACGCAAATTCTGCGTCTACCGGACTCACAACACTACTTGAAGAATAAAATACAAATTGTACCGTGAGCGGGATAATTAACCACGCAAGAAGAAATGATCCTATAAAAATAGAGATGAGTGGCAAAACGGGTAGTGTAATCGTCACAGGAGCATGTTTGACATAACGGTAAAGCATATTTTTATATTGACACAGGTTTATCCTCTTTGGCAAGTAGAGGTGGTTGATTTACGACTCTGCTCGGGAAGTTTTAAGGTAGAGATATGCGGATGCGGTGATCACCGCAAATGCCACAAGCGATAGAAACGGGATAGTGATAAATCCGAACCATTCGATGTACGTTGTAGTGCAGGATATCCCTTGGACGCATGGTGCTGCGCTTTCGGGAAGCACTTCCCGCTGTAATAGATACTGGTAAAACGCAACCAAACCTCCAGGTATGCTTAAAGACAGAATATAAAACGCCACTCCCGGGTCACGCCGGAGTATGCCTATCGCAATAATAGCCACCAGAGGATACATAAAAATCCGTTGGTACCAACACAAGACGCATGGGGGCAGTTTCAAGATTTCGCTAAAATAGAGACTTCCGAGAGTCGCTATCCATGACTGCAGCCAAGCGACATAGAGAAAATATTGGCTTTTTACCCGGAACATGTGCCGGTTTTGTCTCAGCATGCCTGCATTATACCATCTTGACTACCACGTGAGATTTTGTATTTCTTACGCATCTTATTACTGATGTCCAACTCTATTATTAGAGGATCATTTTTTGTTAAAAAAATACAGGAGTTCGGTGCTCTAATTACTACTACGGATCAATTACAAGTATACTTTTGCATCCGATTTGAATGGCGAAGGCAATATACATTACATCCTCGGCACCCTCAAACTTCCTCTTAAATATAGATCCACCACCAATGCTGCTCTTAGGGACTTACTGCCTTAATCACTAATACGACCAATCCTTCGCAACAGGCAACCATCGAATACGGCATATACTGGTAGCGCCGCAATACCAGCTCTTTCATGGTAGTCAAAAAAGAGCCCTATCCGGCAACAATAATATTACCCACCCCCACGCCGATCGGGATCGGTTTTGTCGGGAATCATACTTAAAATGATAGCAAAGAAAATGGTAATTAGTTAATTAAGTGATGATACTGTGAGTGTAATATTAGCAGGGTTACGTGGAAGATTTCCGTTGAAAAATGGCAGTCTGCGCGTGAATACAATTTCTATGCCTGATATCCCTGAAATGGAGCGTAAATAGTTTGTTGCATCGGATGATGTCTTGCCCACTAGTCTTTGCGCTAAATCTTTTGTTTCTACGTTCGGAAGTAAATTGGCGGTGATGCGGACTTTAAATTTTTTCACTGTTTCCTCACTTTCCAATTCTTCCAAATCATATTCCACATCTTCTTTGTTAAATATAAAATTTTCTGGAAGACTGGCCGTAATTACTCCCTCAAGCGCTTGGTCGAGATCGTTTTTGTGATACACAAGTGCAGATACTTGTAGCGCTGTATCAATCTTTACCTCATCTGCCTCCTCACCAATCTCTTTATCGAATACCGCTCGCTTCACCTCCTTGACGACGCTACTTTCGATAATCTGATCGCCATCAGTAATTTGCGTGCGCAAATTAGATAACCCTAGTTCGGTTAGTTCCGCTGTAATTTCTTCCTTGGCTCGATTCTGGTCATCGCGGGAAACCACAGCAACTTCTCTACTTGTACCACCATCCATCGCCTTCTCGGTCCGAGCCGAATATGAACTAGTGGGTAAATCTTCAAAACTGAAATCCGTTCCTGAAGGCAAATTATATTCAGTACCAATGTTTGTAGCTGTCACCGACGCTTTAGCGCGCCCATACACCCGTGAATCGATTGTATCACTGGCTGATGCAACTTGCACTTCATCATCAAGGGAAAATTTGTATTTGCCAGATAAAATGATTGTCGCTTGTTTAAATGTCTTGGAATTAAGCGTCTTATTATATATAGTCACTTCGCCTTTAGCTTTCTCGCCGACTGTTTTTTTACCCGTGGTCAAGATCGCCCTGGTGTTTTCCACTTCAGTTTGCAATCTTCTTCCTACAATGCTTTTTCCTTCCTCACTACGTGCTGCTTCTGTTTCGGTTACATATACCGTCTCATTGAGATTCAATTTTTGCGGTTTGACAAGCACGATCACCTTTACCTGTGGCACATACCAATTGGCAACTGCTACTCCAGCCAAAACCAGCATCAGTACTATCACTGTTGCTACTATCAGCCCGAGTTTCGGAAGACGCGGTATCCGAAATGAAAAGGTGAACGAAGGCAGCGAAAATGGACGCCTTCTGGCAGTAACGTCTCCCTCCTCTAAAGTCACGGGTATATTTCGGGGGGTATGAATTGGAGACTCACTTTCATAAACTTTCTCCTCAGGCTGAGGAGTAACCGCATATTCTTCCTCTTCGACTTCGTTATCAGCTACAAATCCCAAATCCGCTGCTACAGCATTAATCTCATCATTTACTGCTTCCTGGTGCGGGGAAGTTTCCAGTTTTGTTGCTTGAGTATTTTCGGGAACGGCTTCTTCTTTTACACTTCCTTGTGACACAATTTCAGACGCACTTGATACAGCTACTGACCGTACTGCAAAATCAGGCTCGAGAAGATCTATTTTCGGAAAGTGCAAAAAATTTGCTTTTTTTTGCCAAGGATAATTCATAAGCTCTGTTTTTTGCTTCTCAAGATCTGGGACTGTGCCATAAAGAAGCATTCGTGACGGCAAAACCTCAAGATCGGTAAAAGCAGTAAGTGCGCGTTCGATATCAAGCGGTGTATTCTCAGTGCGCTCAACCGTCTTTGATCCAATGAGTTTTCCAATTTTAAATACAGAGACTGTAATCTCTTTTTGCAGAATTGCTACCAAAATTAAGGTTTGCGGTGTACCTTCGTTCTGTTCCATAAGATGGACAATAGCCACAGGAAGTTCAACAAATCCAAGCGGAGTAAGTGATAGCGCGGAGGTCAGTTGTTTGAGTTGCGCTAGATGAGTATCTATTATTTTATCGTTTTCCAGCCAACTACTGTGAAGACCAAAGACTATTCTTTTTAGTTCAGCTCCTTGCGGAAGGTGAGTTTCAAGTTCGGTGAGCGCTCGGTCAGAGGCATCTATGACCGATTTCCATGCTTTCCCGTTCTCCGAAATTAATCCGGGGTCTGCGTCTACAGCCTGGCTGACGGTTTTGAGAATGTGGGCTTTCTGATCCTTTGCCCCCTCCCATAATGCTGCTTCTATCCGGTCGAGACTTACGGTAAGCGCGCAATAATATTCTTTTTCTTCTTTTTTGTGTTTGAGAAGCCCCTCGAGCATAGCAGGTGAAACTATCTTAAACGAAGAAGCCAAATTTTGCAAAAAACAGAAGTAATAGATAAAACCCCTTCTTGAGCTGAGACAGCTGTAAGAAGGTAGGACAGATTCTAAGTTATTGTAGGCGTAATAAAACTTTTTTGATATCACCAGTGATCAAGCACCAATGCCCGATCACTTCAAATCCTATTTTCTTATACCATTTCAAAGGATGTTCGTGAACGATATGGGTAATCGTATCCCACGAAACTGCTTGGTATTTTTTCTGTGCTTCTGTAAACAATCTGCGAATAAGGTGTTTTCCTACAGATTTACCTTGATAGAGAGGATCGACGAATAATTCTCCATCGGCAAGATGCACTCCGTCCCACCAGGGTTTCGTAAGCGCCGATATCGCGCCTATCACTTTCTCTCCATCACATGCGACAAAAAACAGATCTGGTTGTTTATCATAGAGCCACTTGAGAAGATCCATTGCTTTCTCAGACGTCCAACGTTCACCGATATTTAAAGGATTATATGATTTGCAGTAAATTTCACTCAGAGAAGGAAAATCACTTTCCTTAACTGCACGAATAGTAACATTCATACTAGTATTAACTCACCACTGCATACACCCGTCTTAATCCTGCACCAAGCGCTTCTTCTTTGGTGATTTTGAAGGTACCAAGAATTCCCGTGTGTTCAACGTGAGGGCCGCCGCAGATCTCTTTGGAAAAACCATTAATGGTATATACCTTTACTTTCTCCGGATACCGCTCGCCGAAAAATGCGAGCGCTCCTTCTTTAATTGCATCTTCATAAGTCGTCACTTTAAATGAAACTGGTAGATCTTCTTTGATATTTTGGTTAACCAAGTTTTCAACGAGCTTAATTTCTTCGGGAGTTAATTTTTTAGTATGGGAATAATCGAAACGTAACCGTTCGGCGGTGATATTTGAGCCTTTTTGTTGGACGTGAGTACCCAAGACTATACGTAATGCTTGATGGAGTAAATGAGTTGCGGTGTGAAGTTTTATCACCTCTTCGCTGTGGTCCTCGAGCCCACCTTTAAACATACCTTTTGCCGCGGTCCGTGATTTCTCCTGGTGTTCCTTAAAGGCCTTTTCAAACTCGCCTTTCTCAACTTTTTGCCCTCGCTCGAGAGCAATCTCCTCAGTCATCTCCCAGGGAAAACCAAATGTTTCGTAAAGTTTGAAAGCTGTAATTCCATCAAGCTTTTCTACCTTGTCAATTTCCCGCAAACCTTTCTCAAGGGATTTACCAAACCGCAATGCTTCTTCCTCAAGTAACAGTTTAATCTCACCTGTTTTATGAACAACTTCTGGATAAATATCCTGGTACATCTCAGCCACTGGTACTACTAAATTACCAACATATTTCCAATCACCAACTAACCCCAATTTTCTACCGTGTAAAAGCGACCGGCGGATTAACCTGCGTAATACATATCCTTGGAGTTTATTTGACGGCAGCACTCCATCTGACATCATCATCACCGCTGCTTTCATGTGATCTGCTACAATCCGCATGGCTCGGGTTTCAGCTTCATTGTCTCCGTAGCTCAAGTGGCTAAATACTTCAATTATTCGAATAATTGAAGTGAATGAGTCTGTTTTAAAAATATCAGGTGTATTTTCAGTAGCTGCAGTTTGGCGTTCCAATCCTCCGCCGAAATCAACGCTTTTCTGCTCAAGTTCTTTAAGTCTTCCATCGGGTTGTTTCTGATACTGCATAAAAACGGAGTTGGCAATTTCAAAATACCTGCCACAGTCGCAGTTGGGGTGGCAAGATTGATTTTTAAATGGTGATTTTTCATGGAGTCTTAAGTTTTCTCCGAAATCAAAAAATATTTCACTGTCAGGACCACCTGGTTCTCCAGAAGGCATCTTTTCTGGCTCTCCCGCACGACTCCACCAGTTTTTTGATGCCGGGTATGTAAAAATTCTTCCTTGCTTCACCAAAGCTTTGCTTTCTAACACAGGCGAGTCAATCACTTCTCCCTCTATCCCGACACTTGCAAATAGTTCTTTCCAAATTTCGATCGACTCGGTATCTTTGGGAACTGATTCGTTGCCTGCAAAAACAGTTACGTATAGCTTTTGTGGGTCAAGCCCAAGTTCTTGCGTCAAAAATTCAAACACCCACGCGAGCTGTTCATTTTTAAAGTAATCACCCAAAGACCAGTTACCAAGCATCTCATAAAAAGTTGTGTGCCGGTTATCCCCGACTTCGTCGATATCCTGAGCGCGGAATGACTTTTGTGAGTTCACGAGCCTTTTTCCTAGAGGATGCGGTACGCCTAAAATGTTTTGGATAAGAGGTTGCATGCCGGCTGAAATGAAAAGGGTCGAAGGATCATTTTCCGGCACGAGTTTGGCTGATGGAATTTCCTTGTGTCCTCTCGCCTTGAAAAACTCAAGGTATTTTTTCCTGACATCGCTTGATTTCATCACCCAAATTATACCATTACCAGCACTCTGATATATAATTTAAGCATGACAAAACCAAAATATAATGAATCAAATAAACTAAATGTGAGACAATTCATACTTCAAGATAATGAGATTGTTTGGAAACTCCATTTTGCCGGTCTTGACCAAATGGGAGCCAATGCTGGAAAAGGTCCGTGGGATGATGATCTGAATCATATTGAGGAAGTGTATCTGCAAAACGGCGGAGAATTTCTCATCGGTGAGTATAAAGGTCAAATTGTAGCTATGGGAGCCTTGAAAAAAACCTCTGATACGAAAGCGGAAGTGAAACGGATGCGCGTAGATCCAAAATTTCAAGGACGGGGTTTTGGTCAGCGGATGCTTGAGGAACTCGAAAAGCGAGCTCGAGAATTAGGATATACAGTTCTTCATTTAGATACATCTACTAAACAGGGTCCGGCGCAAAAATTGTATCTAAAAAATGGGTACAAAGAAGTAGGGCGAGCGACTTTTCATGGTTTGGAAACGATTTTATATGAGAAACAGCTAGTTTAGAAGAATGCAGAGTCACCCACTATCACGGATTATGTTCTTATTAAATAATTCTTACTGATAGTGATCATTGATATCTACAATTTCCATCTCAAAAGAAGAAATCACTATGAAAATAGCCCGATACTTTTTGTCAAACATAAGTAGCGTGGTTATTATGCTTATTTATTATCTTATATAATATAACTGTTATGCAAATTGTCAGCTCAAGACAGGCTAATAAAGGAATAGTATCATCTTCAACTACTATTTACGAGTACTTAATGGGCGAACGCCATTGAAGCGGTGCAGTATCGGAGATAAACGGCACATATTTATACACAAAGACAAGTAATAATATACTAACTTATTAAGTTTTTGCTACAATACAAGGAAAATAATATATTTTGTATGATACTATCCGCTAATCAACTACATGTCTTAAAGGAACTTATGGTAAATTCCGCGAAAAAGGGTAATCTGGCAAACGCGGGATTGGTGCTTGAAGGAAACAAGATGATTGCATCAGCGGAAAGCTGGGTAATTTCTTCACATAACCCAACTGCACATTCAGAACGCATGCTCGTTGAACGTGTTTGTTTTGATAAGCATACTAACTTTACACCCGGCCTTGACATGGTGTCTATCATTGAACCATGCATTATGTGCATAAGCGCGTGTTCTCAAGCCGGGTACAAAACAATTAACTACATAATTCCTGCAAAAAAATACTTATCCAAAATTCCCTGGATGAGTGATACGGCAGTTATTGATAAACTTCTCCTGGCCCGACAATTGTCAAACCCTTTAGAACTCATACATTTAGTTAAATACGAGCAGGAATTCAGCCGAGTGTATGAGAAAGCGATGTCTCACCTTTTAAAATAATTCTTAAGTGGATAACTAACAAAATAAAAAGTTAGGATTAAAATACATCAAATCCCAATTATGCTGAGAACAAAAAAATACTAACCTTCCAGAGGTACCAAGCTGAAACACCTCCGAGGTGTATTTTTTTACAAATTACAAATAAAAAACGTCATGAAAATTCACTTTGTCTGTACCGGTAATACCTATAGGAGCCGACTCGCCGAGGCTTACCTCAAGTCAAAAAAGATCAAAAATTTGGAGGTGTCATCAAGCGGCATTGAGGCACATCGTAATTTTAACGGGCCGATCACCTGGTATGCTGCACGACTCCTCAAACGGCATGGAATTATAGAATTTGCGAGCCACACGTGGACGCAAACGACAAAAGAATTACTAAAAACGGCAGACGTGATAGTTTTTATGGATGCAAAACACCATGAACACATCACCAAACAATTGCAACACAAACCTAAGATCTACCACATATGGCAAATACCGGACCTCGACGACCTGGGATTTCGGGGCGATGCTACGAGCTCCGCAGATGACCTCGAGCGGATCGAAGTGACTGAAAAAACGTTTGGTGAAATAAAAAAATGTGTTGACCTGCTTATCAAAGAATTATCCAAACTATAATTGGAAATGCTTCGTGCCAAATTTATCTCAGCCGGAGCGCCAATTTTTCACAAATTGGAAAGTGGTAAAATATTTATTATTTCTGTTGGCGTATGAAAGTAAAAATTGATGAGCTGCGACACATTATCGAGCAAATACTTATTTCGACTTACTACTCAGAAACAGAAGCATCCCAAATTGCTGAGGTGCTCCTCTACGCTGAAATGTCAGGAAAAAATACTCAAGGTTTAGTCAAACTACTGGGGACTGAACCAATTCAAAATATAAAACCTAAGTCTTCGCCACGTGTCATAAAAAACACAAAATGCT
>CAYPMW010000009.1:0-5957 GCA_964412165.1 uncultured Gammaproteobacteria bacterium | reverse complement strand
AGCATCCACCAAAAATTATCAAAGATACAAAACTTTCGACACTTGTCGATGGCGGAGGAAATTCGGGTATTTTGGTCTCGCATATTGCAACACAAACGGTAATTGATAAATGTAATACGCATGGATTTGGGATAGTTGGTACCAATAATACATTTTCTAGCACTGGTGTAATCGGGTTTTATTGTGAAAAAATCGCTCACCATGATTTTATTGCCATTGTCATGGCAGGCTCTCCTGGGGGTGTAGCGCCACATGGAAGCATTGATCCACTTTTTGGAACCAACCCAATTGCTTTTGGATATCCGACAGAGTCCGAACCGCTTATTTTTGATATGGCTACCTCGGCCATCACCTGGTATGGATTAGTACGTGCCAAGGCGCTCGGCCAGCAACTACCCGAAGGTGTGGCGATGGACATAAACGGTAACCCGACAACTGATCCGGAAAAAGCCATGAAAGGGGCAATTTACTCCTTTGATAAAAACTATAAAGGCTCAGGATTAAGTATGATGGTTGAAATCTTTACCGGTCCGCTGGTAGGAGCAGCGTACTGCGATCCAACTGGCGCGGGAGATTGGGGCAACCTTTTTATAGCAGTTGATCCTGATGTTCTTATCGGGAAAAAGGAATTTAAGAAACACTTGAGTGAACTTATACATAAAGTCAAATCAGGAAGGAAAGATACGCATATCAGGAGCGTTCATATTCCCGGAGAAGCCAGCAGGGAAAAAAGAAATAAGGCTCGAGTTGCGGGAATACTTGAGATTGATGATGCTTTATACCAAAAACTACTTAATCTCTCTATCAAGAAAATCCTGAATCCATCCTAATAAGGTTTCAAACCTTGTCAATCCTCTCTAGTCCATATAATATGGTTCCATTACGCAAAACTAAGTTGTATAAAAACGTCAAGGCACATCAATGCGTGCATTTATAAAAAAAGCCCTCACCTTTGGATTTGCCGTCACTTCAGTATCACTAATAATAAGCGCAGTAGTTGGCGAGTTTATCGTCAAACACATGTTACCTCAGGAAACGTATGATCTCGCTCGCACCGTGGGCGTATATATTTTTGAAGATAGCGACATACTTCCTTTTACCCTTAAAAAGAACGTTTCTCAGTTTCGGCATATTGCGTTTACTAGGGAATTTACCCACCTGGTCTCTACCAATTCTCACGCTACTCGCGGAAACGAATTTACCGGAGTGAAGCCTGCTGATACATATCGCATACTATTTTTAGGTGATTCCATCACCTTTGGTTGGGGGGTTGAAGACTATGAAACTTATCCGGCGCTCGTTCAAAAGTACTTAAATCAAGCACTCGCCTCGGAAAGTGCATATAAACGGGTCGAAACGATCAACGCCGGGTTTACTGACGGCAACAGTATTGATACGTTTTATGTGTACTACAACCTAATTGGCAAAACGTATAACCCAGATCTCGTGATAGTCGATTTCCATCCGATGAATGACCTGGCTGATATGTTTGAGCATAGTTGGGATAAGGTAGATGTATCTGGTCTACCGACTAACATTTCCTCGACCACCCACAAAGTGGAAGATGGTTATCTGGTAAGTAAGAATAAAACCAAGTGGAAATATGAAATCCCGATTCTCAGAAATTCACATCTTGGCATGTTAGCGATGAATGCACTTGAAAAAGGTGCGCCTGATACGGTAGTCAAGATAAAAAAATTGATCGGAATCTCTCAGGAAAAACCAGCCTTTACGTTTGAGGAAAACGTCCAGTGCATACTTACGCTCACACCTAAAGAATGTCCCGAAGTGTTATGGCCATATACCGATAAGGCAATATTTATCCTCGATGGTCTCAGCAAGCGCTCACTTGAAAATGGCGATGAGTTTCTTATTACAATTATGCCCAGTCCCCATCGGGTAAAAACGCTTATAGATAAAGAAAATAAAGAAGCAGCACTTGAAAGCGCCAACGCCCAAAAATACTATCGGGAAGCATTTACTGCCAAAGGATTGCCATATATTGATTTACTACCTACTATTGTTCAGGTCAAAAACCCCAAAGACCTCTTTTATCCGCTTGACGGGCATATAAACGCCATTGGTCATCATGTGGCTGCCAAAGATATCGTCACCTATCTCCAAAAAGTGAAACCCCTACTGTTTCCCCATGATGTGACGTATACCCAGTAAGAGAGGAGCCTATTTTGAAAAAAGTCTACCCGGTAGATCGTTTGGGGATATTTTTAAACAATTTCCGCCGCAGTTGTTCGGTAGTCTGCCTACCGCGTTCCTGTATCTCCTGAATATGAGCCAAAGCAGAGTCAAGTGTTTCTTTTCCTTGCTGAGCCGCTACTTCTGCCGCATCACGAGTTTTTTCAACGAAAGTTTCTTCGAGCGCTTTCCCATGTTCCAAAACCGCATCTTTCACCGTTTGGGTTTTTTCGGCCACCGACTCCTCCAGCGCCATACCTTCACTCACTACTCGGTCTTTGATTGTCTGGGCTTTTTCTATGACGGCTTGGGCAATCTCTTCCCGATGTTCGTATGCAGCTTTGCCTTTTTCCAACAACTCCTCACCTTTTTCACCCAATCCTTCTACTGTATCCTCAACCGTCTCTTTAGCTTCTTCAAAGAGCTCTCCACTGTCCTCCTCGAGTTTGGCAAGCAGCCGCTTTCCTTTCTCAGTGCCCAATAGAAGTACGAGCACGGTGCCAATCAGCCCGCCAAGAATCAACCCTACCCAAAATGAATTGTCACGGTGCGGCTGTTCATTCGTATTCATATCATGCTTTCTTTTTTCTTTTACCGAATAAATGCACAACTGATAAACCGGTTTTAAAACCCTCCATTAGACCTGCCATACCAACAAAAGATTTATGAACGCCTGAGGAGACTACTTCGGCATCATCAAGAATATTATTGACTTTCTCAACTGTCCGGCGAAATTCTGCAAGGATAAAGATGACCTGCACTCCAATTATAGATAAAAGTATAGTCAAGACGGATATAACAACTACCAACAATAACTGCGTCGTATCCATAGACAGATTCTATCAATGTAGCATGTGAGAATTGGTTAGTCAATTATGCCGACCTATCATCTCACGGTGTTCTAGTTACCCTGCGGGTCACGACCGTCTCTTCACCTACTCGGCTGCGAGATTTGACGACAAACGTATTGCTACCCGGATGAACGGGCATATCTTTGTAAAATTTTCCGTCTTCTTTGACTAGAATAGGTTCGTTATTTATAGTGATTGTCGCATCAGAATCCGTTTTGCCATATACGGGAAATGTCTCAACACTCACTACTTCATCGCCTTTGGGACTTTCGACAAGAAGAGGCGGAGGAGTATGCAATGCTTGGTATTGATAATAAAAATACAGTGCAAACGCGGTTATTACAGCAATAACAATCCCCAAAATCACCTTGTTTGGGGTAATTTGCCAAGAAGATTGGGTGATTGGTTCTTCAATTTGGTTTCCCTTGAATTTTTCTTTCTGGGTAAACTGCCGGCGGAATAGTGCGAGCATCGTTTGGTTTCTAAGACCTAAAAAATCTGAGTAATTTTTGATAAACCCTTGGATATATGGAGCGGCCGGTAGATTTTGGTAGTCATCCGCTTCGAGTCTGGTGATAAATTTTGCCCGAATTTTAGTCGCCTTTTCTACCTGATTGGTAGTAAAACCTTTGCGTAAACGTTCGTCTCTAAGAACTTGTCCGACAGTTCGCATATCATTCCTTTCGTCAATTGGGATTATCCTTGCTGAGGAGGAGTTGATCCTTGCGCTGCAAAATATTCGTCAGCGTTGCGTACGAGTACGTCCCGCGGTTTTGAACCCTCACCCGGTCCAACAATACCTGCCTGTTCAAGTTGGTCCAAAATGCGGGCGGCTCTGGCGTACCCAATCGACAGTCGTCTTTGAAGAAGTGATGCTGAAGCTCGATCGTATTGACAAACAGTTCGAACCGCATCCCCAAAGAGTTCATCTCTACCGTCGGCTCCAGTACTCCCAGTTCCGGATCTCTTCCAAGCAGTTACCGGCATGTTCGTTACATCTTCCGTATATTCAACTATTGGATTTCTCGTCCTGAGATGATCGACCAACTTCTGAACTTCTTTTTCCGAAACAAACGTCCCTTGGATGCGCGATGGTTTTGCTTGATCTGGTGGGATATAAAGCAAGTCTCCTCTTCCTAAAAGCTTTTCAGCTCCGGGCATATCAATTATCACCCGCGAATCCACCATTGAAGAAACATTAAAAGCGATACGGCAAGGAATATTCGCTTTTATAAGCCCGGTAATGACGTCAACTGACGGGCGCTGTGTGGCAATCACCAGATGAATCCCGGTCGCCCGCGCCATCTGGGCAAGCCGGCAAATAGCATCTTCTACCTCAACCGGTGCATATGCCATAAGATCTGCTAACTCATCAACAAAAATGACAATATACGGAAGAGCCTGGAAACCAGATAGTTCATTGTATGAATCAATATTGCGGACCCCAACTTCAGCAAATTGTTTGTAGCGCCTATCCATCTCCTGCATTGCCCACTTAAGAGCCGAGAGAATTTTATCTGTATCCACAATCACCGGGGTTAATAGATGTGGGATGCCGTTATAACCCACAAGTTCAACTCGCTTTGGATCTACCATTATTATCTTCACCTCTTCAGGCGTAGTACGAAACAGCAGTGAACAAATCCAGGCATTGATAAGGACGCTTTTTCCGGAACCGGTGGTTCCGGCTATCAAAACATGTGGCATTCTCGCCACATTGGAAACAATTGGGCTGCCAGAAACATCAAGTCCTAAAGCCACTGTCAACTTGTGCTTATTCTGGCGCATGATATCCGCTTGAAGCATTTGTTTGAGCGTCACAAATTCAAGCGAGCGGTTTGGTATCTCAATCCCGACTAAGTTTCTCCCCGGAATCGGTGCCTCAATTCTAATTTGCCCGGTAGGTGCAGCCAAAGCCAGTGCCAAATCGTTTGCCAGAGAGGTGATTTTTGAAAGTTTGGTCCCTAGAGCAATTTGGAGAGCATACTGAGTCACTGCCGGACCTAAGTTAACTTCAACCACGCGCGCGGCAATTCCGAAACTTTCAAGCGTTTGTTCGATGATAGCTGCGTTCTTTTTCAAATCCCCTCTGTCTGCTTTGTGACTTGAGGTGTGATCAAGAAGTGATAGCGGAGGATATTCCCAAATTGCTGTGCCTGTACCAGGAGTTTTAGGTGCGTTGACTATTAGTTCCGATCCTAAAGTCGCACTCTTGGGTGGCTTATTCACTATCGGATTGGCCGTCGGTACTGACGGAGGCATAATAGGCGGTCTAATCTCTTTTCCGCCTCCTTGGACTTTGAGTGGTGATTTATCCAGAGCAAATAAAGCTCTTTTGTCTTCTTTTTTCCGGTCGTTAACTTTGGTACTTCTAAAAGCAGAAAACACCATATTCCCAAGTGAAACGGTAATATTGAGTACCTGGTCAAGCGATGTATTGAAAAAGACTACCAGCCCGATAAGAAAAGCTCCTAAGAAAATTACAAATGCTCCGGGACCTGAGAGCAATGTAGCAAGCTGAAGCCACAATACTTCACCCAAAAGTCCAGTTCTACCCAAACCCATCACCGCCAGTGTCGCAATCAGAAATCCGACAGCTAGGTTAGGTTTTGATAAAAACGTTTTGGAATGGATGATGAGAAACCCCAAAAAGATAAAGTTTACAGGCACAAGATAGAGTACCAATCCTACTTGTTCAAACAAGAGTTCGTACAAACCCGTTAGAAGCTCACCCTGCTGACCAAATGAGAGAAATATAAGACCTGCTCCGCCAAATAGGAAAATCGCAAATATAGTATAGAGCGTTTCTTTTTTTAGTTTAAAGCGGCTTCTTCCACGTCTGAAACGCCATAGTTTTCTCTTTGCCATAAGAAGAAAGAGTTTCAGAACTCTTGTGCTAGAAAGTATTGCACA
>CAYPMW010000008.1:44191-54597 GCA_964412165.1 uncultured Gammaproteobacteria bacterium | reverse complement strand
GCGGTCTAGATTTACCATTTCTAGAATACGCCATTTACTGATTTATGCCAGACTGTCAAAGCCATTGATTGCACTCATCACACCGACATATATTGATTTTCCGCGACTAGTCTTCATCACTGGGTCTCAAGAAAGGTCTCTCTCATTTGATTCAAACTGGGGCAAACATTATATAAATAAATCAGTTTATTTTCAGGCCTCGTCAACTAGAAAGTTATTTGCTCCCGTTCCTGTGGAAGATGAAAGACAAATACCTGAAGGCAAGTGGTACTCGGTATTCGCCGAAATCCAAAAAATAGACCTGGAGTTAGATCTTCAGTGGATACAGGGAAGTGAGACATTAAGGATACGTGAAATGTATGCTACTGAACGTTCAATAGGGCCAACTGACCTTGAGTTCTGTATTGTCAAAGACGTAGATGGAGGGATAGAAGATGTCCATTGGAGGGAAAGGCCAGCAAGCGTGACGCAAAGAGACCGGCGGTAATTTGCAAGTATGATGTGTTGATGAGCGCTCAATAGTTTAAACTGGTGAATGCTGTTGAAAGTTGCTACAATCAAAGCATATGCCCGAACTTGTTCACCTCCAAGTGAGGAACCCTAAAGACGATGAAACGCCGATTGAGGCAGCGACCCAAATCTTTTCCTCACTTCTTCCGTCTCATGTTCCCCTGTGGAAACGACCGTTTGTTAGACCTAAGACGTACGCGTTTGAACTTTACCTATACCAACAGACTGTCTATTTTTACATTTCTACACCGGTCGCTGCTGAAACGTTTGTCAAAAGTTTGGTCACCTCATCGTTTCCGAACTCGGCGATCCGCCAAACCCAGGATCCGATGCAGACGATTCTTAAAAGTCCGTATTTGGCAGTCGGTGAGGTAGTACCCACGGTGTTTTACCTTCCCACCAAAACATACCAGGATTTTAAAGATATTGATCCTCTCTCAAGCGTCTTGGGTTTTCTCTCCAAACGCCAACCGTATGAAGTCGCCTGCGTCCAGATTCTGATCACGCCAACCACCATAGCCTGGCATCAGAAAAACATGAAGGTCACCAAGACCCAAGTGTATGACGAAGCTTCAGACCGCTACATCCAGAACCCGCAAAAGATCCTGGTCATGCGCAAATCTTCGTTTCAGGGAGGGAAAGCGCTGGTGAGGCTCCTTGTTGGTACGACAGTCAAAGGTGAGGAGTCGCTGCTTCTGCCGCAACTTGCCGGTACCTTTGGCTCGTTTTCTTTGGGGGAAGGGAGCCAATACGTTTTTCACACGCGGTTGTTTTTCAAAAAAGCGTTTATCGGGAGGATCTTGAAGCGGAAAACCTACTACTTCGAGCATCGCTACCAGATCCTTAACTCGCAGGAACTGGCGACTCTTTGGCATCCACCAGGACTACTTCTTTCTGGCATTAAAAATATCGCATGGGGTAAAACCCTATCAGGAGAACCACCGGAAAATTTACCGATTGCAAAAGCTGCTTCTGAACAAGACAAAAGTGATACCAATTATTTTGCTATTACCGAATTTAAAAATGAAGAGCAAATTTTTGGTATACGCACTCCTGACCGTAGAAAGCATATCTATATTGTGGGAAAAACAGGAGCCGGCAAGTCAACCCTAATTGCCAATATGGCGATTGATGATATCCGTAAAGGCCGAGGAGTCGGGATTGTCGATCCGCACGGAGATTTGTCAGATATTATTTTAGATTACATTCCGAACCGCAGGTTACAAGATGTCGTGTACCTTGAGCCGTTTGATACAGAGCGGCCGTTTCACCTAAATGTACTCGAAAACAAGTCCAAGCAGCACAAAGATTTGATTGCCTCAGGCATTGTGTCAATTTTTTACAAACTTTACGGCGACAGTTGGGGACCGCGCTTAGAGTATATTTTAAGAAACGTCATCCTTACCCTTCTTGAGATTCCCAACTCGACATTGACTGATGTACTACCGCTACTTTCAGATGTTGACTACCGCCGCAAGGTGATTCCTCAAATTGGGGACAAGGTAATCAAAGACTATTGGCTGCGGGAGTTTGAGATGATGCCGCCGCAGCTTCGGGCCGAGGCCGTTTCACCAATCCAAAACAAAGTCGGGCAGTTTGTGTCTTCCCAAATGGTGCGAAATATCATCGGCCATCCCGTCTCCACCATTGACCTTGAGTCGATCATGAACGAGGGGAAGATCCTTATCCTCAATCTCTCGCAGGGAAAACTAGGTGAGGATAACGCCTCGCTTTTAGGAGCGATGATTATTACTAAAATCCAGCTTGCAGCCATGAGTCGGTCGTATACGAAAGAAGAAGAGCGCAAAGACTTTTTCCTCTATGTTGACGAATTCCAGAACTTTGCCACCAGCTCATTTGTGAAAATCCTTTCCGAGGCGCGCAAGTACCGATTGTCCCTCCACATGGCCAACCAGTATATCGAACAGCTTGAGGAAGATATCCAACGGGCGATTTTTGGTAACATCGGCACGCTCATCTCGTTTGTGGTTGGCGCGCGGGATGCATATATTTTATCGAAAGAATACGGCGAGGTCTACTCGGAAAATGACCTCGTTTCGCTCGGGAAATTTGAGATTGTTCTTAGGCTCTCAATTGATTCGCTTTCCTCATCGCCGTTTCCCGCAAAGACGCTCCCTTTGCCTGCGGTAAAAAACGAAAACCGCGCCAAAATCATCAAGCTGTCCAAGGAAAAGTACGGGAAACAAGTTGTAAGTGGTAAGTTATAGGTTGTAAGTTGTAAGATGCATGATGGCTGAAGTTTATATTCATTTTCACAACATCCATACGTATACTCTTCTTACTGTAATTTGCAACTTTTTCGAATGAAAAATGTTGCTAATTCAGTCTAGAAGGAGTTATACCCGGAACATTTCATTGTGTGAAGGGTATATCTTGTTGAACCTTAGCGAACAGCGCTCGTATATTTTGGTCTTTCAAACATGGCAATCCGGTAGGCTAAGGGAAGTATGGTCGTTTCATCGAGCAGTTCTTCACGATTTTTAGCAATCCCTGCATCAACCTTATCAGAGACAAATGAATCAGGCAAATCGGCGGCTTTGATACGTGGATTAAAATCTTTTAGCCGGATGCTGGGTTGCCCAGATTTTACCAGTTCTCTGGGAATTAAGAAGACGTGCATGATTTTGTTTGCTCCGAAAGGTTGCGGTATGAGATAGTATGAGTGTATCTGTTCCATGAATTCTTTGAAGGTGTAGATCGTCCGCATGCCTGATACGCCTAGAATTCCACCAATTGTGCTTATTTCCTGCAAGGTTTCCGGGACTGACAGTATGTTCATGGGCTACAAAGGCCCATTGTTTTAGAGCTGAGCTTAATCCTTTACGAGCAGCCTCCGGAAGGGATAATTCGTGGATATCAGGAAGGTTAAATTCACTGATTAATGTATGGAGAAACGGAACGAACTCGATATTGTAACTTTCAATGTACGTTTCATCATACAAATCAGGATAACCGGCAGTAGCAGCCAGGAGCGGCTGAACAACTTGTGTCATAAATTCTTGAGGGGAAGTGATGAGAGGGCGTTTTGGAGGTTCGGATGGGGGAACTAGTTCCATACCAGTATTGTAATTATTTTATTTTGTTTTTGGAAGTATTCCCTGAGACAAGAGCTGTTTTTCTACTTCATCAAGCATCTCATGCATGACTCGCGAAACATTTTCAGCAAGAGGAGTCGTCTCAAGAGTATTTTTGAAAAGTTTGGTAATCGACTCGGCAGTGATAAGAGAAGGATTCTCGCTCTGTTTTTTGAGTTCCTCTTGTGATACGTGACTCATAAGACCGATCTCGGTCACTTTGCGGAAATTATCCCTGAGACTCAAGTAAATCTCCTGTTTCTGGGACTCTGGAAGTGACGAGGCTTCGATGCGAGTGACGAGGTCGGTCAGGCGGTCGGCAACTGTCATATTCTTATGAGGTTTGCACTGCGGGTTGAGGAGCATGCTCCCTGTTCAATGTGTGTACCGGAGGGATACCCAGTATCCATTCGACTGCACGAGCGATATTGGGATCAATATGACGGGATTTATTTAAAATCCAGGCTTTAGATAATCGTTCGGCTTTAGTTATTAATGTAAATCCCTTGGTGAAGACTTCACTGGTGGCATTCCCTAATTTTTGAATTGGTTTTGAGGGTATAGCTTTTAATTCGGGAATCCAAAATCCTGCAGTTCTCACAACGTACTCAATGCCTTCATCAAGAATAGCGACAGACTTCTCATTGAAAATACTGAATACGGTGCCTATTTTTTCAATTGGATCAACTAGTTTACCAAGTGTACGGTTAAGTATAACATTCTCCTGAACAGCCTGTTTCCACGATAACCATGCTTCACGTTGTGCTTGACTAACTGACTTTTTTTCAAAGCGCTCAGTAATTTTATTAAGTAAAACTCGAATTCCGAAAGTCGCTGCCTCAGTGCGTGGCTTAACAAATGATTCCCACATATACCGGTAGTATAATAGATTTTTCCCTTTATTACAAGCTGAATAAATGTTCGTGTGGCAGCTAAAAAGTCAATTACGCGACGCTTGGTGCTTGGGTTGGTGGGCCAAGTCGAATCACCGGCGGAGCTGGACGTGGACGAGAACGATCGGCAGGCCGTTCAGTAAATACCTCTCTCCATGTGCCATCAATCACTTCGCCGGGTTGGCCTTCTGTTCCGGGTGCTCTACCAGGATCACGGTTTTGTGATTCATAACGTTGATGTTGACGATTTCCTTCTTCAGCTTCAGCTCGTCTTCTTAGGAGCCAGCTAATAAAAACGTGTTTGGCTACTGCGCCAAACGTGAGAAACAACTCGTTCACCGCGTGCTTAAGAGCCTCTTTCCGTTCCTGTTTTGCCATTTCAAGCATGCGAAGATAGGCCGCTTCATTGGGTGTGCGAGGAGGTGAATATTCTGGATTAAGAATCTGGTTTTGGGTAAAGGGAACAAAATCGCTTACACCTTCTTCAATGGGATATATACGTTTTACACCAACTTGTTGACTATCATCTAGGATTCGCCTGTCGATAAAAAAATACTCGGTTGTTTTTCCTAGAGCTTCAGGCTGTTGATGTTTACCTTTTCGTACTCGCCATCTGCCGGCAACTAATACCGGACCTTCTTCAGTGTTTACCATATATCCAGTAATAGCGACGGTATATTCTGTGCGCTTTGAAGATTTAAGTTTCGGATCAAGTACGCGCATGCCTTCAGGTAGTTGATCCCCAGTGACGATAAGTAGATGGTTATCCTTTCGTACCGGTGATCCATCCGGATTCATAAATTGATCCAGAGCTTCGCCCAAAGGTGTGACTACTGCTTCGCGTATGTATATTCCGGTAGAAAGCGTTGGTGTGCCGTTCACTCCAGGAAGGTTAGTTAATCTGCCTGGGTCGGGAAACCGGGTATCGGGAGAACTCATGAGCTCATTAATTCTCTCAAGTATCGCTAGAGGTGCAGTTTCAGCTGGTCTGACAGCTTCAGCATGTGACGCCTGCGGTCTGACCGGAGGAACAGCACCCATTGCTTCAGATTGAGGTCGAATAAAAAATCTTTCCGCAGCTACTGCCATACTTGGGACGAATTATAAACTTGAAAGTAATAAAAATCAACTGTTAAATGAAAGTATTAAAAGTAGTACTAGGGAGAAGCTGAAACTGATCTTTTATACAATGACATGATGCTCTTTTAATGTTATTTCGACTGATTGCAAGGCAACGCTAAAAAGCTCTTCCAGGTCGTGATAGAATTCAGGTTTTAAATAAGCGGTAGATATGAGATCAATATATTTGTCAGGGGTGATAGCTTCTAAATCTTTCTCAAGTTCTACCACTTTTTCAGCAGAAAGATGACGCGCAACTGCCGGAGAAACGACTGTTTGAAGAGTGGCTCGAATGGCAGCATACAATTGATATTTTTCTTTAGTTGATAGGAGTGAGGATTCAATTTTTGTGACAATCAATCGTAATCGTTCTTCAGACGTCATCATGCCTTATTAGGCACCAGCTTGGGCAGTTCTCATCCGTGCTCCATGTGGTGCAGGTGGAGCTTTTTTAGGTCCTTGAGATGGGATTTCTGGTCGATTCAAACGGAGACCTCGTATAAAGTTCATCGCTCCCTCAACTCCATTTTGCGCGTGTCCTGCAATTTTCCACGCACCTGCGGTAAGTCTCCCAGTTATTGCGGTTGACGTACCCATCGCTATTTCGGGTAAGTTTTCAGGAAGTAAAGTAACTAGTGGAACTTCAAGAGCTAGGAATCCTTGTGTTTTTCTCCACAGATAGTTAGCACCATGAGCTACTGAATCTGCCACACGCATTTGCGCTGTAGCAATAGTTGCGAATGCGTCACTAGAAAGAAGCTTTTCAGTAGTATCCGGCCAGTGTTTATACATCGCACCGGTTATCCGCTCATATCCTTGTAGAATTCTTTGACCTGGATTTCCCCAATTTTCCGATGCATATTCAACTGCTTTTCGAGTTGCGCTATAAGCCACAAATTCAGCGAGCTTACTCGTTGGAGATCTTTCCGATTGAACTGGAGCTAGATCTGGAGCTAGATCTGGAGGTAGATCGGTTTCTGAAACTATAGTAAAACCCTGAGGACCTTCAGTCCGGCGACTATTCGGGGGGGGCGCTGGTTTTTCTTTTTTTATACCTGTACGACGGAGAAAATAGCTAGTCCATTGATCACCGTGTCTCATTTGCCAAGCCTCATCGAAGGCAACTCTTTTCCTAGCCTCACCAGCCGCATTCCGTCTCTTTTCTGCTCGAGCTTTTGCTTGTGAAGTATACTGTTGTTTATTGGAGTCCCATTCTCTCCTAAAGGCATCCCATGCTTCTCTTCCGCCACTACCGTACTGTCTTTTGAATCTTTGCCATGCTGGGCCCCAGTTAGCTTCTCCAGTGAAGCCTGAGTAGTTGTCGCGAGAATGATCTCGACGTGCTCTTTCAGCCATATATTATAGCCTAGAGTATATCATAAATTGAGTAATTTGTCAATGAGTATTTTTAAAAATTATTGATAGAAAGACCAGTTTACCTATTGAGGTTGATTTCGTCAAGTTTTGTTTGTATAGCCTCGAGAATATCGTTTAATTTCTTGTTGATCTCGGATAGAATAGCCGTGTTTTTGAGTGTTTTAGGGAGAGCGGCTCGAAATCTTTGGAAGTCACCTTAATGGGATGTATGGCGATCCGTGCAAGCTCGGCTTCAGGGATGTATTTGGCAAGCGCTGCATCCGTCACTTCCTGGAAGCTTCTGCGAAGCGTCATACAGATCTTCTGCTTGGCCTGAGGATTCAGGGGAGAGGCTTTGATTTTGGCCGCCAAAGCCCGTATACGGTCCGCTAGCGTCTAGGATGCAAATGGTTGGTTATGTTGGGGGGCGTGTAGCCTGCTCCATTGTCTGGGCACCTTCGCTTGTTACAGTTACTCGCGCATTTTTTTACGGCAGACCACAATATAGACCTTTGATAATAAATTTTAATTATTAAAACAATCTAATCACAAATCTGTGCTATAGCACAGATTTGTGATATTCTTAGGTTAGTATATAAACGAAGATTGCATGAACCAAAACGCGCATGAATCAAATTCAGTTCGGATACGGGATATTCTTTCTCTTTTAGGCAATGGAGTACTTTTATCATCACTCTTTATATTTCCCCATGCAGGATCGGGAATCAAAGCAATTTATGATTTCTATAAACATACTCAACGAGAAGAGGATTTAAAAAAATGGCAAATGTATAACCTTTCACGACTTAAGTTTCTTTTAAAAAGATTACACAGGCAAAAACTTGTACGGGTGTATGAGGAAAATGGTCGTGAAGAAGTCAAACTCACAAAAAAAGGCAAGGTGAAACTATTAAAATACAAACTCGAAGAAATGCGGATAAAAAGGCCTCCCAAATGGGATCAGAAATGGCGACTCATTATCTATGACATCACCAAATTTAAAAGGCGCCAACAAACGGCTCTAAGAAGAATGCTGACTCAACTAAAATGTCTGCAACTGCAAAAAAGCGTGTATTTAACTCCATATCCTTGTTGGGATGAGATTGAATACTTACGGGAGTATTTTGAAGTAGGTGAGGAAGTTCTCTACGTGGTCGCTGAAAAAATCGAACATGACGATCTCTATAAACAATATTTCCGATTGTAGCTGTCTGTAGACCGGGTTGCGTTTAGTTAATTATTATTTGACATCTAGTTTCACATTTAGCACAAATCTGTGCTATAGCACAGATTTGTGATTTAGTCGCTATAACAATAAAATGTTTTGTATATTGGTCTACTTTTATATAGTTTGTAATCTTTACAAGATTTCAATATTGTAGTATGAATATCTTTCACAAATATGAAACGAATGATGAGAGTTTCAGGAGTTGTAAATAAAATAGGTATAAACTGTTAGAAAAGACAGTTCCTCAGCTTTACACCTCCTGAACGTCAGGAGGTTTTTTTATAGGTAAAACTTCGGGTGGGAGGCTGAGCTGATGCCGCCGTAAACGCCAGTAATGTATAAGCAGAGATCTGTGCGAGGTTGAGAAAGCTGGGAGTATATGTCTCCAAACAACCGGCCCGTAAATAAGTATCATCCTGACATCTTACTGATGGTGGCTGAATATTCTGTTACTCAGGGAAAAAGCACGGCAAAGTATAAACCATACAACAGTGGTTTGTTGTTCTACTAGTCGGTTGGTCCGTCCACATTTCGGAAAAGGTCGAGAAGACGATTACTGGGGAGGACGGAGAACTTGAGCAGTAAGTCCGAATGAATGATAGAAATGTCGAGTAAAGAAGACGGTCTGTTCCCATCATTAAATACTTTCATTTGATCATATTGATAATATGTATTAAAAATTAAAAAAGAATATCAGGACCATACTTTTTGCTCGAGATAACAAAGTGATCACTGACGCATATATACCCGTTGAAGAATTATTTGACATCAAAGCGGCGCTCATTACTAATGAGTCGAGATTAGAAGACTTTATAAGTCAGGGGATACATTTATCGCCTCAAGGAATGTATGAAATGTTCTTTGACCGCATAAAAGAGACAGATGGAGTAATGATTCCTCCGGTGTTTGATGGTGAAACACGAGTGTGGAAAGTTACGCGTTTGGTAAAGGAGAAGTTACTTATGAGGAATTCGACTCAGTCAACTTTTCAAAAGTTCCCTAACTAATTTTTTTGAGTCATACTCTGACAAATAGTATTGTTCTAACGGTTTTATCACAAATCTGTGCTATAGCACAGATTTGTGATTTGGTTGAAGGGACAGGAAAAAATATTGTATACCCTTCTTACTGTAATTTGCAACTTTTTCGGGAAGATTAATGTTGCTAACTCAGTCAACGACCACCACCTCTGGTGGTGGTCGTTGACTATTGCAGGATGCTGTAGTCAGGCAACTCGAAGTGATTGGTTAAGCATGTTCGAAGCTTGAAGCAGACTTTAAGGAGTCCCATCCACATATTCCCTGGGCGCAAATTGCTGGAATGAGAAATAAGTTGGCCCATGAATACTGGGATATAGATTTGAGCATTGTGTGGCATGCGGCTACCGTAGAGTCTCAAGATTTAAAAAAACAGTTATTGGAGCTTCTGAATTCTTTAGGTACCTGATTTGCTTCTTAAGAAATACACAACAGGCAGCATTAATAACCCAAATCCCACAAACTGCAAAATCTGCGGCCAGAAGAAGATGTAAATGGTTGTAGGTTGTAAGTTGTAGGTTGTAGGATTTTTCTCACTTACCACATACAACTTACCACTTACAACTGGTTGCGGCAGCAACCACCCATTCGCCCAGTTGTTGACCAGGACGTGGTCTTTGAGTTCCTCTCCGAAAATAAAAGGAGATATCCGACTTAAAAAGTTTTTTATTCTGCAACTTACAACTGACCTCTTACAACTTACAACTTGGTAGGCTTTCCATCCGGGGTTAAACGACTGGGAAAGTACCAGTGTTTTGTTATCGAGATTTACACTCTGATCCACTTTTACCCAGTATTCAGCTGGGTTGGGGTGGGTGATGGTTGGTGCTGATTCCGTTAGATCCCCGGATTGACGTGTCATAGATTGGTTTGAAGTTCCTGCAGATAGGAGTTTGATGGTTTTATACGGAATTTCATAAATCTGGATCGTTGAGATATCATTGATCCTCACTTCCGGCCCAACAGCGTAATTGTCAAATTCCAAGTAATAATCCTGGTAAGTTGTGGTAACAGGCGGCACAACAAATTTTACCGTTGTCCAATCAGAGGTTAAAGACAAAATATCCTCAAACAAACAGTTCCCGGGAGGATCATGCCTCAAACATGCCTTGATCGGCCTGCCTGATACGTTTCTCCCCGTAATAAGAATCAGCAAACCCTCACGGTT
>CAYPMW010000008.1:0-44181 GCA_964412165.1 uncultured Gammaproteobacteria bacterium | reverse complement strand
GTTCGTGACGCCGCTTAGTTGTATAGTTTCACAGCTTGAGGCATCTTTGGCTTCATAGCGGACAAACGTTCCAGCTTTAGAGTCTGCGACAATTTTTCTATCAAATTCGCCGGTGCCCAATACAAAACAATTCTTCGGTGTGTTTGGCACGTCTGCCAGTCGGATATCTTTTACGAGATATCCGTCAATCGGTACACTAATGCGCTCGGTTGGGGCCTTAATCTCGTAGCTAAATTCTGATCCAGAAAGGTCAAATGACTGTCGGGAAATCGTTTTGTCCAAAACCTGTACTTTAACATTCTTTATAGACACTTTTTGGCCTGTTTTATCTTCCGCATCAAGCTCGAGCTTTACCCAAATCTTGTTAAGCGGTATATCCCGGTTAAATACCAAAAAGCGTTGCGTTTCCCAGGTGTTGGCCGATTGGGATAAAGAGACGCTTCTCCTAAAATAACAATCTTCCTCTCCCTCTTTTGTAAGGCAAAGTTCAACCGTTGATGCAGTGATGGGGAGAACCTGAAATGATATATCCATCACTGTATCCTTGGTGACGCCTCTCAAAAGTGAAATATCTTTCAACCTGTTGAATTGGCAGGGACGGCTGAATGATCCGTATAGGGTGAGTACGTCAGGATTGTCCGGATCGAGTTTTTTAAATTCGGTTTTGTCACTGCTTGGGCTTTCTGAACAATTCGAAAAATACGCGTAAAACAGGTTTTGCGAGATATCCTCATACTTTGTGTTTGCAAGGTCGTAGTGCACAAGCTCGTTAGCCTGGTTTCTCACAAAAGTTTCCTCGGGCAGATTGTCAGAGGTATAGAGAATATCGTTAATCCGCAGGGCATATGGGGTCTGAGGAAGAGAAAAAGGAACCAGCTGTTGGCTGCCGGGCGGGTTTATACCCTCACTTCCGGCTAAAATCTCAATTGGCAATACGCTTAGGAGCATACCGTTCTCGGTAAATCGCGTTTGAGCCTTCACAACGGATTGGGTTGAAAAGTCGTAATGCAAAGCATTAGCGGTGGCCGGTATTTCAGCTTCAAGATATACTCCGCTTAATCTTGACTCCACCTGCCATTGGGATTTTGGACTGTCCAATGCAGAAAAAGGGTATACCAACCCATTTTGGTTATCTTGATAATAATTCCCAAACTGTTCGTAATACTGATCAACTGCCGTAAATTTCTGGTTTGTCGCCAAAGGGACAGTAGCTGTAATTGTAGCTTGAGGCAGTGCTTGGGTGCGCTTGTATATCTTTTGTTTGCCTGATGAAAGAACTAGTTTGAACTGGCCTTCCCCAAGCCATTTTGTTACAGTTTCAAGATTTGACAATTCAGGCTTGTGGCGCGATATTATGCGGTCATCGAGCCAGATGTACTCGATACGGTACTTATCAAGCACTTGGTAAAAGAGCACGCTTTCCGATTCGTTGTAGAGCGCATGGGAAAGTTCGTGGTAATAGTCTTCATTTTTCAGGTTCCACACGTCAAACGCTCTGTCCGGCATGGGTTGCGGGATGCCGTGCCAGGGGAAACCGGATCCCCGATACCCCCAATCATACGTCGTCCATCCCCAGAATGTCGGTTGGGGGAGGTTTGCTATCCGGCCGCGGTCCGGCTCTTTTTGAAAATAGGCAAATACATCAAAGTATTCACCGGGCAACGTGACCCGCAGCTTGTCATAAAATAAATGTCCGTTGAAAACAGGCCAACCGGCTACAAGGATAGGCAGAAGCAATGCTGCGATAACGACCGAATGGATAAATTTTACTTCCAATTTTGGCCAAAGCTTTTTGAGCGAGTGGACTACCATATCAGCAAACCAGGCAAGCGATACAGAGTAGGCAAGTACTGTAAGTACGATGAATTTGGTATAGGGAAACCTGAATACCTGTTTAAAAAGCGGCAGCTTGTCCTGAAAAAAAGTAAATAAAAATCCAGTCGGCGGGTTGGCATTGATAAGCGCAAAAATGCCTATGGCAAAAAGCGCTGTAAAGATAGCCGCGTATGGTCGATGGGTAAATATCGAGATTGCCGCTCCGACAACACTGGCTGCAAAAAGTGTATACATGAGTGGCGGTACCCACGGTTTACTTAGGTTTTCGATCCAGGGATGCATCATGTACTGATGATCGCCCTGAAAATCTTGAAGATCGGTAGTATCAAACCAGAAGCCTTTAAATAACGCTACTTCTTTTATAGATCCGAATTTTTGATTGCGGAGGAATGCTTCTTCTGAAAAAATGCGGTTGATTGATGACTCTCTCACAAAGTCAGTACCAAGATTCACAAAATAGATGAAAGGCAAGAGCCAGAAAGCATTGATCGTAAGAATGGTAGTACATGAAAGAACTATGGATCTGATAGTCCTTTTGGATTTTTGAGACAAAGCAAAGCCAAGATAAACGATGCCTAAAACAGCCAAGTAGACAAAAAACAGCGTCGGAATATAAAACATCGGCACTGCCAAAAAATTGAGTACCCCTAAAACTACCAGGTGCTTTTTATTAGGCTTTTCAAGATAAATAAGTAGTGACCAAATAAGCCAGGGGAGAAACGCGAAGTGGTGCGAAAAAGCTTCATACGGAGTATAGAAATTTTGCACCGTGCCTAAATTAAAGAGATACGCGAGCGACCCTAAAACAGCAATGATTCGTTTGAGTTGTTTTGAATTATTTTGAACTAGTAAGTGAGAGATAAGAAGATATATTCCAATACCGCCGGTAAGCCATGCGCCTAAATGGTATGAATACCTCAAGAGGTTTTTGGGAATTACGATAGATTGACGAAATAATAGTACTTGCCGGGGCAAATCCGCTGCATGGGCATTGCCGGCTAAAACTCCTAATCCCTGGTACTCCTGCCAGACGGAAAACACCGATCTTTCAATGATATTTGTCTTAAAATCGAATTCCGGGTGAAGGTTATCCCAGCCGGTGAGGTACGTGCCGGGAACGATATTTAGGAAAGCTACAACAAGAGCGATGCTTGTTAGTAGTATTACTGGCCAGTAGCTGTCTATGAATTTCTCCAGGCGTTTCATAGTATTAGTGTACGGCATTTAATGCCGGTTGCAAACGTCCGGAGATTTGCCCGGCAGAGCGTGTACGAAGCAGTTTCCTCAGTACAAACGTATCCCTAACTGCTTTAAGGATCACCCTGATATTTGATCCGGTTGATTTGCCGGCTAGTCTTGGATAGTGGCTGACTCCGATCTGGGTAAAGGAAAAGCCAGCCTGGTAGGCTTTAAGAAGCATTTCCGTACTTACCATGGCGCCGTTACTATAAAGCGGCGAGATGGCTTCAACGACCCGTTTGCTCATGAGTTTGTAGGCGCAATCAACGTCTTTTATAGGCATAGGAAAATCAAGAAACAGTTTGTTCCAGATTTTAAGAAGGCCGGCAATCATTGCCCGATACATTCCCTCAGCCCTTTGCTTGCGGTAGCCGATCACCAGGTCATGAAGCTGGGTATAGGGAATAAACTGCCCCAGTTCTTCCAGGTCAAACTGCAGATCTGCGTCCGAGAAAAAGACCCACTCGTAGCGGACAGACCGAAGACCGGTTTTTACCGCACCGCCGTAACCCAAGTTTTTCTGGTGGATGACGCGCACGCTTAGGTATTTCTGAGACAGTTCTTGAGCCAGTTTCCCTGTCCCGTCAGTGCTTCCGTCATTTATAAGGAGAATTTCAAACTTCTCGGCTATCTGCGGCAGGATCACGAGTGCCTGCCTGACGAGAGAAACGATATTTTTTTCCTCGTTATAGAGCGGAAAAAAGACTGACAATTCGGACAAGCGAAACTCATGGGTCGCGAGCCGCTTTGCCCGTCTGATATACCCTTTATGCAGTACTTTGATATAAAGTTTTGCAGTATGATGCCAATTTCTGGTTTTGCCGATCTTGGCGCTTGCTTGGGATATCCGTTCGCGTAAGTCAGAGTCGGTTATAAGTCGGTCAAGTTTATAGTCAAAGCTGCCGTTTGCGAGGAAAAAAGTAATATCCCGGACGGAAATTTCCAAGTCATTTAGCACTTTGCTGATATCGCCACTTGTCAAGCTGCCAAAGTGAGCATCGCTCACGAGAAACGGCTTGCCATGGGCAAACACTTGGGAAAGTATGCCGGATGCGCTCATCGCTATCCGGTAGGGCAGTACTGCAATATCGCACGCCTTAAGATAAAGATTTTTTTTCCGGTCAGGCACGTAGCCGGTGAGCGTGAGTATTTCCGGGTGTTTGTCTACCAATTTCTCAATCGAGCGATAATACGCCTGGTAGTGAGGCTTATTCCGCAATGTTGCGCTTGGGCCTCCGGCAAGGATCAGTCGGATGTGCTTATCAGGATAATTCTCTGCATAGGTGAGCACTTTGCGTGTCAGCCAATCTGAGCCTTTATACCAAGTGACGTAGCCAAAGAGAAGTAACACCAATTCATTTGGTTTGATTCCCAAGATCCGGCGGGCTTTTTCTCTGGACACGCGTGATTTAGTAAAGCTCACTCCGTGCGGTACAACTTGTATTTTATGAGCTGATACGTATTTACTCAAACGCGACTTGAGAAAATCATCATGAACGATGATGCCGTCGGCAAATCTACTTACCGTCCGGTAAAACCAGGTCATGCCTTGGGACAGAAACCAGGTTTTCAAGTTTTGCGGTGAAAGTCCCAGATGGCCTGAGAGTTCTGACAGATCCTCAACCACCTGGTGGAAAACAAACGTGGTTTTCTTACCCATGAGTTTAAGCAGGGCAAAGAGGGCGCTTGTTGATGCGGTAGCCAGGACTCCGCCAAAGATATTAAACTCAAACTGAACTAGTACTGTCTCGACACGGTGAAACTGTCTCACCACAGAAAGGATTGATTTAGTGAGCAAAGGGTCATTTTTGCGGAAACAACGCACGACCAGTATCCCGTCTTCGACATACGCCTGGGGCTTGGTGAGAATTTCCGATATAACGACCACCGGCGCAAGTTTCTTAAGAGACTGCGAGAGTTCACGGGTGTAGTTAGCTACGGCATTTAGCCGCGCCGACTCTCCGCCCTTCGGCGGATAGCTTGAGACTATAATTACCGTCTCTTTTGTATTAAACTGGTTAAGCAACCCTTTTTGTTTCATGAATACCTTTGATTCGAACACAAGTTGTAAGTTGTAAGTTAGAAAAAGTAACCTACAACCTATAACCTACAACTTACAACTGTTTTATCACCACGAATCTACCTACCTCAGTCAGAAGCCTGCCACAACCAACCGGGTAGGCAGATGCGTAGCGATACGACTCTGTTGACATACAGATGTATGTCGAGTAAAATATACCCATAATCTCCCCTGTGCTCGGATCTTTCCGGTGCGCAGGGTTTTTTGTTATACTACCTTTATGACTCCTGCCAAAAATATCTCGATGTTCAGCCAGACTGTTGTATGCTATTAACCCACAATTCAACAATGTGTTAATATTGAAAAATGAGACTTTCTCCTTCCTGGTTCCGAATACTTTCAGGGCTTTGTGTCAATCTTTCAGCAGGGTGGTTTGCAGCTATACTTATCATTCCTAGTTTTTCCAATCGTCCAGACTGGTTACGAATCTTGACTGGAAATCTGGTATTCGCTATAGTGTACCTATATATCGCAGTAAAACTGGATGAATTTATCCCATGAATCCTGATTTGCCGACCATCATGACAAATGCACAAATTGCTTTTGGGATCGTGACCATAGTCCTCCTACTTTTCCTTATTTACCTCAGTGTTTCCAGGAAAGATAAGAAACGATCTTAATACTTCACTTATTCAATTGCTATATTGTTGGATTGTTGACTATTTCTTGAGGGTGTTACGGGTATATTTGATCAGGGTATGAATCTCTTTTGGAAGTATTTTGAGCTCACTCAGTAAATGCTGGTACTCTTCTTCATTTATGAGCTTGCGTATCATTGCCTTCTGGTTCCAATCAAGAGCCTCCATCACCGATCCAAAACCAATCTGGTAAAAACGGATTTTATCCAACTTGGTGAAACGTCCAAACCCTTCGGCGATATTGGCTGAGATCGAGTCAAAAGCATTTATCATTTGTATTCCTATTGTATGTCTTGGAGTGAATTTCCATTTCATTACTATCTCCCAGACATAGTTGGATAAATGTAAAGCTCGCTTGTAACAGCTAATATCGTTGAGTTGTAGATATTTCATATCTAGCAATATAACTATATTAACAATAAAACAATGTATTAAATTTTCAAAGAGCGTTCAGTCTTGAAGCCTTTCCGGCTTCCTCCTAACACAAAAGGTTGTAGGTTGTTGTTGGTAAGTTGTAGGTTTTGGAAGATCTTTTATTATTTTCTTACAACCTATAACTTACAACTTATAACTTGACACTTTAGTGTTATAAGGAAACCGGGGGGATAAAGAAAGCGAAGAAGCTCGCTAAGCTTTACCCCCCGGGCCATTTGCACGTAAACTATGCACTCCCTTGTTCGACCTTTCGGTCTACTTAAGGTTTTTTATACGCCCCGTGCACGAGGGCGAAACTTACTCTACCGCCAGATCAGGTAGGTCAAGCCAATTACGACGACAATCGCAATCAGCGACCACCATGGCCCAGCAGCGAGCAAGAGGAGAGCCACGAAGCAGCCAAGGCCCCAGATCACCGTACTGATCCAAAGCCGAAGCAGCACTCCGAAGCAGCTCCTGCGCGGGCGCACGGGCGCGGGCGGGGCAGCGGGGCCGGGGGCAGGCCAATGGTTTCTCAACCACTGGATCCACGCGGCCGGCAAGATTAGAGCCAGCAGCGTGGCCAACCACCCGGGCATCCCACCGGCTGCGGGCGCAGGCGGAACTGGCGCGGGCGGCGGAGGCGGGACGGGTACGGGGCGGAAGATCTGGCGCCACAACCACCGGCCGATCAGGAAGAGCAAAACCAGCGTCACAATCGGAGCCAGGCAGGCCATGAGCCAGCCCAGTCCCGAGACGGAGGTCTGGATGCTATTCCAGATATTGCCCAGCCATGCCACGAAGCGCTGCCACCACCCGGGTCCGGGCGGCGGGGTCACAACGGGGCAGCCGTCGGCGTCGACCGGTTGTCCGGCCGGCGTGCCGAGGCAGCGGTCGTCGGCGTCATTGACGCCGTCTCCGTCATTGTCACCCGCGGGAGGCGGGGGCGGGACGGGCGGGCCGTCGAACTGCGTTTCGGCGTCCTGCCATATCTGCTGCACCCATGCGTCGGTCGGCGAAAGACCGACTACGGACCATTCACCCGGGTTTTTCTGCTGCCAGTCGGCCGCAAAATTCACAGCCTGCTGGTGAGCATTCCAACCCTGGGGTTCACGCCACATGGATCCGGTAAAGCGGACGCGGCCGGTCGATTGTTCGAACGAGAAACGGATCCACTGAGCGATCTGACCGACGTTTTCCTCCTCAGGTTCCAAGGGCATTACGCCACTGGCCAACGTTTCGTCGGCATTCTTCAAGGACCACTCGAAAATAATCTTGCAGTCCTCGTCGGGAGCGCCGATTTCGTCGACCCACTTTACATCGTCTTCCGTACTATTGCTGCAATCGCTGTCATCTCCCCCATATTCGGCGGGATCAAATCCAGCGAGTGCCCACTGCTGCCGCGCCACGGTTTCGCCCTTTTCCAGCTCAGCGCTTACGAGCTTTACTGGATAGGGGAAGTTCGCGGGCGGGGCGGGTGGTTGGGGATTTTGCGCGGATACGACTTCGACAGCTCCGAAAAGAGCTGTCAGGATAATGGCCGCAGCCATGATCCAATTGAAAATGCGGTTTTTGCGCATCGAGATTCGGGCCCCTCCAGCGGGCCTATAGATCCATAATACAATCTTGGCGTCCAGATCCCTGGATCGGGGATGGACGTTGCCAATTCAGAGTGCGACAGCACCTGAACTGTTGCCAAAGCCTCAATAGGCGGTTTTCCTTTTGGCTAGGAAAGCCGTCTTCTACTTTTTTCCACTCGTAGACGAGTGCAAACCTAGCTTTCGCTGGTTTGTTATTCGGATCTCGGTCTTGGAAGACCTCTACCTTGCGGTAGTGGGGCGATCAGCTCCCGGAAGGAGACCAGTCGACTGCTTGTCGGACTGGTGCTCAGGCCTGATTCGCATCAGTCCTTAAGCAGCCTCATCGGCTTCCTTCTACTCTTAGGTTATCCCTTAACGGCTGAGTATGCCGATCCTTTTCTTTGGTGGATTTCCGCACCTTGTAGGTTTACTCTTTTGGAGCAAACCATAAGTTGTCACGGTTGACGAGTCCAAGGTGTCGTCACCGAGAGGTAGTGCTACCGACTAGGTATCTCTAAGCCTAGTAGGACCAATTTGCCCAGCTATGGAGAGCTTTGTCACGAGTCCGTGCGCGTCATGCATGAAGCATAACGTTGATTGCACGCGACCCATGGGGCTATTCGGTTGTTCTCCCGAACGTGTAGCCTCTGACCTACTTTTTAAGGTAGGTGTGCGAGATGCTTATGAGTTAGGACTTTTCTATCATTCATGATAAAAGTTCATCATGTTTGACTTGAAGTCTTTTCTCAGATCGCAATGCACGTTGGTTTATTACATCCGGAAGAAAGGAAAGCTAAAAAGGTTGTAAGTTATAGGTTGTAAGTAAAGATTTTTCGAATTGAATATAAAACGCTTGATAAATAAAGAATATTTACAACTATCCTGAATTAGTTTAGGATAGAAGCATGATAACTGACCGCGATATCAAGAAACTCAGAGAAGTCTTTGCGACTAAAGACGATATAAAAGACCTTAAAAATGAAATAGTCAAGTTTAAGGCTGAAATAGTCGCTCGACTTGATACTATTGACCAGGAACTGACCGTGACAAACAGGTATAGTGAACAACTTGAGGATCATGATACCCGTATTAAAAGCCTCGAAGATAAACTTGGTCACTCATAACTTCTGTAACACTTAGCCTCCCTTTCTTCCGGATGCGTGTTCGGAAAACCTCAAGAGAAAATTCTACTGACTGTGGGGGAACGAGAAAATTAGTTGATATGCTATACTAATTATTACTTATATCTATGAAATACGTATTGTCTCCTGAATGGAGACGGGTACTGTCAAGTCTTTTTGTTAATTTATCTGCTGCTTGGATAGGACTTGTATTTATCGTACCTCAATTTCGTACTGACAGTAATTGGTTTTTCGTCTTGCTCATGGATCTCGTGTATGGTATAGTTTGTTTACTTATAAGCGTAGAATTTGAAAAATCTTCAAAAATATGAATGATTTTCTGACAATCAATGCCAATGTTTCGATTGCCTTTGGACTGGCGCTCCTGGTTTTCTTGGTCACACTTTACGTTCTCCATACACTCAGAAACTCTAAAAAACGCTAATTTCCTCATTTCCCCACAGTTGTAAATAAATTCTCTTGATTTCGCGCAACACCAATTCCACTTATATCCGCAAAACCCTATTGTGCCCATTTCCGCCAATAAATAGTTGTAGGTTGTATGTTGTAGGTTGTAAGATAAAAAACCTACAACTTATCACTTATAACTTACAACCTGTTCAACTATTTCCGCTTTGCCCTTGTAAGTGCTTTGCGCACAAACAAAAAGGAATAAGATTATAGATTGAAGTAATAAGTAAAAATTTACCACTTACAACTTACAACATATAACCTTTATGGACTGAACTTTTTAAAGTGCAAACGGCAATATAGTTGTAAGTAAAGGTTGTAAGTGGTAAGAAAGCTAATTCCTTACCCTTCAAACCAGCTCACAGCTATAAGTGCGTCCCGAGTACAAACGCGAGCGTCTTAGAGAGCAAATTCCCTAAGCCTCCTTGCTTGACTTCGGGTCCCGCCCGCCATTACATTTTTAAAATGACTGGCTGGACCTAAGGTCAAACGTTGATAGCTTTGAAGAGATGTTTGATTCACTTATTTACAGTTGACTAGTTATGAAAACGGGGGAGTATGATGGGTGTCCTATGTCGTCAAAAACTGTATGTGATGAATGCGGTCGAAAAATAAAGGAATCTGTCAAATTCTGGACGGTGTATAACTTTCCTCTTAACCATCTTGAGTTTTGTTATGCATGTTTCAATCGTCATTGGAAACCAGGTAGTCGGCATTTTTCACTCAAGCAATTCATGTCAAAGCATGTTACGGTTGACAAAGCAAAAAGGAAAGGATTACTATAAAAACTATGCTGACTAAACGAGATATTGACCTTATCGAACAAAGACTTTCTCAACGTTTTCCGACTAAGAAAGATTTAAGTGAGCAACTCGCCCCAATGAAAAAGGATCTGAGGTCGATTAAGAAAGACGTCGGACAAATCAAGAAAGACGTAAACTCAGTTTTAAAATATACTGATGAAGAAAACAAACCGATTAAAGTACGTCTTGAGAAAATCGAGCATCATCTCGATCTACCGACACCAGAATAAATCCTTCGACTTACGCCATACTCTTGAGGACTACAGTCTTCGTAACTATTTATTTTTTAAAGAGCTAGATTCGCTCACCCTAGGCTCAAGCTAAGGAGGCAGGTGCATCCTTCTTGGCTTCAACCCCGAATCATGCTCTTTTAAAAGTACTGAGTCGTCAGTTGTCGGTTATTACTTTCAACACACAACAATAAACCGGTAGTCGTTTTTCCTACCGGTCTTTCTTTTGTGTCTTAATCTTTGGGTTTTTGTGTCTTGGTCAGCCGGCAGGGGCTTTCTCTAGATTTACGCTCTGAGCTCGATAGCCTTTGAGCGCTTTACGATTAGTGCGATACCTATAAAGCCAGAAGCTATAAACGGTACGACTGGCAAGTAATCAACTGGTCCGGCCTCGGGCAGCTCCTTGGCTCCGGCGACCTTAGTCACAACACACAGTGTAGCTTTATCTTCGCTTGTTCGGTCTTCAGCTTTGACTACCGCTTTGTTTTCGAGTTTATCGTCAGATCCACAGAATTTGTCTTTTGTACTCGGGAAGTCAGTTACAACCTTAGCGGTGACCTTGACTTCGCGGGTTTCGCCGGCTTTGAGAGCTTCTTTGAGGACAAAGACGAGGGTTCTACTATCAGGATTTTTGACATCAGTCACCTTGTCTTTGTCGGCTTCATCAAGGCGGGGGTCGACCATGCGTTCAGAGAGAGTATCAGTGACACTGACGGTTGAGAAATCACGATTTGACGAATTGGTGATTTTGAGTAAAAAGGTGACGGTAGCGCCTGGTGAATAAGCATCATCCGAGGCGACCAGGTTCTCAAGAAACACTCCGGTGACGGGGTGTTTGACTTGTTTGTTGACGGTGAGGTCAGTCGGAGGACAGGCTGGTTGACCGTACTGACCACAGCCGTCGGCTGAGACAGTTTTCACCATGAGAGCGAGTGCAATAAGTTCGAGGGCGAGAAAGGTAAGTGCTATAGTGATATATTTCTTTGTCATATCAGATAATAATGATTAGTTTGAATGATTACTATCTATTTTGATAGCGTCGGGATACTAACATAAAGTTGGCATTTTGTCAAGTACTATAAGGTATTGAAAAAAGTTGTCGGTTGTGGGTTGTAAGTTGCAAGTTAACGGATTCTTTTTTTGAGGCTAATTTGGGAAAATTAATGAATTTTATGTACGTACCAGAGTGGTGTTTAGATTTAGATGATAGTCTATAGATCGATTGGCGGCGGGTTAAAAAAATGATTTAAAAGCCGAATGTAAAAAATGTTTTTTAAAGATTTTTATAAGACTACGATATTTTGTTTATATAGTTTCGAATAAGGGTCGTGCAAGGAAATTGAGGACCGCATAGGCTTCAATTGAGGCTATTTAGCTTCGGACCCGGAGGTCCTGGGGTTTTATAATCAGATCCTCAAACTTACCGTAGATCGTTTCATCGACTAAATCGGCGAAAATAAGCATGCGTTTGGCATTCGTGCCCGGAGGCCAGCAGGTTTGAAGTATCAGTACCCGATTCCCTGGCTGAGGGGCAAGGTAGGCTACTTCGCGCTTTGCTACCACTTTTTTCTCCCTGATGCGATACGTATAACGGTTGCCAAGGTACATGACGACGACCTCGTCTCCAGGCTCGAGCTTAGTGAGAAGGTAAAAGACGGCGTTTAAGTCTTTCACAAACCACTCATAGTTGGTCGAGTGGGAGAAAAGGTAGACGGTGCCGTTTTCGTTGGGATAAAAGGAGGTAGAAGCGTGCGCTACTCCCTTTTTCAAGGCGTCAGAATAGCCTTGTTTAGAGACCGGATTGACTCCGGCAATAATAGGGGCATTGACCCCGATTTTGGGGATTTGGATCGAAAAATAGGTATTGGCCGGTATCATGAGCGTACCTTCTGGAGTGACCAGGGGATTATGATCAAGACCGGGGCTGGGAGACGGTACTGGTGAAACAGGCTGAGAAGTAGTACTGAATTTTGGAATAAGCCCGGCAACCCAAGCTGAGGCCATCTCAGGCGTCTGGAATTTGAGATAGTTCCATTCCAGGGTCAAAAAGGGGTATACGGCGGCCGCCATGCCTCCCAAGCCGACTGTAATGAACATGAGGCCTAGTTTCTGCGTCCAGGAGAGGGGTTTCATGGCAGGTTTCACAAAAGCCGGTTGAGGCTGATAAATTTGTGCCGCAGATGCAAGGCTAAGACTGGAATCCCAAACGCTCACCGTAGTTGTTTCGCTCGGGTAAAGTAAGGGGGATTTTTCAGAGTCAACGATGGTAACATTTATATCTGGCAGGATTGTCTTTTCAGCTTCCATAGCCGCTTCTAGGAAAATAGGTAGTTTAAGCTGGATAGGAGAAGTTTCCTCACTGGAAGGAGGCAGGAGAAGGAGCGTTTGGCGCTCTTTCTTAGCTTCGTTATACTGTTTAACCAAGTCGATAGGTGACATATGAGTTTTGAGTTATAAGTTGTGGGTTGTGAGTCCGTACCCAGTAACTCATAAAATCAGCCAGAGTATATACTATAAGACTAGTTAAATCAAATTAAAAGAGCTTTTTAAATGGCTAATATTCTATTTTAACAGAGTGCTAGAGGTCGTGTTTCACTTCGGTAAGACTGACACAAAAAAACACATCAGGAGTATAATAAATCAATACCAGTACTAACAAGGAAAATTGTTATATACCCTTCACACAATGAAATGTTCCGGGTATAACTCCTTCTAGACTGAATTAGCAACATTTTTCATTCGAAAAAGTTGCAAATTACAGTAAGAAGGGTATAGAATTAATGGCTCAAGGTAGTGAGGGGAGGAACAATTGGATTAGTGTGGGGGACGATCTCTCGGACCTCGACCCAATTGTTATTTTGAGCAGCCAAGAGAAGGCGATCGATAGCTAGAATTTCGGTCAAATGGTCAGTGCCGGTGCGCTTTTGGTCAAGCTCTAGAAGTTTCCGCTCAGATTCGTAGTGCTTGATGACGAGTTTTTTTTTCAAATCGAGCATCTTGACAGTAATGATTTTATCATAATCAGGGATTTTACTACGCAAAAAGGTTTGGACCTCGATCATGTCAATCGCTTCCATATGTTCCGTCATTTTTTCAAGTGTAACAAGATCTTTTTCATTTAAAATCCGGGGAAGTTCTGTGTTGAGAAAATGTAAGAATACGACGCGCAGCATCCGTTGTAGCCGGTCGGTTTTTTCTTCCTGGGTAAGCGCCGCTTCTTTAACAAGCGTAAAAAAATCAAAATTGGCTGGCGTGACAGGCGCAAGCATTGCCATATCAGTATAAAAATTTATTCGAGAAATATTTTAAATTTGATTTGTGCAGGTCCTGCCACTCGGCAGCCCCAAAATCAGCCCACCAGGGGCACCCCGCTTTTGGGGCCCCCGCCTCGTGTCACCCGCACTACGTATATACCAACCAAAGTTGTATAAAAAACTGTAACATTTCAGCATAGCTCAAAGTTTTATCCAGTGTCAACCATTACGGAAATATTTCATAGTATATATAAGTATAATAAAGTCATACTTTCACCCGTCTGGTTTTGTAATTATTTTATATATTCAGTATTTTTCGGTAAGTGATTCGTGGGCAAAATTGGCTTGATCCGCAATTCACTCAGGAATAAGCGTATCTTTTCCGTGAAGTCTTCGTCCTTCGCTCAAATGCGATCTACACAAATTTCACCCACTTCATCACCGATGATTTATCCAGCAGTGGATAAAGTGATTACTTGCAAAAAACCACTCTTGTGAGTAACGGATTTTTCTGTTACTATTGCAAAAGTCCGCACATGAACACCTATCATACTCATGACTTTTCCAACGGCCTGAAGCTGATCACCGTACCCATGCCCCAGGTAAATAGCGCCACGGTGCTTCTCATGGTTGGGGCAGGCAGTCGCTACGAACGTAAGGACATCAACGGCCTGTCGCATTTTTTGGAGCATATGGCGTTTAAGGGTTCAAAGAAACGGCCTTCGTCACTGCTGATTGCCAGTGCGATTGATGCCATAGGTGGCGAATTCAATGCTTTCACCTCAAAAGACCACACGGGATTTTATATTAAGGCGCGCGTCAGTCACGTACCGCTTCTTATTGATGTTTTGTCTGACATGATTCTTCGGCCAATACTTGCGCCTGTGGAAATTGAACGGGAAAAGGGCGTCATCATTGAAGAGATCCATATGTATGAGGATACACCGATCCGACATATCGGCGACGTCTATGAGGACCTTCTCTACGGCGATCATCCTTTGGGTTGGGACACTGCCGGCAAGCCGAAAATCATCCGCAGTATCAAGCGAGAGAATTTTCTCGAGTATATGAGAGCGCTCTACTGCCCCAACAATGCGGTATTGGTAGTTGCCGGAGGTATCAAGAACCGTAAGGAGGCAGTCACGGAGCTGGTCGGAAAACACTTTCAGAGTTGGAAAAAAGCGCCTATTTGGCAGTGGAAAAAGGCGAGTGACAACCAATCAAAACCCCAGGTTAAGCTCGAATACAAAGCCACAGAACAGGCACATCTGGCATTAGGCGTACGCGCGTACCATCTTCTCCATCCCAAGCGGTTTGCCTTAAACGTCTTAAATTCGATTTTAGGCGGCGGTATGTCATCACGACTTTTTATCCAGGTCAGAGAGAGGCGAGGCTTGGCTTACTACGTCCATTCGAGTATTGACCAATACCTTGACGTGGGGACATTTGTGACGCAAGCTGGAGTAGATGTGAAACGGATTGACGAGGCTATAAAAGTGATGATTCATGAGTATATGGGTATTGCTGACCGGACTGAGAGAGTGACAGAGGAAGAGCTCAAAAAAGGTAAAGAATACATTAAAGGGAGACTGACGTTGGAATTTGAAGACAGTCGCGATGTAGCAGGCTTTTATTCTACCCAAGAGATTCTACGAAGATCAATTCTGACTCCAGAGGAAGTAATAGCCAAGACCGATGCGGTGACGATCAAAGATGTTGAAGGAGTAGCCAAAGACATCTTTGATCCCAAAAAGCTCAACTTGGCGATTATCGGGCCGTTTAAAGAGGAAGATAAGTTTCTTAAGATATTTAAATAACTTTAGATAATATGGAAAAGACTGTCATTCTTATCAAACCAGACGCGATGAAGAAACAGCTCGTCGGCAAAATCATCGACAGGTTTGAGATGGCGGGTTTTAAGATCGCAGGAGTCAGACTGATCAAATTTACCCAAGACCAACTCAACGTCTGGTACGCTCATCACAAAGACAAACCCTTCTTTCAAGACCTATCAAACTACATGATGTCCATGCCAATGGTAGCCATGGTTTTGACTGCCGACAATGCAGTTGCCCGGGTGCGTGATATGGTTGGACCGACTGATTCGCGCCAGGCTCCTAAAGGTACGCTCCGGGGAGATTATGGTGAAAATATCCAGAAAAATGTCGTCCATGCTTCAGATACTCCCGAGCGGACGGAATTTGAGGTGTCTCTCCTTTTTAAACCAGAAGAGATATTATATAAGTGACTTAAGTCATTTAAGTAACTTAAGCGATCTGAAAACAGGCAAGACTACCTCAAAAGGCAGGCCGATGACGTTCGTGTAGCTGCCATCAATCTTCGTCACTAAATCCCATGGGGTTTCGTTGAGCGCATATCCGGCGGCAAAGCGGGCAAAATCGTAGCGGTTCACGTATTCATCGAGTTCTCGCTTGCTCATTTTCCGCATGGTGACGGGGGTTTTAGTGGTAGTTTCCCAACGGTTTGCCTCAATAAGTGACTTAGGTGACTTAAGGGACTTAAGATGAATTATGGAAGTGGCAGTGGCAAAGTCATGGGTTTTGCCCATCAGAGTGGTGATAATGTGTTGGGCATGGTGTTTGTCCTTGGCTTTGCCGAAGGTTTTCCCTTCTAGAATTGCCATCGAGTCAGCAGCAATCACGAGGTAGTTGTAAGTTGTATGTTGTAGGTTATAAGTTACAAGATGGTGAGCAACATCTTTGGCTTTAGCGGTTGCTCGCATTTGAAGCATTTTGAGAGGGTTTTCATGTATTATGATATCTTCGTTAATTTCACTCGCTTTGACCTTAAAGGGTACGCCGAGTTTCTCAAGTAAATTCTTTCGACCGATTGAAGCTGAGGCAAGAATGAGCGCGGGTTTGTTCATCAACGTCGTAAATTTATGTCGGGAGTTTTAATTCTTGCATCAGGTTAGTAGTAGCATCAGGAGTTGTTCTGTCTTTAAAGTAAATTGGCATGTCCGGACCGAATAGGCTTTGTAAGTCACGTGCTTTGTCAAATGCTTGTTGCCGGACTTCTGCATTTGCCTTAGTAATTTTTTCTGGATCGGGTAGGCCATGTTCCATCCACACGACGTTACTTAGGTGAAGGGAATATTTAATCTGCCTTCCCGAAGTGGGGGCAGTAAAGCGAAGTTCATATGCTGTCGCGCCGAATAATTCCCCGACTATATCACCAAATCCATTACCATATTCAGGCATTGGTATCGGATGTGCGATGGCTTCGACAATAATTTTCCGTCCATCATGGGATTTTGCAAGTGCAACAAACGATGGTAAATCAGGAGCCTTAATCGGAATCCGGCGTCTGACGGATTCTCCTAGTGTCTTAATGAGCTCAGCCATACAGGATTAATTACTAATATGCTTGGAATATACCAAAAGAGGAATTTTTTTACCAGTGGCAATTGAATAATGAAGTGTCACTTTTCAACGATAAAACCTATAAATATTAGTGTAAAGGCTTTTACATCACACAATTTTTATTGATTTTTTCCTTTAATAATGTGTGATTTTGTGCTCATAATTTTAATTAGACTAGCGATTAAATATTGCATTTATAAGCGTATATCCTATAATTATAGGATGTCTGTAGCACTGAGTGAAACAAAAAGACACCCACGAATAAATGGTCGTAGTATTTATATGTGGTTATTTGTATTAGCGTTTCCCTTGATTGGCTGCCGGCATCAGGAAACAAGAGCAGATACGTTTACCTATCCAGAGACTCTTCCTACACATGTCTCTACCTCGCAGGGAGTTTTTACGGTAGTCCGGCAACCTATTCAACCAGATGGTATAGTAGATTTGTATTACGTTTCATCAGATCGAGGTGAGATGACGCTATTTGATCTTGCCTTGAGAAGTAAGACTATTTGGTTGTTAATGCACGTTTATCTGGGTGGTGAGGAAGTCATTGGTGATATGCGAATCGGTGATCGAGTGGTTATGGATGACAAAGAGGTAAGGATACGCGATATAGCCCGATACGAGGTAGTGAGAAAAGATGGCTACAGTGATTACTTTAGACTTAGAGAAGATTTATCACGCATCGATAATGTTCCGTTGACTGTGGGTGACGTGTATAAATCAGTCATTGATGATCCCGGAAGTGTAGTATTTCAGACGTGCATTAAAGGGATAGATGCCCAGGGAAACGAGGATTGGTCCTGGGGTCGTTTGTTTGCATTTGGGAAATTTATATCCGAATAATCATCAGCCACGACGAAAAAGATTTGCCTTTTAAAATCAGAGATAAACTCTAGGCCTTGATCCTTCGATAATCTCAGGATAAAGATCCTTTACATTGAGCATCTTGGTCGGGGACGAGAGACTCGAACTCTCGACCTCACGGTCCCGAACCGTGCGTTCTACCAACTGAACTAGTCCCCGAAAAAGCTAGAAGTTCGGGATCCCGAAGTGGTAAGCCGAACATCAATTCGGCTACCTACATCTGGGACTGAACTACAACCCGCGCTTCATATTTTAGGTTAGACGGTGGTAAAATACAATCATAAGTAACGTAAGTAGCTTAGGTGACTTAAGGGAAAAACCAAAACTTCCCGAAGACTTTGAGGTGGCAGCAAATTTCCTCTTAACTCTTTGTCACCAAGCCACTTATCTTTTGGTCAAACAGATAGACTCGCTCGAAAAAAGATTTATAATACAAGGGGGATATACAGAAGCCCTGTTCCAGCGAAGAATAGCAGAGAGAAATAAGGTACTTAAGTGACTTAGGAAACTTATGATAAGAACTGCAGCGATTGCACAAGCCGGAGTAGCTCAATGGATATGAGCTTAGCAAAAGCTTCCGTAGTTCAATGGACAGAACGGGCGCGTCCTAAGCGCTAAATGCTGGTTCGACTCCAGCCGGGAGCACAGCTTTTGCCAACGTCCATAAGGGGAAGATTGAGAATTCGACTCTCTCCACGAACACCAATTTTTGGTTAGGAGAAATCAAATTCTTGACCATTAATGATCATTGTACGTCCATAGATGGGAGTTGGTTCATACATTTGTTGAATATGTTTCCCGGTAACTGGGACTTTTTTTACTGTCAGTATAAACCGGCGGTTTTGAGCTCTTTCCGCTGTGCGATGGGTCTCAATCAGTTCCATAGCTTTATGCCATACTTTCTCTGGAATGAGAAGGCGGTGATCCCTAAGTTCAGTAAACTGCCAGACATGCGGCGGACCGCCATAGTCAGGCTCGGTACGTACAAAAATCGTCTCTTTACTGGAGGCCACTTGAACTCTCATCACCTGGCCATTGGTATCTTCCAGGCGAAAAAGACCGTTTGCTGAGAGATACTCGAGTACATTGGTTTTTGGTTGATTTGACTCATCTAGAGTTTTAGGTGAGTTTATTGCGATCCATGAAAGAGCCACAAGCGGCATCGCATCGGTGCCTAAACCATTTGGATTAAGAACATACAAAAGATCAGCATTTCCGACGCGTTTGATAGCCCCGTTAAGGGAAGCAAATGCTGCGAATACTTGTCTTTCAAAAGGCGCTATAGCTTCTGGATTTGCTCCTACGGAGTCAATTCGAGTTACGGTTTTCGGATGAGTATAAGTTTCTGGAAAGAAAGACTGCAACTTTTCCACTAGGGTTTTTACTCTTTGACTCCATGCTTCATACTCAGGTTCGCTTCGTCCCCATGTGTTAATAATAATTTTATTAAGCTTATTTAAGTAAGGTGGTGGGTTTTCAGAAATTGTCATAAGCTAAGCGAAATATTTTATCATAACAACGGTATTAAGTACATGAAAACACAGTAAGCTTTTCTTCATCGTAGCTCATACCTGTAATAAACTCAGTACTTACGAGATTACTTTTTGATACGACTGTCATTACAGATGAGTTTTTAATTAATTTTTATCTTAAATTCACTGTGTAGAGATTAGGGTACGGAGAAAGGCCAGGATTGAGGTTGGTAAGAATTAATATCCGCGAGCCATTTGGCCAGGGAGCGATAAAATCGTCCTGGAATGGTCCAGAATAGACCGTCACCCAGTTGGTCCGATCGTACTCCATGATGTCAATTTTACCGGGAAAAGCGAGCACAAAGTGACGCGAAGTTGGAAACCAGTAAATATCATAGGGTTGTAGGTTGTCCACGTTCGCCAAGGCTTCGGCGGATAAATAGGTTGTAGGTTGCAGGTTAGGAGATGGAGATGATTTGATTACCTTACGATCGTTAGGGGAAGGTGATGGCGATGATTGTGGAGAAGTAGAAGAAGTTGGAATTTCATTTTTATCGAGTAAAAAATAGTTTTTATCTTCACGCGAATCATATACATAGAGTTTCCCAGGATCAATGGTGCGCTTTTCTTCAGTGGGGTTGCTACCGATCAGCGGCGGATCAATTACCAGGGGAAATGTAGCAGCGGCAGTTGCTTCGTAAAGCAGCTTTGATTCATCAGGTGAAAAGCTGATGATTTTTGCTGACGTCAGAAGTACATCACTAAAAGCTGGTTTAAAGGAAGCTAGTTTTTGCCGGTTAAGCTCCTGTTTTTCTTTTTCCCAGTCAGACAGAATAGTCGTATAGGTAAACGTCACGTCTTCAAACTCATTGATGCGACTGATTTCGTAGAGACGCACCCGGTTGCCTAGTGCGACCATGAGTTCCCGCGAATCTGGCGACCAGATGATTTTGGCCTTGGAAAAATCAAATGCTACTGTCGAAACATCAAGGTGACGAGGATCGCGGTTCATGCCTAAGGGTCGTTCGGTCAGTTCATGTACCCACAGGCCGGCTTTGGTCGTACTGTTAGCGCCATTATTATAATCAAGTGGTACGGTGTATGCCAGGCGCGTACTATCAGGCGACATGATGGGGTTTACAATACCAGTATTGGTAATCGGTGAGAGGCTGGGGTTTGTTAAAAAAAGAAACGCGTCAGTTCGGCTGGCGATCTCTCCCTGAATCCTAAATTTCTTTTCCCACGAACTATAGCCTTCTTTGGTAATCCGTACAGTATAATTTCCCGGTTCAATATTGACTGAATTATTGGTAGCGGTTTTGAGTGCACCGTCGATATAGACTTGGGCTCCAATTGGATCAGACGTTGCTGAAAGAAGTCCCGTGGGTTTAATCGAGTTAGTTTGGAAATCCGGTCGGTACCCTCTGCCGTACATGATCACTGCAAATGTAGCAACAAGAATAAAAAGTATGGGAAAAGGTGAAGGGTATCTGCGCCGGCGAAACAAGGGATGCCACATAGTCTATATTTTACCATATCTCACATTCCGTCGGCGAGAATTGGACAGACGTTACTTCAGCTTTTTTTTGCCGGTCGAAGTCTTGGCTTTTTGAGGAGTGACGACTTTTTTACTCGATGAGCTTTTTTTCACTGCCTTTTTTAGTTCTTTGGTTGACTGGGTGCCTTTGATTTCTTTTTTGGTCGGCGCTGGTTGTTTAACCACTGGTTTTTTCACTTGTTTTGGAGTACTGCGGTTGACTCCCAGGACTGGAGGAATATTGGCTTGACTGCCAGATCTGAGAACTTTTTCTGCCTGGAACACTTCTTTTCCTCCCACAATTCCCGCAACTTTATAGTAGTAGGTAACAGCAGGGTTGAGAGCTTTAACTGTCACACTTCTTGATTGTGTCGGAACTTTGACGGCATGGCCAAAGGTGGTTGATGACGATTCCCGGTAGTACACGTGATAGGCTGATGCTCCGTCAACGGTAGTCCACATCGCATCAGCTGAGGCGTTTCCGACGACAGCAGTATTTGAGCTTACCGGAGTCGAGCCTGAAGTTGCCGGTGATGAGCTTTCACATGTCCCCTCAGTAGTAAAAGTTTTGTCAGAAGCCCATTCCCAGTTCCATTTACCATTTTTTTCGCCAGATATGTTGTAGCTGTATGACGTGCAGGGTTTGAGCGAGGAAACGGTGAGACATCGGCTGTTTTGGTCAAGTTTGACTGCCGTGTCTTTTTTGCCGGTATCAGTTTGACCGAAATAAAATGCGGGACTACTTAAACCAGCCGTAGCATCCCAACAAGCTGTGTATGATTCGTTACCGACTGTCTCGGCAGCATACGCCTGAGAAGTGGAAAACACTGATAAGCCAACAGCGATAAAAATTACTGCGAGAGAAAAGACTGATTTTTTGATAAGATCTTGCATAAGTGAATACATAATGTGCCTGAAAAATGGTTTATACATACTCCCTAGCGTAGAATTTATTTACCGGCATTGTCAACTCCCCAAACACTATAAAATAAGACATCAAACTATCCTAAATTAGATCAGCTGTTTTTCTGGTAATTGCCATGGGAGGATGATAGAATGGAAAAAAAAGAATGACTGAATTTCCAATTAACTTAACTCATCTAAACAGTATCTGAATGATAAACATCATAAATTAGGTTAATTAGGGCAATTAGACATTTATACATATATGTTCAAATCGTTCAACAAACGTCTGGGGATTGATCTTGGGACTGCTAACTCACTCGTGTATCTGGCGGGTGAAGGGGTAGTTTTAAACGAACCGACGGTGGTAGCTATCGCTCTGGATGATAACCATATCGTTGCAGTCGGCAATGAGGCCAAAGAAATGCTTGGTCGCACACCCGGAAATATTGTTGCGACACGGCCACTGCGTGAAGGAGTAATTGCCGACTACATGGTGACTGAGGCGATGCTACGCTACTTCATTCAAAAAGTTGCAGGCAAATCCCTTTTTTTCAAGCCAGAAGTGATGATTTGTGTACCGGCTGGTGTCACCCAAGTTGAGAGAAGAGCTGTTCTGGATGCGACTATGGCCGCAGGAGCCAAGATCGCGTATTTAATTGAGGAACCACTCGCTGCGGCAATTGGCGCTAAAATTCCTATCGCCCACGCCTCAGGACACATGATTGTCGATATCGGCGGCGGTTCAACCGAAGCCGCAGTTATTTCACTCGGGGGAATTGTAGTTAATAAAAGCGCTCGTGTTGCCGGTAATAAAATTGATGAGGCGATTGCCCAACATATCAAAAAACGGTATAACCTCATCATCGGAGAGCGGACGGCTGAAGAGGTCAAGCTCCAGATCGGCTCGGCAGTAGCATTCCCCAAAGAAACTAAGTTGGAAGTGAGAGGCCGTGACGTCGCTTCAGGACTGCCGCGGGTGGTGGAGGTAAGCTCCAAAGAGGTACATGATGCGATACTTCCCGTTCTCATGCAGATTATTGATGCGGTAAAAGAAGTACTGGAAGAGACTCCTCCCGAATTAGGCGCGGATATTATCGATAAAGGAATAGTTCTTGCCGGCGGCACCTCGCTACTTAAACATTTTGATACACTAATGACGAAAATTACTGGCGTTCCCTGCCATATTGCTGAAGATCCGCTTCTATGCGTTGTTAAAGGTACGGGGGTTGCCTTAGAAAATATAGAGCTTTACCGCCGGTCAGTCACGAATAGGTAAATTAAGTTTAAAGTTGAAAATTTAATGTTTAAGACGGTATAAATGGGATCAGGTTAACGCATGATTTATATATAAAAGTATATACTTTATGTATAGTATGAATCTGTCTAATCAACTACTATTTGGTATACCGGTGACTACAAGTAACTGCGAGGAGATTATTGACCAATGCGGTCGGTTTCTCAAAGATCCGCGAAGCGAGGGCAAGTGCGCTCTTGTTTCAACTACCAATCCCGAAATCATAATTGCCGTCCGAAAAAGTACATTTCTTTCCGAATTTCTCAAAGAATCAGACGTCGTGATTCCTGATGGAGTGGGAATTGTTTGGGCACTTCAAGTGCTTAATAAAAAGCCACGAGTGACTCGGATTGCGGGGGTGGATTTGATGGAATTTTTGGTTTCACTGGCGTCTCGAAATGGATATAAAGTAGCGCTTATTGGCAGCCGTCATGAGGTAGCTCACAAAGCCTTTGAAACTTTACAAAAAGCGTATCCACAACTTCATGGATGGTCAGAGAATGGACCGGAATTAAAAGTTGAAACATCCGCTAACTGGCCGATCAAAGATCAAAGTTTGAAATATACTATAGTTGATTCCCAGTCTAGTGAATATTTCGTAAAATTAGTTGAAAAGATTCGGTCAACAGGAGTACGGATGGTGTTTGTGGGACTGGGGGTACCGAAGCAAGAGTGGTTTATCGCCCAACTTAATAAATATCTAAATACACATCAAAATAAATCAAAGACTAACAAAAGAAATCAAAATCATAGCGAAAAAAATCCACCGCTACTGCTTATGTCAGTGGGTGGATCATTTGACATGATTTGCGGGAAATTGCCCCGGGCACCAATCATTTTTCAAAAACTAGGTCTTGAATGGTTATGGCGTTTGATACTCGAGCCTCACCGTTTGGCCCGCCAGATTTCACTTTTTAAATTTTTCCTCCTTACGCTCAAAGCCAAATTTATGATACAATGATCAGTGTAGTATGCCTTTGAGTCTTGACCATGACAACTACCGCAATACCGATTAAGATCCTCTTTGTTGCCGCTGAGGTTGCGCCGTTTGCAACCGTTGGGGGTCTATCCCAAGTGATGTACTTTTTACCCAAAGCTCTCGTTAAAATGGGATATGACGTCCGGATCTTCATGCCAAAATACGGGACCATTGATGAAAAGAAATTCTCAATCAAGCCAGATATGGGAAATCTCAAAGTACCTACCGGTGAAGCCAAAGGCAAAACGCACCTTATTTGTAATGTCAAAGTGAGAAAAGGTGAGACTGGCGAGCCAACGGTGTATTTTTTGGAGAATATGGAATATTACGAACAGAGGGCCAATGTGTATAATTATGCCGATGATCCGATTCGATTTTCGCTTCTTTCCCGCGGAGCTATTGAATTCCTACACAAGTCTGAGTGGATTCCTGACGTCATTCATGCCAACGATTGGCATACCGGTTACCTCATTTGTACTCTTCGTAATGTCTATAAAAACGAGCCCAAACTGGAGAAAGTTGCCACCGTTTTTACTATCCATAATCTCGGTCTTCAGGGAGTCGTCGATTTCAGATACATGTCTCCTCTGGATATGGATGACGGTAAAGGTCCGCTCGCATCATTTTTTTCTGAACGACTCCGAAAACAAAACGCACTCAAACGTGGTATTATCTATGCAGATCTGGTTAATACCGTATCAGAAACGCACTCTCATGAAATCATGACCCCCGAGTACGGCGTCGGGCTTGAGGAACTTCTCAAAGAAGTCCGCGCCAAACTCTTCGGAGTGTTAAACGGTCTTGACTACGACGAATTCAACCCGGAGACCGATAAGTACATCAAGAAAAATTTTTCTTTAAAACATTTAAACGACCGGGCAGAAAATAAAATAGATCTCCAAAAAGAATTTAACCTACCGGTTGACCCCAGCATCCCTATCTTAACCCTCACCGGCAGACTTACCGAGCAAAAGGGGATTGAACTCTTGATTAAAGTCATGCCCAATATACTCAAAGAATACGGTGTGCAGTTTATCATTCTCGGCGAGGGAGATATGCGTTTCAAGGAATTTCTGACTGGTCTGGGAAAAGAATTTCCTCAGCAAGTAGGTCTCCACCTGATGCCCAATTGGCAGCTGCCACGAAAAATCTTTTCAGGGAGCGATATGGTCATCATGCCTTCTAAATTTGAGCCAGGAGGGATTGTGGCAATTGAGGCGATGCGGTATGGTGCTGTGCCTATAGTACGTGCTACTGGTGGTTTGGCTGATACTGTGATAGATTTTGATATAGTAAAAAATACTGGGAATGGGTTTGTATTTAAAGAGTTTACCCAACTTGCCTTTTTTGGTAGCATCGTCCGGGCGCTTGAAATATTTAAACACAAGAAAATGTGGCTCGGGTTAGTCAAAAGAGCAATGGAGTCGGATTACTCTTGGGATGCCTCTGCCCGGAAATACGCCGACCTTTACAGCCGGGCGCTTGATTTCCGTAAGGAGCTTTTATCAGACAATCCTGCTTACCTCGTTTCACAGGTGGTATAAGGAATTCGATACATATATAATTAAACAGGAATTTTGGTGAAACGAGACAATATATGTATCAAATTGCTCGTATCCCGTATCACCAATATACTTCGATGAAGATCATGTTTCTCTACATGTTTCCTCTCTGGGGAAATGGCAGCGGGGCATGGCTTAGGGCGCTAGCCCAGGAGCTTGTCAAAGACGGGCATGAAGTAGCGATAGTGGCTCCTGAAACGCGCCGCCTCAAAGGCGTCAAACATTATATCGTGAAAGTGCCTCAGATGGGAGTGTTTGTCGGAAATCCTGAGCTCGTTGGGGCTAAAAAGTACGAGGACATGACTGGGGTGGAACTGGGTAAAATCTATACTTCCTATATTGATGCCGTCATTCCGGCAGTTAAAGAATTCCAGCCCGAGATAGTCCATGCATTCCATACCGTCTTCCTGCCTCCAGTTGCCCGTATCGCCAAGATTCTTTATGGTATCCGCTACATCATTACTACCCATGGCAGTGATCTACACTATTTAAACCGTGACCGCCGCTTCATTGGGCTTCTTAAAGATGCGATCAAAGTCTCAGTCCTTGTCACTGCCAATTCCACCTTTACCCGGAGGTGGTTTATTAAAATGTTTGGCTCAGAATTTTCCAATAAAATCCGGACTATCCCTGGAGGAGTGTATATTGATGAATACAAAGGCGCTCCTGAAGCACACTCGCGGATTGACCGTAAGTACGGGCTTAAAGATAAAAAAGTAGTCCTGTTTACCGGCAGGCTCACCGTTCATAAGGGAGTGGAATTTCTGATTAAAGCAGCCCGGGGAATTAAAGGCGAAGTAATTATCCTGGGTGATGGGCCGGAGCGGCCGTATCTAGAAAAACTTATTGCTGACTACAAACTCACCAACACACGGATTTTAGGTTACATGAGCCCCAAGGAACAGGTGAGTTTCAAAGAATTTTATTCTAGAGCAGACGTGTATGTCGCGCCCTCAACCTGGAATGAACCATTGGGTCTGGTGATTCTTGAAGCTATGGCAGCCAAAACTCCAGTGATTGTCACTCGAACCGGAGGAGTGACAAGTTTAGTTAAAGATGGGTATAATGGATACTTAGTACGGGCGCGGAATGCCAAAGAGATTGCTGAGAAAGTAAATATTCTCCTTGCCAACGACGAACTAAGAAAAAAAATGGGTGAGCGCGCACACGAGATCGTCAAAAGCCACTATACCTGGGAGAAGCTCGCCGAGCGGTTTGAAAGGATTTACGAGAAATATTCCTTTACCTCCCGCGAATACTTTAAGCTGGTTAAGGTTGGGTACGGAGTAGCCAAGTCTAATAATCACCCGAGTGGAAATCAGGCACGGAAGTAACATTTTTGAATAAACGTTCTTCTTGATGCTTAGTTCATCCTCAATTATAGTATTGGTATGAACAGCGTATCGATCATCGTGCCTGCTTTCAAACGCGTTGACCAAACAGTCAAGACTTTGACACTTATACGCGCTTCAAGTGGGTGGGGTACCGAGTTTACCGCTGAAATCATCGTGGCCGACAGTACGCCTAACGATTCCCTTAAAGAGGCGTTAGCAAATACGTTTGGTGCTGAGGTTTTGTATGCCAAACCTGATAAACCCGGAATCGCCACCAACAAAAATGCCGGAGCCAAATTGGCCAAATATCCGATAATCATTTTCTGCGATTCAGATATGGAAGTTGAGCCTGAGACGCTTACACTTACCCTCAAAGCACTGATAGATCAGCCTACGGCTGGAGCAGTGGGGGGAAAGGTCGTGTGGAGAGGCGGTCCACATGATAATCAGCTTGACCGGCCACGTCAAGAAGACCGGATGCAAATGATTGCTGACACTATATATATAGAAGCGCTATATTCGCGGTATTTGGGTACCTATAGAGAAGTATTCCGAGAGGTGGGAGGATATGACGAGGAAATGTTTAACATGCGCGGCGAGGGGTCGGATCTCTCGATCCGCTATTGGAGAGCTGGTTTTCCGCTGGCGTATGATGAGCGAATTGTCGTTCACCATGTGTATGACGCGCCTGAGGGAGCTGCGGTGAGAATTGACCATGCAGAATGGGGAATTGCCAAAGATTTTCTGCTACTTGCCTATAAATACAAGATGTTTGATCGGGACTATCCCAACTTTTCGGCAACAGTAAGAGTTAATTTTGAAAAATTGGGAAGTAAAAGTTACTTCCGGCTGCTTCAGGGGATCGGCATGAATTTGGCACAGATTACTCAGGCAGTAGAGGAAAACGTAAAAACAGCGGCAGTGTCACCCCGATATGATTTCAAATTTCTGGAGGTATTTTCCAATACCCAAATGTTTCACGACTGTATAAACAAATCAAAAGACCTAATCAGTGCATCAAAGTATATATCTTCTGTGTAGAAAACCTATTTCTTTACTCGTCTCTCGAAACAGGATAAAGGAAAGATGTCCAAAGAAAGGAATTAAAGAAAAGACGTCCAGTGAAGGTTTTGCAAAGTTTCTAGCTTCGTTCGCAGTGCCGAATGCGAAAGGGCGCATTCGAGAGTTAACACTGCTCACTCAGCAAGACAACTTTACGCAAAGCCTTCAATGGAAATAATTTATGTCTTTAAATATACCATAGGTTATGAAAGTTCTGTTTGTGAGTTTCGAGGTGGCACCGATTTACAAATTCGGCGGACTAGGCGATGTGGCCGGGTCGCTGCCAAAAGCACTCCAGAAACTGGGAATTGAATCCCGTGTCTATATGCCGCGGTATAAGGCGATCACTCCAGTATCTCATCTTCCTGAATCAGTCGTACCTCTCATGTACGCCAGAAACGAGCTTTTCCTGAGAAGCGGCATCATTGGTAATAATAAAAATCCGCGTAACCGGGTGATTGCTTTTACTTATTTTTCCTACAAAGTGATTGACGATATAAGAAGAAGCGGTTTTATCCCGGACATTTTACACCTCAACGAATGGCACGCAGGACTTGCACCATATCTACTTAAAGAGAAAGAATCAGATCCTCGTCTCAAACGTATCAAAGTGATCGTCACTATTCACAACAGCCTCTATCAAGGGATTTTTCTTATTGAAGACATCCTCTCGCATCCTTTGACTCATGAAATTGGTACATATATTCAAAAACCGGGAGAAGAGTTTGTTAATATCACCGAGTGGAGTCTTCGGTATGCAGATGGCGTGACAACTGTTTCACCCCACTATGCAGAGGAGATGCGTCACGGCACATTTGACTTTGGGTTAAAAAAGCTGCTCGTAGGGAAAAAAGACCGGTTTAAGGGTATTCTTAATGGGTTGGATACAGATGTGTGGAATAGTGAGATAGATAAGCATATTTTTAAGTGTTTTGATATACATACGATTCAAGCAGGGAAAACCGAGAATAAAGTCCATTTGCAAAAAGAACTCGGATTAACCGTTGATCCGACTGTACCGGTTTTCAGTTTCATTGCTCGGTTTGTGTGGCAAAAAGGGGTAGATGTCCTCCTTGAGGCAATGTCATCACTTGCCAAACTGCCAATTCAGCTCGTGGTTTTAGGTTCAGGAGATCAAGAGATAGTCTCGACTTTTGTTAAAACTGAAAAAAAACACCCGCAGCAAATTAAAGTCATAAGTAGCTTTAATGAAAATCTAGCTCATAAACTCTTTGCCGCATCTGACTTTTTTCTGATGCCGTCTATCTTCGAGCCCTGCGGCTTGACACAGCTTATGGCTATGCGGTATGGAGTGATACCGATCGTTTCGAGGGTAGGAGGGTTGGTAGATACGGTAGATGAAGGAAAATCAGGGTTTTTCCTGAAAAATCATACGCCTAAGGCATTGGTGTCGGCAGTTGCATTGGCTCTTGCGATATGGCAGCAAAAAAAGAAATTATCCAAAATGCAAATATATGTCATGAATCAGGATTTTTCCTGGAAAAAAAGCGCCCAAACATATCATAACTTCTACAAACATATACTTTCTATATAAAAGAATATCAACCATTTTTGTTTTATAGCTTGTCCAGTCGATAATAACCCAGTTCACTCCCAAGGAAAATGCTGTATAGTTAAAATATGAAAGTAGTCCACATTGCTTTTGAATGTGCGCCGATGTATAAAACCGGCGGGTTGGGCGATGTAATTGGATCACTTCCCAAAGCGCTCGCTTCACACGGATTTGATCCGCTGATCATTATTCCCAAGTATGGGTGGGTGAAACACTTGCCGTATCTTCCGGGATCGCGCGTGCCAGTGTGGTACACAGAAGGCAAATGGTTCCGCTACCCCAACGTCAGGCACGATCAGCGCATCCAGGCGCCCAAATATGCCCATTTCGCAATGCTGGCACTTGATGCGCTCAAGCGCCAAGATTTTAAGCCAGATATTATCCATTGTCATGACTGGCACTCCGCTTTGGTTCCCTATTTTCTCAAACATGAACCTGATGCATTTTTTGCACATACTAAAACAGTTCTCACGATCCACAATATTGCCTTTCAAGGAAGATTCCCTTTAAGCTATCTAAATCATCCTGAGATCAAAAAAGCGCATGATCTGTTTCCCCCACAGACGAGGAGGATTTCTTTCATGAAAGCCGGAGTTGAATCGGCTGATAGAGTGACCACTGTCTCACCCCATCATGCCGAGGAGATCACTTCCGGTAAGGTCGACTTTGGGATGACTACAGTGATAAGGAGGCGGCACGAAAAACTTATCGGGATCCTTAACGGCATCGATTATTCAGTCTGGAATCCGGCAACTGACCCATTAATTAATGGAAGATATAATAAAGAAACTATATTTGAAAAAAAAGGAGAAAATAAACTAAAGCTACAGAAACAGCTTGGACTCGAAGAGAATCCGGGAATTCCGGTATTTGGGTTTATTGCCCGCTTGTCCTCCCAAAAGGGAATCGACCTACTACTGCCGCTTCTTGAACACCTTCCTGAACGCAGACTTGAAGTAGTAATCTTAGGTGCAGGAGAAAAAGAATATATTGACGCACTTAAAAAACTCCTGACAGAGAATTTGAAGAGATGGCTTTCGGTCACGATCGCCTTTGATGAACGCCTAGCGCACGCGATTTATGCCGGAAGCGACTTTTTCCTTATTCCATCCCATTACGAACCGTGTGGACTGACCCAAATGATCTCGATGAAGTACGGCACACTGCCTGTCGCCATAGCTGTTGGAGGACTCAAAGATACGATCATTGACGGAAAAACGGGACTGCTCGCCAAAGAGGCGACGTATGATAGTTTTACCGAGGTCGTAGACCGCGCGGTCTCTTTATGGGAAGACCAACCGACGTATCAAAAAATGGTAACTAGGGCTATGGAAGAAGATTTTTCCTGGGAAAAACGTGCCAAAGAATATATCAAATTGTATAATCTTGTCATATATGACGTATAAACAAGTCACTGTAGGCGGAACGTTTGACCATCTGCATGCCGGGCATAAAAAGCTCATCGCCAAAGCCTTTGAGATAGGCGAACGTATTTTTTTGGGGATTACGACTGATGCGTTCGTAAAGCACGATATCGTGAAACGGACGAATTATATTGCGAGTTTGGAACCTTATTTAGAACGAGAAAAGTACGTCAAAAAGTTTCTTGGGGACCTTGGGTGGCTTGATCGAACCGAAATCATCCCCATTGAAAACCGTTTTGGGACAACGCTTGACGATGAGGATCTTGAGGCTATCGTCGTCTCACCTGAAACCGAATTGGTCGCTACCGAGATTAATTTAAAAAGAACGCAAAAAAACTGGTCAGCACTCGAAGTCGAATTAGTTCCGTGGGTGATGGCAGAGGATGGTAAACCTATTCATTCCGTGCGAATACGTAAAGGCGAGATAGACCGTGATGGTGATCTTTATCAACTTTTGCCAGGTTGGGGAGTCAGGCAGCTGCCGAATGCTGTACGCGAAGAACTCAAGAAACCTTTGGGTAAACTGATCCAAGATGAGTCCAAACATCACGAAACTGCAGTTAATAAATTTGCCAAAACCTATTTCAACGCCTCTTCTTCTCAGGTCCTGCCGGGGGTTTTCCCAGGGGTCCCCCAACCCGCGTCACCCGTTAACACACAAGAATATATGGATTTTGAATTACCTATGAGTACACATCATAAGGCTAGCATGTACACTATGCCCCATCCCGGACAGTCGTCTCTTCTGATCGCGGTTGGCGATGCGGTTACTGATGCTTTACTCAAAATTGGCGTCACTCCTGATGTCTCTATAGTCGATCTACATATTGCTCGTAAACGAGTCTATAAAACAATTGAGGATTTAGGATTTAGAGATATTAAAGTATTCAAAAATAGTAAAAACGAAGCTGGGACGCTATCTTATTTATGTTTCAAAGAGCTTGAGAGCCTCATCCACCGTGAGGCTAAACCGAGCGTAATGCAAATTGAGGGAGAAGAGGATTTGGTGACCCTTTTGGCTATCCTTATAGCACCTCTTAAAAGTCTTATAGTCTACGGCCAACCGAGTGAGGGAGTTGTGGTCGTGGAGGTGGGAGAGGGAGATAAAAAAAGAAGTCAGGAGTATCTTTCTCAGTTCATCCGCATGGGTAGTTACATTGGACAAGAGACGTTACGTTCCGAAAGAGAATAGGATATTGTCATAGGATTCACAATTAATGCTTTAGAAGAATTTGCCGTAGTCGAGAACATCAACTTTTCCGTCTTGATTTTTATCAGCTGTTAAACCTTCTCCTCTCATTCCGAATGATGAAACTAGTATGTCATATTCAGTTTCTGTAGTTAGAGATTTTTCTGATCCGGTGGGGTTAAAAGTGACAGAGATAGAGGCCGTATTTGTATTACCTTGTTTGTCATAAGCTTCCGCAGATAACTGATGTGTACTATTATAGGTATATACTCGTGGGTTGATCGAATTACTCGTATACCTATTTGAAGTACCTGGGTCTGGATTAGTAATATCCCGAAGAGGAGTTTCATCTATGCGAAAAACTACTTTTGCAATTCCATTTTCATCACTAGCTTCTGATGAGATATTAAACCAACCCAATAGTTTTGCTCCTCCGGAGGGAGAAGTGAGAGATATACTGGGCCGTTTATCATCAGTTGATGAATTTGCCACAGTAATATTTCTATTGACAGTAGTTAGATTACCATTTGTATCAGTAACAAGTGCCTGAATCAGATTATTTCCTGATTTTCCGGATACATTTTTTACATAGGTTGTTTCTCCAGGATCAGGATTCCAGTCATCGGCAACCGTCTCACCAGAAAATTTAATCACCGCTCTCTGAAGCCCCACGTTATCATTTTTGTCAACGATTATATAAACTTCATCACCTGTAATTGTTTCTCCTTCCGTTGGCTTTCTAATACTAACTGTTGGAGGCACAGTATCGCCTGTAGGGGGTTGATTGTCTGCTTTACAACAATAATACGCATCTCTTCGACTTACTCCTACATATTCACTCACGCATTTGTCGGGTTTATCATCGGGACAATTAACGGTACAAGTTTGCAGAAGATAGCAGGATGAGGCCTCAAAATTGTCAACGATAACATCACAGACAGGAAGATCTTGACAGCTATCTGTCGCTGGGTTTGAGACTTTGACTCCCTGGCAGGTAGACAATCCGTCGTCACCTTTTACCCTACCACTCGTATCGCAACGATAGGTATCCTGGCCTACGGTATATGTTGATCCGACTCTTTTACCTTGGCACTGGGTAGAATCGCTATAGCGGCTGCACAATTCTCCCGGAGGTTGAGAAGTGCCGCAGCCATCTGATCTGGTTTTAAATTTATAGGTAGCAGCAGGAGCTTTATCGCTACACTGGCCTTTAGATTTGCTTAATATATCATAATTTGCTTCGTAATACCAGCGCTTTTCAGCTTCACACCAGACTGCGTTAAATTTACTCCGGACACTGGGAGTAGTGCAATTATTGGACCCGCATGACCATTCAGGCGGTAAACAACTTGTCTCTTCGCCCGTGTCCCCTCTACCCCTATTACCGCAACCTTCAGATCGCCATTTGCCTTCATATCCTGCTCCGGGACTGCACCCTGCCTGGAGTTTCCATTGTTTTTCACCCTCGCACCAGGTATCGTTAAACAGTTTCTGGGTTGCCTGGTCAGCACAAGACGGACCGCACTGCCATTCTCCTGCCTTACAACTACCATCAGACAGGGGAGTAGCACCTCCGCATGTTGGATCCTCGCTTCGTTTTGGTCCGCCTCCCGGACCACCGCATTCGGCTTCCCACTTCCATTGCGCTTCTCCATCACACCATGTACCGTTAAATAGGTCTCTGGTTGCTTGATCCGCACAAAATGTACCACATGCCCATTCATCTGCTTGACAGGAGGCTGCTTGCGACTGAGTTCGCTGTGATTTTTGTACCGAAACTGATCCGGCGATAAGACCCAAAGATAAAAGTGTCGTATACGCAAGCACCAGCATGAGATGCGGTGATAAGGAATACAACATGATTCGCTCAATGGTTCGGCTCATAGTTTGCGTCTACTAATACTGTATGACACTGGATTTCCACTGGCGGTGAGGATAGTCCTTGAGGGATCAACGAGAAAAACGGCATTTGAGTGAGGGACAAATAATTTGGTTTTATATTCGATAGTAGCAATCTCGACATCTCCGTCAAGCGCGTCACTGCCCAGCCCCACGCCGAATGCAAATGAGAGAATTCCAAGATCATTGTTCACCTCGAGCTTGAGAGTATCTTTAAAATGGTCTGGTTTTGTGACTTTGACCACTGAAACTCGGTTCGGATCAAAGGTGATGAACGTTTGCAGCGCGTGGATAGGTGTATCAGTTTTGAGGGTAATTTTAGCCAGTTGCTTAGTCGTATCCGTACCGCTCACGACTGAGAGTACGACCGGTTCTTTGGAGGGAAGTGGTAGTTTATTACCAAAGGTGAAGCGGGGAGACGAACCCGTATCGGTAAGTGAGGAATTAAGGTTTCTGCCGGTGAGGGTACCAACGTAATATATGCTTACGCCTCCAAAAAGCAGCACCACAACAAGAAGCGCCTTTTTCATGCAACTAATTCAGCATACATATATATAAGTTACAAAGTCAAGAGGGTTCTTGCAAAACTTCATGGGGTATGTTTTAATAGGTGGACTTTATGGATAATACCCCTAAAAACGGAAATAAACTCGTACCGGTTTTAGTTGTGCTTCTCATCGTAGCCTCATTTTTTATCGGGTCTTTGTATACTAAAGTTCAGGTACTTGAGAAGGGGAATGTGGCCGGAGTTCAGGGAGGAACAGGGGGAGATGGAGGTGGCGGAGGAGGTACCGCGCCAAATGTTGAGCCTACTCCCCAGCCGGTAGACGTAGACATCACCAACGGGTTGATTCTGGGAAATTCCAATGCGAAAGTCGCAGTCGTTGAATTCACCGATTACCAGTGCCCCTTCTGCAAGCGGCAGTTTGAAAGTGCGTTTCCGTCTATTAAAAAAGATTATATAGATACCAATAAGGTAAGATATGTCGTCTTTGACTTTCCCCTTGAAGCGATCCATCCACAAGCAAAAAAATCAGCCGAAGCAACACACTGCGCCAATGACCAGGGAAAGTTTTGGGAATTCCACGATAAACTTTTTGTCAATCAAACTGCATTGACTAATGAGGATCTCAAGAAATATGCAGGTGAGTTGGGGCTTAATATCAGCCAATTTAGTGCCTGTTTTGACTCGGGCAAATATACCAAAAAGGTGGAGAACGCACAAAAATCAGGCGAGGGGTATGGAGTCCGCGGCACTCCCGCCACTTTTGTGGGTGTAATCAAAGGAAGCACCGTCGTTCAAGCCGAACAAATCTCAGGCGCCCAGCCGTATTCGATTTTCAAAGAAGTAATTGATGCGCAACTGGCAAAAAGTTAAAGCAGTCACCTAATTTCTACTTGAGTGCATCTTTCTCCACTCATTGACACGCTTGATGCTCCTCCGTTAGAGTACATATAGCCTCCTATGACACGTGATACTTTCAGCTTTACCGATACCACGAGACACATTGATTTCTACAGGACATTTTTATTCTATACGCAGCGCTACGGCCGGAAAATATTTACCGTTTTATCAGTGACCCTACTTATTGTAAGCTTACCAACACTAGTATTTTTAGCCAATTCACCCGATAGATTTGATTTATTGCGCACTAATTTTTCTCAAATTGCTCTGAGGAATGAGGATCTAGCCAAACAGCTGGCAGATCTGTCAACCGCGTCTCCCAACGAGCGCAGTAAAAAGTTAAACGATCTTTTAGAAACTGCCAAAAACCGCGAGAAAGATCTCAAGCGCACTCTGATGAGCGATCCGGGCAAATTTCTCGAAAATGCCATGAATGAAGATATCGCTGACACGCTTCCCCCCGAAGTTAAGGAGCACGTGGAACAGGAAGTGGAAGTCTCCGGGGAACTCGCGATGGTCACCTTTGAAGGAGACAATCAGTCGGCTTTGGCATACAATTTAAGTTCGGCGAGTGATTCATTTAACCTGCACTTTGTAAGCGGAGCCCCCGTAGTGCCATCGGCATCGGTAACACTCAGCGGAGTTCAATTGGGGAGTGAAATCGTCCTTGAGTCGGGGGATCCACTGAGTGGAAGCGCATTTGGGATTTCCTCACTCACGGTATCATCTTTTACGGCGCAGGAAAGCGCACGAGTCTTAGTACTTTTGGTTACTTTCGCCAACTCGTCTGCGGCTGATGAAGTGGTGACCAGAGATCAAGCTTCTACTTTGGTATTCTCCGGAGCGAGTTCGCTGGCAAGTTATATGAGTGAAGTCTCATACGGAAGAGTTGCGGTAGCAGGAGATGTCCGGGGGTATGTCAAAATTGATGCCAACGCCGAAGGTTGCTATCAAAATTATGCCGACTGGACAACCAAAGCCAACCAGAAAGCGCTTGATGAAGGCACAAACCCGGAGAATTATGCGCATGTATTTTATGTATTTGCCCGCAACTCAAATTGCAACTGGCGCAGTGCCTCCACTTTAGGATCCTCACCATCAAAATCTTGGATCTTTTCCTATCAAACGTTACCCTCAATGTATTACCATGTATTTTTGCGCAACTACGGTTTGGGATATGCCGAAGCTTTGACCTGTGGAAACAAATCGATTGCATCTTATAGCGAGTGCGCAGTCCATACTAGAGGAGACCGTTATGACGCCCTTGGTGCATTCGGCAGTCGGGCTCATGTGAATGCAGCTATCAAACATGCTATGGGATGGGATATTCAAGTTCAGTCAGTAGAACAAAGCGGCGAGTTTACACTCTCACCGCTTGAGATTGCGGGAGGCATACAGGCTCTCAGGATTCCTAAAGTAGATACAGGAGAATACTATTATATAGAATACCGACAGCCACGGGGTTTTGATAGTTCGCTCGCATCAGGTATCACGAGCGGAGCGCTCGTTCATATTGGCACGGGGGACCGAACGCAGCCGACGCGCATTCTCGATCTGACTCCCGGCACCACCGGAGAAGATGAAGCGTTTCGTGATACTCTCACGTTTATCGATTCAGGCAATCAACTCACCATTCGTCAAAAGGAGCATAACTCTCAGGGTGTGACGGTGAGCGTCTCGTTGGGAAGCTCTTCTATACCTTCACCGCGACCTACGCCTTTGGCAACTCCACAAGCATCCGGAGGAGGCGGAAGTTCTCCTGGGCCAAGTGTGCCGCCAGGTTCATCAACACCATCTCCCACACCAACTCTGCCAGCAGTAAAGTTTGCCACTCGATCCTCATCAGGGAGTGAGGGTACGACACTGGCTCGGATTGAAGTGGTGCTGACAGAAGCTCTTCAGGTCGATGTCACGGTGGATTTCGAAGTCACGGGTGGAACAGCGATTAAGGGAACTGATTTTAAACGGGGTGCAAGTACGCTGAGAATTCCGGCAGGACAAACGTCGAAAGATATCACCGTCACAATTCTTGAAGACACACTCCAGGAAGGAAACGAAACGATTGATTTGACCCTTTCAAACCCGGTAAATGCCCGGCTCGGCCGCTCAGTTCACACCTTAACCATCACTGATAATGACTAATGGAAGACAAACCCAGGCAGTAAACGTCTCCACATAACGATTATTAGAAGATGATAGAAGTGAATTTGAAACCAGCGCAAAAAACCAGCACAAAAATGTGCTATAGCACATTTTTGTGATATTGTCTTTGTGACAATCTTTATGACAGCATTAATAATGCACTTGATCTTTGTTACTTCTCCCGTTCTTGACTGTACTCACTCCAACAATCAGCCAGAAGATGAGTTCTTCAGCGATTGAAATTACATTAGTTTGGGAATGGAGCACATATATCAGAAGTGTTAAAAAGGTATATACCTCAGTTTCTACACGCTCTGAGCTACGTTACTCATGAAATACTTCTTAAAAATATCAAATTTGTTTGATGAGATTGAGAAATAGGGTTCTTTGACGCTCCATCCCGTTAACCTCGTAACAGATCTTCTCCTTGACAAGGAATATGATTACATCATACAGTTTAGTAGTATGGAAGAGAATTCCCTGCCGCCGGAGTTTCCTGCTGCAGACGATCTTCTGCCCAACGGTAAGCAGGAAAATCCCTTATTAAAGAGATTGCGGGATCTACCGATGGCGCAGAAACTCTCGCTTCTGGTAGTTGTGCTTGCAGTTCTGACGCTGCCGATAGCACTTCAAGGGCTTTATAAGCCGAAAGACGATCGGTCACGGGCAGATACAGTCGTGACTCCGCCTACGCCACCGACGTCTCCTACTGCACATTTAGGGCCAGGAGAGAAATCTGAAGTTTCAATTTCGATGACAGTGGAAAATTATCAAGCCTCAGATCTTAAAGCAGACGTAGTATTGACTGTCAATGGTGATGGGGTAAAGAATTTAGATTCACTTACTGCGACTGAGGATTATGTGACGAGCCCGGTGGTGAGATTTACCAAAACTCCTGAGGGATTTATTAGTGGAAAGGAGCGATTGGGACAACACTGTTTTGACTTAAAAACCACTTATGCTGCCTATATCGCTTCCTTTTGTATGAATGTAAATGGGATTGGAGGGAATTATTACGGGACGATTAATTCCGCAGATATTTCTAGTATGACAATAGGATACGATCAATACATAGATTACGTGGTTGGCGCGCCGCTAAAATCCGTAGGTTCATTGTCAGCTGCATATGACAAAAATACTCCAAATTTCAAACCCACCAATTTCACTTTTGTGCTCGAGGAGAGCGTAAATCCTGCTTCAATTACCAAAATCGAAGTCACTTCACGCAATAATATGTTGGTGGACTGCACTATGCTGAGTGCAAGCTTAGGGGTATTTACAAGTGTCAGCCCAGACGAAAATCCGCACTATTTTAAAGCAGATCAGAAAAGCGTTACAGATCCGGACCATTGTTCGTATTCGACCAAAAATGCGACCTATACCCTGAATTTTTCGCAGTTTAATAATAAATATATTGCACTTCTGCCTCTTGTGCCTGATGCGAGTCCTGAGCCTACATCATCGCCGTCTCCGAATGCATTTGTTCAGATGATCGCGCCTAACGGTAGAGAACGGCTCATCACCAAGAGCTTATACCGCGTGATGATGAATTCACAACAGGTGAATTCCTTAGCCCTGTTTTATGAGCAAGCCGTTTCCACACTTGCCTCGACTCTCATACCTGTGGCCACACTTTCGCCCAGTGCGACGTATTACGATTGGCTGGTACCGTATGTAGGTAACGTCACGTATCCGGCGTTTAGGATGTATCTTGAAGGAAAAGATGGCAGTGGGAATGCAGTTTCAGATTATTCAGATGATTATTTCTATATCCTGCTTTCCAGTTCACCCACACCTACTCCTCGGCCATCGTCTTCGCCGTCTCCTACACCCAGACCTTCAGCTACGCCAAGTCCCACACCTACAGTCAAGGTTCGGTTTCCCAAAGCAACCGGAAAAGGGAGTGAAAGTAAGACCCTGGTAAGTGTCCAAGTTAGCTTGTCTGCCACTATTAACGTACCGGTGACAGTGGAATACCAAGTCACGGATATCTCTGCCACAAACGGCGTTGATTATACACTTACGAACGGTACCCTCACGATTCCCGCAGGCAAACGCAATGCATATATTAATCCGGTAGTTGTTAATGATACACTCAAAGAACCAAATGAGAGCTTCAGGATTAAGCTGGTAAATCCTGTAAATGCGCTGCTTGGAGCGCAGACAACATACACCTACACTATCACCAATAACGATTGAAGTCGGACATCTGCCGCGCCTCCCTCCCTTACTAAATTTCGATATCAAAACCGATGGTATCCACGCGGCTCAAATTGAAATAAGTACTGTTCCTCATCATCTTCTCAATGGTCATCCTCAAAATCATTGGCTGATATCCTGGGGATTCCGGGGTTGGGGTAAGAGAAACATGGAAAGTCTCTGAGCTGAGCCGGTGTTTATACCATAACCTAGAGTATTACCTTGCCCGTCAACATCAGTGCCGAGTAGATATACAAACCTTCTCGTTCCATCAGGGTATTCGACCACTGTATATTTATTGAGCGCTTCTACCACTTCTTCTGGTACATACTCTCGGTAAACTTCCTCAACCACCGGCCATATGTCACCACTGAGCTGACTAAGTAGTTTTTCAGTCTCAACTTCTGTGTAACTCCATCTGCGTCCGATAAAGATTTGTAGTAGTACTGACTGAGGAGATAGGATGACCACTTCTCCTACTCTGACTGGTTTACTTTTTAACTCACTCAGTTGCTCATGTAAAGCCGCGCGAAGTTCTGCCAAAAATGCTACTTTTCTTTCTCCCACTTGAGCTTGGCTTTCAACGAGCTTGATATCGTGTCTACCATTTCTGTCAGGGTAAACTACGAGTCTAAAATTATCAAGGTCTGCCAAAGCAACAGATCCACCGGTAAGAAGATCAACATGACGGGCATTCCCTTGTTGTTCAAGAATTCGCGAATTATATCTAAATACTCGGGGAAGAGGATCAGTTCTCTCGATGGCAAAATCATCATCCATTGTCTCAAGTTCAGTTGGGGTGACTGCATCCCACCTACCACTATCAGTGATCACCGTGACAAGCGCTTCGAGTGGAATCCAACTAAATTTATATAATCCACTTCCGATTGGATGAGCTGTATGCCAGTACGTAGCGCCTGACAATTCATGAAGTGCAACCATGATGTTGGGAAAAGTTATACTCTCGTAAAAGGCAGCAAGCACCTGCGGTTTATCTCTTTCTTCCCATTTGAGATGATTCAATCTCTCGCTTGGTTGTATCTCGAGTCTATACTCTAATTCATATGGTAAATTTACCCGATGCGGTGGGTGGACTAAGGAGATAAGTTTCCACTCTGGATGAATCCAAAGGGGAATATGTACAGATGGTGATCCGCTCTGCCTGGCAAGATCTGTTTCAAAAGCTTCAATCAGTGATTGTTTCGTCTCTGTATCAAGCGGAAAAGCCCCTAATACTGCGTCAAATCCTTCTTGCAGCATGTATCTAGGAAATCTACTGGTTAAAGTGAAAAAAGTATAGATACGGCGCTCACCATCGGTTTGAAATTCACTGGCACCCCCGTGCTTGAATTTAAAAGGAGTACCGCGGCTATAAAGGTCAAGCGCGTGGTCTTGTGCTTCTTGAGTAGCAATGGTAGCTTTTCTTCTGACTGCATTAATTTCTGCTTCTACTTTTTCACTTCCCAAAAAATCTGCAGCGCTATCTAAGAGAAAGTGGGTAAGAGGAGACTGGGGAGTAGATGGGCCACGACGCAAACGGGAAAGGATAATACTCTCTCGTAAATTTCTCATTAGAACTGTCCTCAAATTAGGCAGTAATAATATGCTTACTATTATAATTTATCTGTCAACATGACCCCAAAGAGCTGGTGTACAGTAAAAATAAATTAATAGGTAAATAGATAAAGCATGTTTTAATAATCAAATATATAATTTCTGTACACATTTTACACATGTACTATATAAGCATTGAATATTTTTGTGATTCATATATTATTTTGATGGAGTTTGACTAATAAATTGAGTCTATAAGAGCATAATTTATATAGAAATAGGGACCTTGACAGAAAATAAGTAATTGGTATATTCCAAAAGTGTGAGCGTGCCAAAAAAGTTCCTACCTATTATAATAGTCTCTCTCCTCGGCTTAGCAGTTGCCTATATAAACCGCTCGATTCTCATCCAAAAATACCAGGCACTAGTTTCTCCTAAATCTGTTCAAGCCGTGACTCCACCAGATCCCCAAGAGATGACGGTGAAGGTGATGGTAGTTATCTATAACCAAGTCTTGGAAAATTACGGCGGGTTGAAAATCAACCAGTACTTTACTGCTGAAAACTATAAATGGGATTGGAATGATCCCGACACGCTCACCAACCAGCTTGTCAACGATTTTAAAGCTAAAAGTCACGGACTGGTAAATTATCAGATAGTAGAACGGATTGAGCGCGACGAATGGCCGTTAAATGCGAATGGAACAAAGTATACTGATGATAAGTACGTTCAAGAGACGCTGGCTCACAACTGGACGTTGGGTTGTATAGATTACAATGCTTTTATTACTGCCAACGGTATTGAACAAAAGGTGAATGAAGGCAAAGTGGATGAAGTGTGGCAGTGGGGTGGGCCGGGAGTTGGATGTTTTGAGTCGGCCATGGCTGGTAATGGCGCTTATTGGATTAACGGAACTCCGATATCTGGAGTAAATAGCAAAGCATTCGTGATCATGGGTTTTAATTTCGAAAGAGGGATGCCGGAAGCACTTGAATCGTACGCGCATCGATCTGAGTCGATACTCAATAAAGTGTATTTTTATGATTGGAAAGGGGCTTATACCCACGACTGGAATAAATTTACACTTCAAGACTGGCAGTTACCTTATCGGGGCGGGATAGGTAATGCCCATAACGCTTTTAACGCAGAGGAAGGAACGGATTATAATCGTTCATCTAAACGCACCCTTGCTACTACAGCAGATGATTGGTATAACTTTCCCAATTTAACTGATGCCATAACTAATAAAAATTGCGATGCCTGGGGATGTGATGGGTATGGGTATCTCAAGTGGTGGTATGATCATATGCCGCATGTGGCTGGTTTAAAGTTTGGGGTGTTAAACAATTGGTGGAAATATATTGTAGATGTCGATCAGTTTAAATACACCAACCAATTTGTTTTTGAAACTCCCATTGAAACAGAATATACGGAGAATAATTCTTCCAGCTGGAATTGTTGGGCAGAGTCAGCTACCTGTAACCTTGCTAACGACACAAGCAAAGTGAAAAAGGGTTCAACTTCTATCAAATATACAACTACTGGCGGTTACGACACATATATTCGCTATCCGTCAAGTACTAATGCCAATTGGAATCTTACTGGGAAAACCCACCTATCTTTTTGGGCATATGCTGAAGATCCAAGTCCCTATGATTTTCAAAGTCAGACTCCCTGGATTTACCTCAAGGATGCAAATGGCAATTATTTTAAATACCAAACCAGAGTCGATTACCTCAATGAAGCAGTAGGTAATTGGCGACTATTTACCATTCCGCTGTCTGGAGACAGCTTATGGACACGGACCACTGGCGGAACTCCGTCGATGTCAGATATCGATTATATCGAGATCCATATGGACACGTGGGATTTTGGGTTTACGGTGTGGTTTGACGCACTCGGTTTTGCTTCCCAAATTGGCAAAGATACACAACTTCCTCAAGTTTCAATCACTAGTCCAGCTAATAATGCTAATGTTTCCGGAGTAGTTCCCATTACCATTACGGCATCTGATAATACGGCTCTGCTTAGGACCGAGCTTTATCTCGATGGAAATTATTATACGTATGATTCTTTTTATCCATATATTATTAATCTTGACGGAATAGGCTTAACTGGCACGCATTCACTGACTGCTAAAGCATATGATATTTCAAATAACGTAGCCACATCGCAAGCTATAAATCTTAACTTTTCGGCAGTTGCGGTAGATGTGGTCGATTTGACGGAGAATAACGCCAGTGATTGGGATTGGTGGACTGAAGGCGGATATGCAAGTACCCTCACCAATGATACCTCTCGAGTCAAAGAAGGTTCTTTTGCTCTCAAATTTGATACCCAAGCGGGTTTTGACACCTATGTTAGATATCCTAAGGGTGGAAATGCCAATTGGAATCTTTCCCAAAGAACTTTCTTAAAATTCTGGGTATATTCAATCAACGACTGGCCATTTCAGAACTCGTCTATTGTTTTAAGAAATTCCAATGGTGCAACTATTACGTATCAAGGAAGACCAGAACCATTCAACGAATCTATCAATAATTGGAAAGAAATAGTTGTTCCGTTGGCAGGAGATCCTACGTGGTGGATCAAAACTGTAAACGGTAATATCACATTGGCCGATATTGATCAGGTTGAGATACATACTGACACATGGGATTGGGCATACGTCATGTATTTTGACGGCGTCAACTTTATGACCGACTACGCCGAAAACAATACCAGCTCTTGG
>CAYPMW010000007.1:27610-59421 GCA_964412165.1 uncultured Gammaproteobacteria bacterium | reverse complement strand
ACCAATCCCTAATCGGCAAACGTACTCTCGTCAAATTATCAGATTCAAAACAACACACCCTCGTGGTTAAGTGCCCACAGTAGATAGGATTAAAATTATGAGGCAAGAACCTGTTGTTTAACTTCTCGAGGAAAAGCTTTAGAGGTTTCTTTTAGAAACTGTGAAGCATCTAAAATCTCCAAAAATCATCAATCTTTCCTTTTCCAAGGAAGACCATCAATACATCATCTTCTTTATCATAACGGTATTTAATTTTCGCCTGGGCTTCTGATATTGAATATCCAGAACTTACCCTACAACAAACTCAACAATTATTGGCCATAGTAATTTAACCTTTATAACAGTTAAAAGAACTGATACTATAAATTAAGCATGAAGTGGGTAACTAGAGAAAAAGCAAAAGTTGACAGAATTGCCTGTCCATGGCTTATTAAAAACTTTATTGATAAAGACGCAGAGTTTCTGTTTGTTCCAGCAGACCAAGTTCTAACTGTTGCGGAAAAAGAACAAGCTATATCATTCGATGCTCCAAATGCCAAATTCACGCATACACAAGATGGAAAATGTACGTTTGAAGTATTGGTTGAGCACTACAAAATAACTGATCCTGCAATTCTCAGACTAGCAAAAGTGGTACACGGAGCAGATGTTCCAAAAGATGTTACTCTTACACCAGAGTCAGCAGGGTTGCAAACCATTGCTGAGGGATTCCGAATAATTTCCAAAGATGACCATGACAATATGGCAAAGCAATTTGCAGTATATGACGCACTGTACGCCTATTTTAAGCATCAAAGCGAATAAGTATGCTTACATGGTTATCAAAAGATGGAAAAATCATCTTTCTTGCTAGAGCAATTCGATCTTTTGCGTTTGGGTTTATTAGCATCATCATCGGTATTTACCTCAAGGAAATAGGACTCTCTGCATCTTATATTGGTATTCTTCTAAGTTCGTCTATTTTTGGTGGAGCACTCTTTTCAATCCTTGTAGGTCGTTATGCAGTAAAGCATGGACTAAAAACAATGTTTCTGCTTTCTTCTTTAGTAAGCTTAATAGGAATAACCTTCTATATACTTACCAATAACTACGTAATTCTCGTACTTGCCTCACTCATTGCATTTATCAGTCCAAGCGGAAGGGAGATGGGCCCGTTTTTATCGCTTGAACAAGCATACTTGTCTTTTACAAGTAAAAATAGAGCAAGAACATTTTCTTTTTTTAACATTACCTCAAATCTGGCTATAACCTTTGGAAGTCTACTGGGTTTTTTACCCTCTACCTTACAAAACTACAGTCATATGAATATAGTTACCTCATTTAAGACAGTTTTTATACTCTATCTTCTGCTTAACCTTATTACACTTTTCCTTTACAGCAGACTATCTGAAGTAAAATTTGAGCAAGAAAAAATTACATTATCCAAAAACAGTAGAAAGATTATTACAAAGTTATCTCTTCTATTTGGTATAGATTCCTTTGCTGGAGGATTCGTTATAAGTAGCGTTATTTCCCTTTGGTTTCATACAAAATTCAACCTTGCTCTTTCTACAATATCTGTTATCTTTTTTGTAGGAAACCTTATTGAAACAGTCTCCTATTATGTATCAGGAAGGGTAGCACAGAAATTTGGACTCATAAACACTATGGTTTTTACCCATATCCCCTCAAGTGTATTTTTAATTCTTATACCATTTATGCCAACAGTCTCACTTGCCGCTCTTTTTTACTTTCTTAGATTATTATTATCTGAGATGGATATTCCTGCTCGCCAAGCATATGTTGTGTCTATCGTTAATCCACAAGAAAGGCCGCAAGCAGCATCAATTACAACAACTGCCAAATTAGTTACTTCGTCTATCAGTCCATCAATTGCTACAAATATTCTGCTTTTACCATATCTCTCACCTTTTGTAATTGCAGGAACGTTGAAAATACTCTACGATTTAACTCTTTTCTATAACTTTAAAAAGGTAAAACCTCTCGAGGAGTAGTCCAATATTTGGATTGATATAACAACCTAAACTACCTTTGGCTCCCCCGGTCGGACTCGAACCGACAACCTTCTTCTTAACAGGAAGCCGCTCTACCATTGAGCTACAGGGGAATATTTAAATTAATTATCAATGAGCAAATATAATTAATCTTTCAAGATTTACAGATTATATCATTCTCTGCCTGTCGTTTCTAGACTCTTTGACAAGGTTTTTTTAAGCTGTATAATAATATCAGATTACAAAAGCGTTTAAAGTCCGGCTAGTCACCGGATGAGTCCTTCTCCGCCAGTTGGCCGATCAGGATGCGCTGTCCGCTGAACGAACTAAGCGGTACCGGGTACGCCCGTAATAGCAGAAATAAGGGTTGTGAGTTATAGGTTGTTGGTTGTAGGTTATTAGTATTAAGTAACTTACAACTGACAACTTACAACCTACAACTGAATAAAGGTGGTACCACGTTAAAAATGTAAAATTCAAAAATCAAAGTGCAAAATTTGATTATTTGAATAATACAGTAACGTCCTTTGATTCAACCAAAGTAGTGGTTGGAGAGAAGGACTTTTTTGATGGTTGGTTAATGAAGCGAACGAAGTGAAGCTGAATTTACCAGCCGATCAATCCCGTAGCTGCGACACCGTGACGCGGGGACTACGTCCTCGGGAACGGCGAGCATGCTACCGGGATAAGGTAGGAATTATCTCTACACATTTTAATGTGGACTAGTTTTACTACCACTAATGATGAGGATTAAGGGGACGAACCATTTATGATCGAAAGCAAAATTACCTACCGACAAAATATTGAGAATATGAAACGTTTAGCTGCAACAGATGACATGTATGATTGGCGAGATGATCCACTCTACTTAAATACCTCACAAAGAAGAGACGAAGATACATTTCCTACGCTTTGGGCAGGAATCATGACCCGCAGTCTCGGAAGACATAGAAATGGGCCTCCAGAAAGGTGGTGGTCTTATCCAAAAGATATACAATCATAACCAAACTGAAGATAAAATCTATTCACTTTGGGAAAAAAGCACTGCGTTTGTCCCATCAAGTGATCCTGGCACAAAACCATTTACCATCATCATGCCGCCACCCAATGCCAATGACCCTTTGCATATTGGACACGCCATGTTTGTGACTGTAGAAGATATTCTAATTCGTTTTCATCGAATGCGAGGTGATGCTACCCTATGGCTACCAGGTACCGACCACGCAGGGATTGAAACCCAGTTTGTTTACGAAAAAAAACTTAAAAAAGAAAGTAAAAGTCGATTTGATTTTGATAGGGTAACTCTTTACCGAATGATCTGGGACTATGTACAAGAAAATTCTGGGGTAGCCGTCAACCAGATGAAAAAGCTTGGGGCAAGCGCTGATTGGTCGAGATTTAAGTTTACGCTTGACCCAGATATCGTCTCTGTCGTTATCCATACGTTTAAAAAACTTCAGGGCGACGGGCTCCTTTACCGCGATTACCGTCTCGTCAACTACTGCACTCGCTGCGGCACCGGCTTTTCTGAGCTTGAAGTAATGCACGAGATACGTAAAGACCCACTTATTTACATGAAATACGGGCCGTTTGTGATAGCTACTGTCCGGCCGGAAACCAAGTTCCGCGATACAGCACTTGCGGTGCACCCTGATGATCCAAGATATAGGGACTGGATTGGCAAAACTATTGAAACCCAAGGACTTTTGGGACCATTTCAACTGACTATCATCCCTGATCCAGAAGTAAATCCCGAATTCGGTACCGGCATCATGAAAGTGACTCCAGCACACGATTTCCATGACTTCGAACTGGGGAAAAAACATAACTTACCTATCACACCAATTATTAATACCAAGGGCAAAATGGATTTTTCCTGGTTTTTGAAAAAAAAAGACATCGCCGAAGAATACCGCACACGCGCCCTCATGTACCATAGTCTCCATGTTTCCAAAGCTAGGTTACTCATGATTCAGCATCTTAAAGAAGATAGGCTGATCGAAAAAACTGATGAAAATTACGAACATACGGTAGGAGTTTGTTACCGCTGTGGTAATTTACTTGAACCATTGCCTCTGGTACAGTTTTTCATAAGAGTAACTCCCCTTGCCCAAAAAGCGTTGAAAGTACTTCAAACTGGTGAGGTCAAAATCCACGGTCCGGGCTATGACAAAATCCTTATCCAATGGCTTAAAAATCTCAAGGACTGGAATATTAGTCGACAAATCGTCTGGGGTATCAGAATTCCGGTGTGGTATTCGTTCAAGAAAAACCCTGATCTCGAAATCTCGTTTCTTGATACAAAGAAAGCACTTCGATCAGGCAAAATAAAAGAGTTTGCTGGTGTTTCGATTGATGAGATCCGCAAAGGACTCCAGGAACTGCGAGCGCCTTTAGGTGCTGAGTATAATGTAGCAATAGAATCCCCTGGCGAAGATTATCTGCAGGAAACCGACACGTTTGATACCTGGTTTTCCTCAGCGCAGTGGCCATTTGCAACACTGATGACTAATAAACCGGGTGATTTTGAAAGATTCTATCCGACCCAAGTCATGGAAACCGCATACGACATCCTTATTTTCTGGGTGATGCGCATGCTGATGATAGGCCTTTACCGGACGGGAAAAGCGCCGTTTGCTGACGTGTATCTTCACGGTCTAATTCGTGATGAGAAAGGCCAGAAGATGAGCAAATCAAAAGGCAATGTGTTAAACCCTCTGGATGTAGTAGAAAAGTATGGTGCAGATGCTCTACGCATGGCGCTTGTCATGAGTACCACTGCGGGCAAAGATTCATCAACTAGCCAAGGAAAAATTCGCGGTATGAGAAACCTCACTAATAAAGTCTGGAATGCTGCCCGATTCGTCATTACTCATCCGGATTTTGAGAGAGTTAAACATGTGTCGATTGAAACAAGCACGGATTTTGATGCACATTTATCCAAAGTGGTCAAAACGGTCACACAACAGCTGGATAATCTCAAGGTAGGACTTGCTGCGGAAACGGTCTATGATGCATTTTGGCATTGGTTTTGTGACGAGTGCATCGAGCAAACGAAACAAGGCCAACTCGCTTTTACGGCGCTTTACCGCGGACTTGAAGTTTTTCTAAAACTCATGCATCCATTTATGCCATTTGTGACCGAGGAAATTTGGCAACTTCTGCAAATGAAAACGCTCCTTATCAGGGAAAAATGGCCGTCGATCTAAATTCTATACAGTTAAAGATACTTCTGACAAAGCTCAACTATTTGAGGTGGGGTCACCGAGGACTTAAGTATTGCTTCATCAGCACCGTTTTTGACTGCATGATCAAGTTCTTCCTGCACATTAGTTAACATTACTACGCGAGTGGATGCAAGTTCTTTGTCCCTTTTTATCTCAGTAAGCATGGTCATACCGTCCATCTCGGGCATGTATATATCAAGAAGAATCAGATCAGGGTGCTCGGAACGGGTAAGCTCCAAACCTCTCAGACCATTTTCCGCCTCAAGCACTGTAAAATTACCGGATCTAATCGCGGTGACAATCACCTTCCGGTATGTATCATTATCCTCAACTACCAGTACTTTTTTGGGCATGGACCCACCATTCATAGAGATGACTTGACTGAGACCGGATATGTTACGCTATCATTAAGTATACCAATATTTTATCAAATTGTATATAATATGCGATTTGGAAGGAGGTGTCGTGCTATGTGTTACAACTGTGGATGTTTGGATTCCAAAGACTCAATGGGTGAAGATGCAAACATTACTGACGAAACATTTGAAAAAGCTGCTAAGGCTTCAAATCAAACTGTTGAGGAAGCGATGGAAAATACCTTTGAGTTATTAAAACAGAAGTTGGGCAAATAAGAGAAGCGTAGAAGTTTAGTTAATCAGTTGCTTAGTAATCCGCCAGCTGGCGGACTAAGTAACTAAGCTACTTTATGGGCAATTCTTCGCTTTCCTCCACCCTGCGCCAACTGCTTCCTTTTCACTGCAGAACCAACGCTCGCCACGCGCTTCATCAATTGAGGTTTTTTCATACGAACCGCACTGCGAAAGATGGTAGATTTTCTCACCATCTCCAGAAATATTCCCTTTAATCAAACATGTTTCTGGTATTGAGGAAGTAGCTGATGAGGCTTGTGGCGTACTTGATGCGCCGCTAATATTCTGGAATTCTTGGGATGTATAAGGACATGCGCCCCAAAGCCCCCGACTCTCTTGCCTGGCTTGCGCCTCAGCATCCCTAAACGATTCCTGGTATTTGATGTCCGGCGGATATGATGAGCTGTGGGCAAACCCTTCCTCAACCATCCGCTCATTTACCATCACCCGCTTCTGGACATCTTGATCAAATACGTAGACGTATCGCAACAGCCTTCCATAGCGATCAGTTTCCGACACGTCTTTTTCCAGTTCTGCTTCTTTACCCATTACCAGTTCCCGATTTTTATCGCTTGCTTCTTTACCAAAACATTCTAGTGGTTTTCCCGGATCAACTGTTTCCGGGGTATTAATGCCAATATAGCGGACTTTTCTGCCATCTGTAAGTTCAATGGTATCGCCATCAATCACTCGTCCAACAGTTACCTTTTCGCGGATCGCTCCTTGAATATTTGATGCTTGAGGGACACTTGTTGCTGAAGGCACAGGAGACGCGGCTGGCTGAAACGGACCTTTTGAGATACGGCCAACTATTATTCCGAAAAACAGCGTAACAAGAAGTATCAATAGTTGTTTCTTAGGCACGCAGCTATTGTACCATGGGATCTTAACCACTCACCCGGTCAACGTATTCGCCTGTTTCCGGATTAACACCGACCACGTCACCCTGTTTGATAAACAACGGCACCTCAACCATCACGCCAGTCTCAAGTTTCGCCGGCTTGGTGGCGCCTGAGACGGTATTGCCTTTGACTGCGTCCTCTGTCTCTATGACCGTGAGCCGCACCTTTTTGGGAAACCGCACGCCTACCACCACATCCTCCATCACTAAAAGTTGGTAAATCTCGTTTTCCTTAAGGTAATCGGCGTAATCACCCAGCACTGACCGAGGCACAACCGTCTGTTCATAGGTTTTATTATCCATGAAGTGATACATCCCCCCCGCCTCACCCGGAAGTGGGCCATCTTTGTAGAGATACTGCATTTCGCGGGTATTGATGAAGAGCTCCACTACGCTCTCACCTGATTTGTAGGTAAACTCCTGGACTTTGCCTGTTTTGAGGGATTTGAGACGGGTCCTGACAAATGCCGACCCTTTGCCCGGATTCACATGCTGAAACTCCACAATCTGGTGCGGCTCCCCCTTAAATTCAATAAACATGCCTTTCCGGAAATTTGCAGTGGTAATTCGTGCCATAGTGAGAATAACAAAAAACAGCTCTCGCTGCTGTAGGAATATTATACATCAAAACGCCGTAGTGTAAATGCTGGATACTGCCGGAGTCATACCTTAACACTAATAAGCGTCTCTTTGCCTTAGGATTCTCAAATACATCTTCAACTGTCCTTATTCTGCAATCTATCTTTTACAGATGCTGGTATTGCGTCTTCGTGCGGATACATGAGAACAACCACCGTACCTGTTTCCGAAAGATCGATAATTCTTCTCAAGTCTTCTGTTTTAATATTTACTGCCTCATCGACAAACACCAGTCTTTTGCCTTTATACTCTTCTTCTTTGGGCATAGATCTTAACCCGCTTACAAAAGCTACATCTGCAATACCTTGGCGTTCTAGATCGCTTTGAAGTGCTTTAAGCAGGGTAGTTTTTCCACTTCCATTAGGTGAAACTAGTGTCCGTAATGTGTTCTTTCCAGGTTCAAGTGTTTTTCTAAATAATCTAACTAAATCTACCACTTGATGTGTCTTTAAGGCATCGAGTTGAGTGAAGTTCACTTTCGTTGTCCAAGGTGACGCCCAACTCTTATTTGCTTCTGCTAGCTGTGCATTAGATAAAAACATCAGCAGTCTATGGGGGTTTAAAGAGCCATAATGGCTCTCTACTAAGCCGTGAATAAAAGCATCCAAATCGCTTAATCCGGCTCCAAGGCTTTCAGAGTCACCATATATAATAGCCAGGCTTGCTTGACTGCCTATTTCGCGAAAACGGCGTGAATACCTCGCTTCAATACGCTCATCTTCAGATACAGATACCAAATCAATATCGCCAGTGGTGACAAGCGGATACGGAGGCGCGTCTTCACGGGAATCATCAAGTTTCTCTGAGTTCTTTACAACGGCAAAGCATAGATCCTCCTCATTTACCATCCTTCCTAATTGTGAATTCAACCGTGGCACATCGAGCACAATCACAGGGTGTGTTTGACGTAAGGATGCGATATGTTCATTAAATAACTGAGTTATGAGCGTCTGGTGAGCAGGTATTTGCTCATCATAGACATACACCTGACCTTGCTTAACCGTACCAATTTCTTGTCTTCGGATTTTTGCATCAATAAGGGATCTTTGGAGTGTGCTTGTTAGAGGTCCACTTGGGAGCAAAGCGTGCCGCACTGCTTCAAGCAGTTGGTCAGTTGGAGATAATTCACTGTAATCTGTCATGTGGTTATTCTTGGCTTAAGTATCCCACATCTCACTTGCCGGAAATAGGAGAACATCCTGAATTCGGGGAGCATTGGCAAAGAGCATAGTCACGCGGTCAACGCCCATCGCCAATCCCGAACACTTAGGCAATCCCACTTTCATCGCCTCAATCAAATCATGGTCATACGGGTAGTTTATTTTTCCCAACCGTTTTCGCTCTTCAGTTTCCTTGATAAATCGTTCCTCCTGCTCTTTCCAATCGGTTAGTTCTGAGTAACAATCTCCCAACTCCAATCCTGCGATATAGAACTCAAACCGCTCGGCAAACCGTGGGTCACTATCCTTTTTCTTGGCTAAAGCCGCCATGGGAGAAGGAAAATCATAGATAAAAGTAGGTTTGCCATTACCAAAATGTGGTTCAACTTCGTTAAGATATATTTGGTGAAACAATTCTTCCCAGGTATTATCTTTCTCTACCTGATAGCCCTTAACTTTGGCTACCTTTTGCATTGACTTAAGTTCTAAACAAGACATTAGTTCAATACGGGCGTATTTACTGAAGGCTTCAACCATTGAGATTCGTTCCCACGGAGGGGTAATGTTAATCGATTGTCCCTGATAGTTCAGAAGCAATCTATTGTTCGTGTCCCGACCAAGTCGAGATCGAGAACAATCAATAGGCAACTTCTTGACTCCTCGTACCCGCTCGTCGCTCGAAGAATATAGAAATTTATAGATAAAACAAAACAACATCTCTGTCGTTTTCATGACATCTTGATAATCCGTATCAACTTCGTACCACTCCAAAATGGTGAACTCAGGATTGTGGGTGAAAGACATGTCTTCAGTATTCCTAAAACTTTTGGTGATGGTGTAACAGTTCCCAATTCCGGCAACCAGTAGTTTTTTGAGAAACGGCTCTGGTGAGGTAGCTAAGTATGCCTTCACTCCTCTACGGTGACGATTGAGAAGTTCTGTTTCAAATACTTCATAGTATGATTCTGTCGGAAGAGTTGGCGCAAGAAGGGGTACTTCCACCTCATGAAACTGGCGATTTGTAAAATACTGCCTCACCGCTTCAATTAATTGTTCGCGCACGAAGTAACGCTGCCAAAACCGGGGTTGGTCATGAAGCAATTTCCACGTTTTACTCATATATAATAATCTATATAAATCGAAGAGTCTTGGAGTTAGAGCGAGCGGGTGACTTTGGAATTCTCCTTGAGTTGATTAAACCACTCAACGAATTTTTGACTAATTTTATTGTTGCGAATATCAGTTTCTGCCTTGGTACGCTGTGTTGCCGGATCTGTGGCGTTTTGAGCATCTGCGTTGGCTTTCAGATATTCATCAACTTCTTGCGCTGAAACACTCACATCTTTCTCAAGCATTTTCTCAATCATCAGTTGTAACCTGAGTTGTTCGAGATACTCTTCCTTTGTTACTCCCTGGAGCTTGAGCGAGTCCTCAAGCGTCATAGTGCCTTCAAGATTTTTTTCAATGTCTGTAAGTTTTGCATTCAGTTCATCCTGAGAGATACTCACATTCTGCTTGGCAGCTTCATTTAATATAAGTTTCTCGCCAATCATCGCTTCAAGCATTTGACTGCCGAATCGCTCCATTAACCGGTCGGTAAGCTCTTGGCGGGGTATACTCATCCCGTCAATAGTTGCCACCGCCGTAGATCCGCGATAGCGTTGAGCTAAAAATACTATCGCGACGCTAACCAGTAGCACAATCACGGCAACTTTCCAGAAACGTAAATTGAAACGGTTCTTACTTTTCGGCGTCTCAACTAAAGCTCCAAGTTGTTCATCAGATAAAACTGGAGATGATGTTCGGCGGCGACTGGTAATAGTTTTTTTAGTAGGGTGGGGAGTGAGTGTTTTTTTAGCCACAATAAATTTAGTTGATACGTTCTCCCTAGTATAGCACAGGCTGTCAAACGGAAAGTTAATAATTGAGACAAGCTAACTTGCGTTTCACTGCATACTTCAGTACGATGTAGGGGTGAAATCTTCCAAACGAAAAAATTACGTGATCCGTATGGCTTTTAACTTACCTATGGTGAGTTTATATGTGCTCTTATTTTTTTTCGTCCTGAGTCGAATTGAAAATACATCTCCTAAAACCCACTTAGAGAGAGTATTACACGATGTAGCTCAGTTCCCTTTTGCGGTAGATCATCATATACAGTTGGTAAAACTCTACTTCGAAGGCGGCGAGGTGATCAAAGCGAAAAAGGAACTTCAAATAGCTTCCGAGATAAGTCAATATGTTGATGTTTCCGATGTTTTGGGGATTCAAGCAGTCGTGGACGCGACGATAGTAGAGCTCTCTACCGTGCAAACAAGAAAACAGCAGTTGTTTCAGTATTGGGAAACAGCGGTTGCTTCACATCCAGAGTACCGCGATGCGTGGGTGCAACTGTATTATTTAGCTCTCAACCAACATAACGAATCACTCGCTCGTACTTTTTATGAGAAACTCGTGACGCTTGATCCGATATATACGCGTACGTTAAACGCCCAACTTCAGATACACTAGTTTATTCTTTCTGTTTTTTTATTGATTCTTCTTGTGGTGCGCCTTCTGGCGGTTCTTGAGGTAGAACCTCTCCCTCAGTAGTCTCAGGAGCAGCTTGTGCCGCTGTTTCAGCTTGAGCTAATTCTTCTTCTGTCTTTTTTGAAATAAGCTCGTCGATTTTAACCACCTCCATCTCACCATCAGTGAGGACTACGACGCCATGCGGCACGCGAAGATCTTTCACAAATACAGTATCGCCGACTTTTTGCAAGTTTGATACATCAACCCACATTTTCTCTGGTATATTTGCAGGCAACGTCTCAACCACAATTTCATCGAGAAGCTCAAGCAGTACACCTAATTTTTGGTCAACTGCTGGAGCAGTACCAGAGATTTCAATCGGTACATTTGCTTTAACCTTGGTTCTTAAGTCAACTTGAAAAAAATCAACATGTAGAAAATCATGGGTAACTGGATGTAATTGAACTTCATGCACCAGTACCGGACGAGAATCATTTTCCATGGTAAGATCGATCAACCCAGTTTCACCTGTTTCGTGATAGACTTTGGAAAATTCCGCGAGCGTCACGGTCACCGCAAGGCTTTCAATTCCCTTACCGTAAATATTGGCTGGTAAGAGTCTCTTCTGACGCAATCGTTTTACTTTTTTGCCGACTAGTGCCCTTTTTTGAGCAGTAAGCGTGTGTCGATCCATAGCTAATGTAATAAATCAAGCGTGATTAATTGATCTTTGGATAAATTGGTATTATACGTGATTTCATTGATCGATTCAACTGCAGTAGAAATACCTGCGATATCAGATTCTGTGCCGCTTCTTCCCATAGCTTGCCACCCTTTAGGGTACCGAATTGAGACACGCACCGGATCTTTCCCTGTACCAGCTTGTTTATCCAGACGCATTGCATAACGGATTTGTGGCCCACTCACCGGTGTAGCAGAGACATACCGCAAGACGAGCGATTTTTCTTCTTCGGGAAAGACTTCCAGAAGATGAGACAAAACCGTGAATTCCCGTTCATTTGTAGAAACCACGCTTGAGGAAGAAGCAACTGCATCACTACTGATTGTTAATGGCAGTGAATTTACCTCCGCTCCAGTAAGGACGCTTTCTTTTGGTACATACACTCGAAGATAATTTTTATATACGCCAGCGAATGGATCGTCTTCACTACTTCTATTTTTATACGTCACAGTAAGTATGTGTTCCACGCTACCGGTTTCAAGAATCCGTACATCCTCACCGAGCGTACGGTCTAAATAATAATTTACCTTATTTACACCTAAATTTGCATCAACAATTTTCAGATAATCAGCGATACAACCCGGACTCAAACACGCGTCAGCGTAAGACATTTTACCTCCCCAACCAAACTCGTTTATAAGCCGCTCACTCTCGGTTCCCACCAAATATACCTGAAGGTGTTTTTCTTCAAGAGCGCGGTGGACTACAGCAGGAAATTCAGTAATAGGAACATCAAGAGACAGAAGTTTTTTCATTAACACGGACGCAAGCGAACTTAAAATGTCTTTTTTCTGGGTAGAACCGGGAAACTGCTCCGACTGGATGCGCTTTTCAAGATTGAGAAATAGATTGTCGGATGTCACGGTTTCATTAAAATCCTTTATTTCAACTGGTCCGGTGATCTTGAGAAGCTCTTGAATAAATGTCAGATCAATCGCGACGACGCCATCAACTTGCATATCAAGCTCTTTTTCCATAAACCATACTAGCCGTGCTCCGGTAAAGAAGAAGTCAGGATCCCAATTGCTATCGCGCATGTACCAGTGCTCCTGTCCAAGATGTGTTTTAATTGGCTCAGGCGGATCGATGTGTCCTTTAAGCACTCCATCTGCAGTATAAATATCCTGAACCACGAAATCATTGAGCATCCCATCTTCCATTGTCAATAGTCCAAAGGAACCAATAAAACCACCAGTGGGTCTAAGTTCCATATTGTTTTGAAATATCACCAGATAGGTGCGCTTACCGTATAAACCGATGAACTCGGGAACAAGCACCAATCCCTGCCGCAAGGTTGCGATCCGCCCACGAATGTTTGATAGTTCACGAAAAAGTTTTTGTAAGTTTTGACCAATGGAGAATGATTCGACGCGCATCCAGGTTTCTTGAAGTGAAACGTGTTTAAATGCTGCCTCTGCTAAAGCGAGTTCTGTATCAGCTAGTGATAAATTCCCTTTTATAGACGACAGAAGTTGGGCGAACGCAATCCCTTTTGTCTGTCCGGATATGCCTTTCATGAGAGTACTTACATCGCTCACAACAAACAAAAGATGCCGCATGCCTTTGGCCGACTTTGTACCAATTTCCAAAAGCTTCTGGGTACCGCGGGCAGGGTTTTCAATTTGTACCAACTCTAAAAGCGGAACTAAAAAAGACAAAGTATTTTGGGCAAAAGGAAAATATTTCTCAGCCTTTCGTGCGTGAATAGTCGAGGCAGCGATATGAAAAGAACGACTATCTTCCCTTGCCTTGTATAAATGGTAGACTCCCGCGCTTCCAGTGACTATAGTAAGCATAAAAGGTAAAACTATGAGACTTCCTAGTATCCCGATGGCGAAAATAAACAATCCACGACTCTTTATCATTGGGACAAACCCAAAGATCCCTGTTGGTTTCGGCTGCAAAATTTGATCAATTTTCTGATCGTTGAATGTTTCGTTCATGGTCGAAACTGAAGGGCCGATAGTATCATCAGGAATGTCAACGCTGACTTGGCGTTCGGCTTTTTTACTGCTAAAATTTGTAAGAGCAAATGTACCTGACAAATCTTTCCCAGTCGGTGCGGTTTCTGGTTCCCGAATGAGCGATTGAGGTGGAATAGCCTTTTGTGAAGAAGTAACAGGCTCAAGAACATGGGTGAGGAGTGATTTCGAACCGGGTCTACCTCTCAGGCTCTCGGGAAGTTCCAAAATCTGATCACTGCTTCCCAGGAAAAAGGTAATCATTTCCTCTGTCAATTCTCTCGAAAACTCAAGCAATTCACCAATAATCGCTACTTTAATCTGTGAGTATTGCGTAATTAGTTCAGTAAAATCTTGTGATAGAACGTGATCAGTGAGGATTAAAAGCGTTTTCGGTAGCGTCTGGTGAAACTCTGCAATAAAACCTTTCACATCAGTTGAGTTTCCGATGTAAAAAAAATACTGCCCAAAAAAAGCATCTTCAAACGTTTTGCCCGCGTAGAGATCAACGCTTCTCTCTGCCAGGTACTTACCGATCGACGTAATGATTTGAGAATTAGACCCATAAAAAACAGCCTTTGGATTGTCCGTAGTGATTTTTTGGGTTTCTATGCTGAAAGAATTTTGATTCATGGCACTCAACATTCTACAAAATCGTCCGAAAAAGACAAGCCCAATATAATTTATATAGGGTATTTGGTTCCGAATCAGCCGTGTTTTAGCCTTCACCTAACCAGCAACTTTATTCAGTTCTTGATTTAGTAGTTCGTCAGCAGCGGTATTTTTTTCGCGTGGTATAAAATGATAGGTTACGACCGAGCCGATATTTTTCTCAATTTCTCTCACTGTATATAAAAGTGAACGCAAATGTTCTTCTTTAACTTTGAATTCTCCTTGCAACTGCTTGGCAACTACTTGAGAATCGAGATACACCTTAATTACCCCCTTAAGTCTTATATTTTTAATGTGAGTTAGTGCTTCAATCACCGCGCGGTATTCAGCGACATTATTTGTGGTAATGCCAATTGTTTTTGAGAAAGAAAAGAGATCTTTGCCTGTCGAAGTTTTTCCTACTACGCCAATCGCCGCAGGGCCAGGATTGCCTCGCGCGCCACCGTCGGTGTGTATGTGTAAAACATCAGTCATAACGAGTTTTGAAAAATAAAACTAACGCTACCGTAAGTATCCCCATCTCCCCTACCCCAGTCACCCATGCGGCAGCAGTAGCTCCGTAAAGAGGAATAAAGAAAATATTGAGGAGTAGATTCATAAGCAATCCTCCACCATATACATATAATAACATTCGTTGTTTTTTAATGAGAATAAACCACCACATAAGAGGACTTGTAGTGTAAAAAATCGGCAGACTAAGTGACAGTATCCGCACCAATGGTACGGATTCACTATATGCCGGCTGAATATGCACGAGAAGTGGAGCTCCCAACCATATAATTACTGTAAAAACACACGCAACAATGCAGAGCATCGCCGTCAATCGTTTAAGACGCTGAGCGATTTTTATTTTGTTGAAACTGCGTAAAAATATTGGATACGCACTATTCATTACAAATGCTGGTAGTGTGATACACAGATCAAACATTTTATAAGAAAGACCATATGCACCTACTTCCGCGCTAGTTCTAAATGCCGTGAGTAGGAGCGTATCTACCTTAAAATACATGCCGTTTAAAATAAGTGTACCTCCAAGAGGCGCAGCCAGAAATAGTAGCTTTTTCCACTCCTCTACTTGCCAGAAACCCATCGAAAGTCTTGTTTTACGCAAAAAAAACAGACTACCAATAGCGGCAAGAAACGTACCAACTACAAAGATGCCTGTAGCCAGAAGTACGCCTTCTTCAGCATGACCTCGGCCGACAATACTTAGAAGCAGTACTAGAATAAATGCCACTACCCCACTAAGACCTTGAATTATCGATACCACATCGAACCGGAGTCGGTGTTGGTACAATGCGTGTGATGAGAGAAACATCGCATGTCCAATGATGGCCACACTTCCCATCCACACTCCCTTTTGCATCAGTGGAGTAAATCCCCCGCTTATTTGACCTAAAAAGTAAATGATTATGACCGAAACAAAGACCACCACCATTCCTCCCACCAGTCGCAATGAAAAGAGTGTGCCAAGTTTTGATTCTACCTTGTCCTCCATTTCACGTAAAAATATAGTATTCATGCCAAAATCGACAAAGACATAGTAAAAGGTGACGTAAGACGTAATTTTTATATATTCGCCAAAATAATCTTTCCCCAGAAAACTAGCTAGAATTAGCGCTGTCACAAAAGCCAAAATGGATCCGGCGGCTTTGTTTACGAGTTGAATGAGTGTGTTTTTTAAGATGAATGTATAAGCCATATAGACTTACTTATACTTATTTCAAAATCTAGCTAAACATTAGCGCGGATGAATAAACCAGGTATTTTTTACAAACTATGCCTGTAGAAGTATATCGCAAAACAGGCAGAAATTTATCCTCATGTGATCAATCCGTACCATGACTAAGATGTGAAAAAAGCCTTCCAACTGGATACTTACCGATCTGTAGCAGCAAATCCCATGCCGATAACTAGAGCCAAAAGAAGCCTTGTTTGCTGGGCAGTATAAAAATAATGATCAGCAAGTCCTAGAAAAAATATGATAAAAAGTGGAAGAAGCAACCGGTACGACCGCTGCCTTACCAAACATCCAATCAAAGTGACAATCACTCGAAAAAATAAAACGGCTCCTACAATACCGGTTTCGGCAAATAGTAAAACATAAAAAGAATGAGCTGGTTGCAAGACAAATGGTGGAGCCAGCACTTCAGGCAATTTAGGTATAAACCCACCCAAACCTACGCCAAAAAGCGGCCGCGAATAAAACATGGTAAATCCAGCTTTCATGAGCCGTACGCGCTCGCTTACCGAAATCGCGCCCTCACCTAATAGTTCGCTGAATCTTCCGACAATCAGCTCTTCTGCAAGTAACCCGCTACCAATAATGGTAGCCATGATCCAAGTTAGTTTAGTCGATCTTCTCCATAGCAAAAACATGAGTATCAATACCAGTACCGCTGTCCATGCCGACCGGCTGAACGAGATAAATATACCTACTAGTGAAAAAAGTATCGCAGTAACTTTCACCATATACCAACTAGTGAAGTAAGACAGGTGTTTATTTCGTTGGCTATAAACCGGTATAAAAAAAGACAATACCGATACCAAATATCCGCCAAAGACATTTGGATGGGGAAATGTCGCATATGAGCGTAAAAGCAGTCTTCCTTTAAAAACGAATTTAGCAATACCCGGTGTGGCTAGGGTAAATCGGCGCTCGCCAAGTAGATAAAGAAATGGCGAGAGTGACCTTTGCTCCAAAAACTGTCCGATTCCAATTATCACGCTGTAGATGACTCCAATAGCGAGGAAACCGGCTACACGCCAATACGATGGTTTTAAAAACCGAACTATTTCTACCAACAGCCATAGTTCAAACAGACGTACGCTGTAATATGTAGTTGTCGCTTTTACTGAGGAAATAACGATTTGCATCAGAAGAAAAACGCTCAAGATGCTTACAGTTCGCAGTTTCTTTAATAAATGCGTTCGAAAATCTTTCCTAAAAATCAACAGTACAAAAAGCAAGAGTAATACCACATCGCTTAAAAAAAGAGTGGGTGAGAGGTAATCGATCCGCCGCCCCAATAAGAGAGATTCCTGAGTCCAAAAATGCTTACTTAGTTGTGTCGGAATTAAAATAAGCAGTAAGTAAAAAGGCCACACATTTATGATTGTACTCTGAGCTTAACAATCAATTTCCGGTCTTTTCCTTCCCCTTGGGATTCAGACACAATGGCAGGATTGTTTGACAATGCGATGTGGATAATTCTTCTTTCTGCCGGAGATAAATTTGGTACTTCCATCGGTTCACCGCTTTGAACAACCTTGTGCGCCAAATCCTCTGCCATTTGAGTAAGTTGTTTTTCTCGGCGCTCTCGGTAATCACCCACGGAAACTACTACCCGAATCCATTCTCCTCTCGCTTTATATACCATCTGGCTAATGAGAATTTGCAGCGCCTCAAGACTCCTACCGTGATGACCGATCAGCATCGCGGCCTCGGGCGACTCAATAGTGATCCATACTGCCTCATCTCTCTTGTGTGCGCTGACTGACGCTTCAATCGTGAGAAGCGAAAGTAGTTCTTGTGTGGTTTGTTCTGCAATCTGTAAAGCTTCCATCTCGTTAAATCGCCTGCATTATATACCGTACCATATCCCTTATGCAACCTTATCGTTGGGTTACATCTACCGGTAAAGTGTTAACTAAAAATCCACTTTAGAACATCATCCTTCAAAACGAACAGTTGTATATTTAGTGTGATTTCAATTGCTGAACGTTTGAAATCTTGCGCACAATATTCATTTGTTGAATTAATGCGAGAATGCTACTGACTGACCAGTAGAGTGCTAGTCCAGACGGCCACTGGGTACCGAAGAAAAGAAAGAGGAGTGGAAACATCCACACCATGGATGCTTGGGCCTCTGCGTAACTTTCTGTAAAACCAACTTTTTCTTCTTTTTCCTTGGGTTTGTCGTCTTTCTTAATTGCTGGAGGCTTAGGTAGCATCATTTTCGTTTGGAAATACTGAGTAAGTGCTGCAATCACGACAAGAATTCCGGGAATCATGAAGGGCACACCCCCGATTTTATACGCATCAGGCTTGGCCATGTTCCATATGAAAAAGGTAGTATTTAAATTCATTGTAAGGATTGTGTTCATCGCTCCAAAAAGACCAATAAGTATCGCCATTTGCACAATGAGTGGTAGACAACCCGAAGCAGGATTGATGCCGTGCTGTTTATAAAGCTCCATCTGTGCTTGATAGAGCGCTTGTTGGTTGTCTTTGTGTTTAGTTTTCAGTTGCTTAAGAAGCGGCTGGAGTTCTGCGGTTTTTTTGCTGAGGTGTGTCTGCTGTTTTGTCAAAGGGTAAAAAATAAGCCGTGTCACTACTGCTATCTCAATTATCGTTAGTCCCAGGTTTTGAAAAGCCAGATTATGGTAAAAAAACAGGATGATCTGTAAGAAAAAATCGCCCATATGCATTTACTTCACGGGATCGTATCCGCCGCGGCTACCTGGATGGCACCGAATTACTCTTAAAAACCCAAGAAGCAATCCTTTGATTATACCATACCGATTAACCGCTACATACGTATACTCTGAACACGTCGGCGTATAGCGGCATACTTTAATCTTTGGAAGTAGCTGGTGGGGGACGCCAGTGTCAAACGACAAAAATCGCTGGTAAAGGCGAATTGCTGTGAGGACTAATTCTTTCATATAATCTTGTGTTTGGTAAAGAATTCAATCAACATACGAGTTAAGGACCTGGTAGACGCCTCTTCCACTGGTCTTTTCAACTGTAAGACTGCATCAATGCTTTGTGATGGCAAGGTGCGTCGCAAGGCTTCACTGATGACGCGTTTATAGCGGTTGCGGGCGCTTGCCAGTTTGACTGTTTTTTTAGGAATGACAATTGACCACTTGCTACCGGCTGCAGTAAGACGTGTTTGATACCAAAGCACGAGATATTCGCCTTGTATTTTTACTCCATATCGCTTGACTCTCTGTGCATGAGGATAGGGAAGTCTGAAGCGTTTGGGAAGCATGATTAAACAGTAAGCCTTTTTCTTCCTTTAAAACGACGGCGGGACAGAGTGTTGCGTCCGTCTTTATCCTGCATACGGGACCGGAAACCATGAGTACGGGCTCGTTTGATTTTTTTGGGCTGGTACGTTCGTTTTGGCACACTACTATTGTATACTCCTTTTACCAAAAATTCAATCTAAATTCACAGTCTTGATTAGGCTAAGTAAAATGTGAATAATTTGAGCCAAGCGAGCCCAAAATAGCTCGTTGACAATTGTGGATAACTTCTACTAATATGAGTTTGTCGGAAGCGAATTTCAGGCGTTGGAGCAAGGGCAATACAAAACGCGCTCTTTTTGAAAATAGATTTATTAAGGCAAAAGCCTTCTCTGGCTATTGAAACAAGTACCACGCCATGGCTCAATCGGCACCATATACGGGAGGGGGCGCTGCGTATTCAATCAAGTCGAGGCGCTTCCAGAAAATTAGTACGCTACCAAAATTTTAAATTCGTATGGATACAAATCGCCTTTGGAAAACTATACTCGATGAAATAGAGCTATTGGTTTCCAAACCAACATTTGCCACGTTTTTCTCATCTACTAAATTAATCTCACTCGAGGGAGGCGTGGCTACCATCGGCTGTAACTCGGGAGTGGCCGCGTCTATGATGGAATCCCGATATTATGCGCTTATTAAAAACCTTTTGGATAAACACACCAAACAAAGCACGAGCCTCTTGTTTAAAATAGTTCAAACTCAGGCTGAGACCACTGACGCCGGACCATTATTTGCATACCCAAAATACGAGATTCGGCCTGAACTAGTGAAAAAAAATACACACCTTCGACCGGATTTTACCTTTGATACGTTTGCTGTTTCCTCTACTAACCACCTGGCTTACGCTGCTGCCACCGCTGTTGCTCAAAGCCCGGGAACATCATACAATCCTTTATTTTTCTATGGTGGGGTGGGGGTGGGGAAAACCCACCTCATGCAATCGATTGGCAATGACATTTTGACCAAAAATCCCTCCACAAAGGTAATTTATTGTATGGGTGAGGAGTTTACTAATGAAATTATCGATGCAATCCAAACCAAAACCACCAAGCGCTTCAAGGATAAATATAGAAGTGCGAAAGTGCTTCTCATCGACGACGTACAGTTTTTGGAAGGCAAAATTAAAGTCCAAGAAGAATTTTTCCACACGTTTAATACGGTGCATCGGGAGGGTGGTCAGATAGTGCTCACTTCCGATCGTCCCCCACACGAGATTGATCGGCTTGAAGAACGTTTACAATCGCGTTTTGAGGGCGGACTTTTGGTTGATATGCAGAAACCCGATTTTGAACTCCGCTGCGCGATACTCAGAATCAAGGCGCAGCAAAAAGGCATTGACTTGCCGCTATCAATTGCTCAGATTTTGGCTGCCAATTCAGAATCGGTGCGTAGACTCGAGGGTTTCCTGACAAGACTCATCTCTGAGACGCAATTTAAAAAAATCCCCCTCTCTGAAGAACTGGCTCGTGCTGTAGTAGGTAAACCCAATACGGAAACTGCAGACGGACTCTCCAAGCGCAATATCTCACCAAAGGAAATTGCTGACGCGGTGATGCGTCGGTATGGAGTGACGCTGTCACAAATCAAGGGCGCTCGCCGTTCGCGCCCGCTTGCCCGCCCGCGGCAAATACTTATGTATTTACTCAGAACCGAACTAAGATTACCTCTTGAAGAGGTCGGCCTGTGGGTAGGAGGTCGGGATCACACCACGGTGCTTCATGCGGTAGATACAATCTCTAACTTATTGTCTATAAATGAAAATTTACGAGAAGACATGTCGTGGATAAAAAAGGAACTTTTTGGATAATATTTTTATGTATTCAACATATCCACAGAAATCACTTATTTATCCCCAAAGATATCCACATAAATTAAAGTGTGGTGTGCGTAAGTTGCTTCGGATGTTTTTCCTGTCCTTGCAAGCCCGGATAAAAATCAGTACACTTATCAACGTTTACTACTAATACTACTACTTTAGTATATATACTATGCAAGCACTTACACTTCAAGAAAACTTACATAAAGCACTCTCTTATGTGAGTAAAAGCATTTCAATTAAAACGCAACTACCGATACTTTCAAATGTACTAATTGAAACCGAAGAGGGAAGACTTAAGCTTGCGTCAACCAATCTCGAAACCAGTATTTGTTACTGGATCGGCGCGACCGTCCAGGAAAAAGGCGCCATTACTGTACCCGCGCGCATTCTTGCAGAGCTAGTGGCCTCATTTACGCACGATAAAATTGAGTTAACTGTTGCCCGATCGCAATTAAAACTGCAGTGTGGTGGAAGTGAAGCATCTTTATCAGGAATTGATGCGGCTGAGTTTCCCCCGCTACCGGAAATTACCGATTCTAAAAAAGCAGCCCTTCCGAAGATTTTACTAGAGAAGGGTTTGCCATTTGTTTTGATGGCAGCTTCAAATGACGAGGGTCGCCCACTTCTCACCGGTGTTAGATTTAGTAAACGAAGCAACGGGATCGCGATGGTTGCTACCGATGGTTACCGGCTATCCTTGAAACAGCTTGGTGAGCCTCAGGGGTTGGAAGACGGCGTCGTGATTCCATCCCGGGCGTTGAGCGAGGTCTACCGGCTGATGATTGATGAAAAGGCTAGCGAAGTAGAAATGAGCATGAGTCGGGAGAAGAATCAGGTCGTGTTTATGCTTCCCAACGCCCAAATCATCACTCGGCTGATCGAAGGCGAATATCCCAATTATGAAAAAATCATACCTTCAGGGTTTACTACTCGAGCAGTGGTCAAAAAAGAAGACTTTCAGCGCGCAGTGAAACTAGCCTCGGTGTACGCCCGGGAATCGGCAAATATCGTGAGACTTCGTATTGGCGACAGCACCCTGGCTGTTTCAGCAAACTCACCCCAAATCGGAGAAAACAAAACCACGCTTGAAGTTGCAAGCGAAGGAGATGCAGGCGAGATCGCCTTCAACGCAAGGTTTTTGCTGGATTTGTTGACAGTGTTTCCCGATGACGAGGTGGTGTTTGAAATGAGCGGACCACTAACTCCGGGTGTATTTAAATCTCCCCAAGACGAAACCATCATGCATATTATCATGCCGGTACGGATCCAGGGGTAATTAATCGGGGATAAACTCAGGCGTTGGTAAGGGTTTGATCCGATATTCAACCGTCACATCCTCTTTTAATTGAAATGTTCCCAGGTTTGACAGAAGCCCGGCTTTAAGCGTGATTTTATAGGTTGATCCGATCACCCAGGGTTTGTTGGGTTCTATCACAAGCGTATTTTTGTCGCGCGGATGGACATTGACAGTCACGGGCGTCTCAGGTGCCACTTCAACAACTGCCGTGCCTCGGTCAACCGACTGAGTAAACGTAATAAAGATCCCGGTAGTAGTGTTTCCGTATTCAATTTCTCCTCCTGCCGGAGAAATTTTCGTTGCGTACAAAGGATAGAGTTTGGGGTTAAGGGTTGTATCAGGAGTTGGAGACGGCTCAAGGCAGAAACTTAACGGATATTCGATCGTTGCTTCGTTTGGATTTACCCAGCGTGGGGTAATAACACTAACGTTTAATTTGCAGGCATCTGTTTTACTTAGTCTTAAAAGTGTAAGGAATGCGGTTTCCGCTTCGGGTCGTATTGTCGAAAAAGGAGAAGAGAGTATTGAAACAAGATACCGTTGGGAAAGAGGGAAGTAAACGATTTTATAGCGTTCATTTTGAAATAGTATCGTATCTCCCTGGGGATTAACCACCCTGGGAGTGGTAATGTTTTCCGAAGGAGGCGATTCAGGTTTTTTTTGAAATAATCCGCCAACAAAAAACGCCAAAACAATAAGCACGATACTAATGATTAAAAATATTCGAAATTTTAACATATACTCGTATTATAACTTACAATTGTTGGCTGAATTAGTCCAATCATCTCTCCAGCCGTCACCGTCGCCGGCGCTCGCGTCATATAACTTCTTTGCGTATAAAACGTTATAGTTAGGAGTCATAAAATATTGTTCGCATGTTGCCAAAATCTGCTTTGATTCGTCATCTGTTTTTTTCGTGCAGGATTTGTCGCTGATAGTACCATCCCAGTCGGTAAAAGCATCAGCACATACTTTGTTGTTTGGGAGCATAGCTTTTAGCTCCGGAGGAGTATGTACCAGGACGTTTATTTGATACGGGCCAATGCTATATTCTGCAGACCTGCCAACCACGCAGCCGTTATTGATGGCGGTAGTGTCTCCACCAATGCTTTCTGATGTACAGATCATTGCCGCCTCTTCGGCAACGTTACCAAACACGCCGCGAATGTTTGAAATTGGGTTATCAGGGTGGCAATAATTTCCAATGTCTGCTGGAACAGTACAGGATGGAGCTCTAGGAGCACCACCACGGCCATCGCAAAAAGGTGTTGGGTCAATGGCTACGCCGTCAAGCGTGATTTCAAAATGAAGGTGAGTATTATCTGATCCGTCAGGAAATGCCCAGTCATAGAGCTGGCTGACGACGTTGTTTCCCGAGTCTGTAGTAAAAGTTGTGCCTTCGTTATATGTCACCGGCGCTAAGTGAAGGAGTAGTATTTTCCATTTATGACCGTTGGCGTCGGTGGTTTCCAGAACAACGCTGTTTCCCGTTTCCCCATATCTGCCGATATTTACCACTATCCACTCCAGTGGTTTTGAAAAATCGCATACTTCTCCGGCTTTACAAACAAACGGAACTCTGACGTCAACCCTTGCTCCTGCGCCGACTAAAGGATCAACGTCAATTGCCAACCCATATTCATCCTCGCAATCTGTCGTGTTGGGTGTTGTACAGGCGGGATTGTTTTTGAGGCGGCGGTCAGGCAGCGGAAAGCAGTAACGGTCCCTTACGCCGTCGCCATTTAAGTCGCATTTATAGATCACATCCCAATAATAATTTGAACCATGGCCGCGGTTGAGACCAGGGTTGTAAATACCATTTGAAATCACCGGCGATCCGGCCAGAGGACAGGAGCCTGATGCAAGCATCCCGCCCCCTCCAAACCCCAGACCTCCTTCGGCCTCGGACAGTTCTTTGAGCTGATCGGCAACACGCATGGCCGTGCCGAACATAAATACTATTAGCCCGATTACCGCGAGAATGGTAATTAAGCTGATCTTTTTTTTCAGTTCGGCCAACCGCTTGGCAAACGAGAAGCTGAACGGTTGCCAAGCCAGGTTTTGGGTAAACCGCGAAGGAGCACCCAGTAGACCACGGATGCCCGAATCCATGCCTTGGGAGACGGATCCCATGAAAGGAAGCGAGGCAAACCCGGCAATGGGCAAAAACGAAAGCGCTGATTTAGCCTGATCATACACTCGGGTGAAAAAATTTCCGGGGCTGACTGGTGGCATTGTTTTTAAATATTCCCGTTGGGCGATGCGTTGGTATACCGCAATCACGGGGAGTTTTTCGCCTAAAATAAATTTCTTGGCCATGTACTCCATTTCCAGCGCTCCAACCACAATTCCCAATCGAGCGAGTCTATCACGGAACTCAGTGTTTAATTTGTTTAATATCTGGGGAGACTTTGAGACTTTGGTTAATTCTTTGGCAACCAATTCCTGATACACCTCTTTGTAATCAAAAAGAGCTAGCGCCACAGCTGAAACATTCATTCTACCAGATAGAAAGGAATACCCATCCATTTCAAGCCTGGCTGCGATTGCGGCTACCTCATCGAGCTGCTCAAGCGTTGGAGTTTGTTCAAGCGCTTCGAGCGCTTGGGTGAATTGAATTAAGCGAATAATTTGCCCGCTTGAGGCGGGTTTAAGTCCGAATGAACTTAGTAAGTTTGGCGCTCGAAGAAGCTTTTCAGCTAGTCTTTCAGGCCCTGAGGGCTTTTTCTTGTCTGCGCCCTCTTCACTTATGCGCTCGCCGCGACTTGGAGTCATAAGTAGGTCCTGAGCTAGTTTTTCAGGTGGTGATAGCTTTGCGCCTCTACTTTTACTTCGGCGTTTATCCGTGCCAACGACGTGGGTTATGCGTGCTGCCAGGGGCATCAGGTGGGTAGGAGGTGCTCCAAATTCAGCTCCCAAGCGTTGGGCAACTAGACTGTTGTATTTGTTGATTTGGTTTCGGAATTCCTCTTTCCATGAGGCAGAACGCTTCTTAATCTCCAATCGTTCGTTTTGCCGGGTTTCGTACTCTTCGAGTAGTTGTCTTCTGCGTTCAGCGTCCAGCCCCTGAGCTGTCAGATACGACTCGTTGCGAAGCAGTTCACTTAAGAGTTCGGTAAAAAAATCATGGAGTACCAGGCGAAACTGAGCGACGTCACTAATAAAACCCTTATGAGTAAGTTGGGTGATGCGCTTATACCATTCATCAACAATCTGTGAGTTGCTTTTCCCAATTTCCTCGACGTATCTACCTACCGTATGTTGAAGATCTCCCAAATCAACATCGGGATTTTCAAGCTCTGTTTCTCGGGCCGAAAGAAAAGCGCGGATCTCTTGGTATAAGCGCTCCCGTTCATCCATACTATACCATTATAAAGGAATTGCTAGGCAAAAGGCACTACGAAGTCGGCACCGGCTTGAGTTCAATGGTCGTTTGTGGTGGAGTCTGAGATGAATTCGGTGAGGGTTGTACTTTGTTGCGCGCAAACACCTCTTCTGGCTTTGTGGTGATAAGATAATGTTCATCTGGTGAGGCGATAATCCTCACTGAGCCGTGGACTGGTCCGGCAAACAAAAGGCCTCCGCCAATATCGGCTGAGCGAAGCAGCTGCTTTTCGCCCTCAGAGAGGTCAAAAACTTCTGCCACTTTATCGATTGCTGCGGCTGATTGCTTAAGTAGTATCTGGATTGATGAATTTTGCACAATCGCTTTTCCTAAGTCTCCGGCTAGAAAATCCTCAACGTCTTGGGTGATGGTAGTCAACCCAAGGTAATATTTACGCGCTCTCTTGGCAATGGAATTTAAGAAATTAGCGCTATCTGGATACTTCATCAGATACCAAGCTTCGTCCACGATGAGTATTCGCTTCTTAATATCCCGGCGGACCTTGGTCCAGATATAATCCAAAAGCACATACATAGCAATTGGTCTGAGTTCATCAGCGAGGTCACGGATAGAAAAAACAGTAAAATGATTTTTAAGATCCACATTTGAATGCTGGTTAATCAGACCAACGAGCGAGCCCTTAATGAATTTTTCCAACCGGTCCGCTAGGCCCTTTGCTCCTGCCTCTTCCATACCCAAGAGTACTTTATATAAGTCCTCCATCAGCGGTGGTTCCTTGTTTTGCGTCTCGGGATCCTGGGTAATACCTTTTTGTTTGTAGGTTAAGATCAGCGCTCGGTCGAGAAGGGCACCCTCTACGGCTGTTAATTCGCCCATGATGACTTTAAATAGTCCATGAAGCGAGAGGATTTTTTGCCCTAATTCATTTTCTCCCGAGTCGGTAAGTTGTGTCAGATCAAATGGATTGAGTTTTGTGGAAGAGTTAAAAGAAAAGGTAATATACTCACCACTGACGGCCTTGCACATTTCTTCATATTCATTTTCCGGGTCTATGATGATGACCTCGGTACCGAACATGATACTTCGCAGCACCTCGAGTTTCACCATGTAGCTTTTGCCACCTCCTGATTTACCAAACACTGCCATGTTTGCGTTTTCGAGGGTAAACCGGTCGAATATGACGAGCGACTCGTTATGTTCATTGATGCCGTAGAGTATACCTTCATTTGCGGTGAGTTCACTGGTGGTGAAGGGAAATGTTGTGCCAAGAGACGTGGTGTCCATGTTACGTGTGATGATAATTTGATCCCTACCGAGTGGCAGGGTGGTTTTGAATCCTTCTTCCATTTGCAAAGTCGTGCGCTTGGTCATAATAAGAAGCGATGCCAGTGTTGACTCAACCTGTTTAGTGACTTTATTTAATTCTTCAAGGGTATCTGCAGGAATTGTAATGTAGAGGCCAAATTGAAAAAACCGTTCAGCGCCTTTGGCAAGCTGCTGTTGGAGTTCGAGTGCATCTTCAAGTGCCACCTGAACAGAGGGTTCAATTACTCTTCCACGCTTGAGATCTGATTGGATAGTGGCCTCCATTTCACCCACTTTCCGTTTGAGATTATCAAGAATTTCCTTTGATTCTTGAGGATAGATAAACATTGCTACATCCACTGAATGGTCAAACGAAATCAGCGGTGATAACCAATTTGCGCTGACAAATCGGGGATAACCAGCCACAAAGAGTGTCCGAAAATAGGCTGAATTAATTTTGATATGATCAAAATCAACCTCGACAGCTGCCGGAGCAATGATATCTTTAACACTTACCAAACCTTTCGCAAATTCCTCTGCCTGGGTAGGCGCAACAACTGGGGCTCGCTTGTTAAGAAACGGTAAAGTTACGGCTAGTTTTACCATGGTGTTTTAGTGACAATTGGAGCTGTTACTCCCTCAGTGCTTGCTGCTTTGTATGTCGTGTCTTGATTGTATATATCGTAAAACATTTCAATAAGTTTTTGCGTGGTCAACTGCGTACCCTTGAGGCCCAAACGGGAAAGTTGCCGTAAAAGATGATCACGTTTAGGAGTAAGTACTGTCAGTGCCCGCTGAAAAATATATTCTTTGGGGTATGGTAATCCTTTCTTTTTCACAAACGCCGACATATTGGTTACTCCGAGTTCAATTGAAGAAAAAGGGATAATAATATAGAATTTTTTATCCAGGACGTTTTTTTCCTTGACGGTCGTTTCGACGAATTTCCGATAGTCTGCGATCCGTTTGGCGAGTATCGGGTTGGTTTGTTTGGCTTCCGCCTCAGCCAGTTTCTTCAGATACCCAGAAATGTCCTTGTGTTTTGACCTCAGATATAACTGTACAGGAAACGTGAGCGAGTTTAAAAGACCTGAGTAGGCGAATATGAGGGCTTCTTGTTCTTTTTCGGATAAAAGGCCGAAATTAACGGCGGTGGTTTCGATTATGACGGCGCAGGATCCGTCTTGGAGAAGAACGACGTTATTGTTTATGTCTTCAATCTCCAGAAACTGTTGTGTGGTTGAACGGATGGGCGCTGTAACATTTGGCATAGGCAGGCTTGAACTATAAAAGATTGCTGCAAAAATAGCAAATTATATACGCACGAGCCCTTACTTATTATATAGTATTTTTACCAAAAAGTTCACGCGACAGCTTTTCGCGCATCAGATCTTTTTCCGAAATGGCAGAAATTTCAAGCGGTGGCAAAACTTGGTTATTAAGCGTGGCCTCGATACGGTTGAACTGGTAGGTTTTTTTCGGATCTTCGATTTCGATAAAGTACGTATTGCTTGTGAGTGGCGTTGAGGCAGCGAATTGACCTAATTTATTGGTCTTGAGAGCCCGAACCGGCATGCCTTCCTTATCTTTTACCGTCACGATGAGGTTTGGTAGCAACGCTCCTTCACTGTTTTTGACTATGCCGGTAATGATATTGGGCGAGTTGGTAAGCCGGGGAATGCTTGTAGGAACAGGCGAGGTGGGAGAGACGACTTTCACCACCGGCTTCTGGGGGATTGGTGTAGGAATGTAGGGCACCGGTTTAACAGCTGGACCTTTGTCGCGTTCTTCAAGTTGCTGCTTGAGACGGAGGAGTTCACTCGAAAGCCTATCTTTTTCCACGGCTAACTGCGTGAGCACCTGCTGAAGTTCTAGGAAGCGTTCACGGGCTAGCGTGCCTTTAGTAAGTTCAGCCTGAAGCGATTTGATCTGATCGGTTAAAACATGTGTGGTTTGGTCGTAACTTGCTCTGATTGAATTCATCTTGGTTTCCACCGCGTGTTTAGATACTGCTGGAGCTGGTATGACTGGATTTTCCTCAAACGCAACCTTTTTACCAGTAACAGGTGTTTGGATGGGTGAAAATATTGGTTGATTCGATTTTACCGGAGGCGCGCCCAATGACCACGTATCGTGGACAGAAAATTTTTTCTCCTCTTTTTGCGGTGGCGTTGGTTGAGGTGGAGGGGGTGGAGGTGGTTTAGGCTTTACCGGCGGTGGTTGAGCAATCACCGTATGGGGGATTGACGAAGGAGTAACAATGAGTTTCTTTTTTCTGGGAAAACGGAAGGGGATGTTAAATCGTAAAGTGGTTGTTTGCGTTGTCGGCTGTGGTTGAAGTGATTTCGGCGACTCAATAATCTCCGGTGGGCGGTTTTCTTTTTTGTACACAAATTGAGTCGGTGAATAGATACTTTTTATAAACGCAAGTAGCCACCGGTCAAGCGGCCGTTCCTCAATTGGCACAAATGCCATACCTAGTCCCAAAAGTAAAATTACCACGCCAACCGGCCAACGCAGAAGTTCTGGAATGAGTGTGATTTTGGTGGCGATATATCCAATAAGCACACCACTTGCGGCATACGCAAACTGCTTGAGCGTCACGTCACCAATGAGTTTAAACTGAAAACTGGTTACATTTTGCGGAATCGGATGCTGTTCCATACTATTTCCACAACCAACATCACCCAAAAGGGTGTTTTCTGTATTGTACGTTCCTTATCACGTGTTTGCAACTGATACAAATAGTGCCCCTGACTTGAGTGGTTTTCAAACTTTATTATTGGTCAAAGTTACGCTACAATGCAAAATTACTGAATGCGTGTATACTTTTATACATTTTATGTTTGCATTCGCGTTGGCAGAATAAATAAACGATATGCATATTGGAATTCTAGGAGGATCGTTTAACCCTCCCCATATAGGTCACTTGTTGGTAATGCAACAGGTGCTTGATTTCACCCATATTGAGCGGATTTGGCTCATGCCTGCGTATCGGCATACGTTTGATAAGCCACTTGCTCCCGTTGCCGATAGGTTGGCGATGGCAAAGCTAACGAGCTTACCAGACGTTTCAATTTCCACGCTCGAAGTTGACCACCGGCTTGATGGAAACACGATAAACTTGCTACCTGTGCTTAAAAAAAATTATCCAAATGACCAATTTACCTTTATCATTGGCTCAGACCAGCTGTCAGCCTTTACGCGCTGGGGGAAATGGGAAGATCTGTTGGACCGCTTACCGTTTCTCGTCGTGCCACGAGCAGGATATCCACCACAACCATGGTTTGATAAAATGGAACTGCTGTCACACAGTTTACTTGTGACGACTAATATCTCGTCAAGCACAGTTCGCGCGCGAATCAAAAACCACTTACCAATTACATATTTTGTCACGACTGAAGTAGAGAGTTATATCGTATCAAAAAAACTATATCAATCATGAGACGGCTCAATATCCCGCAGTATTCACGAAAAATTACCGCGTTTATCAGTAAAACAGTTAAAAACGCCGGTATCAAACGGGCAATAGTCGCAGTGTCAGGGGGTGTAGATTCGGCTACCTCTGTAAATCTTACGGTGAGAGCGTTGGGAAGAGATAGTGTGTACGGGCTTCTTTTGCCGTACAAAGATTGGCATGCCGATGCTCTGCGGTTGGGCAAAAACGCACTGCAAAAGCTTGAGTTTAACCCATCACACATGTATACCATTGATATTGCACCAATTATTGACGGATTCGTTAAGGTAGCCGGTACTGGTACTGCTGCCGATTCCCAAAGTAAGCTGCGTTTTGGAAATGCGATGGCCAGAGCACGGATGATGCTGCTTTATGATTTAGCCAAAAAACTGGGAGCCATAGTGGTGGGTACAGAGAATAAATCCGAACATCTACTCGGGTATTACACTCGGTTTGGAGATGAGGCGAGCGATATTGAGCCTCTAAGACAGCTTTATAAAACTGAGGTATACGAGTTAGCGAAGTATTTGGAGGTGCCTGAGGAGATTAGACTTAGACCACCGACTGCTGGCCTCTGGCAAGGACAAACAGATGAGGGAGAATTTGGGTTTAGTTACCAAGTCGCTGATGAAATATTGTATCGGACGTATGATCTTAAAAAATCAGAAGCCGCCTTAGTTCGTGATGGTTTTGAGTTGCCGGTGATACGGAAAATCATATCGTGGGTAGCGCGCGTCTCATTCAAACATCATCTGCCTTATCTTCCGCCCAAGCCCTAGAGAAGACCAGTTTGTGATATTGAATATTTCATAACCAGCGAGTAAGCTTAAACTGCATAATACTTTAATATATGAGTATAAGAGATTTTTTTCTTGTTTTGATTGTTATCACTTGCTATAATTTGCTTATATGAACTCTCCAGAAAACGAAACTAACATTATTCAGAGACTCTTTAGGCGCTTAAGGCGCCGTCCTAAGCCGCAGGTAGAGACAGGTCCACCACCACAAGGAGATGAGGCTCAGTCACAACGCGCTGAAACTAGACACGCGCGAAGGAGCCGCCGCGGCGCAAAGGAAAAGACCCGGGAGGAAA
>CAYPMW010000007.1:0-27600 GCA_964412165.1 uncultured Gammaproteobacteria bacterium | reverse complement strand
GGGAAACAGGCAAGCTCGAAGAACCCGCCTGAATAACGAAGCCAGAACTCGGGAAGAACAGAGAAAGAGGCAGATTGCCGTGCAGCGTGAGGCAATTGAGCAAAAAATCCGCGATGACCACCGGGTACATGAAGTCCTGGGAGAGCGACCTCCAACAGATGACCGGATAGTTGAGGTGATCAGCGGATGGGTGCAAGCAGATGAGGCCACACGGGGAGGAGCCGAAGTCGTAAAAACCGTAGTTGATAGGCTTAGAGAACTCCAGGGCAATCCCCAAGTCAATCAGGATGAACTAAATCGGGTGATCCAGGGAATCAGGGCAAATTATGAATACAGTACAGATATTTCTGCTTTTAACGTACGCGTCACTGAACTTGAAAACAACGCCGAAGAGATCCGCCAAATAAATATCAATGAAAGAACTGAAACGATGACTGATACGGTGCGGGATGATGTAAGAACAAGGTTGGGAGGGATTGACAGGGATATCAAACTCCGCATCAATCAGTCGATCATACCAGGAGCGCAAATTTCTCTGGAACAGGCATTTGATCCGCAATACGTCAGAACTACGATTGATGAATTGATTAGAATCCAAAGGGACCACCCAACTGAGGTCTCGTACAACCTCATTTCTCCCTATATCAGATTTCTCAATTCCGTTCAACAAGAGCAGCTTCCTTACGAAAGAGCTACGATTCGGTGGGATGAAATTGTTGACTGGCCGCAAATAAGGGAAGAGAATGGAAGAACCGCGCCTGTTGAGCCTGCGCGGAAAGTCTTTCAGTTCGGAACCATACCGCAGGATATCATCAATGATTTTAGGAGCCGTGGACTTGTAGCTGAACGTGAATGGTTTTTTGGTTTTCTGCGCGCGAAGGAAAGCATGCCACGGCAAGAGATGCGGTTTGAGCTGATCGAGTACCAGCGTCTAGACGAATTTTTTAGTTATTTACATTGGAAATACGGACCTGAACATGGTCGGCAACAGGAGCTAAATTACAGAGTGCATCTTGACGTCCGGCCCGGGCTTCACCACCGCATCAAAACACTTCTTTACGAGCCGGTGAATGAAGAGACGCAACTTAAGGCTCTCACTATTGCGCCAGAGGAATATACGTATCTTCTCAAAATCAATGAATACGCTCCCCGGGCTACAGCCCTTTATGAAGAGGGTGTCAGAAACGTCATGATGCGCAAGCTCAAACGCTACAACGAACTCAAAGAAGGCGATCCGCAAAAGGGGGTTTTGGGTGAATCCGCCCGTAATAAGAGAATTAAAGCTTTAAGTGGTCATGTGGGGGAGATGAATGAAGCTACTTCCAACGAGTATTTCCAGCTACTGCAGGAAAAGTATGAGCTTGATTACGGCGTAGTGCTTTGGTCAGAAGACATCACATTCAACCAAACGCGCTTTGATGACCTAATGAAGCGGTTTACTGAACAGGAAAGTTTGAAGGCGCAGCTTAGAAACCTCAAAATCAATATCCAGCGTGAGTACCGGCAGGCGCATGAGGGAAGGGAAATGCCTGTGGAAGAATTGAACCGGGAATTTGAAAGCCGACGGGGAGCGCTCGTTGATGAGCTAGAGAAAAAAATTCTTACCAAAACCGAGCTTGAAGAGCTTAAGTTCCAAGGATTGTCACCGATAGATGTTGAGGTTGAGAAGTTATTGCGGCTTGATATTGCGCATCATTTTGGCGATACAAATCCCCCCAACCAATGGGATATTGAACTGGCGCTTCATGCTGCGCGCACATATAAAATTCTCACGCTTGATGCACTGCAAATTGCCAATGGCATGGCGATCATGGGTAAAACTGTGCCCGGTAGGTACCGCGCGCCAGCACTTGAGCGGATGGGAAGAATCATAAATCCGGAGCTGTTTGAGCGGAGGTTTCAATTCGGTGGTCGGATCGGAGCGCGCAAACAAGCCTACCACATCATGCGCATCGCCGAGGATCGTGGCATTGATCCACGAAAAGACGGAGATCTAAACAGGGCGTATCAGAGAAAACGCCGCGAACTCAGGCGAATGGCAGTTAAAGAGAAAAATCCAGATTACGAACAGTTTAAAGACCCGGTTGTACGAGATGCTGAGGCGCTCATACTCGCAGCCAGTGAAGCAAGAAATATTCCCTACGATGAACTCATTCGCTCCGGAACTCCCAGTATCGGCGGACCGTTCCAGGCAAGCCAGTGGCGGATGCAGACCGGCGGTTATGAGCCGCTGATTGAGCAGTTTGCCGCCATGGGCAAGTCTGCCGAGCATGTAGGCTTAGGATTTCAACTGGCTGCCAATCCATTGAAGCGTCCTGAAGGAACATACAAAAGGGAAGTGATGCTTGAGATGGCCGACCGGATGCCGGGGCTTTTTATTCAACTCAATCCTTTGGCGCTTGAGCAAGTCCTGGTAAATGACCCCCGTTTCAGCAGGGTTAACGCAGAGGCGCTCCAGGCGATCTTAATCGAAAGCCAGCTCACCGTGTCGCATGACGTGAAAAAAGGATATACCGCCAGAAAGGTAGTCTTAGGAGAAAGAGGAGATTTTACTGGAATCGTCAAGCCGATCATGGAAGCAATGGGACAACAAGGCCTCAGGGATCCGAAAGATCCTACGAAAGGATACGATAGCTCTGCCCATCACGTGATTCAGGATCCGCGAGTTCGCGCGAGCCTGCTTGATTCAAACGTACAAGAAGAATACCGCTTAGCCATCGAAGCATTTCAAGAATTTGCCAGGAAAAACATTTATGATGAGAAAAAACGCGAGCTTGGGCCGTGGGCGAAGCAATCGTGGCCGATGACCTTGACGTTTAGCGATATGAATCTAGGCAGAAACGACTTCATAAGAATGGGAGAGCAGGCAATACAAAGGCGGACCGAAGGTGATATGGTGGGAGCGTACCAGGCAAACCAGGTGCTTAACGGCCTTCAGGGAGGAAATCCTGAATGGATCGTGCCTACTGATCCTACTAAAGTGCTTGAAGAGATGTATAAAATGCTCAAATCCATGGATTCCTATGTTGGGCGCGATGTGGCCGAACCGATAGTAGCAAGAGAGCTTGATGAGCTGATGGATTTTAACCAATGGCGGTACCGGTGGTCGCCTTTAGGTTGGATTCCTGCCTCCGAATGGTTACTGCGAAATATGGATCTGCGTTGGCCGAAAAAGATCGGCATCGGCAAAATAGCGTTACATCTACCTGAGAGAATAGCTGGTAAAAGCTTATTGCATAATCGGGTTATTACTTCGGATGCCATGGAGTTTACCGGTGGACTTGGGAATCTGTGGGATGAGGACGAACTTTCAACTCTATTAAACACCGCCCGTGACATGCATTTCTTTGACCAGCACCCAGAGCTTTATTATGAGTTGCAGAATAAGTACAACCTGGGGTGGCAATTTCGCGCTCTTGCCGGTGTAAGAAAATACTGGTGGTTACTGCCTGTTTTTACCGTATACGCTGGGGGCAAGCAAGCCAAAGAAGAAGACGAACAGCGGGCCCAGGGTAAATAGATCCTGCATACATCCCAGAAGGGTTTTATTGTCCGCCTCTGCCACCACCTCCACCACCACCACCACCGACTGGAGGAGGAATAATAGGCGTTCCACCGCGCTGAAAACTACGGAGAGCAGCAAATTGATAATATATATTCCACGCACTTTGAAGTGGAGACAGCAGCGGACTTACGATAGTACTTAGTCCTACTGGTACTGCAGGCTTGGCTTTGATTGCCTCTTTGAAACTGTTGGCAATATTGGGAATGATAAGAAGGAGCGCAAGGCCGATAATACCTGAAGTGCTGGCTGCATAATTACCACCTCCTAGACCTGGAGGTACCCACAGCACTGAATTAGCATCAACTGCTTGATTAGTAAGTATTGTACCAAGAAGCAACATGGTCATGGTGATAGGAAAAACTGCCATATTTGCGGTCAAATTCCTGATCCAATTTCCGAATGCGTCCACATTCGGTATGGCTCCGACCATGAGTTGCAGTGGTGCAAAGATTACTGAAATGATAATCTGGATGTAGGCTGCAATGAGCATAGCGAAAATGCGGATAAGCGCTATGAGAAGGGCAATTCCCACAATGAAACCCACCAAGATGTTGGGACCTGCCGGAGTTGAGCCTAGATAGATTGTTCCGGCGCCAACAAGAATACGGGGAATACTTCCGCCGCGGACGAGTAGTCCGCCGAGGATCGCGCCGACGGCAGTAGAGATGAATTGAGCATTAGTTCTACCAATGAGATTGATTAGATCGTCAACCGCTGCCAGTCCAGGTGTAAACACAGCATTAAAAAGTGAAGTGACGTTGGTACCAGTGTAATAACTCATTACTTCTGAAAGATTGATTGCCGGAAAGGCGCTCGAGAAAATCCAGAAAATGGAGAACATAACCAAATACATAAAATCTACCATAAGTCCTGCAATGGCATAGGAAAATGTAATCAGCAGTAAAGTCACTACAATGCGGGGTATGGCAGTCTGGACAGATATAACAGTCCGCGGATCTATTTTCATCCGGAAAAACACCATAAAGCCAATCGCCGTCATCATAATCGCCATGAATCCGTATGCGACATACCGAAAAGCAGACCACAAGGGAAGAATTGGCGACAAACCGCTGATGCCGATGCCTTGGGCGTTAGCAGGTTTGACCAAAGCCATTTTTTCACCCATGTATGCCAGATACTGTGTGGTATTTGCCGGTTTTTGCTCATAAAGAAGCGCTATACCTTGAGTCAAGCCACCCATGGCACTGTTTTGCATATATCCTTGCCAATCATTTGGATTATCAGAGCAGGCGACAGGGTTGTTACCAATTATGCAGGTGGAATAGATCATCGGCCATTCTAAACCTTTTGCACTACTTACTTGTCCTGAAAATATAGCATCATTTTTCCAGGAAGACATGGCTTCACCAAACTCTTTATCTTCCTGGGCAAAGAGGGGAGCGGCAAACAGAAGAGAGATGGTTAGAAGAATTTTCCCGACAGAAAGCGCTCTTTTCATATCCATTTAATTATGCATGAGGCAAAAGCCTTTGTCAATTGGTTTTATGAGAGTCCGTCTAATCAAAGATGATGATTTTGAAAATAGTCAAGTCAAACCCGGTGAGACTGGAAAGAATCGCAAGAATTATATAGGCGGCGACGATAAGGAGCAAGCCTAAAAAGGCCATAGTGATGGTGCCTTTGGCTGCTTCAGTTCTTTTGGCATCACCGCCTGAGGTGAGGTAGCGAATGCCCCCGATGATGAGCATGACGAGGAAAAATATACCAGCGAGCGTTGACGCAACTGCTGTAAGCCGGGCAACTAAAGGTTCAAGACACGAAATTTGTGCTACTTCTTGGACGTTAATACCGAGCGCTCTGTTGGTATAAGAGTAGAGACAATCAGAACTGGTCCAATCTACACTAGGCATAGTAGGTATTTTGAGAAGCTATGCGTTTAGTTGCCGGTGCCGCTTGGGTGTATGAATGTTGGAATGGTAAATACACCGCCTAAAATATCAACTCCAATAAACTTACCGATAATAGCCATGATCGCCCAGGATGCGGCAACAATAATCAGCCCGACGATTGCCGCTGTGATCCGGTTGCGGGCAGTTTCCATCGCGGATTTATCTCCACCAGAGGTGATCCACTGGATACCTCCAAGTATGAGGTATAAAAATGAAAGAATCGCAGCCACGAGAAGTAGTAATCCAACTACCGCGGAAATGACATTGCCGATTCCGACAGTGGGAACATTGGTTGGTTCGGGGATAGTAATTTGTTGGGCCAGAGCTGGCCTCCCGCTCATAGCCATAAGCAATAAAACGTATATGACCACAATAGCTTTTTTCATGTCATAGCCTCCTAAAACGATTATGAACCATTATACAGTTAAATGTCAACAGTGTCTATTTTTCCTGTAACAACCACCCAATTTCTTGCCCATATGATTACAAATCAGTAATTTTTGGTATCTTAAGCACTGGGAAATCAATACCAATGATAGTACCTACAACTTTCATGACTGCCCAAACTGCAGCCAGAAGAATGAGTCCCACTAAAGCTTGAATCATACGCTCGCGCGCATTCTCAAGCTGAGACTTATCTCCGCCTGCCGTAATCCATTTGATTGATGCAAATACGAAGTGCAGTAGAGACAACACAAATCCAATCACGAAAAATATACCAATCAACCCGCCGATTATTTTACCGACAATTTCAGCGCCCTTTTCCGTTCCGCCAGTACCAAGTAGCTTATCAATAAACGGATTAATAATACTTAAAAACATACTTATGGTTTAAGCAGTTTAATAATCTCAATCGGATTGGTCAAGAACGGATCGAAACCTAACAGCGTGCCGATAAGGGCTACTACCGCATATGCGGATACGAGAATAATAATTCCGGTGAGAGCGTGAGTTATCCGATCTTGGGCTTTGGTTAGCCGTGATTTGTCGCCTGAAGCGCTGATCCATTCAATGGCGCCGATAATAAACTGAAAAATGAAATACACCGTACCCACAAGCGTTATAAATCCAATTATTGTAGTGGTAATTCTGGCGATGGCGTCCACGGCATTGGCTCCGCTCGTAATGCAGTTGAGCGGTCCTTGACCAGGCTTGCAGCCTAATTTTCCCAAATCTAAGAATGAATACATCATAATTTTATGTCCCAGGTCCTTGAACCTTCGGATTTAAGATAAAGAATGGGTCATTAAACAATATTATTCCCACTAGCGCGGCAACAGCAAAGGCGCTTATAAGCACCACGAGTCCGATCAGCGACATATAGATACTGTTCCACGCTTGTTCGATTTTTTTTGCATCACCTCCGGCGTTCATAAACTGTATTCCAGCCAGAAGCACTCTGAAAAATACCAGGATACCAGCAGCCAGAAATATGACCCCGACCAGACTATTAAGCAAAGGAATGAGACCACCGGGAAGCGAGTTGATGACCGAACCAATCGGATTGCCTCCTGGCCATGGACCCTCCGCATATGCTGTCCGAGGCCTACCTAGCATCACTATAAGCAATATCATCGCAACTCGTTTTTTGAGCTTAATCATATCAAAGTTTTGGATCTAAGAGTTTATACCCCAATACAAACTCCAGTATCTGGATGATGGTATATGCCCCAAAGATAATGATAAGGCCAATCACCGCGGCTGTAAATGCTTGTTTGTCTTTCTCAAGTTCTTTGCTTTCTCCACCCGAATGGAGGATGATTTGCACCCCTGAGGCAATCACAAATATAAATGCCACTACTCCAGCCAGAAGGAACAGATTGGGAAGGAGTACATTTACAAGAGCAGAGACGCTGGTGTAATATTTTGCCGGGGTAAAATATTTTTTAAGATCTATTCCACTGGGAGCTGCATAGGCTGTTCTGACAAGATCTATCATCTTACTACTCATTGTAAGCAATACTAAAGCAAAACGCAAATGATACCCAAAGGACAATCTGCTTTAAAAATAACGTATAATACGCCCATGATCGATACGGCTTTTCAGTCCGGGGTAAATCGCGAACTAAAGAAATTTTTTAAGGCTAAAAAGCAAGGGTTCTTAAAAATAGACGCTCGCTCCGGAGTGCTTATCGATCAAATTGCAGATTTAACATTACGAGGTGGTGACCGAATACGGCCTTATTTTTGCTGGGTAGGATATCAGGTGGCTGGTGGAAATGAGATGAAGGATATTTTGCCAGCACTTTTAGCACTTGAGCTTTTTCAATCATTTGCACTTATCCATGACGATATTATGGATCACGCCACCACGAGGCGGGGAGGACTAACAATTCACGCATATTTCACGCAGAATCCCCGCACCCAGGCCCAAGCCGGGTCTTTTGCGCTTTTAGCAGGGGATTTATGTGCCCAGTGGGCACAGGAACTCATGGACAGATTGTCTTTAGATGTGTCTCGTCAAAGCGCAAAAACCACATTTCACTCGATGGTTGAAGAAGTGATTTGTGGTCAAACTGTAGAGATGTGGGGAATGAAACTAGAAAACAAGTCGGAAATCCTTCGGATGTATGAGATGAAAACAGCAAGCTATTGTGTCGAGAAACCGCTCATTATGGGAGCGATATTGGGTGGCGCAAATCAGGCGCTTATACGCGCGCTGTCCCAATTTGGCCGACGGGTTGGATTGGCATTTCAACTGAAAGACGATATTCTGGGAGTTTTTGGAAATTTTATCAGGCTTGGCAAATCAACAAGTAACGATATCACTGAAGGAAAATGGACGTATATGATGGCTTTGACATATCAAAAGTCAAACACTCATGACAAACGAAAGTTACTTACCCTTCTTGCCAATAAGGTCACGGATGTGGAAGATATCGGGTGGGTGAAACGTAAAATCGAAGTCAGCGGTGCGAAGGTGAGCACAGAAGCAAAGATGCGTACCCTCATAACTCAAGCGAAAGATCAACTTGCAAAATCCAAGTTGGTTGAGAATAAGCTCCTCTATATGCTCGCAGATTGGGTTATCAGACGAGATGACTAGTACGCAATGGGAATATGATATAAAATAGTACGTATGATAGGCGATCAGTTACTCCTTCAGGGGATACTTTCACACGACCGTCGGGCAGTCATCCGTTTTTATAACCACTATTCTCCGAAACTGCTTAAATTTATTAGGCAGCGGGTACGTGATGAATGTGACGTTGAAGAGATAGCCCAGGATACGCTATATGCATTTCTTGAGGGTGCGCGTGATTTTAGTGGCAAATCGTCTTTATATACATATCTTTGCGCAATTGCGAGTCACAAAATTGTTGATTTTTACCGCAAAAAGAGACTTAAGAAAATCGTTTTCTCACAACTGCCGCAAGGGATTGAAGTGCTCATCTCTGAACTTGTTTCAGATCCGCAAAAAATTATGGAGAGTGGTCTCATTCGGAGTAAAATCACACAAATATTTCGTAAGCTCGCGCCGATTCATGCGCGGATACTTCATCTTAAATATATTGAAGGTAGAAGTGTTGAGGAAATTTCACGACTCCTTAACATTTCGTTTAAATCAGTTGAATCAGGACTTTTTCGCGCCCGCAGGGCGTTTGTAAAACTGTATATTACCTGATATGGAATCAAAAAAGGATAGATTATACGAAAATTTTTTAAAAAAGTGGGAGGAAGTGACCGAGCTTCCACCGCAAACAGTTGGTCCTTTAACGCCGCTTTACAAAAGAACAGTGCCCTTTATTAAAGCCGATCCGTGGCGGATTCTCATTCCGCTCGCCTTTGTGCTTGCTATTTCTATAGCTCTATTTGTGCATGCAACTGCTGCTCAAATCACTTCGTTTCTACAGGGAAGTTTCTAAGTATGTTCATTGCGTATCTTATTAAAACGGTGCTTCTATGGATGAAAAATACGTGGGGAAGTATCCACAAACCCTACCAAACGTACCGCGGACTCATAAACGAAGATCTTGACCAACTACTAGTACTATTTACTCTCATTGCTGCCTACTTTTTTCTTGTTTCACCTATTAGACTCCGCACATTTCACCCGTTTCTTTTGACGGTTAACGCGGGAAAACTCTTTACCGCGTCGCTTTGTGGATACCTGGTGACTGTAGGAGTTTTATATTTTACCGGTAAAGCTGTGGGCGGAAAACCGAAACATGAAGCGTTATTTCTGGCCTGGGGATACTCGCTTATGCCAACGCTTGTGTGGTTTCTCGTTACTTCAGTAACATATGTATTGTTTCCGCCGCCAAGGACCGAGACGGTAATGGGAAAAACATTTTCACTTCTTTACCTGACGTTTTCGATATCTCTCTTTTTGTGGAAGGGAGTTTTGTATTATCTTACTCTCAGGTTTGCGATCAAATTAGACTTGGCAAGAATTATTCTGGTTTCTGGCGTTTTTTTCCCGTTTCTCGGGCTTTATGCTTATATTATGTATGGTCTAGGCATCTTCCGCGTGCCGTTTGTGTGAGTGATCTCTACTGAAGGATTTAATACATTCTCTCGACCAATACTATGAGGGCAGCAGTTGACAGGTAGCGCCCTTTTTTAATGTATGGTGGCAGTTGAAGCTCCAATTGCAAGAGGGGTACTAAGACCGGATAGTCACGGGTCAGACGCTCGATTTATTGATGTAGTTCGTGAAGGTATCTTTACGCTGAGACGCAGAGCCGGACGTTTCTCCCAGAATACTGCGGAATATACACGGACAGCACTTGGTCTGCCTGAGTTATCGCTTGAGGAGCGAATTCAAAGATTTGAAGTAAAACCTGACTGGAAAGCCATGAGCAGTGGTATGTGGCAGATGCACCAGGCGCTGGCCCAACAAAAATTTGATATACAAGTGTGGGTTGGAGGAAGCACTGGTAAAATGCGGAAAGTTGGCGTTTCAAAAATTCAAGGTGTGACTGTTTTTGTACGCGAGCTGAAAAAAGTGTATGAATCTGTTGTGAGAAGTGAATCAGTTCTGGTTCATAGCGATAATGGAGACAGACATCTTTTAGAATCGGTAGTTCTAGATACATCTGATCTTCTACTGATGGGTCATACTATTTATGGTGCCTTGCTCGTAGCTCAAGCACTACCAGTACAAACACCAACATCTGAGGCCAGTGTAAACGGACTCACACAGTTACTATCACGAATTAGCGAGAGTATGGTAAATATGCAAAACGGGAGAGCAATAGATGAATGAGCAAGTGGTTTTAGTTGATAAAGACGACAACCAAACTGGCCTGATGGATAAACTAGAGGCCCACCGGGGAAAAGGGAAGCTTCATCGTGCAGTGTCAGTACTTTTATATCGGAAAAATAACGGCAATACCGAAGTGTTTTTGCAGCAAAGAAGCAAATATAAGTCCCTCTGGCCGCTTTTTTGGTCAAATACTGTCTGTACGCATCCGCGAGATGGCGAGTCCTATGTTAATTGTGCGGTGAGGAGGCTCAAAGAGGAGATGGGGATTTCTTTAGAGCCACAAGTACTAACGTATATAAATAAATTTATTTATCAAGCCCAATTTAGTCACCAACTTTCCGAATACGAGCTCGATGGCGTGGTGGTTGGCGAATGGAATAAGGAAGTTTTACCGGACACAAACGAAGTAGCAGCATATAAATGGCAAAATCTAAACCAGTTAACTCAGGATCTTATTTCTAGACCTCAACAATTTACACCATGGTTTCTGGATATTATGAACAACAAATTAGTTATAAGGGAACTTGGTAACTGATATGGCGGAAAGACTCATAGACGCAGTACACACAGGGATGGGTTGGATTAGAGCTACGCTAGTAGGTAGATCAAGAAGATTTGATTCAAGGCCTACTCCTGAACTGCTTGATGACCGTCGTGAGGGAGTACAAGTAATTATTGTTTCTCCTGATGGAAAAATATTCTTACGTCCGGAAACTGAAGAAAAGCGTGAATTGCATCTTCGTGGTGGAGCAACCGAGATGCTCAGTTCTTTAGGCCGGATGAATGCAGCCGGCGGAGGGATTCATAATGGTGAACTGGTGCTACGGGCTGCACTGCGTGAAATGCAGACAGAATTGGATCCGAGACTTGGCGCGGGTACATTTAACCATTTTGATAGAGTCCCGCTCATTGCCTGCTACCAAGAAATTGAAACGCCTTCTGGGGTTTTAGCTTATTTAATTGGAGTTCACTTAGTTGAGTACGTAGCCACTCCTGCAGAGATGGAAATTTTAAGGCGAATACCTGAAGCTGGTTTTTTAGGATGGTTTGATGCCGAATATGAAGTGCATACTACCTCAGATTTCCAAGATGATGATTTAAACTATCGACCTACGTTTCGACAAGGACTGTTCGTTTACACTTCGCTTAAGCATAATGGTGTTGACCCAAAGCAATTAATTGCTGGGTACAACCGAGACGTAGTAGAATTTGGATATCAAAGAGCTCGTGAGCTGGGACTCACTTTTTATCCAGGTATGTATACTGGAAATGGGCTTAGGAAAAATTGAGGAATAAATAAATGAAGCATAAGCCACTTGTTTTAGTCAAAATTGGCGGAAGTTTGATTACTGACAAAAATAAACCCTTTACCGTCAAAGAAAAGGCGCTTGATACTATCTGTGATGAAATTGCTGCTGCTATGAAGACAGGTAGGCAGCTTATTGTTGGCCACGGTGGCGGATCATTTCCACATTTTCCAGCCAAAAAGTACCAGACGCATAAGGGGATCATTAATGAAGATAGCTATCGCGGAATTGCCGAGGTGGCTGATGCGGCAGCCAGACTTAACCGAATTGTGGTGAAAAAGCTTTTAGAAAAAGGGGTGAATGCGGTTTCAGTAAGTCCCATGAATATCATGGTGGCAGAAGATTTTAAACTCAAGGAAATTTGTTTAACGAGTATCGAAGAGCTTTTGCGTTTGGGGTTACTACCTGTTTTATACGGCGACCAAGTACTTGATACGAAGGTCGGCTGCACTATTTTTTCCACTGAAAAAGTCTTAGGGTATTTAGCTTACCACCTGAAACAGAAAGGATATGAGGTGGAGCGGATCATCCACTGCGGGTTAACAAACGGCGTCTATGATCAAAATGGAAAAACGATAAATCTCATCAACAGCACCAACTTTTCTCGCTATAAAGATGTTTTGACAGGTTCTCATGGCATTGACGTCACCGGTGGCATGATCCACAAGGTTGAGGAAACTCTGGCGCTTGCCAAAGCTGGTGTACGCGGATTAATCATTGACGGAATTGAACAGGGAAGTTTGTCGCAAGCGGTAATGGGAGAGGCAGTGGTGGGGACCCGGGTTGAACAATGAAGAAAGTGATCGTGTCAGCACCTGCTGTAATCACGCTCTCAGATGCAGGAGTTGAGTATGGCAAGCCAGCATTGTACGCTTCAATTACGCCCCGGATATACGTTACAATAAATCAAAAATCAAAAATCAAAAATAAAAATCAGGGCAATTCCTTTGTAGACAAATATGCTTCATTTAAGCGCTTTGTCAACAAATTTGACAAGAAATATAAAGTTACATCTGAAGTTTCAGTTGAAATACAATCACTCCTGCCCCTAGAAAATGTGATTTCCTCAAGCATTGTCGCCTTGGTCGGAGGACTGAGGCTATTCCATAATTTATCTTGGAGTCCGAATGAAATCAATGAATTCGCGCACGAACTGAAAAGCCTATTGTTTGAAGATACAAGCGGAGCATTTACAAGTGTAGCGACATATGGTGGTTTACTGTGGTATCGCAAAGAATTTGATTTTTTAAAAACCTATTGGCTTTTGCCATTTAAACTGCCGGCTCATTTTGGCAAATTTGTTCTAATTCAGCTTCCTGTTGATCATCACTCTCATTCGGGTAAAAAATTAAAAGCCCGAGAAAACGGTACTTTTTCGGAGACGCTACTTAAAAAGCTCGTTACTGCAATCCGCGGCGAGAATAAGAAGGACTTTATAGTGACACTATGTAAGATAGCGTCAATCCAGAGAGATCAAGGTATAATCTCAGATACAGCATACGATGTCGTAAAACTCGTCGAGCAACAAGGCGGTTGCGGTTGGGCGATAAGGGATCGAAGAGATAATGAAAATAAAGAATGGATCTTACTGATGCATGAAAACATGAAATCAGTGACTCAGGTAGCAGCCAATTGTGGACTAATAAGCACTCCGGTAACATTTGAGGTAGAGGGTATCAGGAAAGAACAAGTAGTAGTTTAAATCCTAAACTCTAAATCCTAAACACAAAACAAAATACAATGAACCAAAAAATAAGCACGAAACGATTTGATTTAGAAGATAGAATACTTGCCTTTGCAACTAATGTAAGATTGTTTATTGGAAAGATACTCAAAAGTAATACTAATCTTGATGATATTCAACAAGTAATCCGATCATCAGGATCTGTAGGAGCAAATTACATAGAAGCGAATGAAGCTTTGAGTAAAAAGGATTTCTATATGAGAATCAAAATCTGTCGTAAAGAAGCAAAAGAAACTTGTTATTGGTTTAGATTAATTACTCTATATAGAATTGATTTACAATCAGAAAAAGATAAATTAATTCAAGAAGCAACAGAATTAACAAAGATTTTTGGTGCAATTTTAGAAAAACCTGTGAGTAAAAGTTTTTAGTATTTTAGTGTTTATTATTTGTATTTGTTTAGTATTTAGAATTTAGGATTTAGAGTTTATGGATGTTCCTCAACATATCGCAGTCATCATGGATGGCAACCGCCGATGGGCGAGAACGCGGGGACTGCCAATACTTGCCGGACACCGGTACGTGGCTGATCGTGTACTTGAACCTCTTATTGAGCATGCGGCTAAAAGGGGAGTTAAATATATGACCTTTTGGGCGTGGTCGACTGAAAATTGGCAGCGACAAAAACGGGAGGTATCTGGTATCATGCGGATTTTCAGGCGGGTGATTGAGAAAAACTGGCAGCGACTTCATAAAAATGGTGTCCGCGTCAAAGTCATCGGAGATATAGCCAAATTTGAGCCTGGAATAAAACAAGGATTAATTGACGTCATGAAGGAGACAGCACAAAATAAGCGCATCACTGCTGTCTTTGCCCTCAATTACGGCGGTCGGGATGAACTTTTACGAGCATTTAATAAATTGCGTGAAAGTTCGCAGTTCGCAGTTCGCAGTTCGCAAATTCGGGAGAGAGAACTCGAGCGGTTTTTAGATACTGCGGAGATTCCGGATCCTGAACTGATTGTGCGTACTGGCGGCGAACAGCGTCTGAGTGGCTTTCTTATGTGGCAGAGCGAGTACAGCGAACTCTACTTTGCTTCTTGGTACATGCCGGATTTTACACCTCAAAAACTTGACCAGGTGATAGAGGAATTTTGGCAAAGACAGCGCCGATTTGGCAAATAATTATGGTCCCTTAAGCGGTGCCTGAAGATAAAAGATAAAATCAACGATTTGGGTAATAAAAAACGCCGTGAAGATAATGATGAACCCAATCAGCGCCTGTGTAAGCGTAGTTTTCGCAGATTCAACTTTTTTTGGATCACCGGCGCTCGTCAGATATTTAAATCCGCCGAAAATCAAGTAGAGAAGCAGAGCGATACCGGTGAGACCATAAACATACGGCAGTATCTGGGTGACCAAGCCTCCCAGGGTTTTAAATTTAGAGTATTTCGCGTTGATTGCCGTAAGATCTCCGATAATTTGGTCTAAATCAATGATTGCCTGAAAAAACATATTAATCTAAGCCTGGTATACCCAGGATGTCTACTCCTATTATACGCAGTATTATGACTGAAAAAACAATCAGAAACAAACCGGCCAGCGACGAAGTGATGATTTCCTTGCCGCTGTTGATGCGCTCAGGATTGCCGCTTGAAGTCATGATCACAAATCCGCCGTAGATGATCATCAGGAACGCAATTCCACCTGCCAGACCAATAGCGATACGGAGTATCGCAGTTACAAATTTTTGGGGTTCAACATCAATGCAGCCAAATGGCGTAAATACTCCCGGTGGTTTTTTAGTGTGGCACGTAAGGCATTTATCTTGTGCTTTGCCCGGAGGTATAAAGCGCTTGCAGATATCAGGCGAAACAAACCCTCCTGTAGTTGGGACCTTACCAACGACAAATTCAGTATGGCAAAGTGGGTTTCCTGGATTGTAGTCTGTGCTGTTGACATTACCGGTAACTACAAGCGCCACATGTTTATCTTGATCTGTGCCAAACACATTGCATGCATTCTTTGTGATATCACCGCAGTTAAAGACTGGAACAAATAGATGTTTGTAAAGTATTATAGGTACCCAATCTTCACTTTTTTGGAGCATCACACCTGTGGCGTTGGGATCAATATTAGTAACCGTCACCTTATACTCTGTGTTCGGCTCAGGCGGGTCAGGTTCAACAGTGATTGTGCACTGTTTCGGCGGTGATTTAACAACGGGAATATCTGATGTCTCACAAATTTGAGGATCAACCCAGAGGACCTTATCTTTAATGACTGTGACGCCGGGCCGGTGACAATTTGTTGTCCAATTGTTGCATACGCGCCAGCATTTTGTATTTGGAATAATCGGAGACTGGTTTTGGATAGTGATTTGTATCGCGCCTCCACCCAGGTCAGTTACATCGTTGCGTTTAACCACAATCTTGTCTTCGGGTATTGGCCATGTCGGTACAAATGCAGCACAATAAATCTCTACTTCTTCAAAATCATTGATGCTATTGACATACGCATTACCGATAGTCAGAGTCATGAAATTATCTTCTTCCGTAAAAATCGACGGTTGGAGATAACATTGAGGAGCTGCATGTACTTTACTCAATTGCGGATATACAAAAAATGCCAACAAAAGAAATAAAAATGAAAATATCCACCGCTTCATATATTTGTTTGTCCTTTTATTTCGTGTCCCCAAGCACTATATTGCTTTACAGCAATACATATAAAAGTCTATCAGAAGCGGGGTGCATCATGCAATAAAGAGGATAGTGTACGCTGATGGTATACTAGGAATACTCATGAAACGGATGCTTGTCGGCGCATGTCTGCTTTTGGCATTAGTCTTAACTGCGAGCTTGGTATATGCCGCCGAATGCGACACCAGCTGTGGAAGTGTGGAGGAGTGTGGGCAAAAAATCACTGAATGCCAAAAAATATGGAACGACGTCCAGCGGTCTAAAGAACCTCATGAGGAAGCACTCAAAAAAATGGAATCAGATATTGCCGCATTTCAGATGCGGATGATTGGAATCACCGCAGAGGTCAAGGTAAAAGAGGTTGAGATTGGGGATCGGGATGAAGAACTCGTATCGCAGCAAGAATTGTTGGCGACACGAGTGAGAGCTGCCTATATTAGAAGTTTTCGCGCCAAACCACTATTACTGCTATTCTCCCGGAGTCTTGATTTTGGACAAATACTGCGCACTGTTGCCTACCAGAAGGCAGTTACTCAGGAAGATAAACGCACGATTCTCGACAGCATTGGTTTTATCAAAAACTTGGAAGAGAAAAAAACAAAGCTCATCAGTGAAAAAGAAACGCTTGCCCGACTCAAAGAACAGCTTGATGGACAGGCAAGTGCCACCCGCAAGCTCATAAATGAGGCCAGCGCATATCAAAAGACGCTGTCTTCCCAAATCGGACAACTTACCGCCAAACAGCAAACGCTTCTGGCCGAAAGGTCAGGTACCTTTACCACGAGCGTGGGAGATGTGCCGCTTACTGACGATCCCAATGCCGCTCCAACCTACAATCCTGGTTTTTCACCGGCATTTGCCGCTTTTTCCTTTGGCGCGTATACCCACCGCAAGGGAATGAGTCAGTACGGAGCCAAAGGAAGGGCTGAATCAGGTCAAAACCACGAAGACATACTCCGGGCGTATTACGGCAAGAGCCCAACAAACAAAGATACTGGTGGTTCAATTAGCGTGTCAGGTTATGGAAGTCTCGATTTTGAAAATTATTATCTTTTGGGAATAGCCGAGATGCCCTCAAGCTTTCCCAAAGAGGCACTCAAAGCCCAAGCAATTGCAGCTCGCTCGTATGCTTATCGTTATAAAACCGGCGGCCAGACGATCTGCACGACTGAGGCGTGCCAGGTGTTTTCCAAATCAAAGGCGGATAACCCGCCTTCTGAGTGGCGCCAAGCAGTTGAAGAGACGCGGGGGAAAGTGGTTGAAGACGTGGTGACGTATTACTCGTCAACGACCGGTGGCTATCTCACGACCTCAGGCTGGGATACCAAATGTGGTAATCAAGGGTGCTGGACCGGAGATGCGTATGAGAAAATCGCCAAAAGTCCGTGGTTTTATAAAGGCTGGTATACCCAAGGGTACTACCAGTCATCGGGAAAGTGCAACCGTAACCATCCGTGGCTGACTGAAGAAGAATTTACCGATATTTTAAACGCGTGGGTAGTGAGGCGTAAGGGCTCAGATAGCGACAAAGACCGGATCCTACCAGTGACCATAAACAACTGTTCGGTAGGAGGAATCGGGGGCGATCCGTTTTCAGTCAGCGAAATGCGGGACAAGGCTTCAAGTGTAGGAGAAGCTTATACGTCAGCGTCAAGCATTTCTGTTTCATATGGCACTAGCGGCGCAACTGTCAATGTGACGATCACCACCAATCGCGGTTCAATTACTATAAATGGCTCGGAATTTAAGGACACATTCAATTTACGCGCACCTGGATATATCTCAATTCGCAGCCCGTTGTATAATATAGAGAAGAAATGACAATATAAATACTAAGCACTAAATTCTAAATTCGAAACAATTTCAAATGATACAAATTCAAAACGTAAAAAAATTTTTTTAGAATTTGGATTTTAAATTTTGATATTGTTTTGGATTTAGGATGTTGAAATTAGGATTTACTAACATATGCCGGAAATATACACAGCACCAAAAACTCATGAGCCTAAGCATGAATCGCAGCCCGAAGTACAACGTCATGTTAAACATCCTCCCTCCAAACCACAGTTATTTTCTATGTTTATGGTGAGACCTCAAGGGATCAAATTTGAAACACAGGAGGACGATGAAGATGTGCTCTTGCTTGCCCGACAGCACCTGATCACCGCAGTGGGTTGGATGTTTGGTGCATTTGTACTGTTTCTTGCGCCGGTGTTTTTGAGCCCGTTTCTTTTGGGTGCCGGGTTTTTCCCCAACACGATACCGTCGGGGTATTATCTCCTAGCACCGCTTATATGGTATTTATTGACATTAGGATTTGTTTTGGTAAACCTTCTGCATTGGTACTTTAATGTATATATAATTACCAATGAGCGCGTGATTGATATTGACTGGATGAATCTTCTCTATAAGCAGTTTTCTTCTACTCAGCTGGACAAGATACAGGATGTAACGTATAAACAAGGAGGGATCTTGGATTCTTTTTTTGACTTTGGTGATGTTATTATTCAAACTGCCGGGTCAGAACCTAATTTTGAGTTCCTTGCGGTACCCAAACCTGACCAGTTTGTGCGTGAAATAAATCAAATAGTCGAAACGTATTCGCAAACAAAGACCTGAATATGAGTCCAGATTCAGTGATTACCTTTTTAACTATCTTTTTCCCTTGGGGATTTATTAAACTGTCAATTGTAGTGGTTTTATTTATCTATATGATGTTTGCTGCCGTAGTTGTGCGACAAGAACAGCTCATGTCGCGAGTGGTTGAGATCCCATATGCTCCGGTATTCAAGCTTGTTGCTCTAGGCCATTTTTTCGCCTCTTTGGTGATTTTGGTGTTGGCACTTGTTATCGTGTAACGCTATGAATGTATCCGCTCATTCCGCGAGCGTCTTAGGCGGCAAAGACACTTCACATTGGTGTCAAAGTTTCGGATCTCGCAATTTTTTCCTGGTGTTTGAGGTGCGTGGTCCTCATGCGAGTATTGAGGGAAAGAAATTTTTGGATACCGTATCAGAGAGAGTAAAAGACCATCCTCCTACCACCGCCCGTCAGTTCCGCGATATCTTAAAGTTTTCCAGTGGGATTGAATTTACCTATTCCTACGGAGCAACGCTTTTTAGTGGTGAGAATGTGGTATGTGTAGTAAAAAACGGCGGAAAAATACTCATCAAACGGGAAGGAAATATTGGACTCCTCGTGTCTCAAGACGGGATCGTTTCAGGGAAAGTTCGGGTTGGTGATACATACCTGCTTTTGAGTAAAGGTATTACTGCAGCAGCCACGAATGAGGAAATCAGGAAAGCTTTGGGGTTTACTAACCCCGAGGATGTTGCCGAGTCGCTTGCTCTTTCTATTCATGCACAAGACGTTTTACCCGTGGGAGCGGGGAATGTCGTGCAGATAAGTGGCGGTAATGATTCGCCAAAACCAAAGTTGCCACCTGCCTTTTCCATGCCGCGTGTGCCGCTTCGTTTACCAATTCCTCAGGCAATTACGCAGATGCCAAATCTAAGGCTTCAAGTGCCGTTTCGTTTGAATGTCTTAAGTCTCGTAGTAGCACTGTTGGCGCTTCTTCTAGTGGGAAGTATTGGCTTTGGGATACGCAAACAGAGTGAAAAAAATGAAATGAATAAACGCGAATTGAGTTTAGCTAAAATTAGTCATTTATATGATGAGGGTATTGCGCTTGTTGAGCTCAATACAATTCGGGCCCGGGAACTTCTTAAAGAGGCGGAAGCGCTCACGAAAGAAGAACTTTCTCGCACTTCCGATGAGAAAGAAAAAGCGGAGCTCGAAGCGCTACTTATTAAAATTAGCGAAGGCACGCGTGTAGCTTTACGAAGCATGGGTATCACTCCGACATCGTTTTATGAATTGGATCTAGTGAAACCCGGTGGTGAAGGGAGTTCGTTTGTGCTTTCTCACGATACCCTCATTGTGCTAGATACCAAAAATGCAGTACTTTACAAAATAGGACTTGGTACCAAAAGCGCCAAGATTATTATTGGCACGAAAGAACTTACAGTAGGACGTTTTATCGCAGAAATAAATGGGGAAATTTTTATATTTGCCGATGGAATCTACCAGTTGCCCCAAGAAGGGACAGCTCTTAAAAAAATTTTTAACAAAGATCCGGAGTGGGGAAGTATTGTCGATATGGATAGGTACGGTGGAAACTTGTATCTTTTGGATTCTGGAAAAAATGAAATCTGGAAATACGTGGCGATAGAATCAGGTTTTTCTGACAAAAAGACGTATCTATTGCCAGACACCCAAAAAGATCTAAGAAACTCTCAGGATCTCGTGATAGACGGTTTAGTATGGGTGGCAGGGGAAAAGGGAGTCGTGCAGTTTAACCAAGGAAGAGATACAAGTTGGCATATTAAGGGACTCGATACTCCTCTGGGACGGCACCTCCGCGTTTATACTTCCGAGTCAACCTCAGGAATCTATATTTTTGATACCGATAATAAGCGCGTTGTGGTAACTGACAAGGAAGGGGTATACTTGGCGCAATACCGTTGGGAAGAAGGTTTAATGGTATCTGACATGGTAGTCGTAGAGGAGTTCAGAAAAATACTCCTTTTGTCGCGTGGCACGATCTACGCGATCGATGTAAAATAAACCTCATGAAAGTAGTAAATAGAAATTCCTTTTATGACTATACAATTCTTGCGCGATTTGAAGCGGGAGTGAAACTCACCGGCCCCGAAGTCAAAAGCGTCAAAGGAAACAGAGTTTCTTTGACAGGCGCTTTTGTCAAAATCATTGGTAGTGAAGCATATCTGGTTAATGCCCAAATCCAGCCTTATGAATTTGCCCGAGTCGAGAATTACGATCCCCGCCGGACGCGAAAACTCTTACTCAACAAGAAAGAAATCATCTCACTTAAGGGTAAAATTGAAAGCGCGAATTTAACTCTTGTGCCTCTGTCTCTTTACACTACTCATGGACTTATCAAGGTGGAGATCGGCCTCGGCCGAGGTAAAAAGCAATACGAAAAACGTGAAGCTATCAAACGCCGCGATGAGCTCAGGGAGCTTGAAAGCGAGTACCGAAGAAAAGTGGACTAGAAGGCCACATTTTAGTATAATACTTTCCGGGGATGACCGGATCGCCGGGATTTGCTCTTTAAAAACTGCAAGCCGAGAATGACCAAACTCGTAAAATGCGTCAAAACATAACAGCTGATAATGAAACCAGCGACCTCGGAGAGTTAGCATTGGCACAAACCTATGCTCCTCTTTGGGGAGCCCGACAGCTTCGAGCATATCAAGCCTAAAGGCCATCTTTAGTTTGCCTCTCCTGGCGGACAGCTAAAGGTGTAAACCCAGTCAGGATGCATTCCACAGCATGATAACCTGTGGAATTAAGATCTCGTCTTACTTTCTCATGTTGATTGTTCGTTGGGATACATGGAGAGGACATTTTTACAACGAAATAAGCTTGTAGTAGTTTTTATCAGTACATTTCGCACGAGGGTTCGACTCCCTCCATCTCCACACTTCGCCCCACCTCAAAGGTGGGGCTTCGCGTGGTAAACAACTTATAATACTCATGCTCCGTGAATCCATTGCGCAAAGTGTGACCCTAACGTAGTCCAGACTATGCCGGGACGAAATGGGGCAGCCCCTTATGTTAAAATAAAAAAGTGTATTACGTTTATATTCTTCAGATATAAAAAATCGCATTAAAGTTCATAATGAAGGGTTGATATCCTCAACAAAAAATTTACGGCCTGTTAAATTCGAAAAATATCTAAAAACATCTTCAGGATTCGCGTTTAGAAATAAACGTTTAATCTAAGTTTGTTTCATTGATTCGGTCTCTCGTTTCGTGTATTCTGTGAGTGAGCTCTTTAAAAAGAGTTTTTCCTGCCATGCAGCAAGTTAATCAGATACTCTTTAAAGCCTTGTTTTACATACTTTCAGTAAGCGGCGCCATACTGGGAGTGGTAGTGGTGATAGTAGCAGTCATGCGGCTTTCCCGTCTCTTTTTTAGATATAAAATCACAGAAGAACACACAGACGGAGTGCTTCTTAAGATCCTTCTTCCCAAGCATGTCCACGCATCAGATAATCCGACTGAACGCTCTGGACAAAATAAGACTAAGTCAAATGTCGCCGAGCAGATGTTTGCGGAGCTCCATTCTCTGACGCATGACAACTGGAAGAAACATTTCTTGTATAAGGAAACTGTGAGTTTTGAAATAGTCGCTACCGCCGAGAACGTCAGGTTTTATTGTTTCTGTCCGAAACGCCTCATGTCGTTTATCCAGAACGCGATCAATGCTTCGTATCCCGAAGCGGAGATCTTCCAAGTGCCTCATTATGAACTGCCAGAAAATACCCATATCACCAAGGGAGTCGTTTACGCCAAGGGGCCGGACTATTCACCTATCCGTACCTTTGAAACTCTTGTGACTGACCCTTTAAATTCGCTTCTCAATAAAATCACCCATTTACAACCAGGCGAGATGGTAGTTGTGCAAACCCTCGTTACCCCAGTCACCGGCACCTGGAGAAAACACGCGTATTCGTTTCTTAATTACATGAAAGGACAGCTAACAAGACCCAAACAGAACTTTTTTGACCAGATGAAGGAGGATGTCAAGAAAAATGTGACCGGCAAAGAAGAAAATCCTAAAGAACCGCAAGTCCAGACGATTGACGAGGATCTCTACCAACAAGTGGGTAAAAAAATGAGCCGGCCGGGGTTCCGAGTGATGATCCGGATAGTATCCGCCTCTTCCGATCGAGCACACGGCAGGTCAAATTTTGAAAATCTCGCCAGATCCTATACAATGTTTGATTCGCCGCCGTTGTCCACGTTTGAAGTGAGCTCGTCAATGGTTTCAAACGTGGGATTCATGAAGCTTTTTTGGCTTCGAATGCCGCCACTTGTAGAACTGCCATTCCTCAAGCGCCAGTTTTATGCCAATACGGTAGAACTCGCCACTCTTTTCCATTTTCCGGGAGAGGAGATTGAAGCGCCTCGCGTCGAATGGCTCCTGGCCAAGAAAGCGCCTGTTCCTACAGATGTAGCCACGGAAGGATTGTTTTTAGGCTACAACCAGTACCGGGGAACCAAGGCAAAAGTATTTATCACCCGCGAAGACCGCAGGAGGCATTTTTATATTGTCGGACAGACCGGTACTGGTAAATCAGAATATCTCAAGCACCTGATTATCCAAGACATCAAAAATGGGGAAGGTGTCTGCTTTATCGATCCTCACGGCGATGCAGCTGAAGATGTCGTTAGTAAAATTCCTCCTCAGCGCATTAAAGACACCGTGTACTGGAACCCTGCCGAAACTCATTTTCCGATGGGCTTAAACATCATGGAAGCGGAAAATGAGGAACAGAAACATATCCTTATCAATTCCTTTATCGCGCTTCTTTACAAACTCTATGATCCCAACCACACGGGCATCATGGGTCCGATGCTTGAGCGGGCCATCCGCAATGTGATGCTTACTGCCATGGAGGAAAAGGGCTCGACACTCATTGAAGCATTAAGACTCCTGACCTCTCCTGATTATGCCAAAACCAAAATTCCCCTGATCAAAGATCCTTTGGTGAAAACCTACTGGACTGAGGAGTTAGCACGCACCTCAGATTTCCATAAATCCCAAACACTTGGGTATTTCGTTTCCAAATTTGACCGGTTTGTAACCGATATTACTATGCGCAATATCATCGGCCAATCGAAATCGTCGTTTAATTTCCGTGACTTTATGGACAACCGGAGGATTTTAATCGTCAATCTTTCCAAAGGCAGGTTAGGAGAGGAAAATTCAAGTTTCCTGGGGTTGCTTCTAATACCAAAGCTCTTGGTAGCTGCGATGTCGCGGGTTGACATGCCTGAGGACAAACGGCCTGATTTTTATCTCTATGTCGACGAATTCCAAAATTTTGCCACTCCTGATTTTGCCGAAATTATGTCCGAGGCGCGTAAATACCGCTTGTGTCTTACGGTGGCCAACCAGTACATTTCACAAATCCAGGAGGAAGTGCGAAACGCAGTGTTTGGTAACGTCGGCACGATCGGCGCCTTCAGAGTCGGAGTTGATGACGCGAAATACCTGGTAAACCAATTTCGGCCGGCATTCAATGAGTATGATTTGAGCAACAATCTGATTGGCAATTTATATATAAAGCTGCTTGTTCGCGGCAAGCCGTCGATGCCATTTTCCACCGCGCTTGATTGGGAAGAAGCCAAACAAGTACCCAAAGATCCTCGGGTTGCCGAGCTTGTCGGAAAGATTTCTCAAATCAAGTACGGACTACCGCGCTCAGTGGTGGATGCTGAAATTGTCGAACGGGCGAAATTCTATTAGTCAATGTCTCTTGACTTCAATATCTAATTTCTTTTAAATGATATTATGACGAGTTTAGGTGAAGATGAGATGTATGAAGCCGGTGCGAAAGTATCGGGATCGAAACCGGGACAAGTTGAACAAGGCAATGAAGCAGTGAGAGTCGGTGAGGCGAATCTTGTAAGCCAAGTTGCCGAGCAAACGCTTCAAGCAAGCGGAAATTTTGAGATCGGAGGACTTGAGATTAATATGCAAATGATTGGTGAATTGTGGAAAAAATTTGGTCCGCTCATTATCGGTGGACTTGCAGTGGCTCATTTAGGACCTCAAGGCGTTCCATTAATGATGGCGCTTATGGAAAGTGGCATGTTAAACAAATTATTTGGAGACGAAAGCGGACAATCGCCAGATAATGCAGGAGTTATAGGTGTGACTACAGGCGCAGATAGAGAAGCAAGGGATATACCAACAAGCACGACACCAGTTGAAACTCCTAATGCCCGCCTGACTGATTTCAAAGAAGCATTTCAGAATTTCAAGTCGGCTCTTACAGGTAGAGAGTATACTTCTACCTTTGAAAGGCTAAATGATCTTGGACACGCGGGTATAGATCTGGGAGCTGCTCAATCGTTATTTCCAGAAGGTTTTAGAGAAAAAGCGGAACAATTTTTACATCAGTCACTAAATCGGGTACTTCCTACCAAACCCGCCGGAGCAGGTGCATGAGTTTTCAACTCTTCGCAACATAAATTGTTGCTTACATCATAGTAAACATATATTATGATTAGTATGGATACATCACCTAATCCCACAAATCCGGAACTTGAAGCGTTCATCGATAGTTTCCGCGGCAAAATGAAAGATTATTTGGTAAATGTCGCTTCCCAAGGAACGATTACTCTGGATGAAGCAAAGATTGTAGCCCAATTCACCGCTGACCATTTTCCATATTCTCTTGCCACTCAAGAGGCATTCTCTGGTCAAATTGAGGAGATGGCGAAAAAGTTTCCCCAGCATCAGGCAAAGATAAAAACTCTCTATATACTGTGTAAACTTGAGGCAGCGAGGAAAACAGTTGATACGGAAGTATATAAAGCCATAGAGGTAGGCAATCTTGACCGCGCTTTGGAAATCGTGAAGCAATTTAATTTTAGTTGAAACTATGGATCCCAAAACAAAAAAGAAAACTCAAGTCCTACAAACTAGTGAATTACCAGAAACTGACAACACACTTCGGAAAAAACTCGAAGAGATGCTGCGTAATCTTATTGACAAGCTTGACTCTGATGAGGGAGAAAATGACGAGGGCATGTTTAAACAACTGATGGGTTTGATTGGTTCACTTGGTCAGATGATGCTTCTTAGTTTTTTGAAAGAAGCCGAAGGAGATTTGAGATTCCAAAACCAGTCTCAGCGGGCACAAATGCTAGAAAAATTAAAGGAAGCGATGAAACTATCCCGCCAAACCGGATTGGGAGAGGATATGTCCCTAAAAGGTGGTTTAGGCGATGTAAAGCCCCAAGAGCTAGTACCAGGAGTACACCAGGAGATTGCGGCAGCGTTGCCAGTTCGGCCAATCGCACCTCTTCAACCAGAGAAATAATATGTCACCAGAACCGCCATTTGAAACACATTTTGAAGACTTTGATAAACCTCAAACAGACAGCGAAAAAGCTCGGCCGTCACAGGGAGCCTTAGCCTCATTCAAACGGTTTATTGCTACTATTTTAGGAGGAAAACCAAAAACTGAAGAAAGGGTAGAAACACCGGAACAAAGTATAGAAAAAAGACGGCAGGAAATTATTGATAGACATTTAGATAAACGATCAACCAAGATGGCCGAATGCTACGATAAAATGACTGGTCTTTTTGAGAAAGCTATACCGAATCAAAAAATAAGAAGGGTAACCATGATGCTTCTTGGTTTCGTGCCTTTTGTGGGCGGGGCTTTGCGATATATGAAAGGATATGCAAGAGAGCATGAAGCTATGGGCAAAGCGTTTGATACGACAAAAATGTTAGTAAAAAGGGAAATCAGTTTTGATGAAGCAAAAATGCTTTGGAGTGACGATCTTAAGGAATGGTTTAAAGGGAAAATAGACACGGTACTTGGTGCAGGCCGTGTGGCACTTGATGTGGCAACTGTGGGCACATTAAGAGCTGGGGTAAATGTGACTACAGGTGTAGCTAAACAGGGGGCTAAAGAAGGAGCTACCGAATTAAAGGCTGTGGCTTCGTTTCTCAATTCAAAACACGGTATAGTAGCAGTGAGAGAAGCTGGCCCAGCACTAACGGCCATAGGGAAAGGTTGGGCGAGTGGTAAGAACGTCGAAGCAATCCTGGTAAATTCGGGAAGATTTCTTACAAAACATGTAACTAACAATCCAGTTATAGCACATTTGTTGGGAATGGTAGTTGAAAAACTGGCAATGGATCCGGCAAGAAGACAAATGGAGCGGGTCGGTGAAATGCGGCCTGCAACCGGGTAAGATTTATGAATCCTAAACCAAAATTTGAAATTTCTTCTATTATTGTAGCACTACGTCAATATGGAGATGATTCTGTGGATCTTGGGTATATTGAAGACGTGTATGAATACTTACCAGAAGAGTCACAAGTTTCACTGGGCGATGAACTGGAATCAGAACTGAATGAGCTGAAAACGCTTGGAAAACCTACAGCCGTATAAGATTGGTAGAAGAATTGACGCTATTTAAGCGATGCTTGACAACGATTAGCAATTCAGATTTAATCATATTATGGCAGCAGCTGTAAATCCAGAGTCCATGACAGGTGTACCGCCCTCATCAGAAAGGGGTAAAAGTAGTTTTTTCGAAGGAATTAGTGGCCTGGGAAGATTATTTGAGACTCAGAGCGGTGAGAATAACCGACAAATGTATGGA
>CAYPMW010000006.1:38549-60247 GCA_964412165.1 uncultured Gammaproteobacteria bacterium | reverse complement strand
AACCCAGCTCGCGTACCCTTTTAACCGGCGAACAGCCGGACCCTTGGGACCTTCTTCAGCCCCAGGATAGGATGCAACTTGTCTCATGTTTCCATGAGGGTTAGACTATACCATCACCCCGATGTTACACCGGGGGTTTAGCGTGTTATCCTATAGTCTTCTAATAAATAAAAAACTACAAGATCTCCCATCAACCAGTTGGTAGATGAAAAGTCGTTACGGGGTCAAAGGAGTTTATAATCAAAATCTTGAAGAATATATGGCTTTACTAAAGCATTAAACTTATCAGCAGATGCTGATGGAATAAACGTTCGACAGTATTGACGTTGATGATGAATCCTGGTCAATAAATCAAATCGTTTATGTAATGCTTTTGTTAGTAAAATATGTTCTTCTTGCGTATAAGACGATGTACAAAGATAAAACCCTTTTGAGTCTTTTCTTATAAACCCATCATCCATATACCAAATTGCCAGTGACAAAGGAGTAATGAGTTCACCAAAGTTAGTAGGAATAATTTTTCTCTTTCCAACGTAAAATAATTTTTGAAACTCATCAAATAATGGAAGGCTTTTGGTTGAGAAATGCCATCGGGTGTATACTTTTCCATTCCTCTTATCTATCTCGCTTATTATGCGAGGTGTCAAAGAAAAAGGAGTTAGTTCTTTTGCTAACCAGAAAATATACTCTTTATGCTTGTTGTAATGATCAATACGCAATCGAGTGTATCTTCCATTTTTCTCTAAATGACCATCTCCCAACAAAGTTCCAATAATAATTTCCCTTTGTCTATCTGTTAAAACTCCTCGACTTCCCACGGTATTACCCATACATACTAGATCTTAGCATGTAGAGGGCTTCACCGTTATGAGCTAAATATACCTTAATTATTACTAACTAAGTGGCCCACTCTGCACATTGCAGAGAGCCGACATCGAGGTGCCAAACCGCATCGTCGCTGTGGACGCTCGGATGCGATCAGCCTGTTCACAAATACTTATTAAGTATAATCCCGAAACTTTCGCTTCGGCGTTGACTATATCTTCACCCCGACTAAGTCGGGGGTACGGCATCTTGCCCAGCTTTAATAAAGCAGAGCCTCGCAACTTAATGCTCAGTCGATACGGGGTCAAGGAGTTTATAAAACATTGAAGGAATTATATAAGCGCTAATACTACTTAGTAATTTATACGTGTTTAAAACTGAAAAAACGAGCACTTTTCCTTTCTTTTTCTGTTTCATTTTAGGTTCTAAGCCAAAATTTTGTTTTAGCGTTTCAAGTAAGATATTAATTTCAGAACGAGAGTAATTTGGAATATAGATATACGCGATTTTATCTCGTTTGTATAAATATCCATCATCCATGTACCAAACCGCTAAACTAATTGGATCTTTTAACAATAATCCAATCTCTTTGGGAATGATTTTCTCACCCTGTTTATAAAAAATACGTAGATACTTTCCAATTTCAGGTGATGAGGATGATTGCCATCTACTATATCTATACGTTTTGCCAAAAACAGGATTTTGACGCATTAGTTTGGTGGGCTTACCTTGAAAAAATTCTGGAAATTGTTTTGCTTTCCAAATCAAGTAATTTACCTGACTGGTACTATGCTCCAATCTAATTCGTGCATTATATTTTCCAGTTTTTTGTAAATAAGCATCACCTAAAATCATTCCAACTAAAATTGCCTTTTGAGTTGAATTCATAACTCCTGACTTCCCACGGTATTACCTAGTATACGCCTCATGAAAGGAAAAGATAAACCCAAACCTTTCCGTATACGGGGTTCCACCGTTATTAGCCGTATGTTCTCTCCCGATATTGCTATCGGGAAGGACACAGTATGTATCCCCGGGGTAGCTTTTATCCGTTAAGCTCGTAGGGCAACCACTGCCCTAACGAGGATCACTAAGACCTGCTTTCGCACCTGCTCGACATGTACGTCTCGCAGTCAAGCTGGCTTATGCCTTTGTACGACCCGCGCGATTTCCATCCGCGCTTAGCCAACCTTTGTACGCCTCCGTTACATTTTTGGAGGCAACCTCCCCAGTTAAACTGCCCACCAGACAGTGTTCCGCTGCCGGCTTTTTGTGCGGCATAGCGGTTAGAGTCAACGTTTCCAAAGAGAGGTGTTCCATTGACGGGGGTACCAGATGGTACCCCCTCCCTCCTACGCTCGACAGTTAAAAACGCATCGTCAGTGTCAAGTTGCAGTAAAGCTCCACGGGGTCTTTTTGTCCATGTGTGTGTAGGCCGCATCTTCACGGCCATTTCAATTTCGCCGGGTAATGGTTCAAGACAGTTGTTAAGTCGTTCTGCCTTTCGTGCGGGTCGGAACTTCAAAAATTTTCGAAGAAAATTTTTGACCTTGAGCGAAGTCGAAGGGTTCACCTTGAATTTACTGAAAGGTCAACTCCTTGCTCCTGCTCATGATCTAACGCTTGTTTTTACGCGTAGACGATTTCCTACGCCCCTATGTCGCCATAGAGTTCAGACTATATCATCCCGGATATTATGCCCTTCGGGCACCATCCGGGTTGCGCGTATAGTCGTTGAGGATATTTCTAAAAATAAAACTTACTATTCAATATTAGGCTTGTAAAACTCCCATTTCACCATTGGAGCAGTAGCCACAAATACTTTTCCGCATGTGACACAACTTCCCTTTATAGAAGGTATAATAGAATGTTTACCAATTTCCTTTTGTAAGGACGTATTCATATTTAGAAATCTTTCCTGCTGATTGTCCGCAGCAGATGAATTATTACTTGCAGTATTATAGGTTATTTAACCTACCTAAGCAAGTACCACTGCATCCAACGGATGTTCCAGCATACAGCGCAATTTTGCACTCAATTTTGAAAGGTTATCGGCTTTTAAAAATTGTTTAACTTTTGGTAACGTTCCCGAGTGCCCCCGATGGCGTCGATTCATCGACATAATATCGGGGTCGGGCAAGCAAATTAACCCGCGTTAATTCGCCCGACACAATATTGTTACTTTTCTGATCTCTATCAGAAATGGCTAGAACATTTCTGTCTAGCTCCCCAAATCGCTTTGGGGTTCAGACTATATCATATCCCCCAGAAAAACCGAGGGTCTTGGCGTATAGTCGTTGAGGATTCTAATAAGATTAGAACTTAGGATTATGCTTACCGTAAACAAATGTAGCTAATGCTAAAGCTATACCTGCTACTTGAGATGAGGAAAATGAAATATTTAGAATTTGTCTTAGAAATGGATCAATGACAATTCTAAATAAGCCCTCACCAGCAATATAAGCAATTCCTAAAAATAAAATAAGCTTCAATAAATGATTACTTTTCATCTTATTAGTCTTTCCTGCTGATTGTCTGCACTAGATACTTTATCACCCGACATAGATCTATGTTAAATCTTTTTATCAGGTAGTACCAGATACATCAGATATTTCAGCATACAGCCAAGTTATCTTTTCCGCTTTACAGCGGAATGTCCCCTGTCGAGGAACTTCGCTACCATAGACTTATAGTGTTATTCTTATTCTCATTAATTAGAGAATAAACTCTCCAATTCGCATTGGAGTTCGGACTATATCTTATCTGCTGTTTATCAGATTTTGGCATATAGTCTCTGAGGATTCCCTCAATTTATAATTTAATTGAAGTTACCTGCTGATTGTCCCCACTGAAACATTTTCACTAGATAATTTTTTGAATTTTTACTTGTAATTTTGCATTTTGATTTTTGCATTTTACATTTACCTAGTAGTTTCAGATACACGGGATATTCCAGCATATAGCCAAATTTTGTAACTGCCCTATAGTTGACAGTTATAGTTACTGCTGCCATTCACTCGGGCTTGCGTAACACCCTTGATATAATCTCAAGTACCACGCTTAACCTACGAGCATTGGGCAGGCGTCACCCCCTATACGTTGCCTTACGGCTTTGCAGAGAGCTGTGTTTTAGTTAAACAGTCGCTTAACATCGTTAACTGCGGCCAGGTACCAGATGGCACCTGGCAAGGCATCTTGCATAGCTTACGCCTAGTTTTTGTTGCCGAGTTCCTTGAACCACTTTCTCCCGATTGCCTTGGTATACTCTACCAGTCCACCAGTGTCGGTTTGCGGTACGGATACATATATACTCATCACGAATCTTTTCCCGAAAGAAAAATGATCTTCCGCTCTCCCTTGATCACTCGCGGGATCGCCATCGCTGCTTAGTTAAACGCCCGATGGGTTTTCCACGCGGTACTACTTCGCAGCTTAGACCTCAATTCAACACGAGGCCGGAACCATCTCTCTCTGTCAATCCTTGATGTCTTGATCGTACATATATAGTTGCCGATTATCAACGGCACATACATCGAGCTACCCCACGTCAAACGTGGACTCGCCTTAGATCCGACTCACCCGAAGTCGACGAACGTTGCTTCGGAAACCTTGGACATGCGGCATGAAGGATTCGCACCTTCAAACGCTACTCATACCGGCATTCTCACTTCCGTCCGCTCCAATCCGCCTTACGGCGTGATCTTCACTGCAAACGGAACGCTCCCCTACCACCTCGTCCCTTGGACGAGAAAATCCAAATATCAAAATCCTAAATCCTAAACAAGATCAAAATTCAAATAATAAATGTTTGAAACATTTGATATTAGAAAATTTATATTTGTTTAGAATTTAGAAATTAGGATTTAGAATTTCCTTGTCCAAAGGACAAGATCTTCATCGTCGGCAAACGGTTTGAGCCTCGATCATTTTCGGCGCCCAAAACTTCGGCCAGTGAGCTGTTACGCTTTCTTTAAAGGATGGCTGCTTCTGAGCCAACCTCCTGGGTGTTTTAAGTCTTGGACTTCCTTAACCACTTAACCGTTATTTAGAGGCCTTAGATGGAAATCTGGGCTGTTTCCCTTTCGAGACACGCGCTTAGCCGTATATCTCTGACTCTGAGGATAAGTTGACAAGTATTTGGAGTTTGGTTGAAGCCGATCCGCCAAAGGCGGACCGACCCCATTCAGAGCTCTACCCCTCTCAACCGTGACCTCAGGCTATACCTAAATATATTTCGGGGAGAACCAGCTATCTCCGGGTTCGATAGGCATATAACCCCTAACCACAAGTCGTCTCACAGGTTTGTAACCCTGACGAGTTCGGGCCTTCTCCCCGCTTTCGCGGGGGTTCACCCTGCTCATGGTTAGCTCACCCGGTTTCGGGTCTGCCGTATACGACCATCTTTCCTTGCGGAAAGATACGCCCTAATTAAGACTCGCTTTCGCTTCGCCTCCTCTGCGTCAGCAGATTAAGCAAGCCGTATATGGCAACTCACCGGTTCATTCTTCAATAGGCACGACGTCACCTCGCGCCCTGCACGAGGAAATCCAAAATTCTAATTTCGAAATCCTAAACAAATTCAAAATTCCAAATCCAAATATCTAATACTCTTTTTTTGAATTTTAGATTATTAAATTTGAATTTGTCTCGAATTTAGGATTTCGTGCTTCGAATTTCCTTGTGCAAAGCACAAGGCTCCGTCTGTTTGTTAGCCAACAATTTCAGGTTCTATTTCATTCCCCTTCCGGGGTGCTTTTCACCTTTCCCTCACGGTACTAGTTCACTATCGGTCTTGTCTTGTATTTAGCCTTAGGGCGTGGCCGCCCCAGATTCCCACGGGCTTTTGCGTATCCCATGGTACTTAGGAACAAGCTAGAGGTGTTTGAGGTTTTGCGTACACGGCTTTCACGTTCTTTGGCCTGCCATTCCAGGCAGTTCTGCTACCTCGCGCACTCCCATATCGCCTGCCCTACAACACCTCGCGCCCTGCGCGAGAAAGACGTCTAAGTGACTTAAGTTACCTAAGTTACTTAAGAGACTTACCTCTTTCTTGTGCAAGGCACAAGGTTTAGGCTGTTCCGCTTTCGCTCGCCGCTACTGACGGAATCGCAGATGCTTTCTTTTCCTCACCTTACTTAGATGTTTCAGTTCAGATGGTTACCTTCTTGAGACTATCTCAACCCTTGCGGGCTGCCTTTATCTCAAGATTCCCGAAAATTCGGGAGGGTTGCCCCATTCGGAAACCGCCGGTTCGTAGGATAGAGACTCCTCCCCGACGAGTATCGCCGCCTCTGGCGTCCTTCCTCGGCAAGACAAGCCTAGGCATCCATTGTTGGCCTTATGAGTAGTATATTTACAATCCTGATAAATTCAGGACCACATTTTAAGATAGAAAATATTCTTTTGTTAAAGAGCGGTCCCGCGACGCGGGATGGTTGTATGTTGTAGGTTATAAGTTAGTAGTTAAGGACAAAACTTACAACTAACAACTTATAACTTACAACTAAATAAGTGGGCCTGGGCGCCTTTGGCGCAGAGTCGAACCCCGAACAAACCTTACTTGGCTCGGATGGTTTACATCCATACCTCGCAAGAACGGTTGTACGGGGCAAGCCGCCTACCTGAATTGTGGACCCAGCCAGATTTGAACTGGCGACCTTCTCGTTGCAAACGAGACGCGCTACCGCTACGCCATGGGCCCATAAGCCTCTTGGCTGGATCTGTCCATTTTTATAAGGTACTATCCGCCAGCCGGCAGAACAAAAAAAGCTGACCGGAGTCAGCTTAAATTACATCCAGATACAAAGTCTACGCACGCCGATACCGGTTTTTAAAGATGAAAGAATGTATGCGATAAACTGTCATGAATGTAAAATCTACTGCCTCCAAAAGTACAATGTATTTTACTGATTTATGATACGTCTGTCAAGGGCAAACGATGGTTTAAAGAACTAATTTACTTTCACCAACTTAAAGTTGTATATCTAGATAAAAAATCTGAACCAATTCAAGACAGAACTACCTCATCTCTACAACTTAATTGCATCCAAATATCAATTACTGTATAAAGCAATAAACATTTTAAGAAGGCAATGAAACGCCTGATTTTCTTCCTAGCCAGTTCTGCCTCGTTACTTTTTCTCCTCACGTTCTCATCTGCCGAATATTTCCTCCTTCTCAGGCATAAATCTGCTTATATGAATGACAGTCAATTCTATCGACATGTGTATTACACCTTTCAAGGTAATGATTTTGAAACAGCATACGCAAAGGTATTAATAAATATTGATATCCAGTCACAAGATGAAATATCAAAAAATTTTTACCTGAATAAAGAAACATATAAATCAGTACTCGGGTTTTTTACCAAACGGCCGCTTTACCCTCTGATCGCCTATTTACTAAACCTACTTCTCGGCAATGAATTCCTGGCATTTCTACTACCAACGTACCTCAGTTTTATCGGCTGTGTTTTGACGGTGTTTCTTCTTGCCCGTCAGGGGCAAACTCCGCTATTTGCTACCGCAACGAGTGCTCTTTTTATCAGTTTTTCACCATTTCTTGATTGGTCTACCTATTTTTTGACTGATACGATGGGTGCTTTTTTTTGGATGGTGATCGTATATATTATTTTCAAAATAGTTGCTGAAAAACTAACTAGAGGACCTATTATCTTTGCAATACTTCTGGGAGTATCACTTTTTGCCCGCGAACAAAGTCTTCTGTTTGTGGTAGTACTTTTCTTATTTTTGCTACTGATACGCAAATTTGAATATCCTCTATCTACAAGAAGTAGAATAAAGCCCCTGTATATAATTAGCTGTTTTTTTGCTGGAGTGTATCTCTTGATCTCCTCCCAACTTAAAGTTCCTACCATTATAGATACACTTGTATATACTCAAAATAACTACGGCTTATTCGATACCTCCTTTACTCCTCGCGAGATTATCTTCTACCAGTTGAATGCAATCTTTAAGACTCATATCGGTTTGGTGCGGGATTTGTTGAGTCACCACTGGTGGTTTGTGTTTTCTCTCTTGGGAATCACTGGGATAATATACGTATTACGCGAGAAAAAACCATTCCTTATTGACCTAGTCATTCTTTGTTCAGGCATAGCCTCATACGCTGCAGTATTTATCTATCCAGTACTCTCATACCGCTATTTTTTTCCAGTGGTGTTTACACTAGTCTATTTTGCTATAAAAATTATCGGCGTATATTTTGAAAAGATTACTCAATCGATTATTGGAAAGGATTCTTTACAATGAGGGCATACTGTAAAAAGTTATAGCGGATGAGAAAACGTATACACATTGAAAGTTCATCAATATAATTGAGTTAATCCAAAACATTCACTCCCTTGTTGAGAGAATTCTTTTTAACTCTTGGCGTGCTTGATACCTCGGTGATATAAAACTTTGTGCAAGTAAATAGAATGACACTATTCCCGATATAGTGACACTTTCCCGATCCACACCCCCGCTTACTAAAATAATTAGTAGTGGAACAATCATAGCGGATTTCCGATACGCTGATACTATTTCTCCTGCGTGCTGCCGGACATTCTCTACACTTAACTCAAGGTACGCTGCGGCTTGAGGATTGCCTGCATCTCTCTCACTCCTCATCCGCTCCGCTGCTTGTTCGTATAACTCAGGCAGTGTAGATCTCGGAGCTAATTGATCCGGTCCGCGCATATAGTGCAAATTATAATACTACTTTTGCTAGAGTCAAATAAAACAATCAAAGTCGTGGTAATCTAAACCTCATTTCAAACTCATCACATCAGTGATTCGCTTGAGCGCATTAAGAAATGCAGCCTTACGCAGATCCGTTTTATACGTAAGATGGGTTTCCCAGACTCTTTCTACTGCTTTTTGCATATAGGTCTTGAGTTTCTTATATACAAACTCTCTGTTCCAGTGAAGTCCTTTAAGGTTTTGATACCATTCAAAATAGGAAACCGTGACTCCGCCGGAATTTGCCAATACATCAGGAATTATCGTGACTCCTTTTTCATGTAAAACCGTATCTGCTGCGGGAGTGGTCGGACCATTGGCCATCTCAAGTATCACTTTGGCTTTGATTTTATGAGCATTTTCCCCAGTAATGACGTTTTCCAAAGCCGCGGGAATGAGTATATCTACTGGTAGTTCAAGGAGCACCTCGTTGGAAATTGGTCTGCCATTTCTGAGATCGCATACTGATCCGACACAGTAACAACCTGCAAGATAACCATTTTTCCGTTTGCACTCAAGTGTGAGTTCGGGACTTAAACCCCTCGGTACTAAGATCCCTCCTTTTGAATCAGAGACGGCGATGATTTTAAAACCAGCTGCATATAAAAATTTAGCTAAGAAATATCCAACATTCCCAAATCCCTGTATCGCGACAGTGGACTGTCGCGGAACTCTCGAATCCCAAATACTTGATTCTAAATGTCGGGAAGATGAATTTTGCTGTTTTGGATTAGTTTGGATTTTGGAATTTGTGGTTTGTGATTTAATTTTTGCAAGAACTTCTTGCAATACAAATGTACCTCCTAACCCGGTCGCTTCCTTTCTGCCTTCACTGCCACCTTTGTTTAACGGTTTACCCGTGACCGTGGCTAAGAGTTCATTTTTTGTTATTTTATTGTTAGCTTTTAACTTTTGACTTTTAATCTCTTCTGCCAGCCATTCCATAATTTGAGCATTGGTATTGACATCAGGAGCTGGGATATCAGCGTAGGGACCAATCGTGTCCCACATTCTTGCCGCGTAGGCGCGTGTGAGCCGTTCAAGTTCGCCGGCAGAAAGTGTCTTTGGGTCAACTATCACGCCACCTTTACCGCCACCGAACGGAACACCGGTGATCGCGCATTTTATGGTCATCCAAAACGCCAGCGCCTTCACTTCATCGAGTGTCACTCCCGGGTGATAACGGATACCGCCTTTGTATGGACCAAGCGTATTGTTATGTTGGACTCGGTAACCTTGAAACATGTGTATCTCTCCACTGTCCATGACTACAGGAAGAGATACTGAAATCTCTCGTTGTGGCGACTTGAGAATTTCCAGTTTGGAGAGAAGGAGATTTTTTTCGCGAAACGAAACACGGCGCACAAGCATATTAACTGCGTGATCATATTGCATGATGGCATTCTCAAAGGGATTATCGGTCATAGCTAAAACACTTTACGGAGGAGAGTCCGGGAAGCTGGCCACTCTCTAAATATACCATAAAGCACCTTAAGTACAAGCATTGGATATGTGGACATCGGCAAAATTTGGTGAGCCACCTGACTCTCAATATCCTCAAGATGATAAAACGCACCCGCTTCAATCTCTAACGTATTTAACCTAAATGGCCCGTTGTGGGTAGCGGTAAATATAGCATCAATCTCTGTTTCCTCCGGCGAGCTGATCATGATTTTTTTGACAAACGTGACGGGCGCGACTAATCCCAATTCTTCTTTGGATTCGCGTGTAGCTGCTTCTTCATAGGATTGACCATAGGTCACATGCCCACCGACTGAGATGCTCCAGAGTCCTGGATCCCGGTCTTTGGTGCGGCTGCGTTTCTGTAGAAAGAGCTCTTTTCGATCATTAAACACCAGTACCCAAACCCCGCGATGGATAATCTGCCGACTCCGGTGAGCAACTCTCCGTCTCACCCACCCTATCACCTCATCTTCTTCATTCACGCGGTAAAAACGCTCATTCTGGTTGTCAGTTGTTCGCTTCAAATCAGAGTGAAGGTTATCACAGATACCAATGAAGATAAAGACACGTTTAATCTTTTTTCTATGAAGAGATGCCAAAGTTTCAAGCTTGGAGTTAAACTCACTCAATTTTCTCTAGATCTATTTAAGATTCTAAATGCATACATCCCTGCGTCGTAAGTCTCACGTACGTTTATTATATACTTGTAGAGCAAACAACATTTCTTTTTCCTGGCGAATCCAATCCCGGAAATTATGACGAGACGCTCCAATTCGCAGTTGAATATCCATTCGGCAATTTCATGCGAATTCTTGACCAGGTTGGATCATCATTGTTTAACGACAATCCTGAATATCTGGAAGGTCTGCGAAATGAATTGCTTGCCGGATATAACCCATCGGAGTCGATACTTGAACCGTTTCTGAACCCTTATTTTTTTATCAATTTCGCCAGGCTCAGATTTGACAAAGTAGTCACTATTCCGGGTGACCGGAAGAAGTACTACTATCTCTGGCAAAAAGCCGAACCGCCAATTGATGTTACTATTCCTTCTTTCCCCTGCCCGGCTACACATATCGCTTTCCGCGGCAGGCAGTATTACCTCACCGATATACCCAGTTCATCATAAATATAATCGTACAGTTTGACGACATTATCACGAGTATTGTGCGATCCCAAAAGGACGATGATCAGTTCTTTTCCACCGTTTTCAGCGTAGGAAACAAGCGTCTCGCCGGCAAAGTCGGTAATCCCCGGCTTCACTCCTTTGATTCCCGGATACGACCGTTCGAGCTGAAGGATGTTTTCCATATAAAACGCTTTGTGCTTGCCTTCGCTGTAAGGTACTTCATGGTAATGGCTCGAAACTATTTCGGCAAAAACAGGATTATTAAGCGCATAATTGGTAAGTGCGAGTAAATCTAATGCAGTAGAAAACGTAGTTGACTCCAAAGTGACACCGTCAAGTCCGGTGGTGTTGAAAAAATAAGTGTCATAAAGGCCCAAACTCTGTGCTTTCTCATTCATGGCGGAGATAAACGCAAATCTACCCGGACCCAATCCTTCTGCCAAAGCTTCCGCCGCATCGTTTCCTGAAGGCAGCATCAAGCCGTAGAGAAGATCCTCCACTCGCACGATTTCACCCGCAGTCAACCCCATACTCGCCTCTCCTATGGAAGCCGTATAAGAACTGACTGTCAGTTCATCCGACAGACTACCTTTCTCCAAGGCAACCACTGCAGTCATAATTTTGGCTGTTGAAGCTATCGGAAGTTCTTGAGTGATATGTTTTCCGGCAAGCAGTTTTTTTTCGCCTCGATCCATGACTGCATATGCTTTGGTCTCGATATCAATACCGGTAAATATGGGTTCAAGACTCGTGGGAAAATACTCATTGGGAGGATAGTGATCGCGAGTTTTTTTATCAAATATCACACGGTACTGTACTCCCCCAATACCTGGCTCATCGCTTAATGGAGATACAATCCCCAAAATTTGAGAGTTTTTAAACGGTCCCCAAACCACTATACCAGCTATCATACAAAATGTGACTCCGACTCCAATGAGCTTTTTTCGCATATCCCCTACTATACCCTGCTCGCCTTACTTTTTGAAGTAGTTCGAAAACACGCGCTTAACAACTGGTTAATGAAAGAGTGATACGATATGATATACTGATTGTTTCTATGAAATCGATTATCATAGGTTCACACCAGGAAACGGCCTCAGTTACTTCGTTTCAACTCATGAAACCGTACGAATTTATATATACTGCCGGACAATTTATCCGGCTTGAAATCACAGTTGAAAACTGCGACGAACGCTGTAATAAGCGCAACTACTCGCTGATTACAGCACCACATGTGGATCACCTGGCAATTGCTACGAGGCATGGGGTGAGCCGCTTTAAAGAATGGCTCTGGGATGTGCCCCAGGACTCAGAAGTGGAAATCACCGGCCCGTTTGGCAGAATGACTCTCAATGAAAATTCTTCCACCCAGGCAGTATTTCTTGCTGGAGGCATTGGCATCACACCATTTCATTCAATGATTACCCACGCAACTTATAAAAAACTTGCTAAGCACATCACACTTCTATATTCGAATGCGGAGGGAAACGATATTCCTTTCAAAACCGAGCTTGACGAATATGCACGCCTGAATCCCAATTTTTCGCTACACCACACCATAACCGCTGACGAGACGTGGGCGGGAAGAAAAGGGAGAATTGATGAAGCGATGCTCAAACAGACGGTACCGGATTGGGAAACCAGCGAATATTATATTGCAGGCCCGTCCCAAATGGTCTCCACAATGCGTGAACTTCTTATATCAGTCGGGATTCCTCTGGAAAAAATCAAACAAGAATCATTTACTGGTTACTAGCGTCTGAAACGTACTTAAAACTTATCATGCTTTAATTAAAATTCCCATATTCACAGTCAGTTCTTCTCATTTCGCATTATTTTTGTGAGTATCTCCCTAAACTTATCCATACCACTTCTATTAAGTGAATAGTATATCTCCCTACCATGACGCCTACATTTGACAATACCGCCGCTACGAAGCACTTTGAGATGATGAGAAATAAGATTTTGCCTGAGTCTCAGACATTTGTAAATATCGGATACGGTGTATTCTCCATAGGTTAGAATCGCCAAGACACTCAAACGGTGAGGTTCAGATAAAAGCCCAAACAGATTACTCGCTGATTTAATGGCTTTGGCAAACTGTGTCTCTTCAGGTGAAATCATATCAACAATTGTTGATATGGTAGGGTGTTCGTTTCTATCTGTCAATACGTGCAACTGAGAAATTTTTAATCAAATACCAGATAATTCAGCAATTTTTGTCTTTACGAGACGTGCCATTTCTTCGTTAATGAGAGTCCCATGGGCATCATACGCTGTCTTCAGTGCAAGATCATACCACAGGAGAGCTTGTGCGGCATCCCGCCGATGTTCATATATTTCGGCAAGTGCTAAAGCTGCTTCACCCATGTGCGGTTTATCTAGTGCCATCCGAAAATATTCGTATCCTTGTTCGTACTCTGTCTGTGTATGTACGGAAAATCCCCGTTCACTTTGAATATCACCTTTTATAAGGTGTATTCTTCCAAGAAGTAACATAATATCTATCTCATCCAATTGATCCAATGCCGTCTCACCGATAATCAGAGCTTGGTCAAGAAGATCCAAAGACCGGGACCGATTTTCCCTAACTCTTTCTATGAGAGCTGATTCAATCAGAAAATGCATTGCCGGAAGTACTCCCTGTCCTTGAGGTAACTCTTTCAAAATTTCCTTGCCTCTTACCCGTAGCGGGTACGCATCGGAGAGACTCGCTGCAAATCCAAGTTTATTTCGTCCCGTGCAGACAAGGTAAAGTTGACTGGCAATCGCGAATAACTCATTCTCACTATCACCAATTCTTCGGGATATGGCAGCAGCTAACGTAAATAATCCTTGAGCTTCCAAATAATCACCTTCTCCTGATGCAAGAGAACCACCTTTAAGGTACAGTCGAATCACCAATGGCTCGAGTGCAGCAAACACACCCTTAATCTCTTTTCTGGCAGCAGGAATATCTTTTGCTGCGAGTTCTTCATCCACCCGCTTAAGCTCATCAGAAAGCGCTGAAAAGTCAATTTCACCTTGTTCCTTTGCCATGAGATGGAGTATAGACAGTGGTTTTTGAAAGTCAAGTCAAACGATCACAAAACCACTAGAAAATACAAGGTTTCTAGTTGATTATAGCGTTACATATCCAACTTGAATTCTTGGGCCAGACAAAACCACCATTTGAATTTCCCAATCCCAAAATTGCGCAATGCCTTTTCGGTAATTTTTGCCATATCAAAACCATCAGACTTAGTAAATAAGTGCCTCAATTGTATCTCCTGTAAATTCGCTATAAACTCTTCTGCTTCTTGTCTCGCGACTGACACGGTTGCCTCCTGAAATCCCATGACTCTGACCCACTTTTCAAGCCACGTGGCTGTCAGGAGATAGACAATCCGAGGATACGACGCAAGATAAGAACAAACTGCCTCATACGCACCCATGTATAAACCCGGGGATATTGGTTGAAATATATCAAGCCGATTAAGGTACAAAACCTCCTCTCCCCGACGAAGCATTTGCCCCGGAGCCAATTGATACGGCAGACTACCTTGGTACCGCCACCGAGCAGTTTTAAAAAGAGGCGTTAACTCAGGCTCATCTCTAAGTTCCATCAGATCAAACAAATCTGGGGTTTTCCAGGGGTATGGAGCAAGTTCTTCATCTGTTGCAGAAACGAGAGACGGCACAGTTTTAAACATTTTTCCTCTATAGAGTGAGGGCTGTGGCTTTTTCCCTAAAATTACTAACTCATCCAGTTTCTCATTTACTCCCCAAAAGTAGTCAGTGTCTGGATGTGTTTCTTTCAAGGCCGTAAGTCCAATTTTCATCTTATACCGATTACTCCCTTAGAGAGGATAGAAGTACGCTTTTCCACTCGGTTTAAGTACTTCCGCCACTATATTGAAAAAGGCGGAAAATTCATATTCGGTTTTACCCACTGACACGACATATTCTGAAAAATCCTGATCAGCGAGTACGAGATCAAACGAAGCTTTCTTATATGGCAAACCGTCCCAAGCATAGATGTTTTGCACCAACCCTTCACTCGTATCCACGACTATCTGGGGAATGACCAACCGTTCTACTCCGTAAAGCTTGCCTGTTTTATCAAATGGCTGAAGTAGTTTTGGATAATAAAGAAGGAGTACTGTATCTCCGATCTCTACCATATCTGTCACACTAATACCAATCTCGCTGGCTGTCTCTGCTAAAACATTTGCCAGCCGCTCAAATTGTTGTTCAAACTCAATTCGTTCAGTCACAGTTTGGATGGTAAGTATAGCAAATTGGGGTATTGCTGCGCTAAGAATGGAGAATTAAATGGCGGATGAAATATTTGCATTTTTCTTTAACTGGCTTTTCCCAAAAATAATTCAACTGAGAAAGTTTCATTTTAACCTTAGACAGATGGCTTTACAGCAATAATTCCGGCAATAAACCGCTGCACTTGCCACCCCGCCTTCTCAGCTGCTTGGGCCACTTCCCAAAACACGCCGTTCACTTTATTGTCACTTCTTTTCCAATCAACTCCTAAATGCGTCACATGCATATGAGCGATATAAGGCATATCGGAAACAAACCACCTACGGATTGGATACCTATCCTCCTGCCGTTTTCGTTCAGATTGTGAAATGATTGTATCTTCTAAGGCTCCGAGGCCATTAAAGGTGACCAGAATAGGTCTTTCTCTACTAAGTTTTGCCATTAAATCACTGATTAATTTACCATCGAAACAGTTTCCATATACCAAAGCATCACGCATAGCATAAGCTCTCTGAGCGTTTGCGGCAATAATTTCTTGAACCGTGGCGGAATCCACTGCTCCACTTAATCTCTGCTTGTCAAAACTAGATTCCATTATGGCTTCACAAATATCAGTGCCTACATACAAAGCTCCGGGAAACGTGTCAAACGCAATGTGTGACATAAGGTTATCCCCACCCCAACCACCTTCAATCACCAAATCTACCTTTTTTAAGGATGGGATGCGTTGAATCACTGGACGAAGTCCGTTGACCCATTCTGTGACTACTTCTGTAAATCCTGGCGGATATGATCTTTCGTGCATAATATCAGAGTATAATTGTGGCAGATTATAAGCTTAATTTCCTCAAAGTACAATGAATTCTTATTTCTCAGTTTTGCTCATTGGAAGACATATCGTTTTAGAATGAAGATTCGAAACTGGTGTCTGGACTACATACCAATCCAGCAGCATGATAATTTTAATAAACACGTAAAAGGATAAGGTAATGAAGATCTAGAGAAATCTAATCCCGATAAAAAATTAGCTGTTTTCCTCTAACCACCTTTGGGTATCCATGGCGGCCATAGTACCGAATGCCGCAGCGGTCACTGCCTGTTTGTAACGCGCGTCGTGAACATCCCCGGCAGTAAAGATGCCGGGAATATTGGATTTAGTGTAATATTTGATGACACCGTTCTCATCATATTCTTCATACCTTTTCACATATCCTTTTTTATCTATCTCTAGCCCAACAAGTTTTTGGGTGTTGGGAATAAGACCAATGGCAACAAATAATCCTTGTCGCGGTAGTTCCCATTGTTTACCCTCTTTTTTTACGCCATTAAATTGCTTTACCAGTTCATCAAGGTCTTTAACGCCTTGTTTCGAAGAAATGACTGAAGTCTCAAGCAACACTCCAGTGAGCGTTTGCTCACCCACCACTTCAATCACGCGCGTGTTATACAAAAACTTCACGTTTGGCATGGACATGACTTTATCAACCATCACTTTTTGCGCCCGAAACTCATCACGTCTATGAATAAGTACTACATCAGGACTTACCTTAGCTATTACCAACGTTTCTTCCATTGCCGAATCACCTCCGCCAACCACTGCCACTGACTTACCTCTGAAGAAAAACGCATCACAAGGAGCGCATGAGGATAAGCCCTTACCCCGCAAACGTTTTTCATTGGGTACTCCGAGCCAGCGGGTATCAGCGCCTGTGGCAATGATAACTGACTTGCCTTCAAACGTTTTATCCTCAGCAGTAACCACAAACGGCTCTACCATTTTTGTCATTCTGAGCGACTCTGGTGTCACTCTGGAGGAGTTGAAGGATTTCGTTTGTTTTTGTAGAGAAGGCGGGATTGATAAGTGGGTGAAATCAACGTCATAGATCTCAACTCCAAGATGGGTTACATGATCCCGCATTTTCTGCATAAGCTCGGGGCCAAGTATCGAACTAAACCCGGGGAAATTCTCGACATCGGTAGTAAGTTGGAGTTGCCCACCCCATTTGCGACCAGCAACAATCACGGTTTTCAGACCAAATCGCTGGGCATAGATGCCGGCTGTGAGACCAGCCGGACCTGATCCTAAAATGATGACGTCGTACATAGGAAATTGAAAATTGCAAAATCAAAGTGGAAAATGACAATCTAAAATGTAAAATAATTTAAATTTTTACATTGTCATTTTGATTTTTGATCTTTGATTTTTAAATTACTTGTCTGCGTACAATTATACTTTTCGCGCGAGGTGCATTTCATTTTGACTCCTTACTTATTTCGGTATACAACCTCACCTCACCACAAGTTGGACATCTCCAAGCCGTAACGTATTGCAAATCAATTTCTGATAAATTTTTCCGAATTTGTTGTTTCACCAATTCTACCTGGGCTAATGGATTCATTTCCCTGAGGCTACCCAACTTTGCCAAAATTGACTGAAGGTTTTGGTTTCTATCTGATTTAAACCAGTACATTTCTGCATATATCCCCTTTTCCATCTCGCTTCTATCCTGACCACATTTCATATACACTATTTCAGTATAGTAAAAAGCATTCTAAGAAACACTAAGAATATAACCACCAATACTAAAATTAAAAAAATTTATAATCCGGATAAAATGTTTGAGTGTCTCTTATATTTACCCTCATCCAAATAATACCTGTTTTCCTCGATTCTTTCTATAAACGGATATCGCTCTAAACGTACGGTTGAGTCAATTCCCTGTAACCTCTGTAGTAGTTCATCTTCATTAATAGTTATTGCAGTTTGCGAAGAGATGGCTCTCTTCTCACGAAAATAGTCTACAATAATATGTTCCTTTCTACCTTCGATTGCGGCAAAGATAGCTCCAGCTGCAATCATACAAGTTTTTGTAATCAACTCAATCCGAATGTCTAGCTCAACCACGTGATATCATAAGTCTTTATTTGGTCGATGTAATCATCCAATCCGAACTTTTTAAATAATTCCGCTAATTTCTTCGTATTTTCCTCATTCTTGGGTAGTTCAACCAGCGTTTCTTTCGCATCCATTGAATGCGCGCTCACCTCCCCTGATCCTGGTGATGATTCCTCCTGTATACCAAATGCCACATCTGGCCACTTAAGATCTTTACCACCACTCACGATATTGATCAGTTTAATAAAATTCACCACCTGATTCAATTCGTCGGAATCATACAGAGGTTCAAGTTTTTTACTGACAGGATCAGTGGTTTTAAAAACAATTCCTGTGAATTTTGCTCGGTTATAAGCCACATTCATATTCTGTCGGTCTATCGTATACGAATCAGTTGGTAATAACAAACTCTTTTACTCTATTAACTTCTGAAACTCATTGTTGAGTGCTTCCTTACTTTGAACCCCAATCCACTGTCTGACTACCTGTCCTTTATGAAAAAGCATGAGGGTCGGGATGCTCATGACGCCAAATTTCATAGCAGTATTAGGATTTTCGTCGACATTGAGTTTGGCGATGACACCTTTCTCTCCCAAATCTTTGTCCAGATCTTCAAGGATAGGATTCTGCATCCGGCAGGGACCGCAATTATGTACTAACAATCCGTTAGCTACAAAATTATGTGTAGGTGTTACCATAATTTTTTGAACCGTGGGAAGATATACCTTCCTTATTTCCAAAAGCTCTTCCCATATAAATCCGTCATTAAGACCGTCTCTGGCTTTCTCAAGCCATTGGGGAAATTTAAGTAAATGATAGGCTACAGTTGCTTTTTTATCTTGTTTCAACCAGCCAAAAACTGTCTCGTACGGCAATGAAAGTTTTTCAGCAATCTTTTTCACTGATGTCTTTTTTCGTGCCAATATTAATGCTTTCTCATAAAGTCTTTGCCACGCTTTTCTTTTAGTTAAAATAACTCGTAAAAACTCTCCAATAAGTAAAGTGGTTTCAGCTTTAGTTTTGGAGTAGGCGTACCCGATTTTTTGTGCCAGCGCATAACCGGTATTAAAATCATGAGCAAATTTAAGATGTATCGTAACCGTTTCCTGACCATCCTGTCTTTTATACTTTTCATTTTCAACAAATATTTTTTTAATATTCACACCGAACTCAGAGAATAATATCGCCAGATCTTTGGCATAACTTAGGCCATTAGTAATTAGACTGCTCTGTTTATGAAATTCAAAATCGTTAATCAATAAATGATTATATGGGAGTTTTTTAGGCCTTTCTGCAAGCAGTATCGTCAGTTTAGGTCCGTCACCACCGAGAATTCCGGCTAAAAATTCACGCTTGATTGCCTGAGGAGCTGATTTAATCCATTTTGGAACTCTCACTTCCTGAGATAATTTGCTTCCCTCTGGTACCCCTAAAGCCCTCAATAGCAAATAAAGTGAGGTGGAAAGGCATTTAACACTAAAAGTTTGTTGGGTAAAAGAACGATCGCCAATTTTTCCTTGATTTTTTCTTTTGTTGATGTGAAATTTAATAAATCCCAATTTTTTTAAATCGGTTATTACCGCTTTCACATCTTCCATTCTACCCAAAAAGAAGCTCATCTCCCGATAATTATTTTTACCCTGATATAAACTCCCATCTGAAAATAAGGCACCAATCAACCGGGCTACAACAAGTATTTGGGGGTGATTTTCGTTTAATGGCAATAAACTTTTTTCTTTAAGTTCGGCAATATAGCTATCTATCTGCATTCGCTGAGAGGCAAGCTTCTTAATTGATCCTGATGTAACAAGTATTTTATTTCTACCTTTAAAGGAAACTGGCTCTACCACTGGTAGTACCGCTACCTTATCCTGAAAAGTTAGTTCATCGGCATTAATCCAGCCCCTTTGGGCATATATCTGATGATCGTCCGTAACCTTAAGACTTCTACCAGACACAGTTTGTATTAATCGGCAATGTCCAGCATCAACAGTTGATTTGGAATATGTTACTATTCCATGGTTTATTTTATTATTCCAGCTAATCAATTTCTGTCCTATATTGACTCTTTTGGCAGGAACGCCTTCATGCTGATTTATATAAATATGCGTATCTGGAGCTACACACCATTCCGCCCAGAAGTCGACTAAGATCGGCTTGTCCGATTTCAATACCTTTTCAGCAAAATCCTTGTCAGTTACTGTTATATGCATAACGCCTCCTTATTTATATTAATACATTTTCGATCAATTCCAAAGATTTCCATCATACTACTACCCGTTGACAAAATAAAGGGTTTTGATTAAGATGTTTATATCCCCCCATAGGGGATTAAAACACTCAAGTAAATTTTTGTCAAGAGGTTGTCAGGTAGTGAAACTTCGCATTGATTATGTTCTTTTACGTATACGTACTATTAAGTAGTAAAGATAAAGATCTTTATGTCGGTCTTTCTACCAATCTTGTTAAACGCTTAAAAGAACGTAATCAAGGTTTAAATAGATCTACTCAAATTGGTAAACCATGGAAATTAATATATTAAGAAGCATGCCTTAACAAAACCGATGCATATCGAAGAGAAAAATATCTAAAAACTAACCAAGGAGGGAGACTACTGAAGCGCAGATTAAAAGAGTTTTTGTACTCTTTTTAACGCGAAGTTCTACTACCTGATGCCAAAAGGAGTTCATCGCGACATATCAGTCCAACATGCCATTTTGCACCGCCTGAAAATCTGCCGTGGACACCTCGATAAGGTGATCGAAATGGTAAAAAACGGCGATTACTGCATCGACGTCATTCACCAATCAATGGCAGTCCAATCTGCTATCAAGCAAGCTGACCGAGAGATCTTAAAGCATCATCTGGAAACGTGTGTTACCGAGGAAGTAAGGAACGGTAAGGCAGACAAGGTGATTGCCGAACTAGTGAAAGTAGTGGAGAAGAGATAAGCGAATTGATGTTTTGTTTATCGTTCATCGGTAATCTCATTTCGATGCAGTGTGAACGCATAACGAATATACTATTACAATACAATCATGACGCCAGAACAAATAATCACTTTATTAACCGGAACAACAATACTTACCATCGTCGCGTGGTACTTCTTTGGTAAAAGGGAGGAGGTGGCTACCGTGACTGGAGCAAGTATCTCAATCAAAGTCAATGCCGGCTACTCTCCTTCAACTATTATCCTCAAAAAAAATCAACCGGTGACTTTAAAAGTCACCCGCACCGATCCTAGTGATTGCCTTGAAGAAATCGTCATCCCTGATTTTAAAATCAAACAACATCTACCGCTTAACAAAGAAGTAGAGATCAATCTCGATCCAAAACGAACGGGCGAATTCAGATTCCAGTGCGGCATGAATATGTTTCACGGGAA
>CAYPMW010000006.1:27098-38449 GCA_964412165.1 uncultured Gammaproteobacteria bacterium | reverse complement strand
GGTATGCATTGCGCCAGCTGTCAACAGCTGGTTGGGCGTGCGCTTAAGAAAGTTCCGGGTGTTACGGGCACTGACGTTAATTTAATGACGAACAAAGCCTATATTGAACACCAAGGCATACTCGACCTTGAGACCGCTAAAAAAGAAGTCGAAGCAGTGGGATACGGTATTCGTGATGAAAAATTACCATCCCAACCTACAACCTTCAACTTACAACCTACAACTATTGATGATCCTGCTCTTATCGAACTTCAGTCTGCCAAACGAAGAATGGTGATTGGGTGGATCTTTTCTATACCACTTGCAATTTGGATGATTGCGGAAATAGCGATTGGTCCCTGGCCGACACTGGAAATTTTTAATATTGGCCAGATTCTTCTTTCAGTCATTCCCCTGTTTGTTTCAGGACGGACGACTCTTGCCACAGGATTTAAGGCAGTAATGAAACGGGTTGCTAATATGGATACGCTGATTGCGCTTGGTACTTCCGTGGCTTTTCTCACTGGCCCTTTATCACTAGTCCCGGGCATGGAAATTGCCAATTATGCGGGAGTAGGGGCTATGATCATGGCATTTCACCTCACGGGCAGATATATCGAAGCAAGGGCAAAAGGCAAAGCATCCCAGGCAATCAAGCGCCTCCTTGAGCTGGGAGCCAAAACCGCAAGAATCTTAGTCAACGGTGAGGAGCGCGAAGTAGATGTAAGAGATCTTAAAGTCGGCGACGTGATGCTTATCCGTCCTGGTGAAAAAATTCCTACAGACGGCGTCATTATCGAAGGCTCCTCTTCAATTGACGAATCCATGGCCACTGGCGAAAGCTTGCCAGTGACAAAAAAAGTGGGAGTCAACGTCATTGGCGCAACAATCAATCAAGAAGGCCTACTTAAAGTTAAAGTCGCGAAAGTTGGAGAAAACACTTTTCTTTCCCAAGTCATCAAACTAGTCGAAGAAGCCCAAGGTACCCGGATTCCCATTCAGGAATTTGCCGACCACGTGACTGGAGTATTTGTTCCAATTATCCTCATGATAGCAATTGCCACTGCTACATTGTGGCGCGCTTTCCCAGATGCTTTAGGCTCATTCACTTCGATTCTTTCTCTATATCTACCCTGGATGATAGACACCGGAGTTGCTTCACCCACATCACAAGCGCTCTTTGCTGCAATCGCGGTACTCGTGATTGCCTGTCCCTGTGCTCTAGGTCTAGCAACCCCTACAACACTGATGGTCGCATCGGGCATGGGTGCTGAACATGGAATTCTCATCAGACGCGGTGCTGCACTGCAAACCATGAAGGATATTAAAGTAATAGTGCTTGATAAAACCGGCACCATCACTAAAGGCAAACCGGAAGTAACGGATATCGTAGTGAATCAGAAATCAACAGTCATAAGTCAACGGAAAAAAACTCACAACTCACAAATTACAACTCATAACTTACTGCATATAGCTGCCTCAGCCGAACACGGCAGTGAACATCCTTTGGCCCGCGCGGTTGTAAATCATGCGAAGTCGAAAGGTCTTACCCTAAACTCTGTTAAAGAATTTGTTGCGATTTCAGGTGGCGGTGTTATGGCAGAAGTCAACAAGTTCAAAGTGGTGATCGGTACAGAAAAACTCCTTGCAGAAAAAAGAGTCAGGTTAGACGGGTTTAACCAAAAGCAAATTGAGGATCTGGAACGCATGGGAAAAACTGTCGTTCATGTGGGTGTGGCGGGAAGCTACGTCGGTTCAATTGCTATCGCCGATACGGTCAAAGAGGACAGCAAAGAAGCTATCGAAAGACTCACTCGTCTGGGGTATGACGTCTTTATGATCACTGGCGATAACGAGCGTGCCGCCGAAGCTATAGCAACTCAAGTTGGAATTCCCAATGAACATGTTTTTGCCCGCGTTCTACCACAGGATAAGGTGAATATTGTTAAAAAGCTCCAGGGAGGAAGACGTTCACAGGCTAACTCACAACTTATCCCGCAAAGCGGGCTTCACGCTGCTGTAGTGACTCGTTATACTCTTCAACAGCAGCAGAACAACATCCAACCAATTCGCGTAGCGTTTGTCGGTGATGGTATCAACGATGCGCCTGCTCTCACTCAGGCAGATGTCGGGATTGCCATGGGTACGGGCACGGATATAGCAATTGAGTCAGGGGATCTGATACTTGTCCGAGGACAACTCACCCTTCTTGTATCAGCCATCATACTCTCAAAAGCAGCTTTTACCAAAATCAGGCAAAACCTTTTCTGGGCATTTGCATACAATGTTTTAGCAATTCCCCTCGCATTTCTCGGCCTCCTCCACCCCATTATCGCCGAAGCAGCAATGGCTTCATCATCAATCACTGTAGTAACGAACGCAAATTTATTACGTAAGACAAGACTGTAATAACTTGTCATCCTGAATTTATTTCAGGATCTACAAACATATGTTTGCAAAAGGCAATTATTATGTGTACATCTTGACCAATAGCAAACATAGCGTCTTCTATATTGGCGTAACTAACGATTTAGAGAGACGAATGTATGAACATAAACATGGCTTAATCACCGGATTTACTAAGATGTACCATCTAATATATTTAGTTTATTTTGAATTATTTTCTCATATAAAGGACGCTATAGCGAGAGAAAAACAACTTAAAAACTGGCATAGAAACTGGAAAATTAATTTGATTAAACAGGCAAACAGTTTAATGAAAGATTTAACTTCAGCATAAGTTCGTTAGATGCCGAAATAAATTCGGCATGACACTGAACGGAGGTGAATACATATGATGGGTGGTGGTCTTACAGGTATTGGTAGTTTCCTAGGACTCATAACGTGGCTCGTTATCATGTCATATTTTATCTTGGGAAGTATTTATTTCTGGAAGGAAATCAACAAAAAGTGAGTATGGAAAAGGCGACGCTCACGTGTCCAGTGTGTGGAGGAAAATCGCAGCTTGATGTGCCGGTTGACGCTTGTATCCATTTCTATGTCTGCCCATCATGCAAAACGAGGCTCACGCCGAGATCGGGTGATTGCTGTGTGATTTGTTCCTATAGCGATAAACTATGCCCAACCTCACCGAAACGTAATAGCGAAAATAGTGTAAAATAGTTTTCTATGAATCTCTGGCTCATATTTCTTACCGGACTCACAACCGGCGGACTCACGTGCCTGGCTCTTCAAGGAGGGCTCCTGGCTACGGTGATCGCTGCCCAAAAGGAAAATGGAGAAACAAGCTGGAAGGCAGTTTTCCTACCAACGCTCCTGTTTTTAGGTGCCAAGCTCTTCATATACACCGTCTTGGGATTTTTCTTAGGACTTTTGGGGTCAATGTTTCAACTTTCTATTACCTCCCAAATCGCTATTCAATTCCTTGTTGGACTATTTATGATTGCGACTGCTCTAAGAATGCTTGATGTGCACCCAGTGTTTCGCAGATTCGTCCTTACTCCTCCTAAGCTTGTGTTTAAGTTTATGAGAAATAATGCCCGAACTGGCTCATATTTTTCACCGATTATATTGGGAATTGCAACAGTTTTCTTTCCTTGTGGTACGACTCAGGCGATTCAAATCCAGGCAATCGGATCGGGAAGTCCGCTTTTGGGAATGCTCACTATGTTTGCCTTTACTCTGGGTACCATACCGACCTTTTTTGTAATTGGCGTATTGGCAACTAAATTCTCCCAATTGTTTGACCATTACGTCCAACCTGTCGCAGCCACACTTATTTTAATTTTAGGCATCATGGCGGTGGATAATGGCCTGACGCTATCGGGTTTTCCTTTTACTCTCAAAGAGTTTTGGCAGACAGCCACAAGTATCCGGACTACGGATGATGTATTGGGCGCTACCGTAGACGGATCATCCCAATCTGCCACCATTACTGTCTATGCTACAGGCTATGACCCTAACCGCATCAGGGTAAAAGCAGGTATCCCGATCAAAGTCAACTTTGTCACCAAAAATACCCAAGGGTGTTCGCGGGCGATTATTTTCCCCTCACTTGGCATCCAGAAAATCCTTCCCGAAACCGGTACGACCGCCATCGAACTGCCGGCACTAGCTAAAGGTAATGTTCCCTATTCATGCTCAATGGGCATGTTCCGAGGAGAAATAGTAGCGATTTAAGATCAAAATGTAAAAATCAAATTATAAAATGACTATGGAAATTAATAAAATTTTCCATTTTAAATTTTCATTTTGATTTTTAATATTTACATTTTCAATTATCTTAGAACCTAATTATGAAAAAAGTAACACTTCGACTTAATGGTATGCACTGTACCTCCTGCTCTGTCCTTATCGATACCGTGCTTGAAGAGCTTCCGGGCATCAAAAGCGCCAAATCAAATTTTATAGACCAGAAAGTTGAAGTAGAATATGACCCGTTACAGGTGGACATACACAAAATGGTTTCTGTTATTAAGTCCGAAGGATACGACGCTTCGGATTAATAATACGCCACCTTAGTATTCGGTTTTTTACATAATTTTCTCATGTGCCATGAAGTGGACTATCTCTAAAGAATTGATAATACGTATAATACGCATCTCTCCCACCTATCAAACGCACAATTCGTTCATAAAGACCGGGAATTAGTGTTTGAGAGAGTGACAGTTCTACTGCCCTCCCTAGAAGACGCAGGTCTTGATGCGCGTAAAAATTGAGTTCTTCCCGAAAACCAACTCTTGGGACAACCGAGTTTTCCCAGCAGCACCAATCTCCGCGCTGGACGCCTTCGGGAGGTACCAGACATATTACCATCTCGGGAAATGGCACGAGAAGCGGCACTCTTTCTTGGCCGATGAACCGCTCTACTCCACCAAAACGGAGTAAATCAATCACGCTTACAATATGATTTGTTTCTTTTTGTGATGGTAACATTACCAATTAAGCACTATTTAGCAGTTATAAATACAGAAGCACTGCCATGTTCCAGGAGGCATGGATTAGAATTGGTACGGTGACAGTTTTCGTTTCGGCAAAAATCATCGTGTTGGCAAATGAAAGAATAAGATTGGCAAATATGAAGACCAAAAGCGTCACGCCGCTCAGTTTGGTCAGTGTAAAAATGATAGGGATAAGCAGCATAAAATACATGGCAGCTGAAGCAATCATCCCCTTGAACTCGCTTCTATAGCCTTCCCGCAGCCGGGTATAAAAAAAGCCGCGGATAAGTACTTCTTCGTTAAATGCGGTCGCAAAAGAGAGGAGGGTGGCAAAATACACATTGGTATTGACAATCGGCACTTCGGGAAGGAGCGACAATGTCCCTTTCTTGAAGAAATTTGACACAATCGCCTCAAGAGCAAAAAGCAGCGCAAAGCCTATACCTAACGTCACGTCGCGCTTGAGGTGTTTTCCTGATAAGCCGATTGACGCAAGCGATCGTTTTTCTTTAAATCTGATATAGTAAAAAACCGGCCCGAGAAAAACTATCGGCTTAAAGATAAACTCATCAGCCCATTCCGGAAGTCTTACCGATACTCGGTACAAGGACCAAATAATGAGGATCATGCCCCAAATAACCCATATCGTATAGGCACGTTTCTCTTGAGCATGAGCTTTGTCATTCATACTTTTTTAGTGTAACACTATTGGATTGCCTTTTTCAATTCAAGTGGCTACGGGCCACGGCTTTTTCCATGACTTTTACTATGTCCTGAGTTAAATTTTCCGCTTCTTCTAGGGATAACGCCCGGACATTGTGAGGAAAATAATGAAAGACAAGATTTCTTCCCTGCTTCCATACCCGCCACAAGTCATCGGCTAAATCGGGGTCACCAAAATGTTCAACCATCTTTGTATAGACCGACTGGTGTTTCAATAGTTTTACCAGGTGTGGAGAAAGCATCCTACCAATCCGGAAATGATCGTCTGCGTACTCATGATGGTTTATAAATTTGAGGTCAAGAAAGAGCTTTTTTAAAAATCCTTCATATGCTTTGGCTATGGGAAACACCAAATAGGAATAATCAGTAATAGGATGTACAGGTACATGGGATTTGATATCTTCAAGAAGATAAAACCCCTGCCGCATAAGCTCCCGTTGGCTGTTTGAAAGATATGCCCAAAGCTGACTTGACTCATCGATTCTCATACTCGAATAAACCGAACTATGACACTCAGCGCGTAATGACGTGCTTCTTTAGATATTCTGAAAATCCTCTGGTTTTTCGCAGATATCAGCTCGATTTATCCAAAACCACACGCCAAGAATAATAAGTCCTAAACTTAAACTGTAAAATAAAACTAAAAATATAAGTTCCTGAAGGTATAACAACGGAGTAAACAAAAAAACGACCGAGAGGATGGAGATTCCAATCACTATGAGTTGACAAACAGTAAGACCAATACCAAGCTCATCAATCTGGTCATTGAGCGTTGGTTCAATCCCCAGGCCACGCATCTGCTCACGAACTTTGTGCACCCAAGTCATAAAAAGAGTAGTGTTTCAATGATAAAAATCATCCAAACCCCAATTAGATAGACAGCAATTTTCCTAGGATTTTTTCGGAAAAAGGCTGCCGATCCCAAAAACCACGATTCAACTGCCGCTTGATCTTTAAGTAGTTTGTGCTGCGCAAGCAGGTAGCGGAGATTGATTGAGAGTATTGCTCCTTGCCCCATGACGTCTTTTGAGGAAGTGAGTAAAAATAATGCAAATACCGTCAAGACTGCCTGAATAACAATATTGGAAATATATTCCCGCCGAGTATCTCCAACCCGAGTAATCAGATCAGGCAGAATAAATCCGATTACCGCACCAATCGCAAAGGGAATCATTTGGAATGTAAATACACCCTTCCATTTTAAAAGTAACAGGCCTAGAAAATAAAACACCACCATTATATAGGTAATCACAGTTCGTGATTTAAGCATATCACTATCCTAGCATAATTTTGCGCCTTTAAGAATAATTTATATCTGAATTTCAAATTGGGAAAAAGAATGTGTGACGTTTTTCCATTCCACCCGAGTATCTTTCACCATTGCTCCTGGCGGCCCGACTTGTATCTTCTCAAGAAGTGCTGTAAGCCAAGCCTTACTTCCCTGTGCCAGTATCTCTACTGTCCCATCAGCGCGATTGCGTACCCAACCCGTGAGACCAAGTTTTAGGGCGATTTCCATTGTCCAGTAGCGAAACCCCACGCCTTGCACTATCCCAGATACCACCACATGTATCTCTTTCATGCCGTAATTGTATCATTCACTCGCAGCGCGCAAAAATTGGTTACTCTTCTTAAAAGAGCGTATCACCTATTCCTCACCTTTTCTCAACTTTGCTACTTTCCACATAAACAGACGCGCTCTAGAACGGGCGCTTGAATCCTTGACGAAATTCAGTGCTTTTTCAAGAATCGCCCGCGGCACTGTTTTGGCAAGCCGGATATAAAGTGCCCTATGCCTATAATCCCCTAACTCTTCAGAGAGATATATGCCGTATGACTGGAATTCGCGAGAAATATACTTATCTTCCAAGGGATTGAATTTTTTCAAAATCTCTCCGACTGACTGGGGTTTCACAGAAGGCATATAAAAGTTATAAACCATGGGGGTAAGCATTTCAAGGAGAAACAGCCACTTCAATTGAAGTGATTCATAGCCTGATCCAAACCTTTATGGAGAGCTATCTCAATTGCTTCTCTTCCCTGTTTGAGAAAGGAGCGAAGTTTCCCCTGTTCTGTGGCAGAAAACGGCGAAACGATAAATTTTTCCGTCACGTGCCGCTTCAAATGCTGGTCCGTGTGCTTGATGGCGTCAAGTTTACCGCGTCCCACCCCCAAACGGAAACGGATAAAATCACTACTGCCAATCTCGCGCATGATTGATTCTACACCGTGATGACCTGCTGATGCGCCACCCCTGCGAATCCGGATTTTCCCGAGCGGTAGATCAAGATCATCATGTATCACCCAAATGCGGTCAGTAGGAACGGCGTAAAAGTCGGCAAGTTTCTTGACGACAATTCCGGAAGCATTCATAAATGTCTGCGGTTTAGCAAATATGAGGTCGCCGCGTTTAAATAACTGTGTATTCCATTCCTGATAGAATTTCCAATTTGTTCCGGCAACCACCAAATTCTGAAAAACCAGATCAATCACCATAAAACCGATATTATGGCGGGTGGAGGCGTATTTTTCACCTGGATTTCCGAGTCCCACTATCAGATTCATAAAAAACTATTTTGCTAAAGAATTAAGAAGGGTTACAATATCACTCTCAGACACCTGATGAAATTCCTCATAAAACTGGCCAACGGAACGAAAATCATCCGGCGTTTCAATGACTTCACATATATCTACTTTCGTTTTAAGCGACTCGATGGTGAAACGCGATGCTACAGGTAACGCGAGTATTTTCACCCCTGTCTTCTGGGCAACTAACCAGTCTAAGCTGGCAAACAAGGTCGCACCAGTAGCCGCACCGTCATCAACCAGTATGACTTTTTTTTTCGAAACGTCAAGCGGAGGTTTCCCAAACCGCAACAACCGTTCCCGTTCGAGGAGCTCGTGATGTCGACGCTTCACTTCATCCCTAAGATACTCTGCCGAGGCATTAGTTGACCGCACCATGTCATCGTCAATGTACGTGATTGTTCCAGGCGCAATTGCGCCAATAGCGAGTTCTGGATTGTTGGGAGCAGTGAGTTTTTTGATAACCAGTACATCAAGGGGTAACTCCAAGTTTCGTGCTATTTCTGCTGCTACCACTACCCCACCGCGGGGTATCCCCAACACTAGATCTGCTTGTATTTGTTTCTCAAGCAAACGCTTGGCAAGCTTTTTACCGGCTTCTTTGCGCGTAGAAAACACGTATATACCCTTCACAACTCCAAATTGTTCCGAGTATAACTCCTTCTACACTGATCCGTCAGCTGACGGATCGAGTAAGAAGGGTATACATCCTTTTCAAAAAAGGGCTTACTCGACTAAAAAGATTTTGATTTCGATTCGTAGAGATCGACTAGCGCTGAGATATATGGCAACCGGTACATCTCACCTCGGTATGCTTTCGCCATAAGATACATCCACAGTACAAAGACGGGAAATGGGGTGATAGCCCAAACAATCCAACCGATAAAGCCGATATATCCGATAAGAAACATAAACATAAAAAATGGAACGAAAAAAAAGACAGATTGGAGTGCATGGAAGCGGATAAATGAGCTTTTCTGCTTGGATCTAGACTCGCTCATCAGAACAAGAATTCCCGTTACAAAAAACAGGAGGTATGCCAATGCTCCGCTTAACTTTTCGCGTTCGCTAACGACTTTCATACCCTCCCTGGGGCTTACGTATTGTATACTTAAAACGAGTCAGTTTGCAACCGCAGACCACTAATTCAATTAGACTGTGAAAAAATCATTTCTCTTTAGCCCGTGGGAATCTGAGAGTCCTTGCAAAAAATTTTCCCGTCGGGGGAGGCTACTTTGGTATTTGAGAATACGCTGAACATCATGCATTTGAGTCTTGTGGCATTTCATGGCGGCAACCTTTTTATCCCAAACACGAGCCGTATCGATGATTACATCAAAGTCATCTTTATGGTAACCAGCTGGAAAATGGATAAAATAGGACAAACGCTTGTTTATTATATCCGTGTATGTTTTTGTCAATGCATAGTAATAGAGCGGTATCCGGGGAAACTCGCGTTCTACAACATACGTGGTAGTGAGTGATACTGCCACGTGGTCAAGATGACCGGAAACACCGAGTCTATCAAACGTCACCACCAACTCTGGTTTGAACGAGTGCATTTTCCGGGAAATCTCTCTGGTGATATCGTGGTAAAGGGAATTTGAGAGTGCGCCGTCCTGAAAACCCATAAAATCAACTTCCCTTACACCGAGTATTTTAGAGGCTTTCCGAAGCTCATTTTCGCGAATTACTCCCAAATCTCCTGTTCCTCCCCCTTCTCCTCGAGTGGCTGAGAGGACATGAATCTCGCAATTTTTCTCGGCATAAACGGCAAGCGTTCCGCCAAAGCCAAATGACTCATCATCAGGATGGGCAATCACTGCAAGTATACGTTTCATGGAAAATATACTGGTTATTTACTATGAGACTACCGATTGTGTTTGTGCATATCGGCGTATCATTGAATCTTCATATCTTTCTCTAAAACAGACTCATCTGTTCTTTCTGGTTTATATCCGCTTGATTATCCTTACTATTCCCTTCTTCAGACCAGACTTTGACAATACCAAAGGTACCGTCAAAACCGGGTATAATAGCGATATTGCCATTTCTTACATTGGTAATACCTTGAGCGAGTTTCTCTCCCGCCACGTGGGCAAGTTTCTCATCTGTTGCTTTCACCAACACACTGAATTCTCCACCAAATGCTGACACGATCCGGTCATACTCAGCTTTTACTTTCTGACTATATGACTGCACACCAAACGCTTCGGCGATAATCTCCATGAGAGGCACAAGCATAATGTATGGCGCGCGGCTGGGAAAAGCTCCGGAATATACTGCCTGTACCGGATAGGTGCCTACCTTTTTTTTCACTAGCTTTAATTCTGCCTCCGATCGGCCAGCGAGCAATTCGACTCGGTTTAAAACGCCGATAGTAATGGATTTACCACATACTGGGCAAACCGTACCCTTTTGCTTCACTTCCTCAGGTGACCAGCGGACGTTACAACTCCGATGCCCTGAATAATGGTATTTCCCCTCTTCCGGATAAAACTCAATCGTTGCGGCAATATATGGTTTAGTCGTATCCCGTTGGTAATTTTTAAGTGCTTGAGAAATATCCGTGAAACTTAGCTCCTCTTCCCGCGGTACTTCAAAAATAGTGGCTTCGCGCATGAGTTTGGGCCCTGAATGGGAGTCGGAACAGCTAATAAGAGTCCGGTTGTCAAGCTCCAGAATCCGCCAGTTCATTGCCGGATCGGAGGACAATCCGGTTTCAATTGCGTAAATACGGTTGCTATACTGTCCGAAACATTCCCTGAGCGAATCATATCCTGACATTGAACCGTAGAGTGAAAACCACGGCGTCCAGGCGTGCGCTGGAATAATAAGCACTTCTTCTGATACACCCCACACAACTTCACAAATATCTTGGCTCGAAAGCCCCAGAATCGGTCGGCCGTCGGATGAGAGATTGCAGCCGCGCTTGGTCAATTCCTCGTTAATCCGGTCGACGATAGTAAACGACGGTGCAAATATCAGTATGTGATTTCGCCGTAGTCTTCCATTGTGGGAGTAAATACAGGAAACTTCGCCGGAAAGTAAAAATAAGGGATCCTGGTGGTCAGACGTTTCTGAATTGGTTTCGTTACTCAGTCTTTTTTTAACTTCAGGCTTGAGTCGAAGTAAACCGTTGCCTAATTCGTCAAGATTTGC
>CAYPMW010000006.1:0-27088 GCA_964412165.1 uncultured Gammaproteobacteria bacterium | reverse complement strand
AAGATTTGCTTTTAACTCGCGTATCCACATGGGGTGTGTCCAATCTCCGGTTGCCAAAAGACCAATCCCTTTTTTAAGATTCCATTCATACATTTTGGGAATCACCATCTCTTGAGAAACGGCACGGGAATATTTGGAATGAAGCTGCATGTCAGCAATCACTTGCATAGTCTACTCCATTAGTATATCACCCTGGGGTAAATGAAAATCTAGACGCTTGAAAAGTAGCATTTCAAGTAACATTATATATTAGAATTATTCAAAAAAAAGTTTTGCCAGACGCTTCATATACAATTCCGCTTTTTTAAGACCAACCTGTCGCAGATTTTCCTTGGTAAATGACCGGTACCACCCGCCTCCCATCGGATAGTCAAAAATTTCAGAGGTGATCGGCCCCTTGGTGACGATATGTAGTCCCGCTTTTGCCATCTTCCGCACCACTGATAACCGACCTTCAGTCCGGTAACGGCGCAGGGAAAATATGAGTTTCGGTTGCTTGAGCACCTCCAACCTATAATATGCCTTAGACAGGCGCATGGAGAGATCAAGGTCTTCTGCGTGCTTAATATCTTCCCGAAACCCACCAATAGCGTTAAAAGCACTGCGGGAGATGATGAAATTATATCCACCCACGAACTGTTTATCAAAAAGAAGCGCCAGTTCAACACCAACGTTAAAAAAATGGGCAATAATTTGATCATACATGAGTTTACTGTCGGCTTTAATCCAAGTCGTATAAAAATCAGCTGTGTGTTTCTCAATACCAGTCTTAACAAGTGAGAGAAAACGGGTGGAATTTGGACGTCGGCATCAAAAAAAATGATATACTTACCACTTGATGTCCCGCCCCCCAGATTACGCTGTACACAGACATTGCGATATTGCCCAGTAATGAGTGTAAAAGGCAACTTGTGAGTGTACCGCGTGGCTATCTCAACTGTCCGGTCAGAGCTACCTCCATCGATTACCACCACCTCAAATGAACGTTCTTTTTGCTCTCTGAGGTCATCAAGGAGTCTGGGCAGATATTCTTCTTCATTAAGTGTGGGAATAATTATTGAGAAAAAGGGTTTTGCCATATCTACAATAAGGTATAATTGTACCAAATGGAAACTCCAATCGCTATCTCTGTAGTAGTACCAGCATACAACGAAGAAAAGCTCATTAGCCGCTGTCTTGCTTCTCTGATGCAACAGGATATAAAATATCCGTTCGAGGTTATCGTGGTAAACAATAACTCTCAGGATCGCACCGAGGAAATTGCCAAGACATTCTCAGTCCGGGTACTAAACGAGCATGTGCAGGGAGTAGTCGCTACCCGACAACAAGGACTTCTGGTAGCCAAAGGTGAGATAGTAGTCGGCGCTGACTGCGATTCGGTGTATCCTCCCCACTGGCTATATGGCATTTATGTCCATTTTGCCACAGACCCCCATGTGGTTGCCGTGGGAGGGCCAGCCATTGCTGAAAAAAATCCGCATTGGGCATATCTTATCTATAAATACAGTTTCAAGTTTGTGAATTGGTTCTATCACAAAACCGGGAACGTACTTTACCTGGGAGGATTCAATTTTGCCTTCAGGAGAAAAACATTTTTAGAGCTGGGTGGCTACCGTACGTACCTTGATTTCGGCGGCGATGAGATTGATCCGCTGGCTCGGTTGAAACGAGCCGGTAAAGTAGTGTACGATCATCAGCTATCAGTACATATCGATATGCGGCGCTACCGAGAAGGTTTCTTGAGATTTCTGTTTGTCCACACGCTCTACTATTATCTCTTAAATTACGCGCTCGCTTATGTCTTTAAGCGTCCGGTGATCCGTGCCCAACCGGTAAGAAATAAATAATCTTTCATTTCAAATCATGCATCCCTTGAAAAACTCTCAATTTTTCACATCTTGAGACTACCAAATATGGTTCAATAGGCGCTCTCGTGTCTTGTTTGTTTGAATCCGGGAATAAGCTTTACCAGCTCTACACCCATAAGAATTATAAAGGCGATCACAAGTGACAAGGCCCATTCATTACCAGTCATGGGTCGCGTTTGTAATAATTTTTGAAATAGTCCCGTGTACACGCCAATAAACTGCAAGCTCAAGCTGACCAATACCGCCCCAATTAACCAGAGATTATCAAAAATTTTTATTTTATTAAGGGCTTGCTCACGGTTTTTGAGACTAAATACATAAAGCAGTGATTTCAACCCGAACGCGTTAAAGGCTATAAGTCTTGCTGAAGTGAGATCCATGGTGAGAACAAGTATGCGGTAAAAAAAGAAAAACACCACCAAGCCTGAGATAAGAGAAATAGTCAGAGTCGTAAGAATCACTCGCCGGTTAAGAATCGGTAAATCAGACGGTATGGGCTTGCGTTTAAGGAGCTCCCGTTGTTTCGGTTCCATAGTCAAAGCAAGAGTAGGAAACGTATCGGTAACGAGATTAATCCAGAGAATTTGAGCAGCAGTAAGTGGTAATGGTGTTCCGAGTAAAAGTCCGAAATAGATAAGGCTCATTTCGGCAAACGTGTCGCTCAGTAAATACATGAGTACTTTTTGGATATTGGCAAAAATACCTCTTCCCTCCTCAACAGCTGCCACAATCGTCGCGAAGTTCGAATCAAGAAGCACCATGTCCGCCGTCTCCCGCGCCACATCACTTGCATCTCCTACGACAATGCCAATATCAGCGCGTTTTATTGCCGGAGCATCGTTCACCCCGTCTCCAAGTAGCGCTACCACCTCACCTTTTTGCTTGAGCGCCTCAACTATAGCCAGTTTCTGTTGCGGAGACACACGGGCAAAAAGTATCACATCTTCTACCCGACGAGCCAGCGCCAATGGGTCAAGCTTATCAAGCTCCTCACCCTCCAAAATCTCCTTCTCCGGTTTTGTAATTTTGATACTCACTGCGCGCATCACGGATTCGGCAGTCCAACGGTAATCACCGGTCACGACTTTTACTTTAATACCTGCATCACGACACACTTCAAGCGCCTCCCGCACACCTTTTCGCACTGGATCAGCAAACCCGAACAATCCCAAAAACACAACTCCATGTGGCGAATGAATCGAGCTGTCAGGAGGAGTACTCTCTATCTTTTTCATACCTACCGCCAAAAGCCGCAACCCGCTACGTGCCAATTCCTCAATTTGACGCGCATAATATGCTTTTTCTGACAGCGGCAAATTTGAAGTCTGAAGGAGTGTTTCTGGCGCTCCAAGAAAATAAACACCATGATCATAACGGGCTGCCGCATACCGTTTTTGCGGATCAAATGGAAGTAACTGCCTCCTTTTTTCCCGAGCTAAAAGCGCTTCAGGATCAAATTTATCTTGGGCAGTAAGCCACTCCCACAGTGCGATTTCCAATGGATCAAGCAGTTGATTGGCATAGGCCGCTGCTTTAAGTACCAACTGCTTATCAGTAAATAACGTTTTTACGACGGCTAGTTTCCCTTCGGTCAGAGTCCCTGTTTTGTCGGTGGCTATGACCGTCACCGTACCAAGTGTTTCTGCAACCACCAGTTTCCTCACGAGCGCCTTCCGCTTAAGTATTCGCTGCATGCCAAGAGCGAGTATTGCGGTGAGCGATATAGCAAGTCCTTCGGGAATGGCGGCAACGGCGATAGCCACTGATGTCGTAAACACTTCTAGCAGCGATTCCTGCCTGAGTACGCCAACTACAAATAGAAATACCGACGAAATGACGATGACGTAGGTGAGTTTTTGAGCCAGCTGTCCGAAACGCTTTTGCAGAGGCGTTTCCTCTTCTTTTGTTTGAGACAGGCTTTGGGCAATTTTGCCTATTTCAGTCTGTGTTCCGGTTTTAGTTACCACAAAAACCCCCACACCCGAAACCACAGTCGTACCCATAAACAACCGGTTTACTTTAGGGATCTCTTGTCTATCCGGTTTTACCCCAATTTTTTCCTTTTCAACTGGATAGCTTTCTCCCGTTAATACCGCCTCATTGATTCCCAGATGGGACGCTTCAACCAAATACCCGTCCGCCGGCACCCGGTCGCCTGCAGTGACGATCACTACGTCACCAATTACGATCTGCTCTGCGTCAACACTTACGCGTTTGCCATCCCTAAGTGCGCGTGCTTGGGGACTAAGCATATTTTTTAAAGCAGCTAGGCCGCGCTCAGCTTTTCTTTCCTGATAAAATCCTAAAACCGTATTTATCACCACTGAGGCAAAAATGATTACTGCATCGGGAATATCGTGAAGAAAAAAAGAAACGCCGGCAGCGGCAATAAGAATATAAATCAGCGGACTTTTTATCTGTCTTAAAAGAATCAGCGCGTCTGATACCGGAGGTTTTTCTGGTAGTTTATTGGGACCATCTCGCTTAAAGCGCACTTCCGCATCTTTTGTCGTGAGACCTTGGACTTCCTTCATGACTCTATATTATCATGCTTCATTTTCCCTGCTTTTGGTATAAATCCCGGATCTCCCTAATAGTCGTGACATCTTCGGGGCGTCGGTCATCGCGAAACCCCACCAGTCTAGGAAACCTCAGCGCGAATCCGGCCTCTTTGACTGAAAAAGCCTTACCTGACTTTGAGGGTTCCAACACCCTACCGGCAGTGTGAATTGGAGACCGAGTAATCTCATCACCTGATATTTCAACCACCAAAGACGGCTCGAGCCACACATCGGGAGTAAGCAGTTTATCCACTTCATAAAGCGGCGGTTTTTCTTTAGCCTCAAGCGGCTTTACCCGGCGGTAAAATTCACGAAACTGATCGTCAGAAAGTCCGGTACCGATTTTAGTGACCGTCACAAACTTATCCTGGTGAGAATCGTAGACTCCAGTTAAAAATTGTCCCACGCCAAAGGCGGTGCGCTTCCCTTCTCCCCTCGTGTATCCCATCACCAATACATCGACCGTATCAATGAGCTTTTTATCCATGGCCTTTTTGAATTTGATCCAATTCCAACCCCTTATCCCCGCCTCATATACCCCGTCAAGTTTCTTGGCAATAATCCCTTCAAAGTGGAGTTCTACCGATTCGTCAAACACTTTCTCTATCTCTTCCGCTTCTTTGACGATGAACTCCTGAGCATAAATGATGCCCTTGCCGTTTTTAATGACGTCTTTCAGTTTTTGTTTGCGCGTAAGGTACGAAGAGTCCAGAAGACTTTCACCATTTATATATAGAAGCTCAAATACAAAAAGCTTGACTGGTATTTCTTTAGCTTTTGCTTCAATATCATGTTTCCTTTTGCGCTGCATTGTATCCTGAAACGGCATTGATACGCCCGTGTGTGGATTATAGGCTACCACTTCACCTTCTAGAATAACTCCGTCTACCTTGATCTGTTTAATCATCGCTTCTTTGATATCCGGAAACATGTGGGTCACGTCTTCTAGATTTCGTGAGTACATCTTGATAAGCACATGATTATTTTTGATCTTTTGAAAGTGTACCTGGAGCCGTAAACCATCGTACTTATACTCCACTGCACATCTGCCAATTTTATCCAAAATTTCAGTTGCCGATGTCAGGCGGTTTGCTCGGGCCATGAGAATCGGTGTCCCAGGTCTTGGAACCATATGGGTAATACCTTTTACTCCGTGAGATTTTACCGTCTGTGCAATGTAGCCTAAATCAGGCCGAACGTTATAGGCCCGCTCAAGTGTCTTACGCGCGCTTTTCCCGCCTGTAAGCATCCACGAAAGTGCATCAAGAATCGTCATATCCGAAAACCCGAGCCGGAGCTTCCCCAGAAGTATCCGCACAATATAGCGTGCTGCGAGTGGTTCAGTTTCCCGAATAAGGATGGACAAAAGTGAGATTTTTTTCTCCTGCGAACCTTCGCCTGAAGTCCGGGCAAGAGAGTCAAGCTGGGCAAACACGCGAGATATCGGTAACTCATGAAACGACGTTCGGGATAGTTGGTGTTTAAGATGTTCTACAGTCTTTCCCAGATCTCCTGATTTTTTAAAAGTTTCCTGTACCACACTCGGGTCTATTGTCAGACCAGTGGCTATTGCGCGCATGATCATTCTATCGGCCATGCCGAATTCAATCGGCTCATACAGGGGCGCTACTCTTCCCTGTAACAAGTAGGTTACTTTTCCTATATCATCCCGCGACACCTTTTTAAAAAGGCGTGAGAGGATCTCGGTGATAGCGAGTCTCGAAGTGGTTTTCTCAAGCTCTTCGAAATAATGGGAAAGGCCGGTAAAAGTCATAGTAAAAAAATTGACTAATTGTTCTAATTTCTTATTAACCTAAACAATTTTTAGATATTAGGTCAATGAGATTAATTAGGAATTACCGTAGTATGTACCTCGCTCCCTTCGTGATGCCTTCTTTTTTGATTATCCCTTTATCGAGCAAATCTTTCAACTCGCGAAGTACCGTATCTTCAGATATCATGGGAAACAGCTCAAAAAACGCCTTATTTTGGAGAAAGCCAGTGTTTTGTAAATATTCAATGATTTTAATTTGACGTTGCGTCAGGGTCAATTGTTGTCCTCCCAATTCTTCTTTGAGTTTCATATCCCGTGAAAGGGTAAGCACTTTTTCCTTGACTCGTGCCAGTTCAATCGCTAACCCTTCGGTAAAATACTCGAGCCACCCCGTCATATCTCCTGCCCGTTTTTCCACATCTTGAAGCGTTTCGTAGTATCTCATCGCATCGCGATCATAATGCTCCTCAAGGGCAAAAAATTTCTTCGTGTCATAGCCTCCTAAGAAAAGTACCAGTGTCGCGAGTGCTCGGGCACACCTACCATTACCGTCAAGAAAAGGATGGATTCGTACCAGTTCATAATGCGTGATACCTGCTTGAAGCGCTGGGTGGATGGTATCGCTGTCAGTCGTGACGATAAAATCAAAAAAAGCCCGCGTCTGGAATGGTACTTCGAGAGCCGGCGGTGGCCGGAAAGTGATCTCGCCGGTCTGGTTATTTTTTACTACGACCTGAATCGCACGGTAGGTACCACTTTGATCCAATGGCAGTGTCCGTTCAGTCACGAGTTTGTGAATGTAGAGAAACACTTCTTCTGTCACTTTTCCCTGAGCACTCTGGATCACTTCTCGGTCACCTTCCTCCCGAATTTCCTCAAGCACTGTTTTTTGAGTGTCCACATCATGGAACCGGTCAATGAAGGCAAGCACCCGACGGTAGTTTAATACTTCCTGGATATCCCGGTCTCTGGCTACCACTTCCTGACCGGCTATCACTTTGGCCGCTTCGGTATAGTTTAGGGCATTACCTTCAATGTGTGTGCCGTGATGAACTGTGCGGATGATCGCTTCCTCCCTGAACTTCTCCTCCCAGGCAGGCACTAAGGGCGCGTTCATAATCACTTCCCGCGCCGCTTCAAAGATGCCGATATTTTTAAGGATCTTGTTGGTGATAGAAAACTTTGGAGTATACATGGATTAAATTACCGTATTTTTACCGCAATTTGCTCGTTTGGTGTATACTACTACTCGCATGGATAAACTGCAAGACAAGAAACTTCACGTAGCCATACTCAAACAAATGGTCAACCTTGCTACCAGCGGCTTCGGGCTTGTCGCCGCTTTGGCCTGGAACAATGTCATCCAGGAACTCGTGAATAATTATGTCAAGCCATATATGCCCCAAGGCAGCTCCCTTGTATCGCTTTTTGTGTATGCGGTGCTTATCACTACTATCGCGGTGCTCGTAACTTACAATATCGCACGGGTGGCTGAACGGATTGAGGTTTTTAGTAATGGTTTAAAAGAAAAAAAGTCAGGTAACAAACCCAAAATCAGAGCGTAAGGAATTCAAATAAAATATTTGAAATATATCGGAAAAATCATTTTATTTTTTCGTTAATTAATACACAAATAACAAATTCTGGGATCTCCTGTACAAGAAATTGTTCCAAACGTATCATCATATTTCATTAGTGTACTTTGCCGATTGACTTCCGCCTCAGGTAAAAAACAAACTCGGGGATTTCCACTTGCATCTGTTGCAATATACATTACTGTCGCGTAATTTTCTTCACCAAATCCAGTTTTTTGCTCCCGTGCCTCTTCAAGTCTATTAAAAAATCCAGTTGGTTGTGTAGCCTCATTAGTCCATTTTTCTTTCTCCGGTAAAGTATACGGCCAAGAGCCGTAAGCTAAGTTATATCTATTTATAGCCTGGATTAATGCCGTAGCTAGATTCCGCCGCGACGCGTCTCTGCCTTTCCGAAGCTGTTCGAGCGGATCAAGAGCTGCGAGAAGACCTATCGCAACTACAGATAATATTCCCACGACTACCAATATTTCCAGCAAAGTAAACCCTTTTCTGGACGCTAAGGGAAGCATACTATCTCAAGTATTACAGGTGCACTTAAACGAGTCAAGACAATTCAGGAATCAATTTCCTATCCCGCACTAATACTTTCATTACTTTGGGAATTTCGTCGGCCAAGTCAGAGGCGTTGAAGTAGTAGCCGACTTGCTTAAATAAAGACTCTCCGGCTTTTTTGTTGATGAAACTTCCGGCAATGGTTGCGAGAAATGGATCGTTTTTACAGGTAAGAGCAGCGATAAGTCCAGCTAGCACGTCACCTGTACCACCTTTAGTCATACCTGCATTACCTCCACGAATTTCTCTACACTCACCCGGAGCACAAATCCTCCCCCTTGCCTCTACCCCATTGCAAACAATATCTGTCTCTCCTTTAACGAGGACGATACATTCATGACGCTGGGCAAACAACTTTACCATCTCTAACAACTGCTCTTCTTCGTTTCCTTTATTCATAATTCTTAATTCATAATTCTTAATTCTCCCGCTATTTTCCCATAATCTTACAAACTCCCTTCTGTGTGGAGTTAGAATTGTATTATTAGGAATGAGTTCCACATCCATCATTTGTAAAGCACCGGCATCAATCACCCATTGTTTATGTGGATACTTTTTGAGTAAGAAATTAGCTAACACCGCAGTCTGCACTCCCTCGTCTTCAATCATTTCTAGTTCTTTGAGGTTTTGAATTTTGATTTTGTTTGGGGTTTGGTGTTTGGGGTTTGGTGTTTCAAACCGGACCATTCCCGGTCCGATAAGTATTACATCATCTTCTTCGATATAACTTTCAACCTCGCTTCGCGGTACCACGATTCCATCCCGGAATTCTTCTTTGACCTTTTTCACAATTTCGTTGTTTTCCGGAACCGATGAGTAGTGCACTAAATCGACGATCCGAGAGGCGACTTTGAGCGCCCACAACGAGGCTGCATGAAATAGGTGCGATCCGCCGATAATCAGAAGTTTTCCATTCTGACCTTTATGGGAGTCGGGTGCAGGTAGATAAAGCGTCTGCAGATCATCAAGTGTTACAGTTTTCATATAAGTGACAACAAACTTAACTCTCACTCAATTCTACCACTTCCGCTTCTTGTATAAGACCCGGTGGTAGAAAGTGCCGATCAGTAGTGGTAAGAATTGTTTGTTGACTACGCATGATCTCCATCACCCATTCGCGGTGTTCATGGTCAAGCTCGGAGAAAATATCATCCAAGAGAAGTACCGGTGTTTCATCCGATACTTTCTTCACGTATTCAAGTTCTGCTAACTTAAGCCAGACTACTGAAAGTCGCTGTTCTCCACGGGAACCGAATTTTGTTATATCGCGTTTATTTTCAAAAAACAAAAAATCGTCACGGTGTGGGCCGACAAGTGTCACTCCAGTAGCCACTTCAGCATCAGCATAGTGGGAAAGTCTCGCTTCTGAAATAATACTCGCCTCATATGTGATTGAAAATACTCCAAACGGCTTATTTGTCTCGTTTACCTCTCTGATCAACTCTTCACGTTTCGCAGTCAGGTAGTTACCAGTTCTAATAAGTAACTGGTCCCAAAACAGAAGCTCCCTGCGGGCTGCCTCTCCCTTCCGGATTTTCTCAAGCACTCGGTTGCGCTGCCTTAAACCCTTTTCGTATGAAAGTAAGGATCTGCGGTATTCGCGATCAAGTTGGACAAGGACGAAATTGAGATATTTTCTTCGGATGGATGGTGAGTCGGTAACCAGCTTCAAATCTTCCGGCCAAAATAGTATAGTTTTGAATTTTCCGACGAAATCTACCATTCGTCTGCCGATCCCATTGACGAGATATTTTTTGTGTGGTGCTTTCTGGCCAGCCACGACTCCTGCAGTCAACACTACTTCTAAATCCAGCGGTTCTTCCTTATCTTCTACTTGAGCCTTGACGCGGGCAAGCTCATTCCCCCACTTGATAAGATCCCGGTCTTCCTCAGCCCGAAAACTTTTACCGGTTGAGACGAGAAAAATGCCTTCAAGTATATTGGTTTTACCCACCGCATTCGGTCCAAGAAACACCGTCATCCCTTTTGAAAACTGGAACCTTTTACGGTCGTAGCTACGAAAATTCAAGAAGGAAAGTGATGTCAGGTACATGAGCGCATTGTATCATTTTGTGTAAATTACCCGCTCATTCGGTGAGAAGAAACGTAGAAGTAAACTCATGGGGTAAACTTGGCCGAGGAAGTAATGTAGGCTTCAGACGTTCCTGGGTGAATATTTTCTGCCACCACTCTGCGTCAAAAAATGACACCAGTGAGAGATCAGTTCCATGGAGTTTTTGGCGAAGCAGATTATTTTTTGTGAATATCTTATGCAGCTGGTATTTTCGTGAAACACGCTTGCATTCGACAAGCGCTTGTCTGACATCATCAGGATGTACGTGCTCAAGCACGTTAAAAGTGGTCACCAAGTCAAACGCATCGTCTTTATACGGGAGTTTCCGGATATCACCCTTTTTGATATAAGAGCGCACTTGAGGTATGGCTTCCCTCAAGGCGTATTCTGAAATTTCTACTCCATGAGCTTCTATTCCGAGTAGGCGTAAATAATGGACAAAATACCCGAGGCCGCACCCGATATCGAGTACTTTCTCGGGCTTGATAAACAGCTTCACCATCAAGGCTCTCAAGAAAGCTACCGGCTTTTCAAATAACCTGAATAGATTGTGTGCGTATATTCCCTTCCCCACCTGGTAGTACTCCCGATCATAAAAAGATGCATCGAGTGTAAAGGGTGTAATCACCGTGCCTATAAACCGCCGACCATCGATCGCAGCTTCAAGATTTGAAATATTGCGGCCATTTAAAATAAATACGGTCAACTCAAGCTGCTTTGCCCGCTGTGTCGCCACTGGATCAAAGGGTGCATTGAGTCCTGGCACCCATTTATCTCCCACAAGCGTCTCAAAATGATCCCAGGTGGTTTTCTCAATCGGCCGGGCATCTTTGAATCTACGCGGATCCTTATCATATACTTTATCGATATTTGATAAGTTAAGTATCGTTTTTGCACTTTGCTGTTCGGCGATTAAGACAGCGCAGTAATCAGTCGACCAACCCGGTTTCCAGCCGGAACAGACAACTACTGGCTCGTCCTGAATATCATATTCCTGGTCATAATGCTTAAATATTCGCGGATACGCAATATCTTGAAAAATTGTTCTTAATAGATGCGCGTTGAGCCGGGTGGAGTGGATACCCAGCCAATCCTTGTCTTCATTGGAAATTGAGTCACCAACCACTTTACTGCCGGCGTCGATATAGTTTCTGGCAGTTGCTCCGCCGCCACAGATTATAAAAAATCGCCGGTTCTTTTCGGCGATTTGTTTACGGATAAATGTACTAAACCCTTTGAGGAATTGGGTATCAATCCCGCCGTTGGGGACAATGAGAGATCCACCGAATGATAGTACTATCGTCTCACGAGTGCTCATTGCGCCGCAAAAAAACCCCCTATGGGTTTCATATTCTATATCTTAGCACTAAATTAAAAAGTGTCAATGTGTACGCACAGTCTTCGGCTTTTTCTGACACACTGGACAGTAATATGTACCTCTACCTCCTAACGTATATTTTTTGATGATTCCTCCGTCTCTTCTTAGACATTTATTTCCCTCCCGGTCATATACCCTGAAATGTTTCTGATAGGTACCACCCAAACCATCCAGATTGACATACTTGGCATCTGCCGCACTGGCTCCGCCGTACTTGATCCCTTCTTCGAGCACCTTAATAATAGCTTCTTTGAGAACTGCTGCTTGTTTTTGGGAAATAGTTTGTGCAGATGTTGCGGGATGAATTTTCGCCTCCCACAGCCCGTCATTGGCATAAATATTACCTATTCCAGATAGTAACTCTTGATCCATAAGTACTAATTTTACCGCCCTTTTTCGGTGTTTGAATCGTGAATAAAACGCTTCATCAGTCATATTCCACGGTTCTGGTCCCAATTTTTCAATAAAGGGTAACTTCTCAACCTCTTCGTCCCTCATAATTTTCACCCAACCGAAGATGCGCTGGTCGTTAAAATACATGGTGTCACCGCTCACAAAATGAAATATCGCCCGAGTGTGTTTACTGGGAAGCTCACTTACCCAATCAGTTGTCGGATGTCCACCAGCAATTCTATCAGAAATTGAATTCTTACTGCGAACCGCGATCTGCGAACTACGTACCAAAACCAGTTCTCCGGTCATTTTAAAATGGATCGCAATACCCAAATCTCCCTCAATATTAACAAGGAGCATTTTTCCGTAGCGCTTTACACCAATGATTTTTTTCCCTTTTACCAGCGAGAGGTTACCCTCGACTGATTTGGGATGAAGCGCTTCAACTGAGACAAGTGTTTGCCCCACGAGCCGCTTATGAAGCTGTATTTTTACTGTTTCAATTTCAGGTAGTTCCGGCATACTGGTTTATTAACTTTTTTCACTTACGCTATCAGCTAGTTTTGTTACAATCATTATCCCATCAACCTCGCGTAACTTATAATACCTATCTTGCAGATAATCTCTAATATCATTTTGTAATTCCGAATCTAGTGATTCCCAGGGCCTCCTTAAATAGAATTCTACCAATCTGATTGCAGAGCTTTCAGCTGTGGGAATAGGGAAAGTGATAGTAGCCCGCGCGTATCGTTTTTCAATTCGTAATGTGTACGCCTGTCTTAGCACTTGAAACACGTTCATCAAGAGATCAATAAATACTTCCCTAGCAGGTTGACCTGTAGCTCGCTCATAAAATGTCTCGATAAATTTATGGTCATCATCCCCCCTTTTCTCTCTCCCTACCACAAACAGACGTCCACCAGGTCGTACCGTTTCAAGCATATTACCAAATAAAACGGTATATTGTTGTGGAGCGAAATAGTAATGGAGGTGTGCTGCAATGACAAAGTCTTGAGGTTCGTTAGCGCTATAGTCGTCCCATGTGCCTTTAAAAATTCGAGCAGTAAAAGGAAATGGTAATTTCTTCGCTACGGTTTCTAATTTTCTCACAAAACCTTCTTCGGGTTCAATCCAAATAAATTCAACCGGATTCTGATATCCTTGTTCTGTTAATGCAGCAACTAAGTGTGCCTGAAACTCTCCATCTCCTGCGCCAATATCGGTTATTCTCACTGGTCTGCCGTTGGAAGTAACTCTACTTATTTGCCGTGCTATTTTATCTGCTGTTTCAACATGTAATCCTGAGAACAACCGAAATATTTCAAATCGACTCAATCCACCTTCACTTTCAAGAGGCTCAAATTGAAATTTTCTTTCGTAGTATACGGATTGTTGATAAGCCAGATCTCGCTCTAATTGTGTATTCATGCTGACATCTCCAAAATATACCCTTTCCCCCGTACGGATCGGATGATTTTTGGTGAAAGAGACAGTTCCATAAACCGCTTTCTTAACCGGCAGATCAATTGATCAATTGCCCAGTCGGAGTATTCTGTATCATCCTGCCATAGACTTTTACCAATTTCATCTCTGGTTACAATTTGATTTTTCTTGGCAACTAAAAGTTTTAATGCCCGGTACTCTTTCCGGGAAAATATTTTATGAACGGTGATATTGTTTAAATAAACACGATTATCTTTTAGATTTAGATTATAGGATGTCGTGTCACTTTTGTGAAGAATGAAGTTTTTAAAAGCTCCAATCAGAAGTTCTTTCTCCGGACTAATAACTCTCATTTTCATGAGATAATCAAGGCTTAATTGTTCCTCAGGAGAAACATCTGATCTTCCGGTGACGATTTTTTCCACTATTTCTTGCTCGCTGGGGAGCATCAGGTTGTATACCGAACGCAGTCTAAAGAGCATTCCTTCATGGTCCGAAGACCAATCTTCACCTGCAGCGAGTCGTCGGAGAGCTTCTTTGACAAGCCAGAAATGCCCTCCACATTCGTGTAAAATTTTTGACTCCTTTTTAGAATCAAGCGTTAAACTCCATTGTCGGGCGATCAATATCATAAACCGCTTTGTTTCCGCCTCCGAGTATAGTGGGTAGTGAAAAATATTCTCGTATAACCATGATGATGAAGGTAATATTGGTAAAATTGACGAGTGAGTTATATTAGTTTCAAAAAAACTTAAAATTCTGATAATTGGAGTATAGTTTTTAATCACATATGAAATTATTGATAGTGCAATCTTACCTTCAGTGGTAAGATACTTCTCCGCTTCGGGAAGAATTAAAATCAGAGTAATTCCCTTTTTCCTTAAATACTTCATCCACTTCTCAAAAGTCATAGACTCGGGAGTAATCTTGAGTAAATTTAACCTCTCCTCAATCTGAAAGGAAAAATCTTCACTGTCTTCAACATTGTGCGCCTCAAAATCTACGCGTAAATACAAATGCGTTGTGTTTGAACCAAACACTCGCTTAGTGATCTCGGCATCATTCAAAAGTTGTCCCAGGCGGATATCCCGATCGGTCTTTGGGAAAAACAGCACACATGCGTCTTCACCCCTCTTTATTGCTGTTAACCATTTGGTGACTTCAACCGTGTACTGTTTGGTAGTAATCACCGGAAATTCATGCGCCATATTTTGGAAATGGATTATAACAGGTACACTCATACATGACAATCTTTTGTCAGATAATGTGTCAAGCATGGACAGATCGTCTGTATGATAATACGGTTGTATCTATGGATTCTAATACTCATTCTCGTAAACAAGTTGAAAGAGAGTTTTGGGAATTTAAAGTCCAGAGTGATTGCATCCATGATCGTTTCAAAGAGGAATATAAACATGGCATTAGAATCGGCGCCTCATATGAATACGAGCCGTACTATGACCGCTGGAGAAGGTAGCGGTCCTCACGATCAACCATCGAGACGCAACTACAATTGGCAAACATGTACGATCGAGGAAAACGGACACGAGATTATCGTTACCTACCCAGAAAGAGAGTAATATGAATATTCTACTTCACCGAAAGGTGCACTTTTCCTTTATCAAATGGTTGCGATCTATCTTTAGATACATCTTTGATAAAGACTCGTTTGAACCGATGTTTGAATAAACAAATTATCAACTGAATTTGACTATCATTCCCGACTCTTGCGCCTTGCGGAAACAATAATTGAAATAAAAAACTGAAATCACCAAATAGAGAAGATTTAACCCTCCTGCAGCATAAAGTAATTGCCAATCCATCTGGTTTTGGAAAACAATCTGGCGCATACCTTCAAACACATAACTTGTCGGTAAGAACCTGGCTACACTTTTCATCCATCCCGGCATTGCCGATACTGGATAAAACACAGCCGAGAATGGTTGGATGATCAAAATCAAAGTCCAAGCGAACGCTTGTACTCGATAGCCGTAGCGGATAATGAGACCATTAATCACAAATCCCGAACTCCACCCAACCAAAATCAGGTTTAGAATAAACGGTATCAGATACCAACCCATGAAAAATATATTGAGCTTAAAGAGTAGATATGCAAGTATCCCCATCCAAAGAGCAGATAAAATGAGTTTAAGAGTCCCCAAAATGATTGCCCCAAACGTATACTCCCAAATCGTTATGGGAGTCGTTAGCACGTTTAAAAGATTCCGGTCCCAGACTTCCTTGAGGAATAAAAGTCCTATTTCCTGTTGTGACCGGTAAACAAACATCCATAGAACTATCGCTCCCACAAAAACTGCCAAAACATAAGGCGTGGTACCCTGCTGTTCCCTGAGATAGATCGAAGTCAAACCCCAGATAAAGAGGTCAAAACTCGGCCACCAGAATGATTCAGTGAGAGATTCAAGATCCCGCCTCCAACTGAATAAGTGCCGTATAACAATCGCCCAAATCCGCTGTAAGCTATTTTGCATCGCGTACCTCCCCGATGAAAAAATCTTCTAGCGTTGGTTTGTCAATTGATATTTCGCTATATGTTACCCCGATTTCGGCAAGTTCGGTAAGGAGTGAGGCTACTTGTTGTTCATCAACGTCAATCTCAACATACCGATCAGACACTCTGATCGGGAATTTCGCCGTATTGCAATATGCGACAGTTCGTTTTTGTCCATCGCGCATCATGAGTCTGACTCTGGTTTTGCTGATTTTTTTTGCCAGCCCTTCTGGTGTATCCTGGGCAATAATTTTGCCTTTACTAATGAAAACTACCCGATCACATAGTTCCTCGATCTCTGCCATGTTGTGCGAAGTGATAAGTACCGTCGTATTAAATCGCTCCCGGGACTCATGGATAAAAAAACGTACCCGGTCGGCAATATCTGGATCAAGGGATGCAGTTGGTTCATCAAGAAGCACGAGCTCTGGTCTATTTATAAATGCCTTACACAAGTTGACCCTCGTGTTATTGCCGGCTGACAAATCACCAAGAAGTCTATCTTTAAATTCTTCAACTTCAAAGGCTTTTATGAGCTCTTCAATCCGTTCCCGCGGATTGGAAACACCATATAGCTGTGAAAAGACATATAGAGACTCCCAAACAGTTAACCGCCACGGAAGTTTGGAATACGCAGAAGAATAATTCATCTTGGTGAGGACGTCTTGTCTGTGCCTACTAAACTCTTTTCCAAACACGCGGATTTCACCCGTTGTTGGAGTAATGATTCCCATAATCATGGCGATAGTGGTGGTTTTTCCAGCGCCATTTGGCCCGAGTAGCCCGACGATCTCCCCTTTTTTGACCGTAAAGGAGACATTGTCCACTGCGGTAAAGCCTTTGAACATTTTGGTGAGACGAATGAGCTCAAGAACGGTATCTGCCATGAAGATAGTATAAAGACTATGGATGTAATTGTGAAGAGAGAGCGTGCTGATTGTATTTTTCCTTAACGAGGGTAGCTAATTTTCCCTTGAATTTTTCCTTTGAAAATTTTTTGGCCTGATTAATTATAGTTTCTGTCTTAAAATTCATGCTGGAAAATTTTACCAGTCCTCTTTTGAGTAATTCCTTGTCAGGAGCATCATAAAATATACCTGTTTCTCCTTCAACTATCGATTCCTCAACTCCTCCCTGCCTGAGAGCAATCACCGGAACTCCGCGGGCCATTGCTTCAACCGGCACCATCCCGAAATCTTCATGGAGAGCAGTGAAAATGAGTCCCTTTGCACTTTGATATACCTCGTCTAATTCTTCATCAGACAAGGACCCCAAAAATTCAACTGTGGGTCCGGCAAGGGCTTTGAGTTCAGCTTCCTCTTTGCCGACGCCGACAATTTTTAAGGGCAGCTTAAGCTCATTACACGCCAAAATTGCCAAATCAATCCGCTTGGCATAGGTGAGCCTCCCCACGCACAAGAAGTATGTTTTATTTTGGGGAATCTGGAATTTGGAATTTGGAATTTCAACCGGTGGATAAATCACTGTCGCCTCCCGTCGGTAAAACTTCTTGATTCGAGCCGCAGTTTCGCGCGAATTGGCGATGAGATGATCCACTCTTTGAGCTGTAGCAAAATCATATACGCGTAAAAATGGATTGATGAACGCGGCGTAGGCAGACACCAGCGCATTTGGTTTCCTGCCTGTTGGATAGCCGTACAAGTTTCTCGGCGGATGGTGAATGTAGGAGATATGGATAGTCTCAGGTCGCGTCACCACTCCGCGGCAAATGTACCAACCGGAAGAAGAAATCACCACGTCAAACCCCCGCAAATCCAAACTTTCCCACACGAGGGGCGTCAAAAACCGCAAGGGTGAATGGTATTTTTTGACGAGCCAATTTCTGTCTACCCAGCTCGCTCGTATATCCCATCCCCTGAATTTGTACCCGAATTCGCCAAGTGTTTGCCAATCAATAAACGAAGTATACAAAGGCGCCTCCGGCCAGATCTCGTGCATTGCTTCAATGACTCTTTCTGCACCTCCGTACTCCCTTAAATAATCATGCACTAAGGCTACTTTCATAAACCAATAACTAATTAAAGTACATTTTTAATTTTCTTTCTTTGGTTCTTTTCTTTGGATGAGCAAAGAAATGAACTGTATTATTTTGCATAACTCTCCAAAAATCCGTAATTTTTGCATCTCCAGGTTTTGATATACCTTAAATCGGGATCTGACAGTAATTTAATTTTTGTTGTCCAAAATGCTTTAGACATTACACCAGCAATTCCACTTCTTTTAGATACACCCTCCTCCATCTCTCCCCCACATTTTGTGCATTTCATAACTTCACCTCCCTAAAATAAACCTAACTGTTCCTTATCTTTTTTGACTGGTTTTTTTACATCTTTTTGCTCGCGCTTAGTCATACCAGTAATCCGCTTGAGTAATGTTTTAAAACCCAACTGATTAAACACTTCTATTACCTCGGGTGTGACAAAATCGGTGAGGAGTGCTTTATGGGGATCAAATGCAACCGGCACGTCACGCACTACAGTTGCGAGTTGATGAGACAAAAACGCGGCTTCTTTCCCCTTGATCAGCTTGTCTTTCAAAGTTGCATTGGATATTTCATCCAAATGATTGTATAGATTTTCGACGGTTCCAAACTGTTTAAGAAGTGCAGCCGCAGTCTTGGGACCAATTCCAGCAACTCCGGGATAATTGTCAGACGGATCGCCGCACAGCGCTTTGAGATCAGGAATCTGTTTTGGAGGTACTCCCATTCGTTCCTCCGCTTCTTTCTCGCCGAACAGTTTTGCCTCAGTCATACCTTTGACCGGCATGAAAAGATTTACCCGGTGATTGACGAGCTGTAGTAAATCCCGATCTCCGGTAACCACAACTACTTCATCCATTTTCCCGCCGTCAGATTTAAGTTTCTTCTTTTGCACCTGCTCTGCAAGGGTGCCGATGACGTCATCCGCCTCAAACCCGTCCATTTCATAGATAGGGATATGCATCGCTTCAACCACTTCATGCACTTTACCGAACTGGCTGGATAATCCTTCTTCCATCTCCGGCCGGTGTGCCTGGTATTCTTTGAATAATTCTTTGCGGAATGTGGGTTTAGGTCGGTCAAACGCTACTGCCATGTGCGTGGGTTTTAAATCTTCAACCACCCGAAGAAGCATTGACACAAATCCGTAAACAGCATTGGTTACCTCCCCTTTTTTATTGGTGAGCATGGGAAGCGCGTGATACGCCCGGTGCATGATCGCATTGCCGTCTATTAAAACGAGGCGGTTCATGTGGCTATTGTACCATGGAACCCGAATCTTACGGGATTTTCCGTCTGATGGTGATTTCTGAAGACGCCGGCGCGATGTTATCTAAAATTGAGATTAAGAAATCAGACACTTCCAGAATCGTGAATTTATGGATGCTTTTTCCGGCAGGAAAATAGTTGAGGTTATTGAAAATGTTCTGGCTCTGGACCGGTGCATCAAACCAGATGAGCGCCCCGTACGAATCGTATGCGGGGTTACGGATGCCTGGAAGCGTTGCTGCGCAGCCGCTGCACGCTGATTCTCTATCCGGTTTCCAGTTGTACGCTGGAGGGGCAACCGCACAGCGGAGGAAATCGCGCGCCTTGGGTCGACATGCTGAGCCGCCATTGCAAAACTCGCTCACCGGGCAGCGGCTGTCCACAGTTCTTCCCTCGACCATGCCATCAGTGACCGTCACGGCAATCTTTTTGTGCGTGTTACCTGTCTGAGTTTGTTCGTCAAACCACGCGTACGCAAACGTGTATCCGCGACCGGTGTTCGCCGACCCTGCATTAATATTATACGTTCTATCATTGTCATTTTGCACATAATTGCATCCGCCTCCGGGATCATTATCCTTGAGTCGCGTCGTGATTAGATTGATGAGCCAATCGTGATCGTTTGTCGGTTTGGCTTGTAGGGCGGTTTGGCTGCTTGATATTCTAAGCCATGACACCTCACCCATGACACCTGCCAAACCGATGTATATATTTTGGGCATTGGGATTAGCTTTGGCAGTATTGACGAAGTTGAGTAAACTCTGCCTTTGCACTTTCCACATTTCATCTCCACCCGGTTGTGCGTTGTGCCCCATACTCGAGGAACAATCAATTGCAACCACTATCTCAGTTCCGGTAGATCCGCCTGTCGTGGTAGCTTCAACTATACTCGCGGCATTGCGATACCGCGCGCTGACGGTATAGGTAAAGTTTCCTCCGTCTTCGCTCCCCTTTTTGCGCACACTCACACCTCCCGGATAAGAAGTGGTCGTATCAAATTCGCCTAAGTTTACGTTGTGTACGCGCTTGAAAAGAAGATCGTTCACTTCCGATTCGGCTGCATATTCGCTTTTTATGACTTCCGCAGTAATTACCTGTCTCCTGACAGATACCAGGAGCTGGATACTCACTAAAGCGATGACATTGGTCACCACCAAAAGAAGCAGTATAATCCAAATTAGATTGATGCTTCCGTGTTCGGTGAGGTGGTCTTTCTTCATGGTTAATTCGTATTTTGCCGTTGCGAAACCGCAAAGGTAAATGTCTCAGCCGGCAACTGGGTATTTATCCGATCTTTAAATGACAGGGCAATCTTGAGGCTGGCGTATGTGGGAGTTACTGAATAATTACTCACTGTAAACGCGGTAACATCGATCTTACTCGACGTGACTGCCTCGTTATTTTTCATCAGTCTGCCGTATCCTAAACTTGTGTCAAGTGTGTACTCAGTTGCATCAACGACCAGTTTTAGGGGTGGCGGGCTGGGTAAACTGACCGTTCCTCCCCAACGCACTAGATTTGACAAATCGGTGAAGATGATATTTTTCGCATGCTCGATTTCGCTGAATTGACTGCTCCGGTTGACAGATTCCAGCATATCAACTGCAATAATGAGCGTACCAACCAAAATAATGCTCATTACTGCTAAGCCGATGATCAAATCGAGAAGCGTCATTCCCTGATTACTGTCTGAATGTTTGTTTACCATCGTTTTTTCCATCTCAGTTTCCCGCTAAAACAACTACCAACAGTTCGCTTTTTAAGGGTGGCTGGGCGACTTCTCCTTCGCTCCAGGTGACCGTCACGGCGACTTTTCGGCTATCCGAATCAACGGTGGCGCCGCTTTGCGTACAATCAACCTGATTTTTTTGACTGTCACGACACACGTCAGCGAGTTCCACAATCCGCGTAAACGTCCCACTGACTACCTCGCTACCACCAGACAATTTCCATTTTGGGAAAGAGGGATTACTCAAATCCGTATCGGGATGATAAAAACCCGATGCGTACGCGCTGATATCATTTGAAATGAGATTGTATGCTACCTCCATTCCTTCCTGAAGCAACACATTAGCCGTAAATCCAGTTTTGGTATATTTCGACCGGGTTTGCATAAACTGGATAAGTGATACACCTGTCACCACAACGATTGATAGAAGCGTGAGTCCCAGTAGCGCTTCAATCAGCAAGTATCCCTTTTGTGTTCGTCGATGTATAGCCATATTGTTTACAACCGCTTTGTTTCTATGACTCCGGTCGGATAAATTGTGATTTCCATGCGACTACTGCGGGAATCTTTGAGAGTAATGACGTACGTCTCAGGAAGTGTGCTCATGCCCTCCGTAAACCATATAGCAACGTTACCGGTGAACTCCACGGATGAAGGAAATGTATACGATTTCTCAACTGTTACCACACCTCCGGCAAGTGGCCGCGATACCAGTTCGTAGGTTTTGGTATCTCCCGGGTAATTATTGCGAATCCCCCACTTCGATTCGTTTTTGATGCTTTGGGAATAAAGTTGGGCAAGTTTTACCGTTTCTACAAAACTTGAGGCTGAGGTTGAAAGTTCCTGGGCGGTATATGAACCTGAATACCACATATACACAGGAATAAAGATAAGCGCGATGATCCCAAGAACTGAGATGACTTCGTACAACGATGCTCCCCGCGTAGACATACTACTATAGTAGCGCAAATTGGCACTCTTTACATCAATGAAATAGGAACGAAGTTAGGCAAGCGAAGGTGCTTGAGCCAAAGCCTTTTTAGGTCCACCCATAAGTTTGACAAAATCGTCTCCCTCGAGTGTTTCTTTTTTGGTAAGTTCCTCGGCTACGAGATCAAGCTTGTCTTTGAGTTTTTTAAGTACGGTAAACGCGGTTTTATATGCGCTGTCCAGAATCCTTCGTACCTCTGTGTCAATCTTTGCCATCATTTCCGGCGATATCTGGGGGGGTTCGTAAAACGCTCGGCCGTAATCAGTCACGTCCATCTGCGGCCCGAAATTGATGGGGCCAAGTTCGCTCATCCCGAATTCAACTACCATCTGTCGGGCAATGGCTGTGGCTTTATCAATGTCGTTTGAGGCACCTGTGGTAAACTCGTTAAATATGAGCTCTTCTGCCGCGCGGCCTCCCAGCATGGAAGCAATTTGGTTAAGAAGCCGCGATTTGGTTTCATGCACCCTGTCTCTGACCGGAGGAATAAGTGTAAATCCAAGCGCCATACCGCGCGAGACGATTGATATCCGATGCACCGGATCCATAAAGGGAAGGTCATACGTGACGATCGCGTGACCCGCCTCATGATAGGCTGTCATCTTGCGGTCAAGGTCTGACTGGATCCGCTTTTTCTCAGGCCCGAGTTTCACTTTGGTGGCTGCCTCCTCCAGATCTTCCATGCCGATTGCCCGCTTGTTGGCGCGTGCCGCGGCTATAGCCGCTTCATTGAGCATGTTTTCCAAATCGGCGCCACTAAATCCGACGGTCCGGCGAGCCACTTTTTCCCAATCGACGTCTTTCTCAAACGGCTTGCCTTTCATGTGGATTTTTAGAATCGCAATCCTGCCTTCAATATCCGGCGGCTCAAGGATAACTCGGCGGTCAAACCTACCGGGGCGCATGAGCGCTGGATCAAGAAGATCTCCCCGATTGGTAGCGGCGATAACGACGACCTGCTCGTTCGGCTGGAATCCGTCCATTTCAACGAGTATCTGATTTAACGTCTGCTCCCGCTCGTCATGCCCACCCATCACCCCCACCGAACGCATCCGACCAATAGCGTCAATCTCATCAATAAAGATAATCGCGGGTGCATTTTTCTTAGCGGTTAAGAATAAATCGCGCACCCGGGCAGCACCCACTCCTACAAGCATCTCCATAAATTCGGATCCAGCGATTGAGAAAAACGGCACGCTGGCTTCACCAGCAACTGCCCGTGCCAACAGGGTTTTTCCAGTTCCAGCTGGCCCCACCAAGATAACACCTTTAGGAGTCCGGGCTCCCAGGGCACGGTATTTACCAGGGTGTTTCAAAAAATCCACCACTTCCTCAAGCTCGCGTTTGGCCTCATCGACTCCAGCCACATCGGTAAAAGTAGTCTGCGGGTGATCTTTGTTGAAAAGCTTTGCCCGCGATTGCCCAAACGAGAAGATACTGTCCTGCGCTCCGCGCGCTTGTCTGATAAGAAAGAGGAAAAAAATAACCATAAGAATCACCGGAAAGAGGTTGATAAAACCTGATATCCATAGCTGCATGACCGAGTTGTCCTTATTCACAATCTCTACTTTTGACGGGTCGACATTTACTGAGGAAAAAATTTCATAGATTGATACTTGCGGCTCTTTGCGGGTCACTGCTTCTTCCCCGTCTTTGTAATACACTTTTATCTTCATCTCATCGACTTCAAGTTTCTTGATTTTATCTTCCTTCACGTCGTTTAATACAGTTGAAAGCGGTTTTTCCTGCGACAGACGGGCTCCTTCATTTACTGACAGGAAGGTCGAGAAGACGACAAATCCGACAAGCAGTATCAGAAAGATGTTTCTTAAGTTAAAATTGAATTTAAATTCCACCCTGCGCGGGCGTTTTTGAGGTTTCGGCTGTTCCATTTTCCTCTCCTTTGATTAATATAATCAAGGGTAAAAAGCGACCTGCAATAAAAACCAAGTATACCATAGCTGGAAGCGTGAAAAAAGACCTGGGTCCTAATTCATGCGGTAGTATTTGAGGCTGGATGTCTTTAATTATGAGAGTTAATCGTATGAAACAAACTCCTATTTATCCAAATCGTTGGTCGTTCCGTACTGGTAAATTGCATAGTCAAACACAGGCAGCAAATCACTGAACGGCTGATCAAGCACGATTTTCCTAGTCGCTCCCTCTGCTTTACCAACGGATTCAATCCGTTGTCCTTGTGGCGGAAGATTCTTTTTTGAGTCAGTATCCTTTGGATCCCTCACATAAAAACCGATTTTTGTGGGAGCATACAATGCCCTGATGCGCAATACTCCATATGCTATAGTTGCTTTTTCCAAATCCGGACCGAAGACTTTATTAGTTTTGCATGTTCCAGTACCAATACATACTTCAATTCTTCCGGGTGAAACCCCCGGTGTGTTTAACCCGGGGTAATTAGGACAAACATCGCTTGTATCGCTTTCTTTTAAAAAACCGCTCTCAACTTGGCGAGTATCTTTAAGATCAAATCCTACCGAAGAGTTTTTAATTTTAAATGGCGAGGTGGAAGTATCTCTGTAAAAAAACGTCGTAAATATCGCAGGCTCGAATCCATTTACTGGAGTTTCGTCATAGCAAATATTTAGTTTGTAATTGTGAAACCCGCCCTCCCAATCTATTGATGAATCATTACCAGTTTCCCAAATGATATTACCTGCTGCATCCGTAGGTGATAACATGATGGTAAAAACATCACCTGGATTTAACGTGACTGCCTTTTCAGGAAAAATGATTCTATCCATTTTTTTAAATTCTTGCTCGGTTAAGGCTGATACATTCACGGTATAAGTAGAACCACCAAGCGAACCAGAAAGCGCACCGCCTACCAACGCTTCCTCAATTCCTGCTTCTGCTGCGTGAAATGCCTTAGAACTATCTGTCAGTGTGGTCGTTGTTTGAATATCCTGCGTCACTCTTCCGGCTAAAATAAGTCCTAACGACAGACCAACCACCACCACAAGTAAAATAATAAGAATCGCCTGACCTCTCTGAGTATTGTGGAAGCGCTTCTTTCTCATGGGTTCACCTCTCTCCAGGTACCAATACCGGTCCGAAATTCCCTGGGCGCATTAATCCATAAATCAGGCCGGTAGATAAACATTTCTGCCGGATACGTCGGATTTTTATCTCCTAAATCACGATTTAAATTTACCGTTTGCGCCACTACCGTTCCGGCAATAATCACCTGTTTTTCATTAATTGGATCATTTTTGGTAGTGGTTACAAAACTTTTATTGGTAATAAACCATGCGGTAAGATCCGGGTCTAATTCCCGATCGGTGGTATCAAGCGTCTTCGGACTGTTTTGGCCCAGTGAGGCGACAATTCTGATATCACCTTCGGCGATAAATGCTAAAAATCCTCCTGGGTCGGTCTCAGTTGGTTCGCGGACGGTAATTTTTTTACCGTTAGCAAACTTCAATGGCCTATTACTACTGGGATCAGAAGCGAAAATGACAATTTTTGTCCCACCTCTGATATCCCACGGTGTTGGACCACCGATGTTATATTCATCATCAATTGTCGTGTATTCATAAACAAACAGTCCGGTTGCGATGGTGGGCTGTAAATCATCTGCTAGATCTGCCGAGATTGGACTTGGATTTGGGAAACGACTGCGAAAATAACTATAGTAATCGTGATTCGGTACTACTTCCCCATGCTCATCATCATTTGCCTGCATTGCCACGTATGGAGGTGAATTGGGATTATTAGAATAACCCGACTGAAGCGTCACATAACTCATGGCTCCCGCTTTGAGATTCACGCTTGGTTCTTCAGAGAGCAGGAAATATTTGCTTCCCGGTAGAGAGATGCCAAAACCTTTATTGGTATGGACATTGCCTCCCCGCACTTGAAACCAACCACCAGGAAGAGAAAATCCTACATCCCAGCTGAGCGTGGCTGCGCCAAGTGTAGCCGTTAATCCGGAATTCCACGACCCGCCGGAAACGTTTTGATAACATGCATTTCTATATATAAACCCTGAGGGCGGCGGTGAAGTGACGATCAGGTTGTATTGCCCTCCATCAAGATTCGGGGTACTCACATAACTTGTTGATCCAACCGGATCAAGTAAAATATTAGCTCCCGCTGGAGGGTCGAGTGTCAGAGCAGCCGTACCCATGGTCGATCCTAGTTTCTGCGTCAATGGACACGAATACGCTAAAATTGGATCCACTTCTATGGCTTTGACTCCTATTGTACTCACGATGCAAACAGGCTGTTTATCAAACTTTTGTGTTGACTCCTTTGAAAATTCATAAGTGCTTGTAGTATTGTCCCAGCGAACTTTGACATTGTAATCATAATACCGAGAGCTATTAAGCGGTGTATAAGGACTCACACCGTCAATAAGTTTGGTAGTTGGAGCAGTCACAATAGCGTATGGTGCAGCTGACGCTGGTGTACAGCCGCCACTTGAGGTCGTACTGCACCGATAGACATAGTACTCGTCAGCGTATGGCACCGCATCCCAATTCACCGTCACCTGCTGGCAACCATTGGTAAATGTAGTGTCTGTTTTTTTTGTAGTCACCTTGAAATTACCGGTACCGATACATTGGGATTCGCTGTAATACCCTTTTGAGGTATCATTCACGTCTTTTAAGGTTTTGGCGTCAGAATACCACGTGTGTACTCCGGGACGATTTGGGGTGTAGACTATAGGATACGGAGGTGTCTTTTTCTTTCTGGGAAAAGGAGTGCCTGAAGCGGCAGGAAGTGTCAGAAATATGTTCACGTCAGCTGGTTTAGCATATTTAGAATTATCACCATTGTGAAATCCACCCAGCTCAATCGCATCGCCGATGCTGATCGTTGGTGAAGCCTTAGGCCAGGTTGATGCTGGTGGGATACGCGATCTACCCCAAGTAGAACTGTAGGGACACACCGGATCAGGGGTGGGATTTGGCCCTCCGCCTGAGG
>CAYPMW010000005.1:68661-70592 GCA_964412165.1 uncultured Gammaproteobacteria bacterium | reverse complement strand
GCCAAAGGCAGTGTTGGAGAAGCTACTGTAAGAGCTTTAACAACATCTGGAGCATGTATACCGGCATTTTTAAGCTACTGTTCAAAAGACATGCAAAATGGGGTTGAATTACTTGCTGGTATTCATCAAAAATTGAACATTGACCCGCTACTTGTGAGTGTAGCGGTGTCTATCTCAAAAGTTATACCATTTGATCCTCCACCTACCGACAAAGATGCACCTACCCACTATGTGGTCTTAGCTCAACCGATGTATTCTGTATATAACGAACCAATTATGCGGAGTAATAGTATCGCGTCGTTATGATCGCTATCGTAGACTTTGGCTCACAAACTACCCATCTCATCGGCCGGAGACTCCGGCAGCTAGGCGTAGCTATCAAACATGTAGACCCTGATGAAGCCCTTCCCAAAATAAAACAGTTTAAACCGAAGGGTATTATCCTTTCAGGTGGTCCGGCATCAGTCTATGAACCAGGCGCGCCAACGATAAACCCGCACATTTTCTCCCTCGGGATCCCGATTTTGGGTATTTGTTACGGCTGGCAGTTGACAGCTCACCTCTTGGGCGGAAAAGTAGTCTTGGGCCATCGCGAATATGGTCCAACGCGGGTAACTCTTAAAGCGCAAAATTCCTTATTTAAAAATGTTGAGGCTCGAGAACTTACGGTTTGGATGAGCCATGGAGATGAAGTCGTCAAGTTACCGATTGGTTTTGATTACCATGTATCAACTCCTTCAGTCAAAGCAGCCGGAGTCGGTGATTTTGAACGGAAAATCTATGGGGTCCAGTTTCATCCGGAAGTCGAACACACCCAGGAAGGCAAACGGATACTCAGGAATTTCGCCGAGCATGTCTGCGGACTCACTATTCAAGAACGATTAATAAAAGTTGCTGATGTTATTGGTGAAATTTGTGAAGCAGTAAACCGTAAAGGTAAGGAGGTAACTGCAATATCGGCTGTTTCAGGAGGAGTGGATTCAACTGTAGCAAGCGCAATCGTTGCCCGTGCTATTGGCAATCGGTTCATTCCGGTTTACTGCAATAACGGGCTCATGCGGGAAGGTACTACTCAGGAAATCCAGTATATCTTTAATAAATTACTTAAAATCAAACCGCGTATTCTTCGCTGTAAAGAGACTTTTTTAAAAGTTCTCTCAGGCGTTACTGATCCGGAACAAAAACGCTTAAAGATCGGCAAGCTCTATATACGTTTATTTGAGCAGGAAGCCAGAAAAGAGAAAACCGCACGTTTTCTCGTCCAGGGTACTATTTACTCTGACGTCATCGAAAGCAAAGGCACGAAACACGCTAGTAAAATCAAAAGTCACCATAATGTCGGCGGCTTGCCTACCAGGATGCGACTTGACCTTTTGGAACCATTGCGTCATTTTTATAAAGATGAGGTAAGAGAACTTGGTAGACAGCTCGGGCTCCCCCGATCAGTACTTACAAAACAGCCATTTCCGGGCCCAGGCCAAGCTGTGCGCATTATCGGTGAAGTGACAAAAGAAAGACTTAAAAAACAGCAGTTGGCTGACAAGATAGTACTACACGTAATTAAGGAAGAGGGATGGTACGAGAGAATTTTTCAAAGCTTTCCTATACTTACCGGAGTGCGAACTACAGCTGTCAAAGGCGACGGTCGAGTGTATGGTGAGTTGGTTGGCCTACGGATTTATGACAGTAGTGACATTATGACTGCTGGGTGGACACATTTGCCATACGAGATACTCCAAAAAATCTCATCACGAATTATTAACGAAGTTCCCGACGTCTCCCGCGTCGTTTACGACATCACTACCAAACCACCAGCAACCATGGAGTGGGAATAATTTTATTATCGTAAACTGAATACGGCAACAATCGTACAATGAAAAACGATCCCACTCAAACTAATTGGGAATACACCTTCTTCCTCCCCTACCAAA
>CAYPMW010000005.1:0-68651 GCA_964412165.1 uncultured Gammaproteobacteria bacterium | reverse complement strand
CTCATAGTGCTATTCATTTATTTTGTTTCCAATGGGTACTTAACTGCATCAATTCCGAAAAAAAGCAGTTCCACGTTTACATGCCGTGGATCTGTCTGTGAATTAAAACAGGATTTTCTTCTTCATCCTGAATCAGTGTTACTCAATGCCAATCTTTTAATAAGACATAACATCGTCGCCCAGGGAAAAGTTTTCACCAGTATTAGATACTTCTTGATTGCACCAATTATTGACCTTTATATACATGGTTTATTTCTCGGATCTAGCGTTGGAGTCAAACAAACATTCCTACCTACATTCATTCTCTATGGGCCTATTGAATTGAGCGCGATCCTGTTGAGTGATTCGCTTTATTATAGTTTTCTTGTGGCGCTTGTCAGACTCTGGAAGAGAAGAAATTTATCGTGGATACGAAGTGTTGTTATGCAAATTGCAGTGATAATTTTATTACTTGCTACTGCGGCCTTGATCGAAGCGTACGGTTTTAGCCTGATGTACTAAAGTTCATTGCGGCTTATTAAGAATCACGGGTTTGAGCCTAGTCATGGCTTCAAGCGAATAACGGATTCCTTGGACTCCTACACCTGAGCCTTTGACACCCAAAAACGGAAAATGGTCGGGACCGCGCTGAGGTTTGGAATTGATCCAGACTGTACCCACATCCAACTGGTTGGCAATTTTGATACCCGTTCCTTCATCACTAGTGTACACTGCAGCTTGCAGGCCATACGCCGAAGAATTAACGATACGTATAGCTTCATTGATATCTTTGACTTTGATGAATGAGACTACTGGTCCGAACGTTTCTACTCGGACTATCTCCATATCAGGCGTAACATTATCAAGAATTGTAGGCTCGACGTAATTACCTTCGCGCTTTCCTCCCAAGATAATTTTTGCTCCCGCGCGCTCAGCAGCTAAAATCCGTGCCTCAATCTCTTTGGCTGCTCCTTCTGTAATAATCGGGCCCACGCTTTTGGTCAGAGGTGAACGCGGATCCCCCATCTTCACCTTTTCCTCCGTCAAAGCTACTACCCGGGGAAGAAGCTTGACAAGGTCACTTTCTAGCCCTAATACGTATTTAATGGCGGTACATCGTTGTCCAGCAAAGGAAAACGCGCCTTTAACTATTTCCAAAGCTGTTTCCTCAAAGTTACAGTCGCCTAAAATAATTGCTGCATTATTGCCACCACATTCAAACAGAAGTGGTATCATGCCGGCTTTTTGCGCTGCGTGTTTACCCACTTGAGACGAGCCGGTGAAGGTGATCATATCAATTAAAGGATGCTCTACCAGATAGTCGCCAATTGTTTCTCCCGATCCAGTGACCGTCACCAGGACACCTTCTGGTACGCCGGCTTTGTGAAAAACTTGTGTCAGGTGGAGTCCGGAAATTGCGCCATTAGTGGGTGGTTTGAAAACCACTGCATTACCAGCTGCTAGTGCCGGAGCTAGTTTTGAAACTGATAAGTTCACTGGATAGTTGAATGGCGAGATTGCCAAAATCACGCCCAGTGGCACGCGTTCAATAATCGAAATTTTAGTCTTGTCATACCCGGGAAACGCATCTGAAGGTAACTGCTCACCTTTGAGGTGTAACGCTTCATGGGCAAAATAGTCAACCATATCCGCAGATCGCACAATCTCGTCTTTGGCCTCATCGGTGGGTTTACCGATCTCGTGTACTAAAAGCGCTGTGAGATATTCTGCGTGTTCTCTTAACCAATCGGCAGCTAAATGCAGGATCTTGCCACGTTCAAGAAGCGTCTTTTTGGCCCATTCTTTTTGGGCTACGTGGGCTTTTTTTAATGCCTCATCAATCTCTTCTCGGGTGACTACTGGAACTCTCCCAACGATACTCCGATCAACTGGTGACAACACCTCAAGATAATGACCGTTTTTTGACTCTTTCCAAGATGAGCCATCAAACCAGCGGTAGAGCGGTGGAGACTGGGAGTCATGGAGCTCTTCGAAAAAAGTGTCGGTCATATGTTCATTATCACGCATCGCTCCCGAGTTTGCAAGATAATTTTACAAACTCAGATCAATTCGTCATCAAGTATGATAGTTACTGGTCCGTCGTTAACCGACTCAACTACCATATGTGCTCCAAATTCACCCGAGGCAATGGTGGTTGTACTTTTTTTAAGATGCGCAAGCATATATGCAAATAAAGATTGTGCCGTGGCGGGCTCTGCGGCATCGCCAAAAAATGGTCGGTTTTGGCCTTTAAGTTCAGCATAGAGAGTAAACTGGGGTATGACCAGAAGAGAACCGCCTACTTCTTGAAGAGGAAGTCGCAAACGCAGGTTCCCATCGGCAAAAAGTCTGAGACTCATTAGCTTATCTGATAGTTTCTCGACGGTACCTGGACTATCACCCTTTTTAAAACCCACCAGTACTACAAGACCTTTGTTGATTGAACCTACCGTTCGATCATCAACTTTTACTTCTGCTCGAATTACTCTGAGTATTACGCATCGCATTCATACCTCCTTTTGAATCACCCACATCACATATTTCTCTGCGCGCCGACGACTGACTGCTTCCGAAAGCATTGATTGAGCAATAGTTTCCATCGCGGTATTTTTAGCGAGTAACTCTATGAGCATCTCTTCAAGTTTTTTTTCGTTAATGCTGGTTAAAAGCTCACGGGTGGTGAGTAGTATTGTATCCCCTTTGGTTAAAAACCCCTCATTTTCGTCCACTTCGACATTTTTTGCTTCTCCCAGAAAAGTAGTCTCAGAAGTGGCCAGAGAAAAAGGCAATAGTTTACTCAATACTCCTCTATGGTAAAGGTAGGCGCGGATATCGTGTGTACCAGCCACCCGCCACGTGCGGCTAGTTAAAAACAAAACACCTAGTGATGCAGCTGACTCTCCGTATGTAGCGCGCAATCTCCACAATTTCTTGGCGCTTACCTTGAAAACTTGCTGCATGCATCTACTGGGTGCTTTGACATAAAAGCGTTTTTTTTGAAGCAGCCGGTAGCCTAAAACCGCAGTCTCGGCCGTCTCAACTGCAGCTACTTTTGGCGCTATTCCCCATCCGTGTGTAAGGAGGAAACAATCATCAAGATGCCGCTCGACTACCACAACTCCATCAGTAGGCGGATAAGTAGCAGACCCAGAGTTGATCTTCGGGGGGACAAAATCCCTCGCAAGATGATACGTGCGTTCCATCGCTATCCGTTGACTTTGCCAAACCGTATCTCCACTTCTTTCCAATTCACTACATTCCACCAGGCTTTGAGATAGTCAGCCCGTCGGTTTTGGTATTTGAGGTAATATGCGTGCTCCCACACGTCAACTCCCAAAAGTGGCGTTTTTCCCTCCATCACAGGTGTATCCTGATTTGGTGTATCGAGGATAGTAAGCGTACCAAGCTCCAGGGTAAGCCATACCCAACCGCTACCAAAACGACCCAATGCTGCTTTTTCAAATGCTTCTTGAAAATGTGACAGGCTACCAAACGTTTGGTTGATAGCTTGGGCGAGTTTTCCCGCAGGAGCAGTGTGATCTTTGGAAGGACACATGACTCGCCAAAACAGGGTATGATTGGCATGCCCACCACCGTTGTTTCTCACCTTCAGGCGCACTGGTTTAGGAACAATTGATAAGTTTTTTATGAGATCACTTACATCCATGCTCAATAACTTCTCATTGCCGGTAAGCGCGTCATTTAAATTTTTAATGTACGTGCCGTGGTGCTTATCGTGGTGAATCTGCATGGTTTCTTTATCAATATATGGCTCAAGCCCGTCAAATGCGTAGGGTAAATCAGGAAGGGTAAACATAACGTACTCCTTTCTTTGGGTACAGTAGAGTCTTTCTACTATAACAAAAATTTCTCAGTTGTAAAGCGCAAGTTTTGTGATTTTAGGTGGTTCGTCGTATACTACAGATAAATTTCTATGATAGCCGAAGCAGCGCGACCAACAGATACCCCTCACACAGATGAATTCCACATCCATAGGGAAGCTCAAGGCATAGTCAAAGAGCTCGCCGAAGCGTATCGAGACGATGTGTTGGTAGTTTCTGAAACGCTGGAAAGTCTTCCCGAGATGTTTTTCACTACTACTTTAGGCCCAAACAGCAAAAGTGCGCAGAGCTTACTTGAAGCGGCTATCCGGGAACAAGAGACGCTTTTGGCACAAATAGACCAACCGGTTCACGCACTTGGAACCACTGCCGACCGACAATCTCTCATGCAACAGTACCGCGATAATGCAGCTAGAGTTCTTAACTATTTAACCAATCCCACAGTTTCAATAGCTCAATTTCAGATTAATGGAGAAACCCGCACTGGGTATGAGCTTCTCATGGGGTTAGATGGACTAGAAACGTTCCGTTTTGGGTATCTTCTGAAACTTATTGACCTCGGTCGCAGTCTGGGTCATGATATCCCTCGCGCCGTATCTGCTAATCTAGTCTGGGGAGACGAAACGCCAAAAGATATTCGCTATAATGAAATTGGCCCCCGAGAGGTAATAAACCTATGGCTTGAGCGAAAACCCCCGCGAGAAGCACTTCTCCAAACAGTGGAAACTGTCACCCATCCTCAACTTAAACCAATTGTGTATGCATTTGCTCAAACCGTAATAGCTAATTCTCATGATCACCTCACGCTAACCGATGCTCCAGCTATTGGAGGAGGATCTACACCTCGTGAGGATCTTGACCAACAAGTGTGGGATCTTATGGAAAGGGATATCGCCATGCATCCCTATGACCTTTATTTCCCTCCTAGTAAAGTCCGATACCGGCTAAATTCTGAACAAAGAAACGGGCTCTACCTCAATATCGCGAACCAAATTATCCAGTGTGGCCGTTTACCTCAACTTTGGGAAGGCACGTGGGTGTGGAATGGCAACCAAGTTACCGGCACACAACTTATACTGGATGCATACCGCCACGAAATGCAGCATCACGGTACTCTTACCGCTCATCGCGAGTACCAAACCACTCCAATCCCCGAGCCAGCAGCACAAACATAATATTCTAAACTCTGCGAATACTGCAATTGGGGATGAAAGTATCAATCCGTAAACTCCTGCACAAACATCTTACCATAAATGCCACCGTCAATAACGCCAATACCCACGGTCCCAAAATCAGAGTTGAGGATATTTTCCCGGTGCCCTGGGGAATCCATGAGTCCTTGATGAGCAATCGTGACACTCGGAGCCAGCGCCAGGTTTTCTCCTGCAGTAAGGTAGATTATACCTGCTTTATCCATCCGTTCAAACGGCGACTCACCTTCAGGGTTGTAGTGGGAAAAATAGCCCCGTTCAAACATGTCACGCGCATATGCACGGGCCAGATCTCTTAGTTTCGGATCGCTGGTTAGTTTTTTTAAGCCTCTCAACTGCCGCTCCTGGTTAACCAGTCTGAGCATCTCTTTCTCGGCTGTCTCATCAACGCTCACCTCGTCCTGGGTAAAATGGAGTTTGACTTCCTCTTTAGAACGCGGTGCAACAGTAATAAAATTTAACGTTTCCGAGAGCGCTTCTCCAAAAATTCCCGAGAGGGTTTTTTCGATTTTTTGGGTACGGGCAATCAGTGGTTTTCCCAGTTTTGATTCGGTGACTGCTGCTTTGATCCTGCCTTGGATAGGAAGTCCTAAAACCAGAGTGAGAAAAAACGCGATAATAATGAGAGCGTTTACCGTAAGTGGCACAAATGAGAGGTGCCGATTTAAAGGGTACTCATCCCAATCTTTAGGAATTTTTTCTTGAATTAGCACTGACATACGAGACAAAATCAGTTCCATTCCAATGCCCATGAGCAAAAATCCCATCGCTTTGGCTATTCCTTGGGAAAATGAAAAATTGGCGACAAGTAACCGCGCTATTAAAGGATAGAGTTTTAAGGCCGAAAGAAATGTGCCGATAAATATGAGTGTATCAATCGTTAAGTCGATTGCCCCCCTGCCCCACCGTTCAACGACATAAAATATCAGAAATATGATAATGAAAAAGTCAACCCAATTGCCTTGTAGTGAAGGTATTACCATATATACAAAAAAACTTAATTTTTAAATCCGAAACTCGAAACTCTCCTACTTTCGACAATGTCGAGATCCGGAAGGTACAGCAAATTGAATTTGTTTGCCAACCATTGTTTTACTCGGCCTTCGTAACCACTCCGGTGAAGGAAGCACGTAGGCTAGTTTAGGACTTTGAATTTCGAAATTTACCTTATATTATATAATACCTCCATGGCAAAAACCGCCAAAACCAGAAAAGCGGCAAAAAAACTGCGCCAGCGACGAAGTAAAATCCCTTTACTACTTCTTCCTCCACCTACCATACAACCAATGCCAGTGCATAAATCTAAAAAAAGACTGTTTCCGGAATTTGGCCGCCGCGTCTGGGTGGTGGCTATTATCATTATCAGTTTCGCCTCAGGAACTTTTTTGTATTTTTATATATTCAAAGATTTTCCTTCACCTACTAAGCTTACCAGTACGGAAATTGAACAAACTACCAAAATCTATGACCGTAATGGTGAACTTTTATATGATCTATATGTCGACAAAAACCGGACAATCGTGGCGCTGACACGTATTCCCCTTGACGTCCAACAAGCAACCATCGCTATAGAAGATAAGGATTTTTATCAGCATAAAGGGGTGAGCCCTATTGGTGGGATTGTCCGTGCGCTCAAAGAGACCATCTTTCAACATAATCTCCAGGGTGGGTCAACTATCACCCAACAACTGGTCAAAAATACCTTACTCACCCAAGAACGAACACTTCAACGGAAACTGAAAGAGATAATCCTCGCGTTTTTAGTCGAACTCCGGTATCCCAAAGAAAAAATCCTTGAGATGTATTTAAACCAAGTCCCATACGGCGGCACCGCTTGGGGGATTGAAGCAGCTGCTGAACGGTATTTTGGAAAAAGCGTTGCAGAACTGACACTAGCTGAAGGCGCATTGTTGGCGGGTCTGCCCGCTGCACCTTCACTTTATTCACCCTATAGCGCACACCCAGAACTTGCCCGTGAACGCCAACGATTAGTATTGCAGCGCATGGTTGAGGATAAGTATCTCACTCAGGAACAAGCTGATGCGGCGGCACGTGAAGAAATATCCTTTATGCCGCCTACAACAAATATCAAGGCTCCTCATTTTGTGATGTATGTCAAAGAAAAACTGGTAGAAAAATACGGCGAGAAATTGGTAGAACAAGGGGGTCTCAAAGTCACGACCACACTTGATCTTCCCATTCAGGAATTTGCCCAAGAGACGGTAGCAAGCGAAGTCGGCAAACTCACAAAGCTTAATGTGACCAATGGCGCCAGCTTAGTCACCCGGCCCTTTACAGGAGAGATTTTGGCGATGGTCGGCTCAACAGATTATTTTGATTCAGATTCCGGCAGTTTTAATGTGACCACAGCACATCGGCAACCCGGATCTGCTATTAAACCCATCAATTACGCTATCGGCATTGAAAATAAAATCGTCACGCCAGCTACAGTTTTTAACGATCAACCCACCTGCTTCGCGTCTTTTCCACAAGCATACTGCCCGCACAATTATGACGGCAGTTATCACGGACCGGTGCAGCTGCGGTTTGCGCTGGGCAATTCATACAATCTTCCTGCAGTCAAAATGCTTAAACTTAATTCAGTTGATACGATGATTGCTTCTTCATCAGCGTTTGGTATTACGACGCTCACTGACAGAAGCCGTTACGGACTCTCCCTCACATTAGGCGGTGGTGAGATACCGATGACTGAGATGGTCACTGCGTACGGTGTCTTTGCCAATGCCGGCATCCGCAAGGACCTTATTTCAATACTCAAAGTTGAAGCTGCTAGCGGCATGGTGCTCGAAGAATATATTGATCCGAATCTGGATACCGACACTCCATCGTCACTTCTTATTAACGGTCCGCGAGTGATTTCGCGAGAAGCGGCGTTTATTATGTCACATATACTTCTTGACTACAATGCCAGAAGTGCTGTGTTTGGCAGAAGTTATCTCCAAATTGATGGACATCCATCCGTTTCGGTAAAAACTGGTACCACTGATGACTTACGGGATAACTGGACCTTCGGTTTTACCCCCGAAGTGGTAGTGGCTGCTTGGGTGGGTAACAACGATAACTCCCCTATGAATCCATACCTCACTTCTGGGCTCACCGGCGCAGCGCCGATTTGGAACAAAATCATGAGTTATGTTTTAGAAAATACAAAAGAGTCGTTTCCCAAACAACCGGATGGCATCATTGGTATGCAAATTTGTGCGATTTCAGGACTATTGCCACCAGATGACAATTCATGTCCGACACGGTATGAATACTTCATCAAAGGCACCCAACCAACCAATAAGGAATCGCTTAAACAGCAAGTTGCAATTGATAAATCAAGTGGCAAACTCGCTCAACCAACTCAGATTGAAAATGTGGAGATGCAGGAAAAGTTGGTAGTGAAAGACGCGTTCGGTCTCTACTGTATCGACTGTCCACATGAACAAGACCCATTTCATACTATCCGCTAACACCAGATTTCTTACCATGAAAAATCACTAGTTGATCTCTTCACAAGTCCCATAAGGTATGGTATAACGCCAATAAAGTGGCTCGGGTAAAGCAAACGCAACTCGCTCCAAAGAAATCAAACGTGAGCCTTCTTTTTGCGGCTTTCCGCTTTCTCCTCATATTTCTTGCAGCCACTGGAGATATCACTATAGAAAGTGTAAAGGGGATAGTATTATTATTCAAAATTGCGCAAAAAATTTATCCCAGACTGGTTGCAGTAATGCATTCTATTTTGAATGATTGGTCTGCATACCTCCGCGCCTTTAATTTTTATGCGTACAAAAGAGTTTTACTCCTTTTTCTTGGAGGACGAAATAAAACCCACGCGCTTTTTTCCATAATACATCATGTTCGAACCCTATTTATCTATCTCAGCCGCATAGGGAAAAAACCTAGTATCACGATCTTTCCTACCAGGAGAAAATTAATCACCGTCTCATCATATCAAACGCGCAACCGCACTGATTTTATTTTTATTTGGGGAACTATTGTCGGAGTTGTAGCATCAATCTTGTTTATTTTTATTCCGTATAATATTTATGTTTTTATCAGAAATTTACCTAATCCCCGATTACTCTCGCAGCGGTTCATTCCCATCACTACCCAAATATACGACCGGAATGACGAACTACTGTATGAAATTCACGGTGATGAGTACCGGATTCCCACTAAACTTGAGGAAGTACCACAGATAGTCAAACAAGCAACTATCGCCATAGAGGATAAAAATTTTTATGAGCACAAAGGAATTTCTTTTACGGCGATTGCCCGAGCCACTCGAGAAACCTTTTTAAACAATAACGTCCAAGGTGGATCAACAATCACCCAGCAACTTATCAAAAATGCCCTACTTACCCCAGAAGTATCAGTGGTGCGGAAAGCACGTGAAATACTACTTGCTTTTTGGGCAGAACGGATATACACCAAAGAACAAATTCTTGAGATGTATTTAAACCAAGTCCCATACGGCGGGACTTCCTGGGGGATCGGCGCTGCCGCCAAAACCTATTTTGGCAAAAATGTCTCTGACTTATCCCTTGCCGAAGCTTCTTATCTTGCAGGTTTGCCAGCCGGACCATCAATTTTTTCACCTTACAGCCGACCAGATTTAGCCAAAAAACGGCAAGTTGAAGTACTTACTCAAATGGCCACACAGGGATATATTACCCGTGAGCAAGCGAGTGAAACTGCAAACGAGCCAATCACCATAAAACCAAACGTAACCAATATCAAAGCGCCCCATTTTGTTATGTATATTCGTGATCTGGTAGCTGATCGACTCGACCAACGCCTCGTGAATGAAGGAGGACTCCGCATTACTACAACACTCGATCTCAATCTCCATGAAAAAATACAAGGAATAGTTACCAATCACATCAATGAACTCACTCGCCTTAATGTCAGTAACGGTGCGGTGATTGTTACCAATCCACAAAACGGGGATATTCTGGCGATGGTAGGTAGTACCAACTATTTCGACACTCTCAGAGATGGAAATGTCAATGTGGTACTCTCTCCTCGGCAACCCGGCTCAAGCATCAAACCGATTACGTATGTAGCTGCTTTAGAAAAAGGCATGACTGCAGCCACAGTGCTTGAGGATTCGCCGGTCGTGTATACGAGCCCCGGCAGCCCGCCATACGCTCCAGAAAATTATGACAGAAAGTTCCACGGATTAGTGACAGTGAGAACCGCCCTGGGCAACTCGTTTAATGTTCCAGCTGTGAGAACGCTACATAAAATCGGTATACCGGCTATGGTGGATACCGCGAAACGTATGGGGGTTACCACCTGGAATGATTCCTCTCGATTCGGCTTGGCTTTAACACTCGGCGGAGGTGAAGTGACGCTTTTTGACCTTGCTACAGTCTACGGAACGCTCGCCAATCAAGGGTATCGGGTAGAACTAAACCCAATCATTACTATCACTGATTATACCGGTAAAACCTACTATCGGCGAGATTATCTTCATCGCCAAAAAGCGGTCTCTCCCGAAATTGCTTTCATAATCTCAGACATTCTTTCAGATAATGGAGCGCGATCTCAAACATTCGGATACCACTCCAATTTAGTGATACCCAATAAAATAGTAGCGGTCAAAACAGGAACTACAAACGACAAACGAGATAACTGGACAATCGGGTATACACCATCGTATGTTGCTGGAGTATGGGTAGGAAACAACGACAATTCTCCTATGGATCCTTATCTTACCTCGGGTGTCACGGGAGCTACGCCAATTTGGTTCAACATTATGACTGAGCTTCTACGCAGTAAACACAATGAGCCGTTTTATAAACCAGCTACGGTGGTGAGTTATCCGTGTCGCGGTAGAAATGAATATTTTGTTCACGGCACCGAACCTAAAAATGGCTGCAGGCCGCTTTCTTCTCCCTCCCCTAACTCAGACGCCGAATGATGTATCTTACTCAACTATTACGGTGGCCTTCATAAAGGGATGTGGTGTACAGTGGTAAGCAAATGTACCGGTTGTATTAAATACATGCGAGTACGTTTCGCCTTTAGCAAGGAGTGTGGTACTTAATTCCTTACCCTCATCTGAAACGACATCATGTTTGATGGTATCCTGATTGGTCCACGTAACCTTGGTACCCTTCTTGATGGTGATCGTTTTTGGAGCGTATGAGAAATTCTCAAGCGTGACTTTTATTTCACCCGTTACTGCCGGACTTTCGGTCGCCGAGGGTGAAGCAGTTGCTACTGCTTCATTTGTTTGGGAAGATGGTGATGTTTGAGACGTCGATGTTTCAACATTTTCTTGACGCGACGTGTTTTTTTGAAGTAACACCCACCCGCCACCAATGAGCACCAACACGGCAACGAGACCAAAAAGAGTTTTATTCATAAAACTACCTCGTTATTAATTATGTATACCGGTCTGCTACTTTACTAGCCGCAAACGCGTCAGGTTTGGTTTTGACGTTAAATCCTGACCCCCGCACCATGCCCACTATTTCAGAGATCATTTCCCGCGTCTCTCCCTTAAATCCAATATCCACATGGATCTCTAAATCATACTTGGTTATCCCGTCTTGGGCAAAGAGTGTCAATAGTTCCTCAGCCGTGGTAAGCGAATATACCGCTTCCTGGTAGATCCGTTGTCTCAAGACATACCGCCGCGCCTCTACGATCCGTTTCCAGAAATAGATACCCCCGTACCCGACTCGGTGAATGATAAACGCCACCACGAAGTCAGTCCCGTTTCCATTTTTAAGCTGGCTGTCAGTACCAATCACCAACCGGTAATGCCTATTCGGCTCTGCCGCAAGGTAGTCCAAAAGTCGCTGCCTAAGTAAAACTAGATTGCACGTACCGTACGTATGACTGTGAAAATGCCCATTAGTAACCATAAAAAATACCCACGTATTGTACCATAAGCTACACATCTTAAGCAGTGGGTGATTCGTAGTATACATGGAGCACTCATATTGATAGGCAGTTTTGCCAGCAATGCTTATTTGATTTACCTCATGAAAAAGCAAAAGACGAAGAAAAGTTAGAGGTTTAGTATGCCATAATCTACACTTTAGGTTGGCGTTTACGCTGTCTAATTTTTTTCAGAGTATACTCAATTCTGTGATCCAGGTTAATGTTTTTATAAACGGCGAGCTTAATGATTGAGACTAATAAATCTCCCAATTCGTGTTTGTAGGTTTCGTCTTGTTGAGCAGTGAGGTTAGTCGGTTTCCGACCGTGTTCGGCAAGATAAGCCCGGGCAATTTCACCCACCTCTTCGATAATTCCCAGGATGAGAATACTACCATACTCCTTATCTTTAAGCATATCTTTTTCTAGCTCTCTTAGTTCTGTAATATATTCCTGAAGCGTTTTTGTGTGAATCTTTCGGTGCATAAGTGCTTTTATAGTAATATTCCTCACGTAATACTGATCTCACATCTAGTATACGATATTTCAGAGCTGGGCGATAATAAATACAAAACATGCTAGTGATTGAAATATGGTGATCATGTTTGTACGGTTAATTTCTTACAATTAGCCTTGAGTTTTTGTGTGGTTCGCTGTATAATGCGGGTTATGATTCCGTTAATCGTCGTCATTGAAGACGATCTGGATTTGCAGAAGTATCTCAAGGACCTGCTTACCGAAAACGGATTTACGGTAAAAACTTCTGCGCAGGGATCAACTGCGCTACAAATCATCAAATCCTCTGAGCCTGACTTGGTGCTTCTTGATTTGACATTACCTGATATGAGCGGCGAAAGCATCTGTATGGAAATCAGGAAAAAATTTCCCACGCTTCCTGTGATCATGCTGACTGCAAAAGATGATATCCAAGACAAAGTAAAAGGACTGACACTGGGAGCTGATGATTATATCACCAAGCCCTTTGTTGCAGATGAGCTGATCGCGCGGGTAAAAGCGCGTTTAAGACACAAGGGAAACCAACAGACAAAACTCAAAATAGCCGATCTTGAACTGGACTCCAAAACAGTCCAAGTGAGACGTTCTGGAAAACTTATCTCACTCACTCCCCAGGAATTCAAGCTACTTGAATACATGATGAAAAATAAGGGGGTAGTCCTTACCCGAGAGATGATACTCAACCGAATCTGGCTCTATTCCCCTAATGTTGAAACTCGAGTGGTTGATGTATACGTAGGCTACCTCAGGAAAAAAATCGACAGTGGTCACAAGAAAAAACTTCTTAAGTCAATCCGGGGCTTTGGATATATCTTAAACAATTAAGCGGTGATTGACAAAGTATACATGTTCACTTCACTTCTCGGAGTGGTAAACTGAAGGTAAACGTTGATCCCTTACCAGGTGCGCTTGAAATAGTCAACCTACCTCCGTGCTGTCGGATAACTTCTTTTGATATAAAAAGTCCCACTCCGAGTCCAGTAGTCTGTTTTTCTTTATTTTTACCGCGGTAATACAACTCGAACACCTGTTTTTGCTCTTCGGCAGATATACCTATCCCAAAGTCTTGGATAGATACAGTAATCGTTTTATCTTTAACTCTTGATTGGATTACGACATTTGTTTCCTGAGGAGAAAACTTCACGGCATTACGAACAAGGTTGGTAATCACTTGCGCAATGCGACTTTTATCAAGGATGATAGCTTTATATGTTGTGCCTTTTAAGCGCAATTTGTGAGTTGGGATGGTAAATTGTAATTCTTCAACTACTTCTTTCAGAAATAAATCAAAACGTACCGCCTCGTAGAAAAACTGTAGTTTACCGTGCCGAATTCTGGTCACATCCAATAAATCGTTGATAAAACGAGTAAGAGTGTCTACTTTTTCATCAATCTTTTGGAAATACCCCAAAAGCTTACTATTTCCCATACCTTTAAGACTCTTTTCAATGATCTGTATAAAGGCTTTGATACTGGCAAGTGGAGATTTTAATTCATGACTTGCTATTCCCAAAAAATGCTCACGGCGCGATTCTTCCAATTTTCTTTCTGTGATATCTCTTAACACTAGAAGATTCCGATTTTCAAGGAACTGGGCTGTGGCATTGTATTCTACAAATCGACCATCACCATTTGCATGAATGATCTCCAACTCACCGCGCTGATACCCTTTGTGCTGAAACGCCATCCAGCGTTTATGAAAGTCAGTTCTAGTGTCACCGCTCACCAGTTCAGGCAAACGTTTTTTTACCATCTGTGCCTTGTTCATCAAAAATAAGTCGCAGGCAGCGTGGTTGACATCCAAAATATTCATTAAATCATTGGTAATTATGACCGCATCGAGTGCGGTATCAAAGATTGAGCGAAACTTTTTTTCATTCTGGATAAGCGCCGTCTCTGACTCTTTGTGGCGAGTGATATCAATTGCTACAATCAGTATCCTCGCGGGTTTACCCACTTCTCCCATCACCATATCACCTTTTAGCATTACCCAGCGTGGGTAACCATTTGCAGTATGTAACCTGCACTCCATTTCATACTGTTTTTTAGATTTGACCGCATCAAGAAGCCCTTTGCGAATGCGTAACCGATCATCTGGGTGGACACGCTTAAGAAACACCTCAAACGAATAGTCTGTATTACCAGACGTAAATATTTGTAAATCATCGTGCAGTACATGAAACATCTTGATTTGCGAATCTAGTGCACCAATTGCCATTCCTCCTACTTCGAGTGCTAGCTTGAGATTTTTTTCGCTTTTGGTTAAATCCTTTTGTATCTGTCTTTGTTTCTTTACCTCTTGATGAGCAAGAGTATACAATCGTGAATTATCAACAAGAAGAGCTGCTCTCTGGGCCAGATTTTCCAGTAACACTAAATCAAACTGGTCATACACCCTACCCGATTCTCTACTGGTCACGAATGTAATTGCTCCCAACGTCTCTCCCCGTGAAATCAGCGGAATAATTACTGCCGAATTAATCGATAGTTTTTGCAGCAACCTAAAATGTTCGGCAGATTTTGCCCCCCCCTTCAAGAGTGCATCTGAAATAAAATGATAAATCTGGGTTTTACCGGTTTTAATTGCCTGCCAAACGCCGTAAGTGTCTTTAGGGCTATCCGGATATTTCTTCATGAGTATCTGAGCATAATGCATTTTCCGTTTGTCAGGATGCACTACCACCTCTCGCTCTAAGTGATCGTTATTTAACATGTCTATTGCACACCAATCAGCAACTTTTGGAACAACGAGCCGGGCCAGCTGTTTGAGACGAGTATGATAATTAACTGAGGAAGACAATACTGTACCCACCTCGTCTAGAATCCGAAGCGCCTCTTCTGATCGTTTATATCTGGTCAAATCCTGAAACGTATTGACTACGCCAATCAGCTCTCCTGTACCGTTGGTAAATGGTTTTGAGATGACGTATGACCAACGATCAGTGCTTGAATCTCCCGCACGGAATCGGATGATTGCCTCTTCCTGGCGTTTGGTTTTAAGAACCCGTCGTCCGGGAAGTTCGTCATTAGTAAGTCTTTGACCAGATTCATTAAACAATACAAATCTTTTTAAAATCTTCTGCGGAGAAGTTTGCACCAGTTCGCTCGTTGATTTAAAACCGATCATTTGCGCTGCGCGGTCGTTGGCATAGAGAAAATTGCCGGAAGTATCTTGGATGGTAATTCCCTGGGGTATTTGCTTGAGTACGTGTTCTAATTTATTTTGCCCACTTAACCTCATACATCTTCCTCCCCTGCTTAATTAACACTCTCACTCTCTTCTGTCAAATTATTTCCATATAGAATATGTCTGATACATATGATTAGAGCACATACACTCTATTACATAATGGTCAAACCCGCCCTCACATACTTAATACATAACAGTAGGGAGCCTATGTAATATACTTAAAATAATCTTGTAATAGATAGGTAAGAAGGAGTTACCATGATTCTCCTTACCTGCTTCTTACTTATTGTACTTTGATTACACATATGCTCTCTCTATAGTTAGGCTACTCTCTCACGATAAGCTAATAAAACATTACAGGACAGTAGTAGTGAGTGAATTATCGTAGAGGAGCTTTGCAACAAAGGATAGCCGCATTGACTATCCTTTGTTGTTTGGCTAAAAGTTACTCTCTTGAACGACCTTCGTCATTTTGCTAGCATATGAAACTACCTACCTTCCGTATGGTAAAAAAATTGTTGTTGCTTGTCAGTATTTTACTTGTAGCATATTTTCTGCCACTCAGAACTCATAACACACCTTCCGCAGCACCTTCTCCTTCTCCGAGCCCAGATGTCAAAGCAGTTGATATAAATGTAAACGACGTTCCGGAAATGAAGGATTTACTCTCTGACAACCAAACTACTCGGCTTAACGCGGGGAGAAGATTAGCGGAACGGGTAGGTGTTGAAGAAGCGCTGGAAGTACTTGAACATTCCCCCCTACCTCATACCGGTGAAGGCCATCTAGTAATGCACCAAATTGGCTTTTACGCATACCAAAAATACGGGATTGATGCCATACTTCGATGTAAAGATTATTTTCTCTTTGCTTGTTATCATGGCGTGATTATTGAAGCGGCAGCGGATCAAGGAATCGATGTTATTAAGCAAATGACAGATAAATGTAAAGAATCATCTGTACGGTATTTCCAGTGTGTTCATGCTGCGGGACACTCAATCCTCGCCCTTTTTAGTTATGATTTATCACACGGTCTAAAAACGTGTGATGAGTTATATGAAAAAGAAACTTTATTTCCTGAGGCGTTAAGCTCGTGCCATAACGGAGCATTTATGGAAAACTTGTTTGGCGTCCATGATTGGGGCAAAGATACGAAACCGAAACGTGACTGGCTCAAAGATGATGATCCATATTTTCCCTGCAATGCCTTTGGGGAAAAATACCAGAAAGGCTGCTGGCTCAATCAGGCTGCACGGATATATCAAATGAACCAGGGAGATATACCAAAAACTGCCCAGGACTGTGAACGGATACCCAACCCCGAACACCGGGCGTGGTGTTTTGATAATCTTGCTCGACAAATACATCCCGTTACCAACGGCGATATCACCAAGGTATTTACACTATGTGAACAAGTTGGAACATTTTGGCGGGATGGATGTATCATTGTCAATGCCGGAGCATACTACTCCGTCGGCGGCAGAGACCAGGGCATCAATGTCTGCAAGGAACTATCAGAACCAGCCAGAACGGTCTGTTTTCAAAACCTCACTGGTCAAATTATTTCAGATGTCATTCCACTTGAAGAAAAGAAAACTTTTTGTGGGAAGCTTGACGAGCATCTTCAAACTAACTGTTTCTCGCGTTTAATCAACTAATCCTTTCGTATTTAAATTTACCCCTTGACAACCACAAAAAAAATTATTGATAATGAAAGTAAGCATTACTTTCGTATGGATGAGTCGCATACTAAGACTTCCGGCACGCATTTTTTGCGTCGGCCGCGCATTCAATTACTTTTTTTAGTTGTCCTTATTCTCACCTCTATCGCACTTTTGACAGTGTATATATTTAAAAACACTAAATACGGCAAACAGTTTCAACAGCAACTGACGAAAACCCAAGAACCAACCGTAAGTCTTAAACAGGAATACAATAATCCATTTAATCGAGAATCCCAGTACGTCAATCCATTTGATACAACAAAGAGTCCGTTTCTCAACTTAAAAGAAAAGGCTAAATGAATTATATATACACACTGAGAAAAACGTGGATTTTGTGGAGTATTTTGGCAGTTCTTCTTGCTTTTGCAGTTGGATCGACATTTGCACAGGAAACTACGCTGGATGCTTCCCCTGGTACTGAAACTTCCTCTCCAGTCCCGGGAGCTTCACCTATTGGCAACGTCACTTTCCCTATCCCTGAACTAGGCAGCTGCGCGGATTTGGGTAGTTGTATGGATTACTGCGATGATCCGGTGAATTATCTTGTGTGTGCTGAATATGCTAAAACCAAAGGATTTTATGAACCGGATAAAATACACGCTCCAGATGATGAGTTTCTTACGAGGGCCAAAGAAAAATTGGGCTGTGGTACTGTTGAAACGTGCGAAACTTTCTGTAGCAACCCCGCCAACCATAGCGCTTGCAATGATTTTGCTAAAGAAGAGGAAATCACCGGTGGATATGTCCAAGAACCAGACAATCCAGAATTCTTAGAACAAGCCCAAGAAGTATTAGGTTGTGATTCAGCTCAAACATGTAGTAGCTTCTGTGACGATCCAACTAACACTCAAAAATGTGATCAGTTTGCCAATGCTGTAGGACTCCTCGGTGGTACTAAGATTGAAGGACCGGCAGGATGTGTCTCAGAGGATACGTGTAAAAGTTACTGTAGTGATCCCAATAATTTTGATACCTGCCGAGAATATGGGCCACCTGAAACCGGTGGTCAGTTTACCGGACCGGGAGGATGTGATAGTCAGGAATCATGTCGTACCCACTGTGAACAAAATCCTCAAGATTGCCGCAGCTACGCTCCTGGTGCCAATGGCGCTTACGTACCCGTAACGTGCCCGGAGGGTCACTTCTTTGGTCAAAGCGGTTCATGTACCCCAGTTGAAAAAACTCAAGACGCGGCGGCTTGCGGAGGCACGGGTAAATACTGGGACGGCGATGCGTGTCAGGAAAATCCTCCCCCCGGAATAGTACCTGTGACCCAAAGCGCGTATTTTGAACCCCGCTCTGATATGGGTAATTGTAAAACTCCAGGTGAATGTTATGATTATTGCAAAGCTAACGCAGGAGCCTGCGGCGGATTTGACCCTGATGCACCAAGACCTGGAGATACGTATGTACCAACACTTTACTATACACCAGGGACTCTTGTAAACTATGAGCCGCGTCCTGATATGGGTAACTGTAAATCTCCAGGTGAATGTTATGATTACTGTAAAGAAAACCCTGATGCGTGCCAGGGATTTGATTCTAATGCTCCCCGACCGCTAGATGTCTATGTTCCTGGGACGTATTACACGCCGCCAACTGATTTTGTATACGTCACCCCACCGGCTACCAGCTTTTATGTCACTCCCATGTACTACACCCCACCTCCAGGACAGGAATACACCACGCCAAACTACTATACTCCGGGCATTTACTCAACACCCTCCTACTATACACCCCACGCAGAAAGCCGATATTACACACCAACCTACTATACGCCGGGAAGCTATTACTACACACCAAGTGGTGAATATCCCACACCTACGTATGCTACACCTTTGTACTATACTCCACCGGTTCGCAGCAACTATACCACCCCGCACTACTACACTCCGCCCCCATACATGACGCCATACTATTATACTCCGCCAACAGGAAGTACTTATACGACTCCGAGTTATGTAACCCCTCCACCCTACACCACTCCCACATACTATACGCCTTATACTGGTGGTACTTATACAACACCCACCTACTATACTCCCCCCCATTATACGACACCATCGTATTACACTCCTCCGCCGGGAAGTACGTATACTTCGCCGACGTATTATACTCCCCCTGAGTATTCAACGCCGTACTATTACTCACCAACCAGCTATCCAACTCCACCAAATCCAATAATTTATTATTCTCCTTCTTACTACTACCCAACGCCAGGGAGTAGTTACACCAGTCCTCCTTACCATACGCCGAGTGGAGTGTATTATTACCCAACACCGAGCGGAGGAACCGGGTATACCTATCCGACGCCGACTGGAGGTTACTACACACCAACTGGAAGTTATACGTATCCCACTCCCGGTAGTAGCTACTCATACCCGACACCAGGCAGCACTTATAGTTATCCGACACCCGAAAGCGGATACACCTACCCTTCACCCTCATACTACACTCCGGGAGGGACCTATGCGTATCCCACTCCCGGTAGCGGATATGCTTATCCATCGCCTTCATACTATACACCGGGAGGAAGCTACTACTATCCCACACCCTCTGGATCATATTCCTATCCCACACCAAGTGGATCATATCCAACGCCCACATACTATACTCCTTACGGGACTCCATCCTATGGAACTCCCTCGTATGGGACCCCAAGTTATGGCACTCCATCATACGGCACACCTACTTACGACACTCCCTCCTATGGCACTCCATCATACGGCACACCCACCTATGAAACGCCTAGTTACGGCACTCCTTCAGGTGGTGAAACTCACGGCGCAACCAGCGAGCTTAGCTGGTGGGAAACGCTTCTTTTATACATGTTCGGCAGATAACAGGCTTTAGATAGTCACTTGCATTTTTCTTGAATAGCCGATAAATGTACTTGCCAACGCAGTAAGTTTTTCGATAAGATTGTTCAACTCATGAATACTTCGGTTAAACTCATCATGTTTCTCTTATTTAGTATTACCGTGCTAATCTTCCCTTCTCCCATCACCGCCCGCTCGGCTACGCTAGTAATAGAAATAACCCCCAATGGTTTTGAACCGTCTGAGATTACCGTTGAAGCCGGCAATACGGTAATTTTTACCAACAAAGATATCGTTGACCGCTGGCCGGCTTCAAATATCCATCCAACCCATGAACTCTACCCGGAGTTTGATCCTAAAAAATCGATTCCGCCGAGTTCATCATGGAATTTTATTCCCCATAAAACAGGCGTCTGGAGATTTCATGATCACTTATTTCCGCATAAACGCGGCGTGCTTACGGTCGTTTCTGAACAAACAGTTGCCTCAAATCCTTCGTCATTACCCTCTTCCTTAATACCGAGATCATCGGCTTCAGTTTTACCAGATACGCAGCGCCCATCGCTCGTATCACAAATAGTAGAATTTCTTAAAAACCTATCGCTTCGACTGGTCGCGATCCTCTGGCGTCTTCCCTCTCCGCCTGCAGGTGAAATTGCCGGAGTAGTTGATGCAGCACAGTTCAAAGAGCTCCCTTATGAAGAACAACAGGCTGCACTTATTAACATGGCTACAAATAAAGGAGTGTTTGCAGTCCGTGATTTTCTTTTTACCGCTTTTAAAGGCGAATCAGGCACCAGCGGCAGTATCCATGATTTAGCCCATCTAACAGGACATTTACTGTATAAAGAATTTGGTATTTCGGGAATAAACCACTGCCCAAGTATTTTTGCCTTCGGCTGTTTTCACGGGTTTCTTGATACTGCATTTGAGAAAGATCTTGCTGATCTGCCACACGCAGTAAAAGGATGCGAAGGAGTAGGCACTCCAGGTTCAGGACCATACGCAAGCTGCATCCATGGAATCGGACATGGTATCGCGAGTTTTTACCAGGTAAAGGAACTCAAATCAGCTTTGAATACATGCAAGGAAATTTCTCAAGGTAAGGAATTTTGCTACGACGGCGTGTTTATGGAATTTGAGCGTGATGCATCTTCCGAAATATACCCAGCTCAGTCTCCGCTCTCTCCGTGTACTGAGATCGATGAAGAATTCAAGTTTGCGTGTGCTCGTAATCAACCCATGGTACTTCTGGGAAGACATAAAAAATCGTTTGCTGAAGTTTCAGAACTTTGTATTACTGCTCCTCATCAAAAAATCGTGGCCGGTTGTGTGGATGCATTGGGATTCTTAGCCGCTGGAAATTCAGCTGGAAATGCAACCAAAGTGCTCGATATATGTAAACTTCTCAAAAAAGACGAATATATAGCTCAATGCGCCCAGGCAGCTGCCGGAGAGTTTATTTTCCAGGAAACTCCTGGTTGGCAATCTGCATCACCCCTGTTATGCAATTCTGTACCAAACGCATTTATAAAAACCTGCCATGAATATATCAACCACCTCATCCGCGACTATGGCCGGAAACCTTTGAGTATAAATCTTAAACCATACGATTCCACGCAGTCTAAAAGCGGGTATGTCCGGGAACAGATGAGTGAGTGTTATAAAATCGGTGGCCGTGATGATTGTTATCAACAGGTAGGTGAACTGTTTGCACATGAATTTGGCCTTAAGGAAACACTTACACTATTTAAAATAAATGAAGCCTACCCTGAGGTGTTTGCTCGCTGCCACGAAGTCACTCATTATCTATCCCGGGCTGAATATGACAAGAGAAAAGATGTTCCCCAGGTGTATGCTCAATGCGACTCAACGTGCCATGGAGGCTGCTACCACGGGACACTAGAGGCATACTTGAACGAAAAAAAACTCTCGTTAACAGACAATCTTACCAAGGATTTTTCTCAGGTGTGCGGTAAGCTTAAAGACTACACTTCACCACTTATATATTTTGAATGTCTCCACGGCCTCGGTCATGCGGCATTGTATGTCCATGATATGGAAGCACCTCAAGCATTGGCGCTGTGTGATGTGCTTGATTCAATCGATAATCGAGAACGCTGCTATAGTGGTGTATTTATGGAGAATTCATCAAGTTCGACCAACACTGATCACCCAGGAAAATATGTCCGTGCTAACGACCCGTATTATCCATGTAACTCACTGTCTGAACAATACCAAAAACTGTGCTACCGTTACCAAAGTTCTTATTTCGCTCTTATCACCAACCATAATTGGGCTAAAGTCGCAGAACTCTGTCTAGGCGTTCCCTTCCTTCTGCAAAATGAGTGTTTTGTCACTGTCGGCACAAATCAGGTGGGATTTACCCAAGATCAAACTCGAATGAGGCAAAACTGTGAGCTCATGCCCACGGATCACGCTCGAAGTACCTGCATCATGGGAGTAATTATCGCCATGAGCTACCGATATGTGGGTGATATGACTCGGATGATTAATTTCTGTTCGGAAACAAAATACCAGCAAAACTGTTTCCGACAAATCGGCGTATCAGTTGCCGATTGGTCGAAAAATAGCTCAGATCGCATCTCCCGCTGCAACCAAATCCAGAATCCCAATTACCGTTCATGGTGTTTGGGTGCATAGCGTTAGTTCCATTTCATTCGCCAAATATCCGAACTTTTCGGGGTGGTTTACACTCTAAACACACTTTTGGGAACACGATTCTTTCCTCTATCAGATGCCAAATACTCTCTTGACAAGTATTCAATATTTGAAGTACGCTAATTAGTAATATATCAATAAATATTGATGTATATTGAGCATGTGTCCAGCTGGGCAACACTACTGTTATAGTTCGTGCCGCTACGAAAGTAATGCTTCTGGCGGTTGTTCTCAAACCTGGAGTTGCCCAGCTGGAATGACCTGGAATTTTTCCACAGCACTATGACAATACACTCCTCTACTATAACTAGACTAATTTCCCTTGACAGAACGTATACAAACCTGTTTTACTTAATTAATACTAATTATACCTAATCATGCGACTGCCCACACAAAACAGATTTGTTCGCTCTATAGCCAGGATCACTTTCCTCTGTATTTTCTTGACTACACCAACCCAAGCAATCGCTGCCTATAACCGCACTGCCTTCTTTGATTGGGGCCCGTACTACTATACCCAACCACGAGTGTTAGGAGTAAGTTACTCGGAATTCGAAAAACTTCCGCCTCCTGAAATTCCTCCCGATGCAACTTTAAACCAAAACCCCGGTACGCTTCCAGGTAATCTCCTCTACCCACTAGAGACACTAGCAGAAAACGCACAGCTTACGCTCACGTTTGATCCGGTACAAAAGGGGTCTTTACGTCTGGCGTTTGCCACTGAACGCCTCAATGAAGCCAGAGCACTGAGTCAACGCGGACAATTTAGTCGAGTGGATGCGGCACTCTCTGCCTATACCCAAACTATGCGTACACTCACTGAAGATATGACCAAATCTTCCGCATCTACTTCTCAAGCTCAGTTATTCTTAAATGATGTGGAAAAAACCGCTGCCCTTCACCAGGTAGTGGCACAAAATCTCTCTCTCACTTCACCTCCAGCTGCAGCTCAAATCTGGAATTCAGTTTCACGAGCAAGTGAACATGCTATGGATGCTGCATCTGATATCAGCCAAAAAGCTCCTATACCTGAGGCATTATCAGTAAGCATCCAGGAGTTAAAAGACCAGGGTTTACTCACTCCTGAGGAAAGCGACAAATTGTACGGCCTCAATTCGCGCGCTCAAGTCCGCGACGAATTGTCCAAACTAGTGAGTGCCGGTGATTTTCCGCTCGCTGAAATAGCCAAACTTGATGAACCCATTGCTCAAGTCTACCCTGATGCGTATAAACAAATCCAAACTAACCTTGAATTTGCAGAACTTAGGACCTACGAAACGCTTCCACCACCTCCAGCTGAAATTCTCACCAACTTAAAAGAATGGCAAGAGCGAAGTGACAAAAATGTACCTCCACCTCCAGACGTCAGACCTTACCTCTACTATACACGAGCTGAGACGCTGGCTAAAACTATTGATTTCACGACTTTGGCACCTGATCTGCAAGATGAAGCAACTAACTTTTATCCCCAACAAGTAGCTGATAACCCTACTTACACTCCACCACCAACTCCACTGCCCTCATCATCACCGCTCGCCGAACCATCGCCGACCGCCAGTACAGAGACTACAGCTACATCATCATCCGAAACCTTACTCCCGGCTTCTCCCTTCCCCTCGCCTACACCACCCACCGCTGACCCATATCTCCTTGGCTATTCAGGACCTCTTCCGGGATCGCCAACATATATTTTTAAACAATTTAGCGAAGGATTACAACAAACTTTTACATTTGATCCGGCTGGACGCGCAGAGCTAGCGTTACGTCTAGCAGAAGAGCGGTTACGCGAAGCCAATGCCTTAGCAGATGATAAGGACAAACAAACTGCTTACGCCCAAACGCTGAAAAACTACCAAACGCTCTTAACTAACGCATCCGAACAGATCAATTCTTATAACCGTGATGAATCAAGGAAGCTTGAATTAGCTCAAGAACTAGAGCTTAGTGCTGCCCGGCACAATGTGGTTTTTGAAAAGGGACTCTTGCCTCCGCCTGACGATCCCAAATTACTGACAGAGGCAATTATTGCGAGCGAGAATGCGCTTGACAAAAGCGCTGACATCCAAGGAAAGCCAGTACTTCCCGAAGCGTTTGAAAACCGACTGCAAGACCTGAAAGCCCAAGGGTTACTCCTGTCTGAAGAGGTTGATACGCTCACCCGAGCTACCACTCGCGAGGAGGTGCGCGCAAAAGTGAGAGAACTCACCGATCTAGGTACTTTCCCTCCAGCAGATGCCAAGAAACTCGATGAGGCACAATCGCTGATCGCCCCCAATGATTACAACCAACTGGTTGAGGTGCGTAAAGTGGAAGAGTTGCAAAGGTTACGCCTCGTGCAATCAGAATTTGCCCAAACAGCAACACTGAGGTCAACCAGCGTAGCCTATGAACAGCGGATTGATTTTCTCTTTAAAACGATTGATCCAGCTCAAATAAGGACTGGAGATCTCGCGGGCCAACAATCACTTATTACAGCCCTGGAAAATATTAACGCCACTGCCTCAGCCAGACCAATTAATGCTGGACAATTTGGCTCTGATGCAGTTCCTGGTGCCACACCAGCTGCATCACCACCCCTCAGTCTGGATGCGGTGTTGGCAACTTGTCCGATCGGAGCTGTGTTTAAGCAGTTTGAGGGCTGCGTCTGGGAGAACAATGATAAACGTTTAAATGACTATGACCAGTACCGGTGTGAACGGCCAGGCCAGTATTGGTCATTTGCTACACGCACATGTCTCCCCTATACGCAAGGAACACGTCAGGATGATGCCCAACCAGTATGTCCGTTTGGCTATACCTGGGAGTGGCAAACACAGTCGTGTCAAGCATATACAGGCGGTGGACCTCCTCCGCTCCCGTCTCCACTACCTGAACCTTCACCCAAAGATGATGCGGATTTAGCCCTACGTTCCAAATCCTGCCCTGAAAGAGCTTCGTATAAAGTTCCCGAAGGTTGCGTGTGGGATGAGTCAGGCAAACCAGTGTATGACAGCTCACAATACCGCTGTCCGAGTGGCAACTACTATTCGTTTACCCGCAATGAATGCGTCCCTCGACCAGACACAGATACACCCTACCCAGAAGATGCTCAACCTTTATGTAAAGAGTCGGCATCATACTGGAGCTGGGAAGAAGGTAAGTGTAAAACCGCGGAAATACCTCTCTTGCCTTGGAGTGAATCTCTCACTCTTGATGCTCCGCAACCAACATTTGCTGTACCTTCTAGTCCATTTTATTTTCTGAAGCAGGCAGTAGAAGTAGTTCAAAGTACAACTGCATTTACTCCTGAAGCTAAACAGCGGGTACAGCTAGCGCATGCTAAAGAACGTTTTGCTGAAGCCTATGAATCCTTAGAAAAAAATGATGCTGAGAAATTTAAAGACTCACTCTCTAAATATACTGGGGAGATGCAAAAACTGTTTAACAATCTTGCACAAAATCCCAATCTAAATGACGAGGCGAAGAAATCACTTGGAGAAACGCTAGCCCAAGAAGCAGCCCAACAAAACCTGCTCCTTCAAAAAACAACAGTTCTTACTTCTACTGATCTGACAACTCCCATCTCAGCAGCTGTCTCAGTAACGATGCAGGCAGTAGACAGAGCAGCTGATTTGCAGGGTGAACCACCGATACCGTCAGAAATTATGGAGAAGATAGAGGCTCTACCTGAGGGGATGGTTCCGCAAGCTGAAAAAGAACAACTTACAACACTCGCTAATCGCGTTGAGGCACGCCTCAAACTCGGGGCGCTGGTCTCGCAAGGAGTCCTCACCGCGGCCGATACACAAACGATTGATTCTCAACTTGTCCAAACTGGTGCTGCCCAATACTCGCTTTCAGAACTCAAAAAACTTGATGAGCTGGTAGACCTTACCGAGGCGAAAGAGCAAATTACTGAAAAAGTGACTAAAACTGAAGACATTGCCCTGAAACTAAACGAATTTCAAAAATCATTCCAGCCAGGCTCAGAAATACCTTCAGAAATCAGGCCGTACGTCCGCTTGACGCGAATTGAGGAGGTCGCCCAAACCATTAGACCTGACATCGTGAGACTTGAGGATTTTGGCAACCGTAAAGATATCCAACTGGCTGTTGCGACTTTGAAAGAAGAATTCCGGCCCACTCGTGAGGCATTCAAACAACTAGAGGATTTCAGGCGTACCAATCCAGGTAAACTTTTGCCTCCAGAACTTGCCCGTATTGAAGCTCTGTCATACAGTTTGGGAGTCAGGGACTCAGCTACCGCATGTTTCTTACCATCTCCTCCTTTTGCCCCAAACACACCTTGCCCGCCTCCCGGAGCGCCAATTCCGGTAACGTCATATTCATTCTCTCCAAGTTATGTCTCTCCATTTTCATTTAGTGGTTCACCTCCCTATAACACCTATACTTCAAGTACCCAAACTTCTGGGACAAACCTTGAGTATGGAAAAGGTCCAAATCCCGAAAGTACCGGTGTATGTCCAAACGGATACCATTGGATGTATGATAACGGCGGGTGGTGCATGGGTAATTCTGGTAATTATTCACCTTCTAATTATACTTTAATTGGCGATGCTCTCGTACCAACTTCGACTCTCACACAACCTGGTTTTACGCCGTATTCGCCGTATTATTCTACCCCTGGAGTACCACCAGGAACGTATGGTTATCAAGGCCCAGGTACGTATAGTGTCTACCCCTCTTCAAGCGGTCCTGGGTCATATTCACCACCTTACTACTATGGACCTGCGCCTACGACGTATACCACTACACCGCTGCCTGGAACTGTACCCGGAACTGGTCCACAACCAACTTCTCCCGGCCAATGTCCGACTGGTTTCCACTGGATGCCACCATCATACAGCCAAGCCGGGTGGTGCATGGCTGATGGAGGAACATATGTACCAAGCGGTACTTCTACATCCTATCCAAGTGGAACAGCAACCAGCAGTACTCCTCCCCCAGAAGGTTATAATTGTGGCAGCCAACCTTATGATCCAGTAACTAAAAGATGCAGGGATGGAGCCTGTCCTGGTGGATATAACTGGGATGGCAGTAAATGTGTAGCTAGCCCACCAGGAGGAAGTTATTATACTGGCGGTGGTTATAACTATTATTCCCCCAACTTGACACAAAGTAGCTGTGGTCCAGGTTACTACTGGGATGGTAGAGGCTGTATCGCTACCTATACCGGAAACAATCCTTATACCTACGGTGGTAGTAGTGGTAGTTCTTCCTGCACTTATCCCGCAGGTGGTTGTACTGGGTATAATGCATATTTTGACTGGGGTTCATGTACTTGTAAAACTAATACTCCTGGTAGCTGTAGTACTCCTTCTTGGGGTTGTGGAAGTGGCACCTGGAACTCGTCGACATGTAGTTGTCAATATCCTTCCGGAGGTTCTTCAAGCGGCGGCTCAACATACTGCACTCCGCCAAGTGGCGGTTGCGGTTATAACAGTTGGTACGATTACAGCTCGTGCAGCTGCCGCTCGTCTTCTTACTCATCATCAGGATCAGGATCATGTACACCTCCATCTGGTGGTTGCGGATCAAACAGTTGGTATGACTATGGAACCTGTAGTTGCCGTTCAGGTTCATCCACTTATACACCTTCATCAGGCTCAAGTTCTTGTAGCTACCCCTCAGCAGGATGTGGCTCTGGCTGGTTTGATTGGAGTACGTGCAGTTGCAAGTCGAGCTCATCAACTTCTTCGTCTGGTGGTACCAGCTCATCGAGCTCGAGCGGTTCATGTCCATCTGGATACCATTGGATGTCAGATAGCGGCGGCTGGTGTATGGCAGATGGAGGTTCATCTGGATCATCAGGTAGCACTTCTACTCCACCTTCAACTTCAACCAGCACAGATACATCTTCATCAACTACAACTACTCAACCGGCTGAATCTTCAGCGCCAGCTCCGGCCCCTGCTGAATCTTCAGCTCCCCAACCAGCACCATCTTCTTAAACTTAAAAAGTCTTGACCAGATACAACTTGACTGCCATACTGAAAATGTTAAGGTATGCTCCAGTTTCTCTTTTTAATAACCACTCTTTCACTCTTTCATCCTCTTAATATTTATGCTCATGGAAATCAGGTGGTGGAGATGACTGAAACTGGTTTTATACCTACTGAACTTACAATTGATCAAAATACTTGGGTAACGTTTGTGAATCAGGATACGCGACCTCACTGGCCAGCAAGTAACCCTCACCCTACCCACACGCTATACCGTGATTTTGACCCCAAAAAACCACTCCTTCCCGGAGAAACATGGAAATTTCAGACAGGCAAAATAGGCACGTGGCGCTATCACGATCACCTCAACCCTCACCAACGGGCAGTCCTTACCGTTGTGCAGGAAAACGATACACCTCTCGCCTCGCCTTCTCCCTCAATTAATTGGGTAACCAAGGTCCAAAATAGATGGCAAACTTTTATTTCCTGGATCCAAGCACTCAGGAAAAGGAGTACTACCATCCCTGCTACTCCATCACAGTTTGCCCAGTTCACTGAGCAAAAACAGCAAACTTACCTTGAAACCTACATGCGTGAAAAAGGCGCTAAAGTCGCATGGAAGCACCTGACTGATATCGAAAAGACAGATAGACTCAGCTCATCTCGCATTCACGATTTGGCCCACGTCTTAGGCAGCCTCATGTATACCGTAAATGACACCAAAGGCATTGTTGACTGCGGTGAACAGTTTGGATTTGGCTGTTACCATGGATTTTTAGACCAGGTGTTTACGAGCAATTTGAGTAAAATGAAAGAGGTAGACGAAGCGTGCGCCAAAAGTCAATCACCCCGGAAACTGTCAACCTGCTTTCACGGAATCGGCCACGGAATAGCCAGCTTCTATCATGTAACGCAACTTGATCCAGCACTTCGTGCCTGTAACACCCTAACGCAAGCTCGTGAATCATGCTACGACGGAGTGCTGATGGAATTTGCTCGAGACGCACCCGTGACTTTTTATTCCCAAACGCAACCGCTTTACCCCTGTAATGTTTTAGAGAATAAGTACCAACAAGCATGTGGTAGAAACCAACCCACTGTCTTTATGGAAAGGTTTAAATATGATATCCGTCGTTCTTTGCAAACGTGTAGCCTGGCAAAGCAAAACACATTTAAAACTGCATGCCTGTCTGGACTTGGGTTTTTCATTGCCCGTAAGTCTTTAGGAGATGCGGAATTTATTACTCAAGAGTGTGGAATTCTAGCTGTTTCTGATCGGGCCGTGTGTATTAGTGGTGCTGCTGGTGAGTTAGTTTACCAAAATATCCCCAACGGAAACACCTCAACTCAAACAATCTGCAATTCATTACCGCTGTCTTTCGCTAAATCTTGCCTCACTCACGTCAAATCAACTGCCGATACGTATGGAAATGACTAATTTCTGATCTTTGTATCGCCCTTTCAGTCAGAGCTATTTAGTTTTTGGAAAATTAAGGCCGCGTCTTCACGAGCTGAAAATAGTTACCATCAGGATCAGCAAAAGTAGCTATAAGACCGTAACCTTCGACGTGATAGGTATCCTGGACGAGCTTGACACCTCGTTTCTTCAACCGTGCCACCTCTTTTTCAATATCGTCGACTTCAAGATTAAAAATGAGCCTTCCAGGTTGCTTATTTTTCCCTTTCACCTCAGAATGATCTATAATGTAAAGCGCACACCCTTTAAACCCAAATACGTACAAGTTTTGGTTTTCCTCCCCCATTTCCGCTTCAGACGTGACAGTCAACCCGACAACATCTCGGTAAAAGTGGGCTAGAGTTTGAGCATTTGAACTTCCTAAAAGTATGCCTTCAATTCCTTGAATCATAAGTTTACCTCCTTTATGAGATAATACCGTATGAAACAATACAAGTAAAATCGGCGTATGAAAAGCTTATAACATCAGACGAATCATGACTAAACGAGCATTTTATACGTATCTTATCGTTCTTCTAACAATAAGTTTACTTCTTCATTCCATACCACTCCGAAATAACAATTTTTACTTCACCATGGATCAGGCCCAAAATGCCGTCTGGGCGAGAGAAATTCTGGTGACAAAAATTCTGGTGTTAAAAGGTCCAGAAACGAGCATCTTAGGTTTCTATAACGGTCCTCTTTGGTATTACTGGGTGAGTATTGCGTATTTTTTCGCTCGCTTTCATCCGATTGGAGCTGTGATCCAAATGGTACTTTTAAATCTGGCAGTATCAACTGTCTTAGCCATCTGTTTGTCGCTCTATATATCTTACCGCTATTCACTATGTATCGTCCTCTTACTTCAATTCATGTGGCAATTTTATGATACTTCACGTTATTCCTTCAACCCACATCCATTACCTGCATTGGCCATTCTTCTTATTCTCGCTTTACTTGAATCATGGTCCGGGCATAGACGTTGGCTCATTATCGGAGCAGTCGCAGTAGCACTGACGTTTCACACAGAGCTCGCGAGTTTCCCTCCTCTCTTTGGGCTATTCCTGCTGGTATGTATAATTGGTATATACAAGCGACGGATTAAAATTCAATCAGTAGTAGTAGCAATCGCTACCATATCGCTGTTTTTCATTCCCCATCTGATCACTGAACTTGAAACAAATTTTTCACAACTTCGTGCAATCCAACATCACCAGTCATCTAACCAATCGTTTCTCTCAAAATCACAGTTTGGCACGTTACAAACAGCATATAGTACGCTTCTAGGGGAAAGTGTATTACCACAACTTCCCCTCCTGGGAATTCTTATTTACAGTGTGGTTTCAGGCGTGGCTTTACTCCGGTTTCGTCAAGAATTTACGACGAAGTTTATCCTCCTCACCATCACCTTAGTTGTACTCACGTTTTTCTGGTTTGGCAGTAATACTGGTTGGCATCCTTGGCATACGGTGTATATCTCGCCGCTGATATTTATATCTTTACTGCTTATACTTTATACTTTTCCTATTCAAGTGCGGATTATACTCCTTCTTCCCATTATTACTGGACACTTAGTATTTTTTGGTACACGCTATATAGAATATATTTCGCCTTCAGACGACGCAAGTCTTCTTATAAATGAGTTGAAAGCCATCGAGTGGACGTATAACCAAAGCTCTGGTAAGGGATTTTACGTGTACTCCTATTTACCCTCTGTGTATGATTATCCATACCAATATCTTTATTGGTGGTATGGGATCAAGAGATACGGATATGTTCCCTGTGAATATTCAAGTTTTCCAGGATCACCTGATCTATTCATTCCAGGAAAAGATACGTATACATCTCCCCAACGACCGTGCGAACCTATAAGATTCCTGATCATTGAACCAGATAAAAATTATTCATATCAGGATCAGTGGCTCAAAGGGGTGAGAGAAAACACCACCCTGCTTAATGAAACTCGCATAGGCACAATTCGAGTAGAAAAACGGCAAATCGTCACGAACTAATTCAACTTTCTTGAGGATATACAAAATCCCGGAGTGTTCGTTTGCCGAATGGATCTTTGTTTTTTCTCCACTCCTTTCTTAAATACGCGCTCAATCTTTTTTCACGCACGATTCTATTTGTCGAAAATTTCGGAACTACCAATACGCTTTGGGCGATTAATGTACGGCTTGATACAATATGTTTTGGAATCAGCCGCTCTCGGTCTTCTTCTTCTTTTATGCCTTGAAGGCCATAAAAACGCTGTAAAACCTCAACTGTGGCAATTTGTAGTATAATCTCGTTTAACATACTTTCTCTAGGAATTCCGAGTAAGTCCACCAGCTTATTGGCTTCCATCGTTATATCCTCATACTTTTCATTTGGTTTGACATCGCTAAAATCTCTCAATGTTTGACCATAATATACATAATCGACTAAAAAGGGAGGCAGTTCGTCCAGATTTATTTGCCTTTCCCTCAGTATGGTTCCTATCAAATCAAACATGGCGGTTTCATACACGATGATAGATCTGATGGGTGCTCGTGCCCCTGCTTGGATACGAACCCATTCTTGGAATTCGGCCTCAGTTTGCGGACCTGCCATGTCAAATAATGTACACAGTTCTTGTAATTCAGGTAACGTCTCAACCCGCATGAGCCCATCCCGATAATAATCATAAATAAGCCGCAAAGACAAACTGCGGGTCAGTAGCGCTACAAACACTTCAGGCTTCGGTGTGATATCAAATAATCCTTGATAATTAGCCAAATCGTACAATACTGGCGAACCGAGAGGTCTTCCGATATACCTTCTGTCTCGACGTACCGCCACTATTCCCGGCGTCTCAAGTTGGATTATTTTTGTTTTTCGCTTAACTATTTCATCGTGGAGACTGCGGGAATACCGCTCATTAACTAAATCAATTTCTAGATCGGTTAAAAGTTGGTCAGCTGCAGTTCTCACGAAACCATCCTGTCTACCCCCATTTTCCTCACCTTCCCACGTGAGAGTAGTCAGACCGAGTTTATCAAGTATAGTGGATTCTCTTCCCGTACTATCTACTACCTTAATATCTCCCAACGCTCCACTGATAACTTCAACATTCCGTTTCAGATTACGCGTTTTAGCTGAACCCGGAGGACCTAAGTAAGCAAATACAAAAGTAGGCATTTCATCTAGCGGTTTACCAGTACAATATTCATGAATAGCACGGTTTAACTCAAAAATAAAACCAGCAAAAAACAGCCCTAGGCCTGAACCTTGGTATTCTGTATACGAACAACCCTTCACTTCATCAGTCATGGTTTGAATAATTGGAGCATATCTACCCATTTCAATTCCTGAAGAACAACGTATGATACGAGCATCGGGATTATCACGCTTATCAACTGCGGTGTTAACACCGGTCCTTTGTTCTAAAACTGTCAATTCTTGCTCCTTGGTAAGGTAATTTCTACCCGTGTACCTCGATTTTTTTGAGAACTCACTTGAATGGTACCGTGGTGATCCTCAATGATGTGTTTGGCTACATATAGACCCAAACCCATTCCTTGATGTCCGGCTTCAGTTCCACGGTAGAAACGATTGAAAATATGCGGCAAGTCTTTTTTCGAAATACCTATACCTCTATCTTTGATACCCATGACGACATGTGAATTGTACCTTTTAAGATACAGGGTAATCTTTGATTTCTTGGGAGCAAACTTGACTGAATTGTTTAATATATTAGTCATGACTTGGAGGAGTTTATTAAAATCACCATACACGTATTTGTACCTTTTGTCACGCAGCCGGTTCTGAAATATGATTGTATGATCGCTATTATTCATGCGGAAGTTTATCAGTACGTGTTCTATAAGCTCCTCAATATTACATTTAGCCATTTTATAAGAAAACGTGCCTTTCTTGATCTGATCTACCTGCAAAAGCTCATTCACCAAATCAGTAAGCCGCTTTACTTCGTATACTAGCTTATCAATCCATTTCACATTAAAGGTCTTGCTTTTCTGAAGCTTTTTCTGAACCAGCTGCGCATAGGCATTGATAGTCGTTAAGGGGGTCCGCAGTTCATGAGCAGCCATGGAAATGAATAAATCTCTCATTTCGAGTGCCTTCCGGTTCTCCTCATAGAGCTGCGTCTTTCTGATAGCGAGTGTAGCCATCGGCACATATGTCATAAGTGTCTCGAGATCTCGGTGAGAGAAATGATGAGCTTTCTTAGACATGGCTGTTAAAACACCTATAGAGGTAAATTGGTAGGATAATGGAACGATAATATCCGATTTAATTCCCAGTTCTTTTATCTCCGGATGTATTGGTTCTATCCTTTGCGATGAGAGTATCAAGGGTTTACCCGTCTGAAATACCTTATACATAAATCCGTGTGGACGGGGGATAATTTTATAAAACGCCAGGTGTGAAGCATATACTCGGTGAAGTCTTCGATCCCGCTCAATTAAGATCGACCCATAATCGGCTTGAACGAGTTTCATGAATTCATCAACTATCGTAATATACATTTCCTCAGCTGATAGCGATACAAGGAATTTCAAACCTGCTCGATAAATATGTTGGACATCTTCATCCATATGTACGAATATTAATGCAACTTACGGTTTTTTAAAAGCAAATTCAATATCACAACGGATATTCTTTGCCTTTAAACCGATAGTGCCACTTATCTTTGATTTTGGAAACTTCAAGCATATCTAAAAAATCAATTTGCTCGGCTACCTCAGGATCAATTGGTGACAGGAGTGCTCCCAAAGTTGTTTCGTGAGTCACGCAAAGCATTACTAATGATGCTAAAGCACCAATCTTTCTAAGAAGCTTAGCTTTCTGTTCGAGAAACTCACTCATCCGTCGATGTATCACCGCCGGAGAATTTGCCGAAATAGATACGTATTCATCCGGTTTTGCCTTTAACCAGTGAATGTATGCTTGTTCTTTTGAGCTCCCCGTACCCCAAAAGGGAGCGAGTGTCCGGTCTGCATCCAAAATACGGAGTTCGTGTGGACTGTACATTTTTATGTGCCACGCACCCAAGTTTTTGATTCCCTCGAGGAAAATGCGATGAAGAATGTAGGCAGTTACTTTAGTTCGTACAGTTCCGCTATGGTAGAGTTTTATCGCAGTTGTCTCAGGACACTCTTCAATCAATCGCTGAATAAGGTTTTCTCCGAAAGTGACCACCCGAGAATATCCATCATCAGTTAAATCAGACAAGTCATCCGCATATACTTTCGCTTGTGCATGGCGGATAAAAAATATCCGCAAGGACACCTTCGAAAGCTGTACTTCACTCGGACTAAACTCAGTCAGGCCTGAATGTATTCTTCCAAATCCTTCTATTTCGTAATGTATGGCCAATAATTCTCCTTTGGGCGACTCTGATATTTCAACACAGTAATCCACAGGGTCGTTGCCCCGTGCAAAGAATTACGCTGAAATACCTGAAAACACAGACAGCATAAAGAGTAATTTTAAGATTTTTGTATAAAAAAATATAAAAAAAATGTAAGAAGTGCACTAGCTAGTTCGTGATACAATAACAAGAACTGTAACTATATATAGTGATCCAAAATGCATAATCAAAAAGATCAGACTGAAATTGCTACATTTGCCAGTGGATGCTTCTGGTGCGCAGAGGCAATATTTCGCCGCCTCAAGGGAGTCACAAAGGTTACACCCGGATATACGGGTGGGGCTCTCACAAATCCTTCCTACGACCAAGTGTGTTCAGGGAAAACCGGACATGCAGAAACAGTGCAAATCTTATTTGATCCAACCGTCATTTCATACTCTCAGCTTTTAGAGGTCTTCTGGCATCTGCACGATCCTACAACGCTGAATCGCCAAGGCAACGATATTGGTACCCAATACCGCTCGGCAGTTTTTTACCATTCGGATTCCCAACGCCAATACGCAATTGAGATGAAAAACAGATTAGATGCATCAGGTACATTTTCCAACCGGATTGTCACCGAAATCGTTCCCTTTGAAGAGTTTTACCCTTCAGAAGACTACCATCACGAGTATTACGAAAAAAATAGAGAGTATTCGTATTGCCAAATTATCATTGACCCCAAAATCAGGAAACTATATAAAGACTATAAAGACTTAACGGTTGATAATTCCGCAGTTGTATCGGATACTTCTTTAGAGAATAAACTGCGCGTTAATTGAGTATCACTCTAACTACATTCCAAGAGGCAAAGAGTTTTGGGAAGCGTTGTGGAAAGATATGCGAAACGGCACATCTGCTTTTGTATGATAAACAGATGTATTATATAAACTGCTCATAAACAGTTCTACTATTGGTAACGTCTGCCGCTTGGCCGAAGACATCTGATGAATAAGTGAATAGTTGGTGTTTTGGGGAATAACTCCAGTGATGACTGTTTGTCTGTCATTTTGTTCTTCTTTGATAATCCATGATTTTTTTACGACCAATATATGAAGCACTCCGTGGATAGTGAACGCATGAAGAATTGCCGGTAGTAACCCGAGAACATAAGCTATCGGCACAATGATAAGCTCTGCAATTGTCCCTCGCCAGACAAAGAGCCAAATGAAAAATGCTACTAAAGCCGAAACTAAAGCGCCTACCGTAACTATTGGTCTAAACAGAGTAAGCAGTAGTGGTCGCTGGTCAAAATAAAAATTTGTATTAGTCTCTGCAAATTCAATCGGTGCAAACAACCAATCGGGAGATTTTACTAAAAAATTGATTCCCCACGCTGAATTAATTTTCACTTGATGAACTTGAATAATTTTATCATTATGGAAATAGCGCGCAAGCGCTTTGCGAAGCGGCATCATAGTTATTTCAGTTTGCCAGGTTTCAGCCAAGTTGTCAAAGGGGAAGAAGGAATTATCTCTATCTGCAACCTTGAATCCATTATCTAATTTGAATTAGACGGTGAGGTGATAGAGTACATGGTGTGTAAACCGTATATGACTCCACAATACCTTTCGCGATACAACTCTTAGTTGGTGCTGGTTAAATAATCGTTCCCATGCCTCAGTTGATCGGAAATTGAGAGCAAAGTGCATCTGGGCTTCCTCGGGCAGATTCCCTACTACATCACGAATCTTTATCCATACTTTTCCGATGCGAGTCGTATACGTGTCTTCAAAAACAATCACGTTTCGACTCGTTACCCGCATTGCCTCTTTGAGTAATGCTTGTTGATCAGAAACATGGTGAAGTACAGCAATCAGTAAGCTCGTATCAAACGTTTTGTCAGGATACGGAATGCGAAAACCATCGTACAACGTATGCGGCAAATCTGTCAGGTTCATGTCTAATACATCAATTCCTTGAACTCTTGCCTTGTGCTGCCTAGCTAAATACTGAGATATAAGCATATTCCCGCAACCGATATCCAGAATGCTCGACTTATACCGAATATGATGACCAATGAGTTTACCCATTCGTTGAGCTCGATAGCTCAGAAAAGGTATAATAAGAGGCTTACACAATGAGTGTTTTTTCATCAGGAATGGGAAATATTTAAAAAGAGTGGTTCACGTGTTAGAGTAGCTATAAACTCATCATATCACTTCAATACTAGTAAGACAAAAGTACAACGCTAACTTTTTAGTCGTCGCATACCTTTTTTCCGATTTTCTTCGCGTCTTTTTATAGCTGCCTTAATTCTAGCATCTAGCTCATCATGTCGGTTCTTCAAAAGCGTCTCAACCAGTTTTTGGCAAACTGCATCAGGACAAACAGTATCTGTATGCACTAATTGCGATGTGCCAACTTTCTCACTCCAGATCCTATCTAAAATGCGCAACTTCCCGCAACGAATACACGAAGTCATTTTCACCATCATCCCTGTCTCCAAATTTCTTTTGTAGCTATCGGCTACTTTATTAATTAATACCTTCGCATCCGTCTGGCACTAAAACCTCTTGTGTCATTCATGCCTTTATAAGTTGTTTTCGGAAGAGCTTCTTTGACAACAATAGTCCTACCGTCTACAGTAAACCCATTTAGTTTAGCGATCGCATCCTGGGCAACTTCACCAGTTTCCATTTCCACAAAACCAAACCCGCGGCTTTTTCCCGTAATACGATCAGTAATAAGTGAGAGGGATACCACTCTTCCGTACTGGCTGAACAACTGTCGAAGCATCTCTTCTGTAGTGAGTATTGATAAACTGCCGATGAATAGTTTAGTTGACATTATAGTTCCGTTGCGCTTAAACAGACACCCGATAATCTTTCTAAATAAAAAGAAGTTTCCAGGATAAGCAAAAAAGATACAAGGCGCAAGAAGAGGTATCTTTATCGTTGCTTGACGAAAAAACCAAAACCAAATTTAGAGATTAAAAACTGTAATTACAATTCAGTATAGCACAAGCAGCTCAAGAAGTCTATAAGTCCGAGATATACCTACTATTACCTGCGACTACTAATAGCAAAGCTACCAAATCTGATCTCTAACTCACTTTAGACATTATAAAATTCCTAAAATCACACCCATCGTCACGATTGATGCTAATTGATACCCTGTATCTATAGCGAGTAGTTTCCAGTTTTTATCACCAAAGATGGCGGCTGTCAGCTGTACCGGCATAATAAATCCAAGCCACATCCAGAATCCGCTTGAAAAGCCTGTAACCAGATTAGGATAACGGTAAACGTTTTGTGATAGCGCCATTACATGAGAAAGTACATACGCTGTCACTAAGCTCGCCACAAATGTCAACGCATAAAGCTTCTGCATCCCTTCCTTGGCCTTATTAAGTTTCTCCTGAGTCAAGCCTTTCTCCTTCATCCAGGCTATGCCAAAAAGCAGGGGACTGTACCAGAGAAATCCAAGACCCAGCGCTCCTATACTTGCAATTAATACTGCCAGATAATTGATAGTAATATTCATTTGAGTCACCTCCTCGGACGTAGACTGTAATTAGATCTATCGATCTGAACGTTGACCTACCCTTAACAATCAGTGTAGGTCAATTTAAATAGAAATATTAACTGTTATCTATCCTAGTTAATAAGTTGTAATAGAAAACAGGCACAACTAAAGTTTAAGGATTTATCATAATAGAACTGGTAATCGGGTGAACAAACATCAGAATGTAATCTGTATTGTTAGAGTGTACAGTTGACTAAAATCTGCCTAAATTCAACTCTTCCGCATCATGTCCAGAACAATTGCCGCACCCATTAAAACGAACCCTAAAAGGGCTGAGCGAAGGATTGGAACATATGCCGTGAGAAGGAGTCCCAATCCTAATCCAAATAAACTATGCATCATCACATGCGGCGTAAAGCATTCTTTCATCTTTTCATTCATTTTAATTCACCTCCTTTATACAATAAGCATATGTAGTATTCCGCTGAAATGCAAGAATTGGTACAGTAGATAAAAAAACATGAGTTACTGGGACTATACCTGCTTTGCCATAGCAAATTATTCATGAATATGATACATAAAGAATTAGGACAACCAAAGAGATAATGTAGTTTAGGAGTCAGATTTTCTTTGATGAGCCTCAGATTATTTGCAGTTTTTTGACTTAAAGCTTCATCCCCTACTACGGTGCCGGTGGTAGTTAATCTATCTTCATCGAGGATTGACAACTCTCTAATATATCCCCGCTCTTTCATCCGCTTCAATTGTTCTATGGTGTATTTGCATCCAAGTTCATACAAACCCGTACCGACATACTCTCCGCCCTTTACTTCCTCAATGCTATGGTAGTCCAGTGCGCCTCTTTCATCCGTATCTTTTTTTCCGAAAACTTCACCAAAAAATGCCACAGCATTCTTGGGATCAACATGAACTGGTAACAGGAGCGCTTCTCTCCCATCAGCGCTTTTCACACTGTATACCACACTATGCGTGCGGGACATCATCCAACCGCTCACGGGCAAAAATTTAGGTGCATTAGGAAAAACCGGCCTCCAATATTTTACTTCCTTTTCATAGAGTGGACTAGTTGCATCAATCACCGGGTGTCTACCGTTCTCAAGCGCGTTATCAATCACAATTCGACCAGCGTTTTCTCGTCTGTCATCTGAGAGAAACGCCGTCGGGTTATGACCAGACATTCGCATGAGAAGATGTAGCTCGTCTGTATCAAGACCTTCAATTGCCAACCAACGCGTGCAATTTACTTCCTTATAAATTTCCTCATCTAACATGGATTGGATAACCCCTCGATTGCTTTCACCCTGCAAGAGATTTTGGAAATATGGGTCTTCGAAAAATGCATCCCGAGTCGCTACCCGTACAGTCACATGAGCTAATTTCAACTCTCCGGGAGTGGCACGGCTTTGAGCTCTTCTTTCCCTATCTTCTATCCAACGGGTAAAATTCCGGGTAATTTTGGCTGCCACCTTGATGGTTTTAGGTACGGTAGTAGACTCACTAGACCCAAATAACTGCTCCCTTTCCTTCAAGTAGCGGTTTCTTGAGGCTCTAAAATCAGAGGAAACTTTCTGGGCATACGCTCCCAATCCTTCTGCTGTTTCAAGTTCTGGTTTACCATCTCGATCTCTTGTGACAGCTTCAGCCCGAGCTTCTCCATGCATGTCTTCAGGCAATGTGACATCTTTCTCGCTGATTACGGACATGGCTTCAGCCATGTCTTTGGATATCTCACCCCTAACGCCTTCGTTCACCTTAGCCAGACCTGGTGCGCTTTGAACTATTTCTTGAGGAGGTAAATCTACTGCAGGCTCAATTCCCTCATCATGTGACGTTTCGCCTGTCATATTATGAGCATAGCATAAAATTTTATATATCACTGGTAACATCTAGTGGTATAGCCTACTATGGCTACACAAAGTTGAGCTTTGATTTTAAATATATTATTCACGATTAACCCATAAACAATCTGTGCTACAATAAAATAAATGCTCAAAACTCACAAAGGTTTAGTACTTCTCCTCATCGCAATCGTCTTGGTATTGCTTCTTCTAGCTGGCATAGTGTTCTTAAAATCTGTTTCTTACCGCGCATCCACTCCGGCAGGTGAATTTTTCCAAAAGACAACAAACGGCAATAAACTACCAAATCGTTCTGATAACGAACCACCGCTTCTTCTTAAAAGTATTGGTTTCAATCTCGATTATTATGACCGTAATGCCAATAAAGCAGGCGACTTTGTATTTTCTAATAAAGGCCTGCAGTTCAACCGGCTTTTCATGGGGTATGGGTTTGTGATTCCGGCAAACATGACCCAAACAGGCAAAAGCAAAGCCAACCCTCAACCCACATATATTCTGCCGCTGGGAACCAAGGTATTATCAATTGTTGACGGTGTTGTGGCAAATGTGCCCAAGCTATATAGCGGTGACTTTTCGATCCAGGTGAGTGCCAATGGTAAAATGGAAAAATGGCTTTATGAAACGGAGCACATCATAAATCCCCTTGTAAAACCGGGCGATCCAGTCAAAGCCGGCCAGGTAATTGCCGAGGTCAGCGACTACGACCGTAATTTACGAGGATTTGGTATTGTAGAGATTGGCATTCTCAAAGGCGGCAATCCTCCCCAACACGTGTGCCCTTTTGCCTATCTTGATCCTTCAATCAAAGAAGATACGTTTTCCAAAATCAAGGCGTTATACACGTCATGGGAAGACTATATGGGTGATGCAAGTTTATATGACGAAAAGGTTGAGGTAATACCCGGATGCGTCAGTCTTGATCCAATTGAGGGCTGACCGGATCAAATATTTTTTCTCTATTCACCCCTTTAGGAAGCACTCTGTAGACAGACGTGTACCACTCAGCACACAAAATGAGTATAGGGAATCCTATAGCTGAAAAGCTACCACTTGTTAGGAGCCGCTCAGCCAAATTATTTGGAACACATTCGAATCATGAGAAATGTAAGCTACTTGACTTTTTCCAACGCTTCTGGGCAATTTTCCTCTACCCAATTCTGCACTTCGCCGGATACCAACAAGATTTTTCCATCCCAAAAAGCGGTTGTCTGTTTGTCTTTTTCGGCAACTAAACGCTCAGGACAAATATTCGGAGGAAGTGTTGGTGTAGAACTTGATGAGATTCTTCCACGGTATGAGTGATGTAAAACATAAATCTGAAAAGCAAAAAAACTAAAAAGTAATAAATTTATTGAGGCTGCAATCAGAATCGCACTTCTTTTGCCCTGCCCTCCCCACTTACTATCCACCCATCTGTAGACGAAATATGGAACTAAGGTAAGAAGGATCCAGAAAGTAAATGTAAAAACAAGTATATTTGATATTGACGGGCGCTGATCAAGTGGAGTTAAAGTCAACTGCTCCAGTGCCCAAAGCACTGCGCCAAGAATCCAGGCAACAGGCCACACAAATATTCTAAACAGCACCCAAATTATTATGCCAATCACCAGATACGCAATGGGTCGATGAAGAGCATCGCCTGGTGGTAAATCTAATATGTGAAGTTTATCAGGACCGGTACTTCCCTCTGCTATCGGTCCATTTAAATATAGCGGCAAAGCAACAAGCTGTTCGCCAAAGAGAAAAAAGACTAAAACAAAAAAAATGATAAAACTAATTGGCAATTTGTAACTACTTCTCCAAGGTAAACGCATTAAATAAACTATAGCACGTTCAGGTTGTAACTATAGATTGCAGAAATTTTTCAATTCGTATGCTAAAACCTACACGTCTAGTTTGCGAATTGGCTATTCCTAAGAGAAGCAAAAACCTCTAATCAATCAGGTTCTTTTCTTTGAGAAAAGTGAAAATAATCCGGTCTACAGGAGATAAGAACGCAGGATCGGTATCTGAAGTCAAAAAAGCGAGTTTTTCAATTTCGGCAGAAGGGGCTAATTTTCCGGTATAATCTGCCTGATAACACGTCATCTGGACCAATACTCCGTCTGGCTTACCATGTGCTTGAGCTTGAAAAGTATTGAGGTATTTGATAGATTCAGGAATCAAATCAACGGTTAATTCTTCTTTTACTTCTCGCACCAAGGCCTGATGATCAGTTTCACCCGCTTCCCTTTTGCCACCGGGAATATACCAAGTATTTTTACCTTTGGATTGGGTGCAAAGAATTTTGCGGTCTTTAATGTGGATCCAGGCTAATTTATCAACAAAATCCATATAATTTATCAAAAATGTTACAGGATGAATTTTTCAATCACATCTACCACACCGTCATTCCCAACAGTTGGCGCGATATAGTCAGCAACGGCCTTAAGATCTGGAACCGCATTTCCCATCGCCACTTTAAACCCACAGGCCATAAGCAAAGGAAAGTCATTGTATCCATCTCCTACTCCGATAATTTCGTGTGTGGTAATTCCCAAAATTTGTGCGACTTCCAGAATAGCGTGTTGTTTGGTGGCGGTATTTTTGGTCACCATGTAGTCAGTTTCTCCTTCACTCCAGGCAATCATTTTTTGAATAATTAAGTCGTGAGTTTTCCGGACGTGGTTTTCGAGTAAATTCAATGCCTCCGGAGTCAGTGGTGGAAAATAGACATACGTAGGTTCAACAGGTTGAAACTTCTCAGTCAGTTCATGCCGGCCATTAGCATCCCTTACAAATGCTTGAGTGCTCATTTTAGTAAGCAGAGGAATCATGCTAGTCACGTCATCTGGTGAAAGACAGTGTTCACGAACTGTTTGTTTGTGCACCGGATCATAAATTATTGCGCCATTCGCCAAAATACAAGGACCAGTAACAGCCAAGTGAACGAGTAGATTTTCCACATATTGCGGTGGACGCCCGGTAGCAATACTCACACTTACTTTTTTAGCTGCTTGGGCAATAGCGTGGCGTGTTTTTTCACTTGGCAGTGCGTCTTTGTGATTTATTATAAGAGTTCCGTCAACGTCACATATTAAGGCTTTGTACTTCACTCTTTTATTATACATGTATAGTTCTTGGTTTTGAGATGACCGAAAACCATCAAAAAGACGTGAACGCAATTTCCGCGAGAGTACCAGATGCCCAGTTGCAATGGTTGAAATCCCTCCTGTCTGTGACGAATAAACCAGTCATCGTATTTGAACATTATGGTGTAGCGGACGATAATATGAAGGGAAATTTTTGGTTTGAAAAAGATTCGCATCATGCAGTGCTTGAAAACAGAAGGGAGTTACGACAAATATTTGAAGCTTCAAAAAAGGTGAAAGCGGTAATTTCTGCCCATCAACATTGGAACAAAATGATTGTGTGCAATGAGATTCCCTATTTTATTGTCACGTCTCTCATTGAAAATTTTAAAAATGATGGGGTTCCGACGGGAGCGTATACGCTTGTTGATGTAAATAATAATGAAATAGTGGTTGACGTAAAAGGAGATGACCCTGCAACATTTCGTTTTCGCTTTAAATAATATTTACTCAAGACGGTATTAATCGTGTTGTTATATTTCATAACTTCCAAATCTCTCCATCGGTCAACCTGATTTCAGCATCAATGCCAATTTTTTCTAAAAAATACCTATCATGGGAAACAACTAAGATTGCTCCGTCATAGTATTGTAACGCCTCTTCTATTTGCTCTCTTGTATCTATTTCTAAATGGTTTGTGGGTTCGTCAAGTATGAGGACATGGTTTTGTGCCATAAGCAGTTTTATAAACTCCAGTTTTGTTCGCTGTCCTCTCGAGAGTGCTGTAACATGCTTAATTATATCCTCTTTTGTTAAATGCAAAAATATTGCGAATCTATAGCAATCCGTCTCGTTCGCACCAAGCTCTTTTAATTCCTCTATAACGGTTTTACTATTACTTGGGGGTAAAAGTTCCTGAGAAAAATATCCTACTTTAACGCCATGTCCTATTTCCACACTTCCCGAGTTAGGATTATCCTTACCTACAATTATATTAAGGATTGTGCTTTTACCAGAACCGTTTTTTCCCGATAACCAAACATGGTTATTACCTGTAACAGAAAACGATATATCATTTAAAACCTGTTTATCCCTGTAGCGTTTACTAAGGTTTTTAACGCCTAAAATAAACTTATCAGAGTGAACTTCTCCTTGAAAAGTAAAGGGGTAAGTTCTTCTATCTAATGGTTTTTCCATCCTTTTTATTCTCTTCAATCTTGACTCAAAAGCTTTAGCTGTTCTGTCGAATTTTGCTGATTTTTGACTGAAGAAGTAACGTGCATACTTATCGTTATCTCTACCCTTATCCTTCGATAGCTGTTTGGCTTTTTCCTTTTTTTCTACAATAAGCCTTTCTAGTCTCTCTATTTCCGCTACATTTTCCTTATACTTCTTGAGGTATGCTTTTTCTCTCTCTAATTTTTGCTCTCTGTAAAAGGAATAGTTTCCTCCATAAATTTTGACTTGACCTTTCTCTAATTCGATGATCCTATCAACCACTTCGTCAAGAAAGGCTCGATCATGGGAAGTGAGTAAGATTGATCCTTTATAACGAGAAATAAACTCCTCAAGCCAATAAATGCCGTCTAAATCTAAATTATTAGTTGGTTCATCAAGTAGCAGAAGAGTAGGTTCTGGTTCTGCTAGAAGTAGTGAGGCTAGGTATAATTTGGTCTTTTCACCTCCGCTTAAACTGCTTGCTTGCTGATGTCTATCAATATGTGCAAGATTAAGTTGATGTAACACCCTTTCCATCTCATATCCTTGTTTCTCATTTCCTACCAATGAATGTAAAAACTGATTAACAGTTAATGCTCCGAAGTCCGTCTGTTGTGGTAAATATCCTATGGATTCGTTGTTTTTTGAAATCGAACCACTATCTGGAGTGAGTTCTCCTAAAATTATTTTGAATAAAGTTGTCTTACCCGCACCATTATCCCCCACAAGAGCTACTACCTCATTATCAAGGTTAAAACTGACATCCTCTAATACTTGTTTATCTATAAATGATTTAGATACTTTTCTTACATCTAACATATTCATCACCTCTGCTTATATTTTAACCATAAAAAACCAGTCACCTATGGACTGGTATCAACTAATGGTAAATATTTAGTGCATGAAAATCCAATAGAATAACCAGCCCCAAGGCTGTTTGACTTGCGTCTGTTATTTATTGGTAATTCTCATGTTAGAGTAATTATATCAAATTTTGACGTACGTATTCATATTCTCCTTCAATGTAACTGTTCAGAGTTCCGATATTTTATTCTTCCATCTCTATTGGTATTAGCCATCCCTTACCTTTGCAAGTCAAACATATTGCCTTAAAACCAGATGTGCGAATACCACTTCTGGTAAACATTGATTTTGTGGGTGCTTGTTTAGCTCCACCACAAATAGGACATATCACGGCACCAAGAGGTTTATTTTGATTAAACCCTTGTTCCTCTAGATCTTTAATCCAAGGACTTTTACGGAAGTATTCCGCTAACATAAATTCCAGTTCTTTTTTACCTTTCTCTCCTTTGAGAAATTCTTCCCGCTGTTTTGCATCTTTTTCCTTTAGAAATGCTTCGTAGTGGATGAGTCCAAGAGGGCGTCTATTTTTCGTGGAAAATACAAAACCGTGATTATGTTTTCTAATACGGGCTTTTAAATCAGGAGCAAACCCTGTATATAGTCTACCATCAGCACAATGAAGAATATATACGTAATACACACTTAGAAAAAACTACTAATTTCCACTAAGCATAATGAACACTCTGAGCGTGATCAGTAAGGCTAACAATATTTAATTAGTGGCAGTATGCTTGAGTGTACTATCGCCACGCTAGTTCAATTTAGGCTACCCGCTAAGCGGGTTTTCGCCACGCTAAGCGTGGCTCGCCACATGGAACGGTTTCAAACTTTTATTGTCCAAATCGAATAAATCGATTCAGTGGAGATCCCAAATTCCAGTGAGTAGCCAGATAACTTCCAGGTTCTGGCTTGGGGTTGAAATAATCATCGTTGTTACAATCAAACCTAAAGGGATAAAATCCTGGACAGGAGTTGCCAAACACTTCACCTGGTGCATCACTCTTGCACATAATATCTGTTCCTCCTTGACCTATCGTTGGCGAATCGGTGCAGTGTTTTTGAGGTGACGATTCTTTTTTTGTAGCGTGTGGGCTACTTGCCTGGACTGCTTCCAAAGTATGGGCATACTCATGAAGCATAAGTATTGGCGCCACCATATCATAACTCGTCACCAATAGCTGTTGGACTTCCGCGTCATCAACTTTATAAAGAAGGGCATAATCGGGGCCCAGATTATAGACATTATCTTCGCTTAACTGATCGTCAGGACCTTTTATGCTTTGTTGAGAGATACAGGTTTTTCCACCACAGCCGGAAGCTTTGCCATCATACCAAACAATATACTTTGTGTTTTCCTTATCGTATCCGCTTTGACCAAGGTCTTTTATCAATGCCTTTCGCGTTTCCTGCGGGGCATTAAGATAGTACACACCTGTATTTGGTAGCACAGCCTCTATCACCGAAATTTCTCCATTCTCACAAAGAACTTTTAAGTTTGCGCTCATTTTAAATTTTTTAGCTTCTTCATTTAATACTGCGTCTCCCGACTTAAACCAGCTGCTAAGTTTGGGGGCTAATTCTTGGTACCTACTTATCGTATCTTTTGCCCGGGCGTAAACAAGCTGGGCATGGTAGTCCTCCCCATCAGTACAGGCAGATTTGCCAAATCCGTCGAAAAGTGCAGGTTTAGAAAATGAGGGAAAGCGTTTGGCTATTTCTTCTTTGCTTTTTTCTATTGTAATTTTTCCACCAATAAAAAGAGCAATAACTACGTTGATCAAAATAGTAATAATAATCACCCTTTTAATGATTTCTTTCTTCACTAAGGTCACTATACCACTGAGGTTATCTTGAAACAAATAGTCGTGGACTGGTTCGGATAATATCAGTTAAGCTCCCCAGTCGCATTGCTCCATACTCTGCGCGAGTTAAGATTCTTGAAAATGTAGTAGTCATCAAGCTCTATCATAAAATTACTTCTCTCTTGAATAATTCGTAAATTTATAAAACTTCCAGTCTTAAAACAAATCTCTGCTTCCTAGGTGGTAGGCAAAAAGAATTGGTGCAACCCTGAAAAGAGATTACTCCTTCAACCTCACGTTTACCAAGCTTCGCTTCTTTGGCTATTTGAACCGGCACGAGGATGTCTATCTTTCCCTCATACACCAGAAGAGTAATTTGTGACCATGAGGTAGTTAATTTTTCAGGTTTAGGGTATACTGGTTTTCCTATAGATATATCTTTTGTTTCTTTGAGTGAAATTTTGGTAGGTATCAGTAATTCCTCTGTTGGCTGATGTGCTTGGATATGAATACCCTTGGGTATTTCAAGAGTAATCTTCAACTTTATCTTTTCCTCTCTTGGAAAAAGAGAAGGAGTCCAGTCAATCTTAATTTTCGGTGTGGCTGTGATATTGGTATTATTCTGCAAGGATTTCTTCAAGCTTTTTTATGGTAGCGGCTGCGTGGGCGTCAAAGCGTTCCATATTAAGATAATCATAATAACGTAAGCGCTGATTTTTATCTAAGATAAAGTGAGAGTTGATGATCGCTACTTCAGGGGATAAGCCTTCTTTTTCCGGGGCAAACTTCTTGGTAACTTGGCCAACTTTGTCTATGAGTACGGGAAAAGTCCATTTAAATCTATCCTTCATCTTCTGCACGAGATTTTTATCCTCAAGGACATCAACAGCGAGTATCTGAATACCCCTATCTTTAAATTTCTGCCAGACTTTCGTCTCAAGATATGGCGCTTCAGCACAACAATAGGGACACCAGGTAGTAAAAAAGAAAGCGAGTATTACCTTACCTTTATAATCGGATAAACTGATGTCTCTGCCTTCTAAATCTGGAAGGGTAAAATCTATCTTTTCTCCAAGCTTAAAAAATAACTTGAGACCAATAACAGGTTTGTCTACCATTTTAAAATCTATTTTTGGTGCAATGCTCTAATCTGCTCTGGTGTAAACTTGTCTACTTTAAATATGCGAGCCTGGCTGCGAAGTGAGATGGGCATCATCTTACGAGCATCAGATTCACTTTTTGCTTCTATGAAGGCCCAACCAGTATGATAACCTAGATTACAACCCCAATTGAATTTGACTAAAAATGTTGGGTCTTTAGCGAGTATCTCGGATAAAGCGTCTAAACAGCCTTGATTTGTATGAGGTGACTCAATGATAAATTTTGCCATAACAATTATTGCCTAATAAATATTACCTTATATTATACCAGAAGCACTGCTTCTTTTTTTATATGGCTAATCTGCAGACCATAGGCATAAATAAAAAAACTCAGAATCACACCGTTCTGAGCTTACCAAATGTTTCCCGTCCCTTGGATTAATATACAATAGATTTCAGCTCAATTATCAAGGTATTCCAGGATTTACGGTATATTGGAGAAATGAGACAAAAGTGGGAAGAGATAAAGAAGTTAAGTTTTTTTTCATTTCAACGGAAATAGAAAATCTTTCCATAAAATATGGAATTTTTATAAATTCTGTCTCTTTAACCTAACTCAACCAGCCTGAATCCGCAAGATAATATTATTCGCGTACGATATCAATAGCTCAGCAGCTTCTTCAGAAATCTTCTTCCCTTTTTGGGCGTAGATTTCATTGATGAATGCCTGCAGTTGATTGATCGCTGCCTGGTCCTTTTCCTTATCTATGGAATTCAATGCTGCGGACACCTTGCTCGCCAGGCTGTTCTTGATTTCCTCTGAAAGCGCATCATCCGGCAATGTGTCAATGACCTGCGATAATCCCTGGATATTGTCCAGGCAACCGTTCTGGTCAGCATCAAAACCTGTTGCGTTTTCAAAGGGACACGAATCTTCGCTGTCAATAATTCCGTCCCCATCGCTGTCAATCACAAGCTCGAACGCTCCAATATCGCAGGCTGATCCTTGCGGACGAGTTATTCCCCTCTGATCAGTCGCAGGACAATCGCTTCCCCCGGCATCAATAGCCGGACTTCCGGGAAGCAAGGCATAGGTTTCTGTTGGGCCGCCGTTATTTTGTAAAGGACCCAAAAGAGGATCCGTGCTGGAAATATCTCCAGTACCATTAAGAACGCAGCTTCCGTCGCTATCCAGGTTGTGACCTGCAGATGTAACCGCATTTTGACAGTCCGAGGGTGTAGTACCGTCTGCTTCGGTATTATTGGCAACTATCGTGTTTTTTAGCGTGGTGCTTCCGTCGGGATTTGTAATTCCGCCGGCATCGTCACCTTTATTTTCGCTTACCGTAACGTTGGTAAGACTGGCAGTGCCGACGTTAAGCACACCTCCGCTATCCGTAGCAAAATTACCACTGATGGTAGAGTTGATAACGGTTAGAACGCTAGGAAAAAAATCATTATCATAAAAGTTAGATATTCCGCCGCCATCGCCGGCCGAATTCCCGATAATGGTGCTATTTTCAACGGTTAAATGGCCAAAATTGCTTATGCCACCGCCTAAACCTGACTGGTTATTTTTTATCTGGCTGTTTAAAATGAGTAAGGTCCCCTGGTTAAAGATCCCGCCTCCGCCACCCGGAGTTCCGGATGGTGCATTGCCACCGGTTAAAGTCAAGTTTGATACCACAACGCTTGTTCCGGACATCACATGCAGTACACGATCAATACCATTGCCGTTGATAATTGTTGAATCAGCTGATTCGCCTAAAATATTCAGGTCGGTTGTGACATCCAGATCTCCGGTGACGTTTGCGTTTTCATAATATCCGGCGATACTCAATGTGAAAGTGCCAGAAGGTACGTTTATTGTATCTGTACCGTTTCCGGCAGGACAGGCATCCCCACCCGTGTCTGAATTGGCGGACTGTATTGCTTCCCTCAAGGAACAATCTCCATCAGTGTTTAACTCATCGTCAAAGGTATTTACGGTGATTGTGGTACCTGCATGAACTACCTGAATTTGATTAAACAGCATAAGCGCCAACACTGTTAAAAGAACCGTGAAAGAATTTCTTATATTCAGCTTCATTTTTCTCACCTCCCTTCCATATATTTATGAAGTTAAAGGGCAGAACTTCCTACGCCGAGTATACGACCGGGAGTATCTACTTGTCAGTGATTTTTGTCACAAAGGGGTATAATAAGACAACGTGAGGCAGGTTACTGAGTTCTTCGCCTCTGCCCCTGAAAAAAGCTTCAAAAAAGGAAGCTCCATTATTAATCCCGAGGATAAACTCGAGAATATATATTATTTAGCCTCCGGCAGCGTTAAGATGTCCGTTCTAACTTCAAATGGGGAAGAAATCACGATACATATCTTTCGTCCGGGCTCATTTTTCCCTATGATGCTGGCAATTAGTAACACTCCAAATCGATACTATTTCCAGGCACTAACCAACACTAAAGTAAAAATTTCACCCCAACATAAAGTTATTGAATTTGTCAAAAAAGAAAAAAAGCCGCTTTTTGATTTAACTGTACGATTTGCAAGAGGTTTGGACGGCCTGTCTAGCCGGCTTGAAAGTCTACTCGGGGAAAAAGCTCTAGATAGAATTACCTCGCTACTTTTGTATCTTTCTGATAGATTTGGCAAGGAGACCAACGAAGGCATAAAAATTAACCTACCCCTTTCCCATCAAGAGATTGCAAAATGGGTTGGGCTTGAAAGAGAAACTGTATCAAGACAAATGAAATCTCTTGGCGATAAAGGGCTAATTAAATATATAAGGAAAAAAATTACGATAATCGATACTCGAGCTCTTACCAAAAAGTGTTCGACCAAAAACTAACCATTTTTTTTTCCTTTGCAATATCATCTCGGCGGGAATAATGGTTAGTGCACTTCCTATTATTATTGCCTCTCCTGTCCCGGGATTAAACACAAACACAATAAGACCTCCTCCGATCATGATAACATCGATTTTTTTGGAAAGTCCGGCAAGCTCCAGAACTGGGGATTTTGTAACAACTTGCCGAGTACCGGCTGGGGTTCGCCAAAGTTGGCACTCACCTCAGACACCATCATCACGGCAAGCCCTGACTGGTGAGCTCTTCTTGCTTGAAGTTTGGTCATAAAACGAGAAAAACTGTCTCCGGAAACAAGACCATTATCAACCGGATGAATTGGCCCAAACGCGAGCATGTTCACGCCATCATTTTTAAGCTGAGGCATATTGAATGCACTCAGGTGAGCATTAAAAGGTCTTACTTGAACTCTGTGTTCGATTTGTTTTTCTCCCAAATATCCACCAACTCATAAATGTTACATAACTACCATACATTGAAAGTTGAATCATATCCATCTTGCGGGTAATCCCAAATATTACCTTTAGCATATCTCCCAAGAATGTCGCTTTTGGCGGGATAAAAGCAAAAGTCATCTTTCCTATTTCAGGCAAGAGACCTACTTCTGCAAATTCATGTACTCCCCGCGCAAGAAGTCCTGCGGCAAAGAGAATAAGCAATATACTTGTTGCTCTGAACGCATAAAATACAGGCAGTCTCAGGGTTGCCGTGAATAGTCCGAATGACACGATCAAAGCTCCTACGGCTCCGCCTACGAACCCTGTAAAAATACTCTGCGGATTTGCTGAAAAGTAAATAGTAGAAAGAAATAAAACTATCTCAAATCCCTCCCGAAACACAGCGGTAAAAACAAGCACAAACAGTCTCTGTTGTTCTTCCTGCTCAACCGTTGCTTTAATTTTTTGAAGAAGTCGTGTTTTATACTGAGCAAAGTATTTATGGAGGAAAAAGACTGCCCAAGTAATAAATAAAGCAGATGCTATCATCAAGATTCCTTCAATAAACTCTTCTGTTTTACCCGAATACACTTCTTGCACCTTAAACCCCAAGACACTACCAAGTCCAAGTAGGACCATGCTCACCAGAACTGCTGCACCTGTTGCCAACCACACTGTTTTAATCCCTTTGGTTTGATTCAGTCGTACAAGTATTCCGAGAATAGTCGCGACAATCAACGTAGCTTCAATAACTTCACGAAATGTGATTAAAAATGCAGGAAGCAATGAACTCTCCTTTTAACCCTGCCTGCCGGCAAGGCACTAAAAAACGACCCTGAAAAAGGTCGTCAACGTTGATAATACTTCTGAGGACGGGAGCAATCCTCAGTTACCTCTGCTCCCTTTACGAGAAAAACAGTATCATATAATTATTTATACAGTATTTCCACAAACAGAATCAAGACTCAAAATTAATCCACTACTTTTATATTGGCGAAATGTACCAGAGAAGGTTTGGGCTATAAGGGGTGGTTTACCTACGTCTTTTCAATTTAGTATAAAGTTCAATTGGAGAATTTCAACATAAACATTTATGTGGTAAATAGTTCCATATACCTTAAAGCACATAGTGCATTTTTAGAGCTATATAATTCATCTCTTCTTGCTAACGTCATCTGCTATACTCATGGTGGTTATGAAATTGGAAATTATTAATGATATGCTTACCAGAATCTTCGTTTAGAGGCAATGGTTGAATTTTCCACAGTGTGGGTTATACGGAGATTCTCTTGAGAAAACTAGGGGAAAATTATGAATATGTAACATATGTATGCGGACTTATAAAAAGTACTTACTTTTAATTATTCTGGTATTTTTAGCAGTTGGTTTGAGACTTTATCGTTGGGACGAAAAATTTTCCTTTAATGCCGAATATAACTACAAACTCTGGCCAATGCTGAAAATTATCACGGAGAAAAAAATACCCTTAATCGGGATTGAGGCAGCCAGTCATATGCACCATTTACATTACCCACCGTTTTTTTTGTATATTTTTACACCTCTCCTTTGGATTTCAGCTTATAATCCCGCGGCTATAGAATTAAGCTTTATTTTCTTAAGTGGTTTAACTACTACCGTTTTCTTCTTGTTGGGAAGGGAATTAAAGAATGATACTACTGGGTATTTAGTCGCTTTTTTATATGCCGTATCGTTCTTTTCTCAGCTGGCTGATAAACTTATCTGGGTGGTTGGTGGAATCTATGCTATCTGTGGATTGGCTTTTTTTCTATTTATTCGTTTAATTAAACAAGAAAAACCCCACGGGCTAAGCGCGTTTCTTCTCGGTGCGGTAATCAGTTTGGGACTCAACTTTCATTATCAAGTAATGCTCATGCCTTTGGGTTTACTGGGAATTTTGTGGATGAAAAAGTTCCGCCAACGGTTAAACCGCAATACTTGTATCGCTTTTGTGGCAGGACTGGTATTTTTTCTAGTGCCTTTACTAATTTTTGATTTACGGCATGATTTTTATAATTTAAAAGGAATAATTCTACTTCTGCAAAAGGGAGAGGTTTCGTTCAGTTTTAGTCAGAGAATAATCAACAGCCTGAACTTAATTCCGGGAATCTTTCTGGCACTTTTTCTACCAATTAATCCATTAAATCGCATTTTTTATCCCCATCTATTTATTGTGCTTACCTGGTGCATCATAATTTTATTCGGATTGTATCTTCTGAAAAAATCATCGCAGCACCCGCATGAAAAGATATTTATCAATTATTTATTAAGCATGCTGTTGTGCGGATTTTTGGTATATGTCGGACTTAAGAAACAATTCTCTTATTATTTATTTATCATGCAACCGGTATTTATAACGATCGTAGCTTTAGTTTTCAGATATGGACTAGATATCAGGAAATTAAAACCTGTGGTTATCGCATTAACAATCTTCCTATTTGTATATAATACGTACACATCGCTAAATTTTACTAACCGTCCGAGTTATAAATACCAGATCGAGGCGTTGGACCAGTTTTTCAAGCAACAAAAAACAAAAACTAGTATTTTCTTTCCTAGTTTTGCCAGCGAAGAATATGCCTTCTTAATTTATTATTCCGCTACCAAAAACAAATTTAATTATTCCGATCTGAATATTCATGAACCCTGGCAGGTTCCCAACCAGGCTGAATATATCTTTACGATAAATTCAAAACCGACAGCTACAGGAGGACCATTGATAATTAAAAGATAAAAACACCAACATTCAGGCAATTATGCCGAACACAATACCGGAAAATGTCTATAGATTACATAAATACAGACGAGAATTAAAAAAAGCAATTGCGGCTAAATGTATATAGTCAATGAAGACTCACGTGCTAACCAAGTGGGACGATTCAGACAGGCAGATTGGTCTCAAGATAGTCGGACACTCCTAACCTTATTTTACAGCAAACAAGGGAACTTTTGCAGATCGTTTCTGCCTGAACCCGACCCCCCATACACCCAATTTTTCACCACCCCAAATACTATTAGACGTCTCTTAAATCTGCGGTATATTTTTAAAACTCGTAGTCGCCGAACTCGTACTTCGTACCTTTTGCTACCTTTTTGTTACTACATTATCTATATAAAGAATATATCAAGTTAATAGAGTGTTCATGAAGATAATATAAAGAAAAATATGGTATGCGATCTTTAATGATTTCGGTAGTAAAGGGTGTGAAAGTGTCTATGTTTATATAAAAAATTGACCACCTGACACTTCGGGTAAAATCAAATGCTGAGAATAAGCTTTAAGTGATTATTCTGTGTAAGTATATACCCTTTGTCCGTTCGGAGTTGAATATCGAAGCTCTGTTGGAGAATCCCACCCCACAATTGGATTAATCATTCCTCCTGGCCAAGAAGCAGGTAGTGTTGATATCAATTTAGATGTTCTGTTCTTGAGCGAGTATAAATATAATGAATAAGTTGTATTTTCCTTTTGCCAAGCTTCACTGCTTTCTACATCGAAAGAGAGTGGCCTATCTGAATATGCAACTAGTTCTTTATCGGGATTTAAAGCAACTCCGTTTGGAAACGCTAATGGAAAATCACTAAATACAGTTATTTCTCCTCCGTCAATATTAAGTTTCCAAAAAGCTTCAACATATGCTACTGCATATAAGCTTCCCCACAATTCACTTCCGTTCGCGTTCCATCCTCGCAAATCATTACCTACTACTTCTAAAACATCAGAACCAATTGTCCCGCTAAGCTTATTTTTAACTTCATCAACTGGCTTATCTAAAATTTGTTTCTTAGAAGCAATCTCAAGGATAATAATGTGCTCTTTTGAATCCGTGTAAGTGTTTAACCCTATTAAGGTTTCTGGTTTGTTAACCCTGAATTGAAACCTGTTTCCTGTGTAAAGTACCTCACCCTTATTATCGAAATTATATCTCCACAACTGCCATTGTTTATCGCTTAAAGGTTTTATGACATAGAGATAGCATCTTTGTATCTCGACTGGTTCAACTACCTTTTCCGCCACACCTTCAACTGTAAAACTTGTCTGCTCTCTACCATCTGTATATGTTTTAATAATTGCTAATATCCCGTCACTTCCATCTTGAGGCATGGAATAATCAACATTTGTCTTGTCATCTAAACATGTAGGCTCTATAGTTGTCTGATTTATCAATGTACTGCTTGGTGTGGGGGTGAGTTGGGTAGATTTAGTATAACTGTTTGGCCTGTTTTGATTGACAGTTTTCTTACCTTTAAAATAAAAGAACCCGACACCACCTATTAAAATAGTTAAAACAAGTAATACGCCAATAAATATGAATTTCTTTGTCTTTAACCTCTCTAAAAGTGTTGAGGTTGAGACACTTGGAGTAATAGTTTGCGACTCTGTAGTGATAGGTTGAGGATTAATTTCTTGAGAAGCATTTAGATCATTTTTATTCTCATTTTCATTTATCATATTCTTAAAACTAAATACTAATTTTAGTATGGCATTTAATTATTGAAATTTACTTTTTGATTCCATTAAGTTCAATACATCTTCTTTTTTGTATCGCCTATCTCCTCTCTTACCAAAGCGCACAGCTTTCAAAATCCCTTTTCTATCCAACTTACGGAGTATATTGGGGTGGACTTTCAGAGTTGTTCAAAAATCTTTTAATAATATTATTTTTATTTGTTTAAACTTTTTTAGACGTTGATCATTGCTTATAAATGCATGTGCTTTGTTTATGATAGCTGTCGCAAGTTGAATTGAATCAGGAACACGAAATCCATACTCCCGCCTGATCCATGCTGCCTTAATGGCAATCGCTTGATTAACCTCAATAATCTCCAAATTAGGTAGAGTTAAGAAGGCCTCTTTTATCTCATTGATCACTTTTTGTGGGGAGGGATAAGAAAGAGTTTCTATTATACTTACTACACTTGTAATTGCTTTGAGGTTTTTTAAAAATAATGCCTGGAAAATTTTGCGAGTAAATGGAACAAATTCTGTGTTTTCTTCGAAGTGGTAGATAAATATATTACTATCCATGGTAACCTTTTTAATTTTATCTTTTCCATTCATTTCGAAGTTTTTCTAAATATTTTGTGGTATCAATACCTTTCCAAGCTTCTTTTGCTATCCCCTGGGTTACCTCAACCCAACTTTTTTCCTGTGTTTTGATTGTAATTGTTTGATTGTCTTGTGTCTTAACCAATACCTTTGAACCGGGCTTTAAACCTTTTATTTTTTTCCTTACATCTTTGGGAATAACTATTTGGTATTTCCTTCCTACTATAACTTGTTGCATAGTATGACGATTTTACTATTTTTTGTCATACCCCGTCAATAGTTCGAAAATGGAAGAAGCAGAGAAAATTCCACACAAAACTTTTGAATCAGAAGAAAAGATTGATATGACGGGACAAACCGAGCATTTATACGATCAGCGTCCTATCTGGCTCCCCAAGCCCAGCATTAGTATACAGGCTTTATAAGTCGACTTTCCTGCAATTATCCAAGCGTTTCAGAACCTTAGCTTTATTGGAGAATTGAGGTAGCGATGGGAAGAAATCAAGAAATAGCAAGGAAATTCTATACCGAATGTTGCAACTTCCTAGTTTATGGGTATTTCCTTTGGCTCGTCTTGCTCTATCCGCCCTCCCACATCGGCCAATCCTTCTCCCGCAGCATTAGCATAAACAATGGAACCTTTACCATGATGAATTTCTAGTGGCACTCCCAACAGAGCAGCTAACTGCATGGAACCAGAACCATTAGCCTCATCTTCTGGAATCCCCCAATCGGGGGCAAATGTTCGTGCTCGAATTAATCCGTTGTTTTTATCAGACCAAGCCCAAATCATTGTGTGTTCTTTAGTTTTGATCAATGAAGCTGGAAAATTCTCAACGGCAGAAGCATCTACAAGTTCTTCATGGTGCCATGGGGGTGTGCCTTCTAAAGCAGCATGAATCCAAGTGAGGTCATCCTTTTGTCTGGTTTGAATTTGCCCTCCTTTACAATCCAAGAAGTTGATGGGCTTACCAACGATTTTGTTAATAAAATACGCTGTACCAACTAGGGCATGCCCTGCGAATTTAACCTCTCTTTTAGGGTTAAATATACTTAACTTGCCAGTATTTAAATCATTTATGAAAACAGTCTCACTAAAGCTAACTTTAGTAGCGATGGCCTGTCGATCAACAAGACTTATCTTCTGATTTTCATCAAGAACTATACCAACGGGATTTCCAAATTTACCTTCTTTATTAACAAAAACTCGAAGAACAATCACGGTAGAAACTCTATTCATAATTTAATCTTTAAGGGCTTCATCAATCCACTTGAGAAGCTCGTTGTTGCCTTCAAAATTCACAAACCATACCATTGGCACTTCTTCAATTGAAGTTCTTTTAACATCTTCGATTATCGATTTTTTGTGCTTCCCTACGGTAAATACTGATATGTTGTAATAATCCATATCCGTAATTTTACCTTTCCACCAGAAGCGAGCAAGTGCATTCGAAATAAGTCCTCCAGCAACTAATTTCTTATCCAGTAACGAATTGAGTATGGTATCGGCTTGTTCTCTGCTTTCTGCACTTATATAAACTTGGTAATATTTCATGGCTTTTGTTTTGCATGAGTAAAGAAGGTAATTTGTAATCCTTCCGGATCTGCAATACGAAATTCTACATCTCCCCAAGTACTTGGTTTTTGACTAAGAGGTTTTATGATGTTTGAATGATCTTTCAACCTTTCCCACAGTGACCATACATCTCTTACCATCAATGATAAACCTGCTCCTTGCATAGGTTTGTAACCTTTCTTAGGAGTAAGCAGTTCTAGAATCGCATCACCAGTGTTAAACATTACTCCTTTGTCGTTTTCGCTATCCCAACTGTCAACGATTTGATAACCAAGAGTATTTTCATAAAAGTCTTTGACTTTGTAGAAGTCCTTAGGGTAGAGTTTGAATCTAAATTCGGTTACAAGAGTAAGTTTTTGAATGTCTTTAGGTGGGATGTTATTCATATGTGAGGGTTTATAAAGATTTCCTTGGTCTTTTCCTCTGATTTTATATCTTTCAGGATTGCGTTTACTACTTCGGACGGGTGATTTGCTTTCTCTTTTTGATCTGTTGCATCATCGATGTCTAAATCGCTTGCCACCCAGCGGAGAAAGACAGGAATTGATTCTACGCCATAATTTTTTGCCTCTACTGCTACCACATCTGCAATTGCCGCTTTGCCAAACAATGAAGCAGTATGAAGGGTCTTTGGTTTTTGCATATCATCAGACGGAAGACCAAGCCGATAAGGTGCATAGGTAATTGTGTAAATTTTTCCAGATTTTTGTTTAGCCATTTGGTCAAGTGCTGATTTAGTCATATACATAGTCCCTTTTACTTGAGTGTCGAAAACCGAGTCAATATCTTCTTTTGTTGACTCCAGAAGTGGAACACGAACATATTTACCTCCAGCGTTATTGATTAGCACATCAATTCGGCTGTATTGCTTAACGACACTCTTGACCAGTTCTTGGCAATCATCCCAGACTGTAATGACACATTTTTGAACCATATAATCTCCACTCAGTCGTGATTTCAACTGCTCAAGATCGGAAGTGTTTCGTCCTGTCGCAACGACAGTAAAACCAGCTCTGGATAAACCAATAGCTAAAGCTTTTCCTAAGCCTCTCCCTGCACCCGTGATTATTACAACCTTGCTCATGTCTTTATTTATTAACCTTATAATGCATCTGAACTAATCCTTCTTCTAGCTTTCTCTCATCCAGAAATTCTAAGTCTAACTTCGTTTCGCAGTTTTCAAATAGTTTTATACCATCACCTAAAATAAGAGGATGAACACTCAAAAATATTTCATCAATCAGATTTTCTTTTAGGAATGACCCATTGGCTCTACCCCCACCAATCAAGAGAACCTCTGAGTATCCTTTATCTTGAGCAGTCTTTAATGCATCGCTAGGGGAAGTTACAAAAGTGGTGTCTTCGATCTCTTCACCTTTGGATGTGTTTCTAGTTAATACAATATTTGCAATTCCTTTAACTGGATATAGTTCTCCACGATACTGATCGAAAGTTCTACGTCCAAGAACAATACATCCCTTCTCAGTTATTTTTGCCTCGAAGTTTGCTGTGTCTACGGGCGAGACCCAATCAGAGTCACCGTCTTTCTTGGCAATAAACCCATCAATAGAAATAGCCATATAAAGTGTTACTTTCATATCAATAGTACTTCTCATTTAGCCCTCTAAACTCTCGAATCGACTTGCCATATTTTCTTTTAACCTCATCTTCTAAAAGACTGTATGCCTTGTCGATCTCTTGAAGTACCTGCTCATCAAGGGGTATTTTGTCTGCTTTTAGGTTAATGGGAATATATTCTGGGTTAGTCACCCCAACAATTACAAAGCTCAAATATGGTTGATGAAAAGCCCACGCAATGGAAAGCTGTCCTAGGGTAATACCAAGTCTCTTAGCTATTGGGAGTAGGTGAGCTTTCGACCAGTCAGCTATAAGCTCATATTGCTCTTGTTCCCAGTCAAACCGACCAATACGAAGGTCGCCCTCACGCATTTTCATCCCCTCAATAATACTTCCCGTAAGTTGACCTCTATCGATAACCTGATATGGTATAAGTCCTATTTTGTTAGCTAAAAGGTACTTCTCTAAGGCTTTGTCGATGCTGCGATTAATCAAACTGAATCGATTCTGAATAAATTTAACTTTTCCGTCCTTGTTATATTCCTTTAGCTCTTTTAAATTGACGTTCGAAACACCAATCTCTTTAATTTTGCCTTGCTCTTGAAGTTCGTATAAAGCCTGCATTGTTTCGCTAAAGGGAGTAACAGGATCTGGAGAATGGACAAAGTAAAGATCAATAAAATCTTGCTGCAATCTTTTTAGAGAAGTTTCGCATTCTTTAATAACATCATCATGTCTTGCACCTCTTGGGATAGTCTGAAAAGTCTTACCCTCAACATCTTTATAGCCGCACTTTGTGATTAGATAAAATGATTCTCGAGGAAATTCATTTAAAACCTCACCTAGAAGCTTCTCAACTTCACCAAATCCATACATTGGTGCAGAATCGATATAGTAACCACCATTATTTATGAATGTCCGAACAACATCCTTGGCTTTATCTTTTGAAATTTTTGAAAATACTCCCGCTAGGGGAAATGTCCCTAATCCTACTCGATTCTTCATATTATCTTTTCCTTTCAATCATTTTTTCTAAGTCTTCTTTTTTGTAACGCCTGTCTCCTCGCTCACCAAACCTCACTGCTTTTAGAATTCCTTTCTTGTCCCATTTTCTAAGAGTGTTTGGGTGAACTTTCAAGATTTGAGAGGCTTCAGATAATGTGATAAGTTCTGTGACTTGTTGCTTCTTCATACTCTCATTTTACTTAATCTTACTATACATTACCATACAACAATTCTGGTAGAATCCAATCACCTGACATTTCGGGTAAGGCGTACCCTTTCAGGAAACCAATAACGAGCATTAAAAACCAAATAAAATGCTAAATGGGTACTCGCAGTAAGCAAAACTAATCCTCTCGAAATCATATAACCAAAGAATATTGCCATAGGTATACTTAAAACGAAATAGAATAGTGTCCACTTATAATGTATGAAGAGTAAGTTACCTAGATGAAAAATCGAGACGATGAGTGTAAAGAGCAAGATGACCTGATTAAATGAATAGCCTTCTAATATTACAAATAGGACATAAAGAAACCCTGCCTGCTGGAAAACTATTTCGAAATACTTGATGACCATAGTTGCAGGTTCGAATCGAACGATAAAACGCATAGAGTTTTTCTTGTCACTAAGAAACGAGGCGGGATATTGACCGAAGCGATGAATAAATTTTGAGAAAAGATACCATGTAGTAGTAGTTACCAGAAAAATCGTAAGTGCTATCGAATTTAAAGAAACAAATATCTTCTGGTAATTGCCTAAAAGAAGCAGTAGTGAGCAGATGGCAAACAAGCTTGATAAAACTGCTGCCTTTTTCCAACCCACATCGACAAAATTTTTTCCCTTATAGGGAGCATAAGCGATTACTGAAATAAGCAAAAAGTATACTGTCTTCAAAATCATATCTGATATTCTTACTTAGTTTCTGAAATCTTTCGGATCAGAAAGGTGCCTAAAATCATAAGGGCTATTAGAGGGTAAATTGATACTCTGTATTTGCCGCTTCCGAGTGGAGAGAGTACCAATACAGTTATCCCCCATAATAGGGGGCCAACAACCGAAGCAAAACGCCTAAATATAGTATACAAACTGAAGAATTCACTCCTCCTTTCTGGTGGTGACAGCTTTGTTAGAAGTGCTCGTGATATAGCATAAAATCCACCCCAAAAGATCCCTATTACTGGGAGAATTGCATAAACATGAACAGATTTAGTAACAAGTGGAAATATTGCGAGTAACACTGTTAGGATTGCTGTCGTAATGATTAACGTCCTTTTTAACCCATGCCTATCACTCAACTTACCAAGAGTTACTGCCAATTACGATAAAGATAAGCACTAGAGATATAGCAATTAGTTTTTGAAAATCAGTGAAATTTAGTGCCTGTTGAAAGTATATTGGGAAGAAGGATTGGATCGTTAGAACAGCGTCCGAGATAAAATAAAAAGCAACTAAAAACCATAAGATACTCTTATTCCTGAGCAGTTCCTTAAGCCCACTTAGCATTTGCGAGTAGTTAAATACCTCTTTAGATTTATTTAAGTTCGGAGAATCACGAAGTGATATCAGCATCGGTATAGCTAGCAGTAAAAACAGTATGCCTGATGGGACAAACGCTTGAATCCTTCCTGATTCACCAAATAAAGTTATTTTGCCGTTAATAAACGGATAAGTTACAAATAGCCCCAATAAAAAACCTAAGTTCCCCATTCCATCCCCAAAGCCAGATATTTTTCCATAATTCTGCCTAGTTGTTAGAAGCGGAAGAAGCGTGTCGTAGAAAACTAAGCTCAACTGATAAGCATATTGGATAATGATAGAAAGTGACAGCACAATTAACACTTTTGGAAATGGAGACAAAGAACTTGCCCCAACTACACCAAGCAGAATCGTTGTTATTCCTATCACAAGGGTTAGAGGGATTATTAATCTCATTCTCTTTTGAGTTCTATCGGAATAGGAACCGAAAAATGGTGCGGTCAAAATAAGTAGAAGGGTTGAAATGATAAGAGAAGATGCATACCAAATATCTTGAAAGTCATTATCTACAACAACCCACTGAGAAAGATACAATGTGAGATTGGCGATTATTATCGAATTAGCAAAATCATATAGTGACCAGAAAAATATCTTTCGATTAATGCTAAACATATACTTGTTTGCCGTAATTCATGTCTATGAAATGCGATACATATTTCATGCACCTTTAGCTAACTTCATCGACTCAGCTTTTAGTAGCAATGAGTCGTTAGGTTTAATACCTTGTGTTTCTAAAGCCCCTACATATTCAGGATGAAAAATATACTGTCCATCCTTCAATATCACTCTATCCCAAGGATTTAATATCAACTAGCTTTAGTAGGTCTTCCTTAGATGCTATGTGCAGTTCCTTTCGCATATTCACTTAGAAATCTCTAAAACAATTTTTCCTATATGTTTGCTTTCTTCTAACCTTTTTAAAGCTTTAGCAGCCTGACTAAGCGGAAAAATTTTATCAATAATCGGCTTTAGTTTTCCTGACTCAACGAGTTTTAGAACTTGTTCAAATTCTTCTTTTGTTCCCATTCTGGAGCCGAGAATTGTTTGCTGGTAGAAATACACATCACTTAAATCCTGAGAGGCCAAAGCACCACTCGTTGTCCCAGCGATAACAACTCTTCCATGAGGTTTTAAAATAGCAAGAGAAGTGGTCCAAGTTTTTACTCCAATGCTTTCAAAGACAACATCAACCTTCTCGTTATTGGTAAATTTATTAACAACTTTTTCTACATTCTGATTTTTGTAATTGACTACATGGTCTGCCCCCATTGCCTTTACTTCTTTACCTTTTTCGTCTGAGCTTACAGCAGCAATAATTCTTGCCCCTAAGTATCTAGCAATTTGAATTGCAGCCGAACCAAGACCACCTGACGCTCCCCAAATAAATATGGTTTCGCCCTTTTGGAGATCAGCTCTACCGACCAACATATGGTATGCAGTCAGAAACGTCAGAGGGAATGCTGCAGATTCAGTGAAAGAGAGGTTTTTAGGCTTAGGATAAAGCTGTTCAATGGGTACTGTGACATATTCTGCATATCCTCCAGGAGTTTTATAACCAAAGATTATAACAATTTCACACGAAAGCCCTTTTTTACAACGAGGACATTTACCACAAGGAATAGCAGGATTAACAACTACGCTATCTCCAACTTTCAACTTAGTCTTGCCATTTAATTTTTCAATAATTCCTGCTACATCTGAGCCTAGAATATGGGGCAGGAGAGTATCGAGCTTTCCTTTAGCTAGGTGAAGATCCAAGTGATTCAAAGCACAAGCTTTAACTTTTATTAATACCTCACCATTTTTAGGTTTAGGTTTTGATATTTCACCATACTCTAGTATTCGAGATTTGTTTAGATAAACTGCTTTCATACATCAAATAACTTACAATAATCAAAATTATTCATCTCTTGATTTAAATCTCTTAATCGTAACTCATCTCCATCACCAAGTAATTCATAGATCATAAAAATTGTTTGTTCCCAATCATGTCCTAGTTGACCCAAAATAAACCGAAGAATAAATTCGACAATTTCTTGATTCGTACCTAGAAAATGAACTTTCCTAGTTTCTAAGTCATCGATGAAATTTGAAACGATTTTGTCTCCTTCATATGTCACCCATGCTGGGATGTCTTTAGTAATGCTTTCAGGAGGATATTTCTTAATAAGGCTAACTATATCGATTTGATGGTTGTTCTTAACCTGCTCTATCACATCTTTGGGGAAATCGCGCCAATCATGAAGGGATTTTTGTGTTCTTATGAGAGTAGTTAGAAATTGATTTCTATCCTCGTAAGATCCATTGATCGAAGGGTAGTTACGAGATTTTGCCAACTGCTTTATAAAAGCAAAAGTGTCTTTATCCCACTGTTCGAAAAGTGAATATCTATATTGTGGTGGATTATGTATAGCCATATTGGGTTAAATTTCTTCGATAATTACCTCGCCGTCATGTAGAGCTTTATATTTGATACCATTCTCTTTGTAATATTCAACCTCCTTACTGACTGCTTCTGTTTCGGGATGCCCAGGAGATTCAAAATGTGGGGCGAAAGCAAAATCTATCAAACTCAAGCCCTCCCAAATGGTTTCTTTTGGATATCCTTCACCAACGACAATAGGATCATCAACTAACTCAAGTCCTTTCAATGTTGGCGATAGGATACACACCCCAGCACTATATCCTGCATAGACCAATTCCTTATTACTTCTCTGTCTAGTAAGCCATTCATCCATTCCACTCTCTTTAAATGCTCTGCGTAGCACAAAAGTATTACCACCCCTTACCCATATCAGCCCAAAGCTCGCTAATAGTTTTTGCAATTCTTCAGGTTTCCCAAAATATTTCCTTAAATCAACTTCTTCTGGTTCAAATCCGAGTTGTTTAAGGTCATCTATCTCTCCTTGAACTCCAGCATTTCGTCTTTCAATCTCACTCGAAAAATCTAATGCATTTGGTATTACTGCTGCTCTTTTATTTTCTCCAACTAGATCTACAAGAGCTTGCGGATTATCACCAAGTCGATAGGAAGATAGGTATAATTTCATAGTTATTTAGCTTCAGTAATAATAAATTCAGAAATTGCTTTCAACATCTGCTCGGCATGGTTTCGGATAGACTTACTATTAACTTACTCCTTTTCTTCCACTTCACCTCTTGCTCTTTTCCTATCGATTACTTTGTCTAAACCCCAAAATTCTCCTTTTACCGGATGGATCCATAAATCAGGAATCCCAGACTCTGGTATAGGGTGTTTTAAAAAGGGAGACCCCATTACACTTCCTACAACTTGAGCAACACCCATTTCTATTGGAATATCTTGCACCAATATACCCAATTCAGTTGCTTCATGGCTTACTTCTTTATTACAAGCATCGACGAAGTCTAGCTCGGGTAAATTATTCAATTTCGCGTAGTTCACATAACCTTCAACAACATCTTTTACCTTTTGCCCATGGGTAAAATACCACTGGTCATCCCGGACTTCTCTTCTGGCGTGAGCAACCATCACAACCGCGTTTAATATGACCACATCTCTAGTAGGATCTTTATTTAAGACTATTAATTTGTTTACCATAAACACATGTGGTGTTTCCGGAATCAATAATTTTGACTGACCAGGAATAAACTTTTGAGTATCTAAGGGAACACCAACTATCAACCTCACTTCTCTGCCACTAACATAAAGTAATTTCTCAACCGAGTTAGCTCTGGCTCCTTTAGAAAAAACCTCCACAACTTTATCATGCTCTAATTGTGACTCACTCATAAACTGATTTTATCTGATAAAGCAAAAACGGAAAAATCAACTACTATTCAGCCTAACTGAACTTGACTCCACGGCTAATATTTAAGCTAGTTGGCTGATAAACTCCCTAGAATCCGGATCAGCCGGCGGACTATCGCAAATTGACAATTCAGCTCCACATTTGGGATACTATCCGAATATTCATCTGAGTTCAATCTTATGGTTTCGAAAGAACTATTTAACTGAATATTCTCCTAAAAATTCAAAGGTTTTACCGCCTGGTAGACAAGAAACAACCCTGCATTTATAACCCCACTGTTCGAATAGTTGTCGAAACATTCCTATATCAGGTCCCGACGGAACGGGGGTACCTTCTTCGTCCCAATGGGTATGATTAAAAGTCTTATATCCAGGGAGACCAGAAAGTTCAGCTGCAACACGTAAGCTCTCTCTTTCGTCAACTTCTGCTCTTTTACCCTTCAGTTCTGTAGTTTTATCGCCGGCTCTAACAAGGGCGTATTTTACCTCTCCATCCTGGCTTTTTTTCATTAAAACTGCCTCTTCTGGGGTTGGATTATCTACAAGTAATACTAAACCCCAAGTTTTTATTACTTCCCCCACCTGTACTCCAGATAGAAGAGATGCTATTCTTTCGGAATCACCTTTAAATAGAGCTTCACCCAGACCAGGAACAAATCGAGCTTGAGTTTCTCCCTCAGACATATAAAAACAAAGTGGTTCGGCTAACGTCATTCTAGCTCCCCCTAGTTGATATGTTCCGTAACCGAGAAATTGAGTTTGGTTATGACCTAAACAACCTCAGAGCTGTCTATACTTCGTTAGGAATACCTTTATCAACTACTCTTTAATTGCTTTGATAAGCAAAAAATTAGGTATATTCCTATCTCTCTCAAAACGTTTGTTATCTTTAGCAATTTCTAGAGGCAATTGAGGTTCAAGCATCTTTGCCACACTACAACCTTGTTCAATAAGAAAATTAACGTATGTGCTTAGCATGTGATGGAACGAGTAGCCAATATAGTTTTGAATGTTGTATTCATTAAAATAGTCTGTAACCTGTACGTAAGGCTTCTCTTCTTCCCAGCGTCCCTTAATGTCAAAGCATGGATGACTAATTGAGAAGATAAATAACCCCTTGGACTTTAGTGCGGTAATACAGTTACTCATCGCTGATTGGTAATCAGGAATATCCATAAATACCATGTTTGAAACTACAATATCAAAGCTATTTGGTACTGCTTCCCAAGTAGATAAGTCTGCTTTGATGTATGTTATTCCTAGATTTTCTTTCTTTTCCCTTTCTAAGGCATGAGCAATAAGTCCCTCAGCAGGTTCTATAGCCGTTACCTTTGCTCCTTGTTTAGTAAGCATACGAGAGAGATATCCCTCTCCACTTCCTGCGTCAAGGATTGTTCTCCCATTAACATCACCTAATAGAGAGAGAAGTGCAGGATTAAGAACATGCTGTCGATAGAAATCTCCCTGTTCAGTGAATTTTTCAACAACGTAATCTGCCTTTTCTGTCCATTCTTGTATATTCTGGTCATTTGTTACTTTTGACATAATATAAGTATATCAGAGGGTTCGGTCGTCCCTTGGGGTATCACAAATTGAGGATAAAAAAAACGTGGCTCGCCAAGTGGGACGATTTCAGAAAAATTGATTGGGCTTCTGAAATTGAATATCCAGAACTTACTCTACAACAAACTCAACAATTATTGGCCATAGTAATTTAACCTTTATAACAGTTAA
>CAYPMW010000004.1:23090-75877 GCA_964412165.1 uncultured Gammaproteobacteria bacterium | reverse complement strand
GCAACATTAATCTTCCCGAAAAAGTTGCAAATTACAGTAAGAAGGGTATACTATTTACCTATTATGGCATATCCAGAATTTGGAAGTAACAGAATTATCTTACAAATAGCCATCCAAGAGTCTTTACCCGCCGAGATGCGACCTGTAGATGCATGGCAACTTGATCTCGCCATCGTTTCAATATCCGAGATGGATCAGTTATACCGACAGTATCGGCAATTAAGTGCGCACATGGGAGAAATGGGATATCCAGAATATGCATCTGGTCATCTACAGGATCTAGGAGCGCAAGGGGTAAAGGCGCAACAAGAGCTAACTGTATCTACTTTGGCTCTGCTGCCCAGATACGGCGTTCCCTCATCGTTAGTCGTTCAGCGTCTCGCGAGTGATTTCGGGAAAGCGTACGAGTATCTAATCCGTCAACGAAATCCCGATAACTGGTTATCAGATTTTTTAAGCACTCGCCCCATGTTTACCGAATACATTGGTGGTCGACCTACATGGCTTGGTTGATGTGAACCTTTTTTTACTGTTGTCTCATTTTCTCCATGGGTGGATCATTTTGTGAGCCAGTTTCACGACTGGCCTCCATAAGTACTCTTGTTGAATTATCCAAATATTTATTAGGAAAAGCATCTCTTATGAGGAATTACTGAATGTTTTTGCTTGTGTGATTGACCTGATAAACCCGATTCAGTATTCTCTACATATGAAACGGTTTCTCGTTCTGGTATTTGTGATTGACTGCCTTGTTTCTCTGGCGATTTATTATTATCCCGACAAACCTCAGATTAGCCGATCACTTCCCATAGATACAAGTCTCTATATTGCGAGCAAAGGCTATACCAATAGTACGCCGAAGCGTACATTTGGTACCCTCCTGACTAGTTTACCTTTGGGAGTTATCAAAACGGTAGCGGGTACAGAAAGAGCGAGCTTTTCTACTACCCAAACGATCACTGATACCCTTTCCGTCTTTTTGCCGAAAAACGAATACACCATTGCTGTGGTCGGTGACTCGATGATTGATACGTTAGGTCCGGAAATACCTGATCTTAAAGTAGAACTTGCACGTCTTTTACCTACGAAGTCTTTTCATATACTTAATTACGGCGCTGGCGCAACAGACGCCGAAAATGGGCTTAAACGCCTCACCCAAGGATACACCTATCTCGGAGAAGCAAAATCCGCAGTCTTATCCGTACACCCTGATATTGTAGTCATTGAATCGTTCGCTTATAACCATTGGGGCAATACCCCGGCTGACCGTGACCGGCAATGGTTGACGCTTGCTAAAATGGTTGAGACGGTCAAATCAGAGTCTCCCCAAACATCGGTGGTCATAGCTGCCACAATTGCACCCTACTGCTCTACCTATACCGATGGTTCAGCCAACCTCCCCCCTGAGCGCAAACAGTCGGAGTGCGCGACGGTCAAAAAATACCTCGAAAATGCCGTAGAGTTTGCCAAAAGCCAAAACCTACCCTTGGCTGACGTCTACCATCCAAGTTTAATCGAGCAAGAAGGCAACCCCCGCTATATCAACCAGGGAGATCATATCCATCCGAGTGAAGAGGGTCGCCACTTTTTTGCCAAGATCCTGGCTACAACTCTTATTAGGGTTATTCATTAGGAGTATTTAATACCTCTAAACCAAACATGCATTTCAAACCCCATCAAGGAAAATTTAACTGGTGACGCAGGTAGGGGGATCCCTCACCCCAACCCTGGAATCCCCAGGATATCAACCCCAATGATTTTGAGAATAATGATTGAGAAGACGATGAGGAGAAGCCCGGTGATCGCTGCGTAGAGAAGTTCTTTGCCAGATTGGATCTTCTCTGGGTTTCCTTGAGAAGTCATAAGCATAAAGCCGGCATAGAGGATGAGAAGAAAGGCAATCCCTCCGGCAATACTGATCGAGAACTTAACTAGGGAAAGAAGGAAGTCATGGGGACGGGAAGGCACACACCCAATCCCTGTCCAGACACTGTTGTTTTTTAAGTAACAGGCACAGCACTTCCCCCGCAGTGTCCCTGGATCGGTATAGTCACTGTCCCCTCCCTGGACTGACCGGCAGATACTACACTCCTGGGGAACATACGGTGATGGTGAGGGAATGACGGAGGGAGAAGGCAAGGGAGAGAGAGAAGGAGTGGGAGATGGTTGGGAGGTAGGTTTTGGAGTGTGAGATGGTTGTAGAAACGGTGACGATACCGGCGGTGGTGGAGTTGGTACTTCATCTGGAGGCGGCACATCACAGATGGTTTTTAAAAGCTCGGATAAGATGGTACTTAACTTACCATAGCTTGCTGCTCTAAGCAAATACTTATCTTCTGTCACTAACCGCTTTAAAAACTCCTCATCTGCTCCACCGATAGCAATCGCGATAATCACAATTTTATCGATCTTTGCTGCATAAGCAGCTTTGAGTGTATAGTCATCATTTTCTGGTTCACCGTCGGTTTTCAAAATCATCGCTTTGGGTGAATCTGATCTACCTTTGGCCTTGAGATGCTCATGAGCTGCCTGTATCACCTCGTGCATTGGAGTTGACCCACCAAATTTTGGCATATCTTGAATACTTTGGATGAGAATATTTTTGTCATCTGTCAATTCATGTATGAGGTAGTTATTTAAAGGAGCAGTGCCTATTTCAAATTGAGCCATGTAGATACCGTTGGCTTTGATATCGAGATTTTTTACCATTTCAATTGAAAATTGTCTCGATAACTCGAAATCTGGTTCAACGATGCTACCTGATCCATCATCAATGTTGACTAGATCAATCTGATCAGAACACTGAGTTTGGGCACGTGATGGTGTATCCTGAAAGGTCGGTGACGGCGCTGTATCTTGAAGTTTCTTGATCAGAAAGGTAATGATAACGACGTTGAGAAGAATCACTGCGATCGACAGTAGACTTAATTGACGAATGGTGGAAGCAGATATCCGGCTTGAGAATTTAAACAGATTTTTTTTGTTAAAGATGGCCATGAATAACTATTCCCACAACTAGTTTATACAAGCATATCAAGAGGTATATGAATAAACAACCGACACTCATACTCTCTGATTTTATACTTTGAATCTTCAATTATCTGGTATCTATTCACTTTTTTTGAAACAATTGCTATAATAGCTCGTCTTGACAATATATAAAATCATATGTCTGAACGACTTCGTCTAGGCAAATTTATTCATCATAAAAGAATTACTCTTAATGAATGGGTTAAGAGATTTAGAGGAGAAACGCAAGTAATTCCGCAGGTACAAGAACCAATATCACGGCCTCTACCAGCAACCGCTCAATTTCAAAAAGAGGAGCCAGTACAGGATGGAGTTAATGACTGGAGATCTGAAGCCGCACAACAATTACAAGGCATTCTGACTGTATATATAAGACAAGGACTTAGGGCAGAATCCATAAAGAAAACTATCGGAGATTTTGCATTGTTTGACGTTGTGCGAGAGACTCCCGAATTTACCCCTGCTTTAAGTCAATTAAAGCCAGTCGAGCCTGAAACTGTCACCCCACTGTTAGATATAGTGCAAGAAAAACCACCGAGGACTGCCTTGAGACAACTAAAGCTAACACTTGAACGCCTTGACAGACAAGATAGTAAACCTCACCCGGTTAGAAAAGTAAGATCAAATGGACCTAAACCATCTGCGGAACGAGCGAAAGTAATTGAAACTAGATATACTGAAAAGCCAACGCCCCGGCCAGTGGCATTACGGTCAGAGACAAAAAACATTCCAATTGCTCCCGATAAGTTCATAGAACAAATTCTACAACGGTTAGCTAAAGCAAATATTCATCTGAAACCACGCGAAATTCAGCAGCTTTTGCAGAAACTTGAACAACTGCGAGTTTTACCAGAACATAAATTTTTACCGGCAGTGGTGAAACACCGCGTCAAGGGTGGTCAATACAAAGGGTATTACGTACTCCATATAGGCAGACACGGAAGATTTCCGGTGACAATCGAAAACGGTACCCTCTATATCATCATCGCAGAACACGAAAAAGCATATGGCGGTCACCAAATCTTCAGCTGAACAAAGGTCTTTTATAAGAATCCAATTTACCCCAACTAAACACGTGCAGAAAAAAGCGAAGCTTAGTGGTGAAGTCTAACTTAAGATACTATCAGATTCGGTAAAAATAAAGTGCCGCGTCCAGAATCTCTTAACAAAGAACTATATATTATTGGCTATTTGAAGCGCTCTCTTCTTCCAATTGTGCCAGTCTTCCTATCGCTAAGTCGTGAATTGTCTGGTCAATGATTTTTTCACCTATAACGGCGTTGTTTAGAGCCACCTCGTACCAATCCGATGCCCTTGGTTTATCTCCTCCCTCATCTAGCAGATCTCCTATGGCAATAGCTGTATTTCCTATACCCCGCACATCACCCATTACTACATAGTGAAAGTACGCACTTTTTTGGTATGTAATCGCTACTTCTGATTCTCCAAGAGCACACTGAATCACACCGGAAATGTTGTATACCCGTGCTAGTCTGTTTAATAGATAGGGATCACTGATCTGGCCGTCAGTAGTTTGAGCGACGTTTTTCTGTACCAACATCCCCACTTCTGACTCACCATCTCCAATGTAATTTAACGCTTGTAAGTTATTGCCTTCATCCAAAGAAAGAAGTGCGGCATTAATATAAAAGTTCACCTTCGCCATACTTGGTGTTGGTAGAGTATCAATAAATACTGATCCTTGATCACGCACCATTCTGGCATCACCGAGCCGTTTTTGTCCACCTCCATGTTTTCTATCCCACGTCCGGTATATATCAATCAGATCGCCTAATGCAGTAAGTTCTCGTTCTCGATCATCAAAGACTGTTGATAGATCAAGTGCTAAACCAAAATCAGCCTCAGCTTCCTCATACTCATTACGCATCCGATATGACACACCACGTTGATGCAAGGCATCAACAAGCAGTAAACCGAATTCCTGATCCCGAAGATATGGTTCGACATTGATACCTAAGTATTTAGAATCATCTTCTCTCGTATGTTGAAATTGAATTTCTGCTATCAATCCTGGAAGTTTCGTGCTTTTCAGCCCATCAATATCTGGAGAAAGAAGTTGAATGACCTGTTCATGCTCACCGTGCATCTCGTGAATCCGCGCTTCTTGAATATGGGTTTTTATCTCAGCCTGATTTAAATGTTCAGTCGCCATAAGAGAGCGAGTATGTCATCAATAATAATAAATCGCATTCTGATGCTTTAATAAAGGTTAGGGTAAAACTTAGACTTTTAATCCCGAATTTAACCGTATAAAAGGCATCGGACTAAAAAAGTAGTTAGATAATTTAGCCTTTTCCACTTTTAATCTCGAACTCTCTTTGTAAGAGTCCATACGAAGCACTATGTAAATCCGATACGGTGATAGTGTGGGGGTCAATGCCATTGTACTCAAGTGTTTTCTCAAGCACTCCTTTTTCTATGATTTGGTCCAGTTGAGAAGGTGACACGATTCGCGGATCTCTTGCTTTGATGGCTAATCCATATCCTACAAACGTTCTTACGGTTAGCCCATAACCACGACTATTTAGTCTAAAATCTCTTCTTTCTTCGATGCTTCCGAATTCATTGGTTGCATATCTATTAATCACGTCTACTCTACCCGTTTCTCCATACACAATAAAGAGACGTTGATCTGTTAATCCCTGTGGATATTCATGCACTTCTTCATAAATCATGACTGGAGGTTCTGCCGCAAGACAAGCAAAATTGGCTCTGTATCTAAGTCTCTTACCGGTGTCATCATATATTTTGACCCTGGTTTCAGTTGGAACACCCACTTTTTTTCTATCCCAAATGATACATGCCTGAGGTATTGGAGAACGAAGACTCGGTTCATCCATCCAGGTTACCCTATTCATATCAGGTACTGGTGTCCTCAAGTCAATTTTTTCACCAGCTGCATATTCTAAACACATTGTTAATGACCATGGTTTAGGTAAACCATCAGTTGTGAACGGAGCTTTCCATATAGGCAATTGGTCAACACGCGGAGGGAGATCTGACGCACCAACAATTTCTGTTAAAGTCTTAGGGTCTTCGCGCATAATATCTGCAGTAGTTTATAATTATAGCCTCATCATAATCCGAAGTCAATTAATTGAGTGGTAACCATTCATTTCTTCCCAAGGTTAGTAGAGAAAATATGTGGGTGACGCGAGTGGTCCGCTAGCTGGCGGACCAAACTGAGCTTCAGAAACTAGTCCCGCCAGAATTGGCGGGTAGTCTGAAGCGAATCTTGGGATACGCGAGCGGTAGACCTGTCCGCCGTAGCTTTAGCGAAGGAGGAACCCGCACGCTGTGGAAAAGTGATTACTTACAACGAGTGAATGCTTACATGCTTATGAAAAGATTAATTTTGCTGTTCACGAAATTTTACAGGAATTTGAAAATATTTATCACGTGTTGGTGGAAATCCTGGCACTTTGAAATCGCTGTAAAATAGTAGAGACTCACTGTTTATATCTGATTTCCTCAACCCAACTAAACGGAATTTTCTGTGATCAGTTGAAGTATGCGTTTCGCCAATAGGTTGAGACATTGCATCAGGAATCATCACAAATAAATAATACCCTGAGGGAATCGGAGTCAAGTCAGGTCTTACCCGCACACTCCCAAAAATAAAACTTGCTTTTAGATCGTGGAAATTTCCTGTATGATCCATTTCGCCTAAGACGTAGGCCGCATCAACGGGAAAATGTCTCATCGGGAGTGCAATTAGCGTCGTTACCGTAGTCTCCAACGGATCACACTCGACGTGGTGCGGACCAACTATTTTCGCTCGAGTTTTCATACTCCGAGTCCGATGCACGATTAAAAATTCCCAGTACAAGTTCCAAATGTTAGTCTTTTCAACCTCTTCCGTTTCCAAAAATTTACCTAAACGTAACCGTGGATCAAAGGGAGATACTTTACCTTTTGGTGGCTGGTAATCTTTCCAAAGTAACTGCATTTCTATTCCTTCTGCAATTAAGTCGTGACGAGCCAGATTATCTCTTACAGTAAATGAGGCTACGGGAGCAATGGTAAGAAAGTTGTGGGTTTTGAAAATTCCGGCTCGTTTTAAAAGATCAACGTGTGTATGCCATAATTCTCTGTTCTTACGAGTAATACATTCTTCGTAACGTATGTAGTTCGCAGTATTGACGACATGTAACTGGTCGCGTGATCTCCAAAGCGATCCAAATTCCACTTTCATAGTCTTATAATATATTATATTATGGTATATATTACAATCCCTAAAAATGTAGGTAGTGGAATATTTTGAATTATTTAATTAAGATTGTTATAATACTACTAATCAAGAATATGAGAATTCCACCTAGGGGGTGGAATAGCTTGGCACCTAGGGAGTCTGATTCAAAATGAGGTTTTCGATAATTTGTTTTTCTTCGCCTTCCAATACATACGCTTGGCCGTAATCGCGGATACCAATTGAAATGAATTTAGTTTGTTCTTTGAGCAACTCTTTGCCTCTAAAAAATAATTTTACCAATACTCCCCGTTTCGTCTCTTCGCTCCACTCCTGATCAAAGATTGTATTTCCCAAAGCATAAAATATAGGTTTATCCTTATACCACTCCATTCCCTGGATCCAGTGTGGATGGTTACCCACTACGATATCCGCTCCCCAATCTACCAATAGTTTTCCCAACTCTTTTGGATCATCGGGCGCAAGTGAGAGGTCTGCCTGCGGTTCACGGACATATTCTTTACCCCAATGAACTGACACGATCAGGATATCCGACAGCTTATTCGCCTGTTTAATCTGCTTTTGTACTGTTACCCGGTCTATGCGTTGCCCGACCGCGTTGTAACCCAGAAATCCAACTTTTATTGTCATACCGTCATTATCACAATTTTGTGCTATAGCACGATTTTGTGTTAGATTGCGTAGGCGGTTTATTTCGCATATGTCAATCTGCTTTATCACCAATTTGCTGCAGTAGATATCTTTTTCACATGCATTAGTATTATTCGGTTGAAATTCTCCTTCCTTTGTCATCCTGGTTTGCCCAGGATCAACGTCATCCTGGTCTGATCCAGGATTTGACTCTAGGGTCACCCGCCGATCTTGAGAATTCTTGGGAAGGCGGGATTCCCAAAATGACGAGGTAGCGGTATATCCTGTCGTTTCAATTCCAACCGCATCCAAATGCTCCTCCGTTTCACCCAACCCTTCCCATCCGTAATTTAATGTATGGTTGTTAGCAAGATTTGCTACATCCACTCCCGCATCTTTAAGCGTCTCCCGAAAGCGCGCATCAGTGCAAAAGGTAAAACCTTCGTTTGTTACTGGGCAATTTGCCAGAAGTGGGGATTCGAGGTTGATAAGAGTCAGGTCAGCATCTTTGAGTATTCCCGCGATATTCACAAACGGCCAGGAAAAATCATTTCTCTCAACCATTTTCAAATTCGTAACTCTTGAGGGTATGACATCACCAGTAATAACTAACGACCACACCAAATTTGTAGTAGCGGGTATCTGGGTGTTTGTCTTGAGTTGTTGGTTTAATTGTGTAGGTATTGATAATTTAGTAAGGTTGGGAAATTTGATAATTAAAAAAGTCACATAGATTAAAAATACTACTATACAGATTACTACAATTGCGATACGATACAGGAAATCATTACGATAAAATTTCACTGATACGATTATATCGTATCGACCAAAATTTGACTCCTAATAATAATTATAGGATAATGCATAAACTGCCGTCCGTATCATGTCTCACGAAAATTTATCGCAATGTATAGATCTATCACGTTGTCGTTTTCGTGATCTCGCTCATTCTTATCCCGTTGCTCTCCAAATTCTACAGGTTAATGCAGATTATATACGTGCGAGAGGTGAACCCATGACTGATGAAGAAATTGAAAGCCTCTATGCTATTCCCTCATCTGCTTCGATACATACTGCAGGTGAGCGTTTTCTGGCAGTGGTAGGTATGAAATATTTAATGTCTCGCGATCCTCACGACTGGACCAGATTTGTTGGTCGGATGTGGAGTTTCAAAGACATTTTCGGTAAAAATGTACCGTTAAGTTTAGATCTCATGTTTCTGGCGTATGTGATGTCCTCTGCGGCATCCCAATCTACTCCATTTGTTTACACTTATGAAGAAAGGATCTCGTCTGATCGACATTTTATGATTGGTCGAAGTATCGGACAGTGTCTGATTGACGCGAAAGCAGGAGATATATCTCATTGGTGGGTTTATAAATTACATGCATTTGTTGATAATTATCTGCAACTCCTCGCTACGTCCTATGCTCAAGACTCATTCTTTTTGGGAATTTTGGAAGCACACCGTTTGGATGATATTAGAAATGAAATTTGGCCTTCTGAGTTACCTTTGTCTCAGTATGCCGATTCAGTAATTAACGTTCAGTGAAGCACGTTTTTTTATTTAATAGAAAAAAGGTCTACTGTTCCGATAAAAAATGTATATTGAAAATGAGCTCCATATGCAAGCTGGTCTTGTTTCAGGACTTGCCTATAGGGAAATTCGTTCTCCACTTCCTGAAGCGTTATCCCAACTTACTGCACTTCACGGAAACCCCGACAGACCAGGAGGATTAGCATTAGATGCCAAAAGTTTAATCGAGATTTACGAAGATCATCACCCAGAAGATACGTTTCCCTCGTTTCTGAGAGAATTATTCACAGTTGGTTTGACAGACCTTTTCCTACAACACGCTATAAAAAATTTCCCGCATTCACCGTTGGAAATCATGGGTCGTCTGCTAATTGACTTTTGTTATACTCTCAACCCAAGAATTGCTCCTTACGAAGTGGCGGTTGTGTTAACTTACTACGTAGCTTCACAACTTACCAAAGAGAGACTGGCCCGTCTGGGAGCAACTCGCATAGTTGGCGGAGCAACCGTAAATTTACATTACATTATTGGCGCAGCGATGGGTGAAGCGATGAGTACAGTGCTTTATGACTCTGATGAATTGCTGCATAATCCGAGAGTCATTGACCAGTTTAGAAGTACCTATCTTCAAATCGCAAATAGTGAATCGGCACAAAATTTTAAGTCCGGATTTTATGATGCTTTACGCATCAGAGAACACCACGAAGGTATAACACATGATAGGCTAACCGAGGCTGAATACATACCTACTATAGAACGGCTGATTAGTCTGGCTTTAATTGAATCCCGCAATAACCCCACAATTCATTTGTAAAGACTTAGGGTGGAGGCGAAAGCAGGTCTTATTAGTCTACCTCCGCCAGAGAATCGAAGTAAATATCGGTTACCAACTCAATCGCCTGGTAACCACAATGTTGTCACACCATCATGCTTACGGTATAATTAAGCGTTTAAAGAAAGGATGCCTATGGCTAAAAAGGGACAACGGGTGACACTGGCACTACAATGTGACGTGTGTAAAACCAATAATTATTTAACAACTAAAAATAAACTCAATACCAAAGACAAACTCGAGTTCAACAAATGGTGCAAGCACTGCCGAAAAGTGACTAAGCATAAAGAGACGGACAAACTGGATTGATTTAATAAGGACTTAACTAACCGTAGTGCGCAGTCCGCCTAAGATCGATCTTTGCGCCGTGCTACGGATAGTAGCTAAGGAGAGAAGTAAGATCAGGCGGGCAAGCACTGCCGGAAGGTTACATTACATAAGGAAACTAACAAACTCGACTAGGTAGTAGCCTAGCGGCTTAGAAGTTTAGTAGCATAGTATTTTGTATACTAGTATTAAAGCCACATTGAAGTTTCAAAGAGCATGAATATTGCTCAATTTAACTTTGAGTCGCTTACTGTATATCAGCGTTCATTAGCACTTTCAAAGCAAATATATCAGTTAACACAAACTTGGCCAAAAGAACACCTCTTTGGAATAACAGATCAATTACGTCAAGCGATAGTATCTATAGTTCTTAATATCGCTGAAGGTAGCAGTGAAACCAAAAAAGATTTCTGTCATTTGCTGATTATTGCTCGCGGTTCTGTTTTTGAATGTATACCGATAATAGAACTTGCACATTCATTAAAGTTAATTACTGACGACAAAAAACTGATGTATATGAAAGAAATGAAGGAAATTGCCTTAATGCTTAGTGGTTTAAGGATAAAATTAAATAGTAGTTAAGCTACTAAGCTTCTTGCAAAGCTTATGCACCGCAACACTGCTTTCATCACAGTCATTCTTGCAAGCGTGGTATTCCTTTTGATCGGCATCCGGATTGGCACGAATTTTAATGCGCAAACTTTAACCGCCAGCCCGTTGCCAACTCTATTGCCGTCTCCGCTGGCCAAAGCCTCTGCGGATCTTTATACGCTTACCCATCCACAGTGCGGTATTGAGTTAACGTATCCATCAACGTACAAGGTGCGCCAGTCAAGCGATTCGGCACAACTGACGAACTCACAAACCAAAGATGAGATCAGTCTTATCTGCGGCTTTGATTTTCCCAAGCCACCGTTGCCACCTGAGAAAATAGATGAGGCTACGATCGCCGGTCAAAAAGCCACCATTTACCATGACGCCTCGGCTGAAAATAATGTTCCGCTTGATGTGGTGATATTCACCCATCCCACTATCAAGCATGAAGTGGCTTTGTTTGGATATGGAAATATATTCTCCGAGATTATCACGTCTCTACAAATTCTTCGCCCCTGAAAAAATTATTGTATAATACATGGTCAGTATACCCTTCACAATTGAATTTGTTCCGAGTATAACTCCTTCTAGACTGAGTTAGCAACATTTTTCATTCGAAAAAGTTGCAAACTCAAGTAAGAAGGGTATATAAATAACGCAGCACAATTTTTTAATTGTAGTCTATTCAGTTCAAATTAATCGCGCGCGCGTGATTATCATATGACAAATCACGAACTAACCAGAAGAATTGACGCTCTCGATACACATCATATTCGCCCCACACATCCGGAACTTTATCTAGTACCAGAACATGAATCACAAATTGGCAACACAGTTATGGGATACGCAGGAATCGGTACATTTATTCCTACTGACGTTCCGGATCTTGGTTTTAGAGGTGGCTATGCGTTTAATTCTGAATATAATCCTTTTACACCACATGCACAAGATGAAAGAGTCCAGTATGCTACTTTATTGGCCGAGCGCGCCCTTAGTCGGCGAGAAAGGAGTGGCGCTGATATTTTGATAGTCGCTTCCTCCACCTCGTATGATACTATCGCAGTTGAAACTCAGGAAGCACTTCGGCGACGAAACTTCACGATCGATACCGCGTTGTATGCCGGACTTGCGTGTAACGGAGCCATCGAACCAATCATGTCACTTTCACGCGATCCAAGCTATAACGGTTGCGAAGTGGTGTTGATTACCGTTGATACTGTATCCGGAACTATCATTGATCAAAGTCCAAATCCGGAGGATGTGATTGTCCGGAATTTATTTGGAAACGGAGCCACTTACATTGCCATTACCATAGGCAGGGATCTCATCCACTACTTTGGCAAAACCGTGGTCGACCCGGCAAAAGACGAGATACAGACCGTGCCAATGAATGAATTTCCGAGAGGTACGCTTCCCCCTCCTCCGAATTACGAATTCTGGGGAGACGGCGAGACTATCTATGCCCGAACTGAGAGCGGTTTTTATCTCAATCTACCCCTATCAACTGATGGAAAATTACGCTCGCGTGGAGCCCGAGTCTTAGGCCGATTTGCCACAAATGGCGGCAAAGTAGTTTATGATATACTTCATCTCTACAGAGAAAATTACGAATCAGCACTTGGATCCTTAGGTGAAGCATGGATGCATCAGCCAAGTTTGCCCGTAGTTCGAGCATTCACAAAAGCAACTCATCTACACACCCTCGAAAAATATGGTATACCGCGAGGTTTCGCTAAAAATATTCTTGCACAACGTGAAGATATTAGAAATCGTACACTCCAAGAACTAAATATTCCAAATGATCTATTTCCCACCTTCCCCTGGGTCATGGACCAAACCGATATGAACAATATAGTTGCCGGTACAGCCAATGTCGCGCTTACTGAAATGGTAAAATCAGGTAGAATCCGTCCGGGAGTGAGAATTCCAGTCATAGGGTTGGCGCTGGGTAATGAATATAGTGCTGATATAGTTGAATTTACCGCGGTTTAAGAATTGCGAGTGAAGTATTTGTTTAGACATTTTTTAATAACGTATTTCTGACTTTTTTCAGTCCGTTTGTTTTTAACTCATGGGCACGCTGCCTACTAAATCCAAACCTAACACCAATTTCTTCAAGCTCTATAGTTTCACCGTCAAATCCTGTATACATATAAATCACTCGGCGGTGTTTGAATGGCAATCCATTCACCGCTTCGACTGCCTCCCTTGCCGTTTCTCGCTCAATGACCAGATCCTCAATATCCATTGAGTCGATAGGTGTGACTTCCCATTCGGTATCTTTTCCCGATTCACCTGCCAGGCGGTCAAGAGATACTGGCCTTCGATGCGCAATTTCCCGGTACTTTTGTACTCGCTGTATGGAAATACCCATTATTTCGCTTAGCTCTACGTCTGACGGAGGTATGCTATCCTTTTGCAGCTGGTCTTCAAGCCGGAGAAGCCAATTGATGAGCGTGTGAGTATCGAGCGGTTCCCCAATTGATGCTGCATTCCGGGCTATGTAAATCCCAAGATCCCGCTTTATCCACGCTGTCGCATACGTCCAGAACCTAATACTTCGCTGGTAATCATATCTGTCTGCGGCGCGAAGCAAGGCTTTGTTCGCCTCCTGCACCAAATCCAAAAGCGGCACGCTGTCATAATACCCATGGGCCTTAGCGGCAAGCTTCAGGGCATAATGGGTAAAAGCGGTAACAAGCCTTCCTTTAGCTGCCTCTCCTACCATAGCCTGCGCCTCAAAAAGCATCCTCGTGGAAGGCGAAAATTTCACTTTTTTCTGCATTAATTTTTCCAGTTTGTGCTGCGCCCGTTTCCCCACCGCAATGGCTTTACCCAAAAATGAATCTTCCCCCATAAATAACATCTCCGGGATGCCGCTCGTATCACCTGTATAGATCCCGAAAAGATCAGACATATCGCGCTCGTCTTTCTGCGCTACCCCATCAACCCGAATTCTTTGTTCCCATAGCCATGACCTCACAGCTAAATCAAGTGGTTCATGCGTCCATGCTATAGGCAGCTGTCGATAATATGTGTCATGATGTATTGTAGCGGGAGCGCTCTCCGCCAAACTTCTAGCCGCGGGCTTTATAAGCGGTTCGTCTACTAAATATGCCAGAAATTGGGAATGAAAATCGCCTATAATTCCACTTTCATTGTTCGCGCCTTTGGCAAATGTTGGTACATGGGTTCGGTTGTTTGATGCAGAAGAACCTAAAGCAGATGAATGCACAAGCATATCAGGTTTATAATTGGATTGTGATTGTTCTCGTTCTCTCGACATTCCTTTAAAAATTAGCTCAAAAATCAGAAGGATTATAAATGGTTGATGCAGTTTCAGCAAGGGGAAACTATGTAAATCTTTTTCCTAAATTCAGCCTGCGAATTTGATATAATAGCCAAAGGGCCGTAAGTTAACGGTAGACCAGAAGTCACTCCCATTACTGTTGTTGTTCGGAGAAATAGCTTACAGTACGGGATCCCGATGTTCTAGCAGGTCTTTTCTGTTAGGTCCGTGGTGAAACGGTATCACAGAGGTCTCCAAAACCTCTATTCCCCGTTCGAATCGGGGCGGACCTGCAAGAATTCTGGAACAAAACTTCCAGTAGAGGTCCGATTCCTATCGTCCCTGACATAAACTCTCAAAATCCAGTTGTGTCTAGCTATTTCACACATGGAGTGGTTTTGTACTGATATCAAACGAGCTGGCTTTGTACCTCAAAGTTTATAAGTTCTACTACTTATACCGACAAAACCTTATTCAATAAAGTTTCCACCCAGTTTTTTTGCAAGAGTTAAGAAAAACGATTTCAATTCCTGAATAGTTAAAGTTGTCAACATTTTAGGCAAAAATTCAATAGTCTCTACCGCCGCAAAATCAGCAGCTGCCGTAAATGGTTCTAGCTCGACGTTAAACTTACTTCTTACTCCTTCTTTTAACTCCCAAAAAGAAAAATGCTGTAAAATATAGAAAAGATCTACATAATCTTTTGCTTCAGCCCGCTGTGTCAAAGTAATAAGTTTATTTACACTAATATCTAATAAACTATCGACTTGTAGACGCTCATGGTATACCACTCTCTCTGAGAGTTGTTTGTAAGGATACGTTGCGAAATCAATTTTCAATTCCTCATTATCGGCAAATTTGCAGATATAAATATAAGTGGGATCAACAAATTGCTGCTTGATGATAAATTTATATTTACGCGACCAGGATTCAATAATATTTAACAATTTTTGCGGATCAAACTGCAACCTACTGAAAAAATCCAAGTCGATGCTTTCTCTGTGTTGAAGATATACTTCGCTTAATGCGGTTCCGCCGGTAAAATAAAAATTACCAGTCAAAAATGGTTCTTCGGTGAACGCATCCAGAATGGAGGTTTGTTTTAAATTGAGGACTGTTTTCCCCATATCAGAAGCTCCAACAATCTCTTTTTTTTCGGGAACAACTTGAGTCTATCCCAATATTTGATAATATTCTGACGTTTCAATTTTTGACCCTGATTGGGACCATAATTTATCGCGCGTTCCAGAAGCAATATTTTCCCTTTTTCACTCTTTTCCAATACTGTTTTGGAATAATCCCAAACCAAACTCATACACGTATTATATACTCATTTTACATTGGCCGACAACCTGGCACACAACTATCCTTAAAAAAAGATAGAACTCCTGAAGGTTCGTCCGGAAGTATAATACTTAAACGAGTTGGGGACGGTCCTCAAACTTATTGCCACAACAATCCAGAAATGATGAAATGTAATATTACCTAAATAGTTTATACCTTAGAAGGAGTGAAATATTCGCTTTTTAAGTATCTACATCTCCAGAGTGTCTCAATAACATTTCTCAGGACCGTCCCCTGCCAATACTTTATAAGATATTATTATAAGTCGATTATTACTTACGCGTACCCCTGCCGAGATCTACCAATACTTCATTTACCCGATCTATCATTTTATTAAATCCTTGTACCAAGTCACCAGGTAAGTTTCTTACCCCACCTAATAAGTTAAATGACAGGATTGGTTGATCTGGATTTGTTACATTAAGCCACGCCAACCCGCGATCAAAAAGCTGTTCATCTCCAACATTCTCAATAATTATCGTAGTAAAAGTGTCATAATCAGTAGACACTGCGTGGTGACCCGCAACTGATCGGGGAGATATTCCCCAATTATGAAAAAGTCTTACAATCAGCTGTTCATCACTTACACGCGGTACGCCTGTAAGATAGGCATATATTCTGTATGGTTGGCGGATTTCAAAATGATGGTTGTAATGAGTTCCTTCCGCAACCCAGTCTAATGCATCAACATATGAAGGAAAAAATTTATACTCTTCTGGTTGACCAACCGGCCTGCCAAGAGAAGTCTCTCCAGTAGACAAGTAACGTACTACTTTAATCTTTGATTGCGGATCTCCTTCAAGACTGATAAATCCTGCTTCAGGTGTATGACCCATAAAAACTACCTCTGGGGCAGTTTAATTAGGCTCTATTCTACCAAATATTTTCATATTTACAAAACTCAAAGAATATCACTTAGTAATTGATTAAAATATCTTTCTTGTACATTAAGAAAATAAGCCAGTATTTCTCTAGTAAAAATAAGACGCTACCATAGAATATAAATACCTAATTTGATACGATAATGAAGATATGGTAAAAATTCTTATAATTGCACTGACTTTGCTTGTTATTACTGCGATTGTTTTTTATCTTAAAAAACCTCAAAAAGACTCATATCCACAACCTCGCTTCCCTCCTCCACCTACAGAGGCAGAACGAAAACAAGTCAGGAATTTACCTCAAGATGATTGCCCTTGTTGGGATGGAGTAAATAATATCTGCCTGCCCCAAGCTGATTGTATTTAAGCTATTTCAAATGTAGATGTCTTGATAGTAAAACTTACACATCTTTTGACGAAGAGTTTATAATAAAGACGCGAAGATTCTGTCCTATTATATCCACACATGAGCGCTGAATTACGTTAGCCATCGCCCATAGAAACTCAGTTCGTGTCCGAAGCTCGGAAGATGTACGTGTGGGGTTGGGACGTAGGAACACAAGTTGATATCGACCGGTTATTGGTTCGTTTATATAAGTCGAGTGAGTATGAAACTTATAGATTTCAAATCGAACCGGAATACGATAGTTGGCGGGATACCCATAGCGAAAGTTTTTCTATATTCTGTGCTCTGAAAAATGCCCGTCAAGCTGGGTTACCATCGCCCAGAAAACTTAATGCAATTGGTAACTATTACTGAAGCTGCAATGACTAATGCTCCCAGAGTTGCATTAACTATTAATAAATTAACCGAATTATTTATATCCTTGAGGCATGATCCAAAATTTTTAGGAATGATTACACCTATCTTAACCCGCGTAAAAAAGACAGAGCATGCGTGCGTATTTCCTGAAGACGGTTCAATATTTTTGACTCAAATTCCTGAAGTATTGCGTCATCTTCTGGAAGCAGTAGAGGAAAACGTGATTGCTAGTTCTTTAGATGATCTTTCGATATACTGTCAAACATCTCCCATCTCTGGATTTTTAATCGAATAACATATTTACACCCTGGGAGGATCCATAAATGGTAGAATTAACGATCCAGGATCGTTATGAGGCTACGTGGCATATATTAATTATTACTTTAATCAGAAGGTAATTACAATCTAAGCCCTCCCAGTCCCCAATTAGGTCAATTAGTCCAATTAGGTCACTCCCGGAGTAATATGATTTTACGTAGCAACTAGCTGTGGTCGAGGAAAACCGATCTGTTGAATAGATTCTTCAAATGTATAACTTTGTCCTTGAGGAAACTCTGACCCTCTATAATTGGTAGAAAACCGCATTAATCCTACTTGCCTGCTATACCAAGATAGACTCGTGTCTTCATATGTATACCACCATACTTCCCTGACTTCTCCTTCTGGCGATGTTGTTAATTCGCTATATTGTACAAGTCTTCCTAGTTCATTATAGATAAAATTAATATGTCTTTGTGAATATTCAATGCTAGCTAATCGTCCCTGAGGATTGAAAATAAATTTTATTGGTGTATACAATCCTATATCTGCCCATGGATATTCAATGTCCACTACTAGATTTCCGGATGTCATTTCTGAAAATGAAGGTGGCGGAATTAAATACTTTGCTGTCATCACTTTATATTTTGAGGCTACGGCTTCCCGTATTTCGTCTCTTTCACGAGCTGGATATGCTAATCCCGGCCGCGGGGGGTTAAAAATTAATGTTTTCGACGTAGCGAATAACCTCATATATTCACTCTCTGTAAAAGGTTCGCCATTTCTCTTGGGACGCTCTAATAACATAGAGTGTAATATATCATAATGCTATAAGATATACAATTTTTCTCTTTACATCTTTGGCACTCACGGATTGATATGAATCCACGCTCTGGAATTTTTGTACACAGCAGTTACTTTGATACCTATCTCTATAATGTTTCAATGTTTCAACAACGGAATACGAATCAATTCCCGAGGAATTCAAAATAATCACCCCGCTGAAACACGTAAAAATTACGGCTGAGAAAGCCCGGGAACTTGTTGAGGCCAGAGGAAACCGTGATGCAGTGGGGATATTCGGATAGTTAATCCATTAGAATTCTACATCTGTATTAGAGAAACAGGTATATACTTGCATGAGTAAAACAATATGTCCCAGCCAGAATCAGGAAACGAACTTAAATTACCAGTATTTTCACCTGGTGTAGTGGTAAGAGAAACTGCGAATTATAGAGTGGTAATGGATTGGAAACCTGGTCTTGAAGGTCAAACGAATGGAGGCAGATTCTTTATTGAGCCCAAAACTTATGAAGCTCAACAAATGTTATTTTCAGCAGCACGAGCTCACAATATAAGCAACTTTAATGAGAGAGACGTACCTAATCCTGGTAAAGAAATAAAAAAGAGGAGTTGTTTGAGAGCCGACTTCATAGTTGAAAATTTACCCCCTTTAATGCTTGGTGAAATGCAGATTCCAGCCAACGATGAAGATTCGATACCCCCACCTGATAGGATGGAAGAGTGTTTAAAACTCCATCTCATGTCCTATACATTTACTGACTTACCATCTCAATCCACATAGCAAGGAATAAAAACAGGCTCTTTTGAAGTTATAAAATAGGTCTGAACATCGTCCATCATGGATTATAAATACCTAATCTGATACGATGATGAAGATATGGTAAAAATTCTTATAATTGCACTGACTTTGCTTGTTATTACTGCGATTGTTTTTTATCTTAAAAAACCTCAAAAAGACTCATATCCACAACCTCGCTTCCCTCCTCCACCTACAGAGGCAGAACGAAAACAAGTCAGGAATTTACCTCAAGATGATTGCCCTTGTTGGGATGGAGTAAATAATATCTGCCTGCCCCAAGCTGATTGTATTTAAGCTATTTCAAATGTAGATGTCTTCATAGTATACCCTTCACAATTGAAATTGTTCCGGGTATAACAACTGTTGAAGCAGCAGCGAGTAATGCTCCCATGGCAAAATTTTTAAATCCCTAATGTATTTTATCCGGTTCTTTACGCTCGACTCCTAAGGTATCAAAATCTTTATCATAGGACACCACTACCCAGTCTCTATTCTGTAAATTTTTTTGTGAAGCCAGTATTGCATCAATATATTTGACAGATCTTTCGCGATATAATCTGATCCCCAACGACGTTTGATAACGATCTATCAACCTTAGATTATTGAGATTCACGATTCCCTCAAGAGCTAATGCCACTTTTTCGCGAGGGTACTTATAGTAAGAGGACAAAGTCCAGGCAATTTCAGCAAGTACCAGTTGTGAAGTCACAGCTTTGATTTTACCCGATTTAACTGTTTCGATGAGCTTGTAGCACTTTTGGTATACTTTATCATCCTCTCTAATTAGAAGACGCAAGAAGATGTTAGCATCTAAAAAATAGACTCTGAGCATTTATGGTGTAAAGTCACTCTCGAGCGCTTTTCGCGCTTTCATTACTGATTTTCCCCTTTTTGGTTTAAAAGTGCCGGCAATATCCAATATATCATGTGTCGGGATGATTTTAAGAAACTTTTTTTCCTGTTCTATTCGTACCCTCCCCAATTTCTTAATTCCCACTCCTTCCCGTAGACCTTTTGGTAATGTCACTTGTCCTTTTTGAGTTACAGTTGTTATTACTGACATACTTGTTAATACTATCATCAGTAGTAATACTTAGTCAAGATAGAATACTTCGTAACTATCGTAACTACCACAGCACAGATCTTATTCTACGCCTACGAATATCTCGGCATTAAAGACCGAGGCATTCACACTCTTGGAAAAAAATCTCGTACTGTAAATAGGGGTATTGCCGGCACACCGAACTCATCTTCCAATCGTTTGACTCCTCCTTCACTGCGATCAATCAAGCAAAGTAATCCGCGCAAGATACAACCTCTTTCAATCATATATCGACATGCTCTACTTACTGATTCACCTGTAGTGATAACATCTTCTATGCCCACAAACTCAGTTCCCGAAGGAGGTGAGTTTGCAACTCTTAATTCATTTCCTTCTTTATACACAATAAAACCATGTCGTATTTGAGGTGATTTACTTTGAGCATCTAACCAAAGTAGAGGAGGAACGATAAAATTTGCTCCCATGGCCGGACCGCCTATGGTAGTCACCTGGGGAAACTCCTTCTTTATCAGTGTAATAGCAAGAGTTGCTATATGATACGCGCCTTCGCCTGTAAGTGTTGTTTGTTTAGTATCAAAATAAAAGGAAGTTTGTCTACCGCTTTGCAACGTATAATCTCCGAGACGCAATGATCTCTCGGAAATAATAGACCGTAACTGCTCTCTATATTCCTGATACGACATCCCTACCACCCCTTACATAAAAAGTTCGTATTGACAGATATAGGTCAGTGTAGTTTTCTCCTAAATATTTTCCCCTCCATCCCAGCCAGCGAGCTTCTCTATACGCCTGAAACAGGTCCTTTTTGCCAAATAACTTTTCCACAATCAGCTGATTCGTTTGTTCGGCAATCATAAATTCTCTAAGTCATAAAGGGAAATTATAATTATAAAGAAGGAATGTCTTTTTCGATGACGCCAAACATTGGATCACTATGAAGATTACCTAAGTTTGGCAGTTGAGTTTTTAATCTTTCCCGAACAGCTTCGGGGTCTGATTTGATTTCTCCCCAGAGCTTTTCCATTAATATCTCAGGAGGTGTGTGTACCACATCGGTTGCTTCGTCTTCAGGTAAAAGCCACATCCCCGTAACAAAGCGTGCTTCTGCATCGCCTAGGTATCCACCATATTCCCGTAATTCAGGCCCTCCCTGAAAATTTCCATACACATCACCATACAGTTGCCAGGTGTTAACTTGTGCATCCCAACTCAGTTCTTCTGGCTCACCCCAATCATGTTCCAGAGAAATAGTTGGTTTCAATTTGGTCAGGTAATCATTTAAGGTGTAATGGTGTTCTACCGCATATTCAGCAAAGCGAGCAACTTCTTGAAATAAAGAAAAATGATCTGGTCTTAACCTCTGAGCTATCATACCTTTTATACCTGAGGTGCGCCGGTGTGCCGCAGACCAAATTTTATGCCAATGGCGTCTACCAATATGTGGTCCTTGTGCTTCATCAATCACTCCACCAGCTTTTGCCAAAGCATAGTGATTGATTTTGGGATCTTTGAAACGCACGCTAGAAATCAGTTGCCAATGAGCTTGGGTCAATTCAGGCAACACTAATGTTTGTTCATGAGCCCGATGTCGTTCTAGCATTTATTCCTTTAACTTGGCAGTTAACAAAAATCTTTCATCCCACGTTTGGATGTGATTATAAAGACATAAATATTGGAAATCAAATATCTCAACCGGAATTTTTTCGCTTCTCTTACATGTACTATTAATGTTTTCTCTGAGTGAAGATTATTCGTTATTAGTTCAATTGTTCGAACTATTGAAATAGATAGGATCTGAGACGAGGAAACAACTACTCCACCTAAAAGGTGGAAACTTTAAGTCGCTCAGATTAATTTTCCAACGTAACCATAATCAGGTGGCCTTCTGAATTTCCTTCGAACTTAGAATCAAAAGGTTTTACCAATGGAAAATCAGGAGACTGTGTTTGGCCTGTTGTAATTATTAAATTCGGGCGGACTACCATGTCAAATGTATCGTCCCAGGAAGAACCTCCAACGTAAGTACTAAAAACTAATTCCTTTGCCGAAGAAATTTTTAATATAATGCCATCGATGTAACCTCCAAAGCTGGATTGGGTGGGATTTAAGAGAGGAAAGTCAACCGCATTCGTATTGCCGGTAACGTAAATATTATTCTTAGAATCCAAAGCTATATGGGAACCTGCATCGTCGTCTAAACCTCCGAAATAAGTACTGAAAACCAGCATTTGTCCATCTGCAGAGATTTCGCTGATGAAAATATCCGGATTCAGTACAGAATTTCCTGCCCTTCCTTGGATAGGATTTACCAAGGGCAGGTCCAGTGAATATGCGGTGCCTGAAACATATGCGTTACCCTCATTATCGGTAATTATTTTGTAAGTGGCGTCATAGTCGGAGCCGCCAAAATATGTACTAAATATAAGTGAACTGGCAGATGGCGAAAATTTAGTAATAAATGCATCTTCGTCACCCTTCAGATTTGCTTGGTAAGGATTTTGGGTTGGAAATTCGTGAGAAAAAGTGTTGCCCGTAAGATAAATATGGCCGGTTGTATCCAAAGCTACGCCGGTACTGACATCTGAATCTTCCCCACCCAAATACGTACTATAAATTAAAATAGAACCAGCGTCATTAAATGTAGTTAGGAAACCGTCGTAAGGACCACCGGCAAAAATTGCCTGAAAAGGGTTTCGGGTTGGGAAGTTGGATGAATTTGTGCTTCCGGTAAGGTAAATATTACCCTTATCATCAAGGGTAACATCTACTATCTCATCCGTGCCAGTGCCTCCCAAAAAAGTGCTAAAGAGAAGATTGCCATTTTGGTCTAATTTGGTGATAAACGCGTCTTTTTGCCCTCCGCCGTAAATAGGTTGGTAGGCGTTAATAACGGGGAAATCGACCGAATTGGTAGATCCGACAATATAAGCGTTGCCAAAGTTATCAACTGTCATAGCCAGTGGATCATCAGTTTTACTACCGTGTAAGATGCGTTTGTAAAGGTATTTTTTTCGAATAGGATCAAATTTATTCACTTGAGTATCACAATACTTTGCAGAACAGACAAGTAAAGAGGAGTAAACATTGCCGTTTACATCAACTGCAATTCCTCTTCCAACATCATTCTTTTTTCCTCCGACAAATGAGCTTACTAGTATTTTCGAGTCCAATGATTCGGAGGCCCATGCTTTCTCAATCAAACTATAGCTACGCAAGGATATTGGAAAACTACTTACCACAACACAGAAGGTGAAAAAAACCAGCCACAATATGTGTGCCCGAAATTTTAATTTATTCATATAAGGTCATCAATAATAGCATCATAACAATAAAAAATCAATTCGTCTTTTCGGTATAAGTATAAGGGGACGGGGTGCGGATAGAGCTTCACAATAAACTATTTTCACCTATTTTTTTATGAGTAATGCTTTTACAAATCAATTCATATCTCTTCATATATCATTCATCGACAATAATTACTTAAATTAGGAAGCAAATACAATCCAACCCCTCCCCGTCCCCGATTCGTTATCCCCGATTCGTTAATATTCACCCCGGGATTGAGGCGGATTATTACGGCAGTGCTTTTTCTTAAAAAAACAGGCGGGATCACTGATAAATGATACTAGATCCTGGCGGGAAATATTATTTTAATTAATTAATTTATATTCAAACTTTATAAGATCGAAGACTTGAAGGGATTTATTAAAGTAAACTTTAAGAAATCATACTCCATCATCAGTTTCAAAATAGATTCTATGCGGATTGTATACTTCCTCCATACAACGAGTAATCATCTCGTCCCAAGAATAATCTCGACTATCAATGACTAATCCAGTTGATTCGCCATCAGGCTTAATAGGATTTACAGCGATATATGGCCGTGGTGTAAATCCTGTTATAATTACAACTTTCACAAATAACACAATCCCTTCTTTGCTAATGACTATAAATCTATCTGCTTCCTCTTTCTCAATATTTACATCAGGTCGAAATCTTCTAGCAAAGTATATTGTAACTGCCTCAGCAAGTAAATCTATATATTTCGCACTATTACCTCTAGGATTATCGTTTAATAGCGCTATTTGTAGAGCTTGATCGGCTCTATCTCCGATTTGGGCTATTTTTTGCTGATTACCCGCTACATCACCTTCAACTAATCCAAGTCCACTCTCCTTAATTATCTGTTTGACCATTTCTTCGGGGGTATGTTGTCGTGAATCAAGAACTGTGTACGCAGACGCGCCTGTTGGTCTATAGGGTACCACTGAAATATATTCTGTTTTTCTACGTCCCATAAAATCACCAACCTTTACTTCGGCAAAAAATACAACATGATCAGTTCTGTCGTCACGAAATATAAGCCTTTGCCTTCCATTTTCATCTAAAGCCTCAGGACGTATTTCAAGACCATAAGTTTCAAAAACCGTAGGTGCGACTGGAACGAGTAGATCTCTATAAGCTACTAAGTTCGTATGTGGATCACTATTTAAACTGCGTATATCACCAAGTATGCGGGCTCTGTACAGCTGAGATTCTCGTAAAGCTTGACTAAGAAAATTGTTGCCCATTTCAGGGTTAGGACTTTGTGTCATAAATATGGATTTATATCAGTATCCACCCAATTTGTAGAACACCTATTAATACCGTACCATTATAAGAACTATAGGTCTCATTGTCAAGTTTACATTATGCTTCATTAATAACCTATTCTAAACTGCATCATTCCCTCAATAAATTCTCGACTCCAAAATTATTTATAAGAGTTAATCCTTTTTACCCCGGGAGTGAGGCGGAGTATTGTATCATCTTAATATTACATATTTTAATGTTCTACCCAGGTACGGAAAGTTATAAAATCTTCCTCCATACTTGAGCATCAAAACCCGGACCGTAAAGATTTTTCGCAACACCCACTCGTGAGTACCCTTCTAACCGGTCGTAAAATCCCCAGCCGAACTCCTCATATCGCGATCCGCTGTTTAGAACTATTTCTGTAATCCCGCGCCTTTTAGCTTCAGTCTCCAATGCTGCAACGAGAGCCCTGCCTACACCTTGACCACGCCGTTTGTCCATGGCAACAAACGCATTCACCAATTCAATCGGATTATTGGTAGTAGCAAACTGTTGCATCACTTCACCAGGTCTAATCATACCGATGACTCCAATGATCCTTCCATCCGTTTCTTCTGCTACAAAATATTTCCGATCATTATCTCCGGTAAGGCTTTCTTGCATGCGTTTAAGCGTTTCTTCAACTTCTTCTCTTTCTAGTTCGTGAGTTTTACTATCTCTCATCCACGTTTCAAGAATTGGCCGCAGTTGGGGCAAGTCGGTTTCCTGTAGGCTTCTGACTATGCCACTAAAACGACCGGCTTCGGAACTCGGTAATCTTTGTTCTAGAACCATTAGGCGTCATTGTATCAGATACGCTCGCCTTAGAGAAAGTTTATTAAAATGTCACCATTTGATTATACTCATGGCATGATATAAGCTAAAATAAACTAGATCGTGTATTAATTAATTTCATCGTATGAGTATTTCTAATTTGCTGATTTTCATAATCGTAATTGTTTGGATAATTCTGATCATACAACGGCATAAAAAAGGCAAATCCCTGGATAAAGAATTTAAGGATTTATTTAACTTGGTTGATAAAACTCCCAATAAGTACTCCCGCATAAAAAAAAGTGAGGATGATTTACCAGATACCCCTAAATATCATTTCTTAACTAAGAAACTTCCTGAGGAAATTTACGAAAAAGCTTTGTCACTTGCCGCCCAAGTTATACCAGAACCCCGTTTCTACAAATTTGCCGTAACGCTTAAAGAAGTAAACGGTCCGTTAAAGGGATTTGTCATTTCATTCGTAGCCAGGCATTCGCTTCTTGAAGCTAGTGTCACGATAAATTACAGCAGTTACTTCGATTCCTATTTATTCAATATTGCAACCACTCAGTACGAATCTGTTCCAGAGGAATTTGGGGTCATCACACCGTTAAAACCCGTCAAAATCACTGCTGAGAAAGCCCTGGAACTAGCTGAAGCGAGAGGGAACCGTGACGGTCTATCGCCGATGCTTTCAAATATCATCTTTGTATCGCGGCAGAAACCCATGTGGTTTGTAAACCATTTTTTCAATAAGACCGGCCGCCCGGTGAAAACACGGACGTATTACATTGATGCTTTAAGCGGCGAAGTGAGGTTTAAGGATGACGTAGGAGAGTCATCGCCTACATGACCAAGCAGTGTGGAAATTTAAGTTAAAAAAGTGATTTACTGTAGTTGAAATTATAGTTTTAAAGTCTACTCGTAACCAGGACAGTAAGTACATCATTTACACGGTCTACCATTAACTGAATTCTTGGTGCTAACTCCTCAGGCGTGTGGTTTTCTCCACGTAAAATATTTAATGATAATACTGGCCGTTCTGAATAAGTCACATCAAGCCAATTAAAGATGAAGACTTTACAGCCTTGGTGACAAACGTATTTATTTACGCTTGAGTGAATTGACCAACAATTGCTTTCTCAAGGATATCGGCTTTTTCCAAATACTTTTTGCGTGTGACTTCAGATAATCCTTGAATTTTATTTATCGTCTCCCGGTAAGTTTTAAATGCATCTGAAATTTTTGCCAAGTACTCTTTTCTACGTTCGAGTGAGCGCGCGTCAAAGGCCTGAAGCATAACAATCATCTGGGATAGAAACTCTTCGGGAAATTCTTGTGCGCCGTCAAGCATGCTTGCTTTTTCGTACTGATTAAGGAGAGTACTGTTTAAGACTGCTTGTTTATAGCGGTTGATATTATCCATCTCTTGCGATTATGCTCCGGCTTCTGCTGGAGCCGGATTTGTCTGCCAGCGCTTTTTCGCATAGCCTCCACCCATGGCCAAGATAAGCCCTTCGTACCATTTCCCCTGGGCATCTTTGGATAAGTTGTCAACGTATTGATTGCCCCACTCATACGCCCTTTCTACAGGGATTCCGAGTATCGGCACTTCACCGAAAGCTCTAAAAACTGACTCAGTATTTACCGAATCAACAAATTGCCGTACTACCGGGACAAGATTTATCCCCCTGCTTAACCACTTGGAAAATCGCGACGCATATTCAAAATTTTCAATACCGGTGGCTTTTCTTCCCATCCAGTTCGCAAATCCATCTAAAGCCGTATCAGACATATATTCCCACCCAGCAGCAAGTGCAGCAGTAACAGGCGTTAGGTTAGCAGTTTCAAATCCAGCATCTAAAAGATCAATTCCGGTGAAAACAGCCCCAACGGTCAGATCGGCAAACATCCGGGCAGTCCGGTCTACCATCGGTCCGGCATCGCGTCCACGCCACCTGGTGTCGAGTCGTCTCAGCAGCACGTGAGGTTTCAAGATATCCCAGCCGCTTTGAATCAATTTTACCCGAGTTGCGGCAGCGTCAGTTCGTTCTGCTTCAGCAGTATTGTGGTTCAAAACTAATAATTCTTGGGCAAATTGTTGCCACGCGTTTTCAGCCTGTGCTTCAGGAGGTTTAGTTCGTTCAGCTCGAGCTTCAGTTGTAGCCATATACCATTATTATAGGTCTTTATACGCTAAAGTCAAGGTAGTATTTTCACCCTATCCTGTAGGATTCTGAAACTCGATGCTTCTGAATATAAGAAAATTGGTAAATCTCTCTCAAATTTGATTATGTGGATATAATAATACGATATGCTCTGGCCACATAAAGAAAGGTTTCTGAGAAGCCACGACGACGACGGAGGCGGTGGATCAACAGACGAATCTGACGTACGCAAAGCTCAATTTGACGCATTCTTTAAGCTGCTTACCCCCAGCCAGAAAACTGCATACATTAAAATTACAGAGACTGCCAAAGTGTTACATCAAGTGACTTCAGTTCGTTCCTCCGACCCCACTTATACAAGTTCTTTTAAACTTGTGGATATGCTACAGCATTCATGGGCAAGGGCAGATACGTTTTTTACCGGTATCAAACCTGATCCTGGCAATTACCCTTTTGAAGCGCTATCTTCACTACCAGCTTGGCTAACGCGACCGCATGTTTTTTTTACAGACTTGGCACCTCTTTTACCTGCTTCTACCTCTACCGCTCCTCAAAAGTTTTATCGAAGTGTCTTTCCCAATTACTCCGATACCCGTCCGATCACTCTTTATGATGTCTTCACCAGCATATACAATCGCGCGTTTGGAAACAAAGCTCATAAAGTCGCGCTGTTATCAGACGATATTCTGACGTTGGATGAAGCCGAATACACGCTTATGGCAGCGATGTTACAAAGACAACTCGTTTTGGATGCTGAGGACAACACTCATCAACTTTTAACTGATACGATGTTGATATTTACGGGCGCTGTTCCAGGAGGCGTGGTTGAGGATGAATTTAATCGACGCCAACCTCTGATTATTGATAAAGGGCTTACTCCCACTGAAAGAAAAAAGAGAAAAAAAAGATATCAACAGATGCACCAAATTCTCCAAACGTTTATCTATGACACTATACAAGCAATTGCTGATGATGACCTTCCAAATCATGAAGCAGCCGTCCAATTTTTAAAAGCAGCAGAACAAACACTCAACGGTGGTAAGATACTTAAATATTTTTTGCCTCAAGGATATGATCGGTCATGGTTGATAGGAGTTAAAACACTGGAAGAAGAATCGGCAGATCCCTGGTTTGGAAAACTGTACGAGTTGACGTTAGAGGCTTTATCACATACAGAGAGTCCATGGGTGCTTCGCTCCCAAGATCTCAATGATATTTTTACACCATTAACACATGAAGACATGGATCGGCTGCCTGCGGAACTTGAGAATGCGGCTCAATCTATGCCGTTTGTGCTCACTGAAATAGAGCCTGCTGATTTAGTTACCTTGTCTTACATATTTACACCTACATATGCTATTCAGTCACTCAGAGTGCTTTCCTTTCCAACTGATGCACATATTAGAGTAACAGTAAAGATCTCAGACATTAGTACCAGAAAAAGAAAACAATTTATTGTTTCACATCATCTTGACGCTCCTTTAGCAGATATGTTTTTCTCAGTCATTGATTCTGAAGTTGTATCTGACACTATCAGAATAGCTGTTGCACGGTTTTTAGCTAATATCCTGCGTCACATCCCGCAAGATGTTAACGCAGCTACACCAAATCCTCCCCCGATAATAGAACCAACACCACTTTCTCTCTCATTCAAAATTCCTGACAGAGGGCTGGCCAAAACTCCGCGGAGTGAGGATAAAAGACCCAAAAAACCTCATTTAAGTACACCCAGCGCACGATTTGAATCACGAATATATGAACCATTGCATAGACCAAGACTTGTACTCCCTGATACTAAGGCAGAAGAAATTGCCAGTAGTTTTTCTCCTCACGTAGCCGATCTAGTTACGAAGGCATTTGTACAGTATCGGAACGGAGGAGGTATCATCAAAATTATGACATATGTGGAGACCCGTAACGGTAGTCGGATACTTACTCTTCGCGCCGGACGTAATTACCGTATATTATTTGAAATGTCTGAAGAGGGCTGTACCTTTATCGACGTGATCCATCGGCGTGATTTGCCTAAGTATTTAAAAAAATTAGAGTAAAATTGTTAGACGAATTAAACCACTGATAGTGACCACATCACCTATGAAAATCTCTGAACCAATATATGTAAGTTTATGTTTTCAGATTCTTGATATTATCGAATCGTATGCACAGCTTTTATGAACGTCTGGATACATTATTCCGACCAAAAAAGGAAAATGATGATGTTTTAACGTCTTTAGTTTAAGAAATTTATTCGTTACCATTATATTAAATTAACTCCGGTCTAAGAAAAGTTTGGCTGAAATTCTAAATAGGTACGATCGTAAATATTAAACTTGTCATGATATAATTCTTCTAAATATGCCGTCTGAAAAAAACTCTAATTCCGCTGAATCAACGAGACCTTCAAGTAAAAAATATTTTCATAACCATCTATTCTTATGGATCTTACTTATTATTCTGCTAGTTCTTATTGGAGTATTCGTGGTGAACAATTCTCAAAATATTAGAAACCTCTTTCTGACACCAATAAAATCGCCTCTTTTTCCCAAAGTCAATTTAAATACTCTGAAAAATGAATACAGAAATTTCACGACTGCTCAAAAAAAAGAATTGAAAAGCTGTGTCATTGCTGAAATGGGGACTGATAAAACCCAGGAAGTTCTGGAAGAGTTAAGATCTAAAAACTTGCCTGATGACTACACCCTAAAAGTCATCAGCGACTGCATCAATACTGTAAACAAAGATGGAGTTGATGTAGATAGAGAAAAGGATTCCGCAGGAAATGATACTGAACTGGTAAAACCTGCCTTGCGAGATCCATCACGTTGGGGTGATGCTCGTTGTAATGACGGTACTCCCTTTGCTTTCAGAGTCGAAAAACCACAACTAGCTTCAGATACTTGGATCATTTATCTTCAGGGTGGCGGAATGTGCGATGACAATGCGTTATCCTGTCAGGATCGTCTAGCGTCAGCTCCAAAGTTGACGACCACTTTTCCAGGTACTGATGGTCAAAAATCTTCCCAGTTTTCCAATAGTGGAATTTTTAATCATGACCCAAAAATAAATCCCTTATTTTATCATGCCAATAAAGTCCATGGATCTTATTGTTCTTCTGATCTATGGAGTGGCAATACCTCTTTACGTCGCAAAACTTCAGCAGATCCAAATGGATGGTATTTTTCTGGTAGACTCAATATCAAAGCCATATTTGAGAGTCTGACGGAGCTTTATGGACTTGATGATAATAATAAAAATACCAAAATATTATTGACCGGCGGTTCAGCAGGCTGTATGGGAGCCAATATCGGCGCCGAAATGGCCATAAATTATTTTCCCAATGCAGCCAAAGATGGCAGGTTGAAACTCTTATCTGATGGTTGTTTCTTTCCTGACTTCAATAATTTGGAGTATCCTCTAGGTATATCAGATGAAACTAGTCGTCAAGTTTTGGTAAAAGCTTATGATTTTTTTGGCAGTGTGATAAATACTACTTGTGAAAAAGAGCAAAAAAATAAAAATGAGCCGCCGGGTAGCTGTTTCTTGGGGGCTATACTTCACCCTTATTTAACCAACTGTAATGGTAAAGGTTTATGTCTACCGCATTTGATCCAAAATTCCAGCATTGATCACTCTTTACTCGTCCACCTAAACATCGATCCTAAACCAGGCCCAAATAATATCGGACTAGAACTAGTGAGATCACAAATGCTCAAAGAATTATCAGCTCCAGATATAAACTGGTTATTTTCCGGCGGCAATGTCTCCTATCATACTCTGACGCAAAATGATGAAATGTGGCAGTATGGACCTGGTAAGGGGAGGACTTACGGAGATGTTGTCAACAGTTTTTGGAAAGAAGAGGAGCCACAAAAAATCATTTTTGGCAATCCATAAAATGACTATCTATTCCGAAGTAAATCACGATACTACCTGCGATCACTCCCAAAGTCACCAGTTGATCATGTAAGTATTTTCGCAATTTCAACTCTTCTTCTAATAAATAATAAATTAGACCACGGCAGACGAAGAGAGAAAGACACGGAAATTGCCGTGCTTGTCTGGCAAAAAAAACAGTAAGCTCTAATACATCGGGAAAGGTAAGAAAAATTTACATATTCGAACCATAGAAATATCAATTGACTTACTATAGGTCTTATTATATAATTCCTCGCATGCCCATTGAATCAGTATCTCACGTATCAGAATTAGAACCTAAGCGTCAACGTCTGACGTTTTCGACAGACCGCTACGATCAGACACCGGGAGTTTTTGACGGCGATTTATGGACCGTTCCTGTCAGGACGAGACAAGAAAAACTCGTCCTTATGCAAGCGCTCGTCAGACAACCACCACTTTCACCTGAATCAGATAATAAACCCCGCTCTATCATCATCGGCATGGGCGGCGGAGTATCGGGGGCCAAGGAAAATGCCGGCATTTTAACCCGGCTGGAAAAAGCTTTTGCATCATCACAGGTTGGCCTCGAGAGGTTGATTTTCGTTTCCCACCCTTCAGGAACCGCCCGCACACAAGCTCAAATTGATACCCATAACCTCCGTCAATCAGCTGAACTGGTTATGCATACCGCCCAGGCAATCACTCCGCTTCCTGATTTAAGACTCATCCTATGGGGCATGTCCGCAGGTGGCGCCATTATGATTGAGGCAGCACGAATCTGTGAAGAGCAAAACATACCATACACATTAGTAATTATTGATCCTGCAGGCATGAGCGACCATCCGAACCTGGAAAAGGAACTTGCAGTCGGAACGCCAAGGGACATACTCCTCCACACACAGTTAAATAGCCAGCGCCGTCATGACAGCGAAGGCGCTCCAATTCGCGAGTGGTGGGAACGGATCCGCGAAGCCCGCGATGAAATGCTTTCATCAATGACTATGCCTGGTGGCGCGCCTCAATCACTCATGGATTCAATCTCCGAAATGGCATACCGTGGGAAACAAAGACTTGACGGGCTAGCACAAGAACTCGGACTACCAAAAAGCGTCGGAGGAGCTTTACCCGCTGCACACTTACTGAAAACCGATTCGACCAAAGAAGCACGAGAAGCTCTCAAAGCACAGGTAATACTTGTTTCACCGGTATTTGCCAAGGCGGTAAATTTATTCATCTCCCATTTGGGATTTACGCCTCAGATACTTGATGCATTGTGGGGATTTCATGAAACCAGGCGCTTAGGATATTTACTAAATTTAGCCAAAACACTTAGAAAACAGTATCCGCATGCTAGTCTTAAAAGTATCGTAACTTTAGCCCGCGCAATGCGAAGCGAGGAATATCTCGATAATCTGCTGCAATTTATTGCATACGGCTTATTCCCCCATGCAAAAGTAGAAACATTGGCGTTCCCTACAGGTCTCCATTCGGGGATACTTCGTTCGGATGCAGTGAACACTATCGTCAAAAAGATTACCTCTGATCAATGTTGATTTTAATAAAGTTCGGAGTCTATGGTCTCTGACAAGCGAATAGATCTTACAATCATCACAACCAAACTTTATCTTATTCTTCGAGTGACAAACACATTCCACATACTGGTAATTCGGTGATACCCTTCAGGTACGTCCTCCGGTATTGCCGTACGGACAATCCCGCAGTCATAAACCGTTTCATGCCCTTTTTCCCGATCCATGACATGGCCAACATAAAGTCCCACCATAGCTACGGGTAAATCCATGGAAGTGCAGAAATATGGTGCTTTATCGATTCGTAGACCTGCTTGAAGTGCTGTTTCGGCACCGGTCATAACATTAAATATCCCCTTCCGGCATGCAGTTCCGTGACACTGTCTGTGGGATGAATCGGATCGGGGCTTTAATTAGCGAGAATTTCTCTCACATTTTTTGCCTCAATTTCCTTGATTAGGTTTCTTGCTCGGTCAAGCCGGGCAATATTTTCTTCAGTCCAGCGTCCGGATTCGATTTTATAGTCTGCCATGAAACATGGATTATGACGAATAATGTGTTCTCAAGCAAAAAGATTTAATATTTCTAAACAATTGTCAAGCACGAATTATCCACTCGGCATGCAAAATCAAAAGCGCCTCAATCAATCATATCGGCCTCAATCCGGAAACTTAAGCACAGTCCTCAATTAAAAATTACCGTAAACAGTATGTCAGTATAATCTGATCCCTCCCCATCCACTACATCACTATCCTATATCATTTTTTTAAAAATTAATGATATGAACGTATACTGTTTTGTGTTCCAATTCACAATTGGCTTGTTAACATTTGGTATACTTTGAGATTTATATAAAACAAACTTATATTTTCTCGCTAACTGTATAAGTTTGAATATTTCTTTTTTGGAAAATATGTTCCACTCAATTCCCGCGATTGTGCCGTAGTTAACCGGTGCGTCTGATGTATTTATTTTTTTATCCCAATAATCCGTAGAAAGATAGAGTAATCCATCCTTTTTTAAAATCCTTGACGATTCATGATAAAAACTATTTAAGTCTACGTGATGCTCAATTACAGATAAGCAGATAAGTACATCAAAAAAAGAATTTTGAAATGTAGTCCTGGTAATGCTTTGAGAACTTATGTGGTAGGGCAAACGGAAGTTGTTGCTTTTAAAAAGCGTAAACTGCTGCCAACGATCGTTCAATGTTATATTTAAATCAATTCCGTAAACATGTCGAAAGCCCTGTTTATAACATAAACGTAATACATTATTACCTCCACAACCCAGATCTAAAATTTTAATATCCTTATTGTAATTTCTTAATAATTGTGCTATCTGGGCTAAATCCCAATTTTTAATTGGCGTTGTATGGAACACACGATTATTCTTATTCTGGCCGGATTCCTGTAAATATCCTATCGCTTCCCCTATATCGCTCCAGCTCTGTAATACTTTAATCATCTATTCCCCTTCATTAGGATAAAAAATCTATGGTTAGGATTTTCTAACATAGTATAGGTTTTATCAATAAGCAATCCTGCATGACTGATGGCTTGATTAATTCTTTTTAAAGAATATCCCCGTTTCCCAATTTCCCAGTAATGTTGTCCATCAAAAGCATGTTTTTGGGCACGTGGAACTGTAAGGAATAAGGATAATGGACGCACATAGGGAATCAGCTTAAAAGAAATATAAAAATACGTTAAGTAATCATGCGGTACTGTCATAATCACATACTTTTTAGTTACTCGGTGCAGCTCTTTAAGAGCCGCTGAAAAATCAGAAAATGGGATGTGTTCCAATACTTCCGCACATAAAACAGTATCAAATGTGTTGTCGCTAAACGGCAGTTGTCGGATGTCAGCAACAAAATCCGGATGTAATCTATTGTCAAAGTCTACTGTGGTAAGATCAAACCCCAGCTGATGTAAAATCATTGCCACAATACTGTTTCCGATACCAATCTCCAGGACTTTTTTTGGTTTCGTCCGGTTTACTTCATACATTTGTTGCCAGTAGCTATTCCATCTTGGTTTATCGATATAATCTAGGGTTCTATAAACGCGGGGATCAACTTGGATAAGAGATTTTTTCATATATCTATCCATTATAACGGTACTGCACTCATGATCATTTTGTTATAACACACCCGTCGGGTGATATGAATGTACACATCTCCACAATATAACTTTACTTTAATTGGTTGAGAAATGATGTGATTGCTCTCGCAGTTTCGCGGGGCTTCTCCAGGCTCACGATATGCCCGGCTTCAAGGATGACAGCAAGGTCTAAATGAGGGTTGCCCGGTAAAACGAATTTTTGAGCATATGTGAAACTGGACATTTTGTCCTCCCGGCCGTATACCAGGAGCGTCGGTGTCCGGATAGTTCGAAGCGTCGCATCAAAATCGTATTCAGCTGCGGCAATCCCCATCTCCACATAGGCATCTTTGGTCATTTTCTTTTTGCCGTTCATACCGTATTTATCTATCAGTTCTTTGTTAAACCGGTACATATTGACGTACTTGGCAAAAAGGTACGCAATAGATTTCGTTTCCACGATTTTTTTAAGAATCGTCCTGCCTCCGGGAACAATTTTAGTTGATTTGAAAAAATATTTGGCTGCATTAACCCCTCTATGTTTATCTCTCAGTACCGGTCCCATGATGATTGCTGATTCCGTAGCCTGGGTATAACTTTTTGCAAAGTCGGCAGCGATAAACCCGCCCATGGAAAGTCCCATCACCGCTAGAGGCTTGATACCAAGCTTTTGTACCAGCGCGTATAAGCTTTTGGACATTTGTTCAATATTGTACCTTTTGAGTCTGCCCGAATCACCATATCCGGGCATATCGGGAATATACACTTTAAATGTTTTCCCTAATGCAGTTGCCAAGGGTATGTGTCCTTCCCAGTTGTTGGTAAGACCATGTATCAAAACTACCGGTTTGCCTGTGCCTCCGGTCACTAAATGAAAATGTAAATGATCAATATTGACTATTTTTGAGGTAAAGTTCATATGTACCGATAAGTAGATAAGGTCAAGAGTATCACACAACTACCCGCAGCGTTAGTATTTACAATTACCGTATAAATACTAAACTAGAAATAAGTAGCGTCATTCCGGTTGATTACTTAAGAATGTTTTATTATATAAAGAATATATGGATTCACAATCAAAAAACGCGGGAGATGTATCACCTCAAAAAGAAGCTGGTCTTAAACAGCAAGTTACTACTAAATTAAACGACCAAAAACCAACTATTGAACAAATCTTTGTCCAAGCACTCAACCTTCCCGATCTAAAAGGAATGCCCGTGTATGTTGGAGAATTCGGAGCTAATGCATCAAGAGATCTGTATGGTTTAAGTTGGATCGAAGATGTGATGTCGATAATGAACAAGTATAACTTCCACTACACGTACCATAATTACAAGCACAAGGAGTATCAGGGGTATTGGATTATGAAACCTGAGTCAAAACAGAAGTTAAACCAGCTGACGAATGAGATCGCAATAGGACAACTCACCTTTGAGGAATTAACGCAAGAAGATAAGCAAATAAATGATACTGAAAAAAATTACTACCGCCGCAGTGGCATTAAAGAACTTCTCACCAAATATTTCTCCGCAAACTAATTCTTGACAGCGATTCAGCAATTCGACTAACATAAAAACATGCCGGATACTATACCCATGCCAAGTTCCACAGCGCAAACCGCCCCCCAAACCGTTCCCCCTCCGGCGACCCAACCCGCAGGTACGAGTGATAAAAAAACTTTAATCACGATACTGCTTCTGATCTTTTTCTTTCCTGTGGGTCTTTTACTCATGTGGTTTGGGACAAATTGGAAGCTGTGGGTGAAATTGGTAGTGTCAGGGGTATTGTTTTTTGTAACTTTTTTTTCATTGATAATTTTCATTATGGGTTTGGCGGTTGTGTCAAGCGTCAACCCCGGTAGGCAATTTACCGCCGCTCGTGACACACAGCGGAGAGCTGATCTCAATGCTATTTCCTCAGCAGTTTACCAATACGCTACTGAAGCAAACGGAGAATTTCCTCCTGGTATTCCCACTACCTCCACTCGTATTGGTACCAAGCCAGGATTTGTAGATTTGACGCCGTATTTGGTACCAACATATTTAAGAGAAATTCCCAAAGATCCTGCCTCCGGAACAAATGAAGATACGAGGTATAGTATTTACAAAAATTCTAGTGGAGAATTAGTCCTCTCAGCCGAAAGCGAATTAACTCCCGGTGCTTCTATCACTGTTAATCGTTGAAAGACTCTCAATCATTTTATTGTACACTACTTCGCAGTTGTTCCAGTTCATACTCAGAATTCCAGCAGTACTGTGTCGGTATAGAGGCTTCGCTATAGACCCGGTTTTCAATCACTTCTACCGAGGAAGACATAATGCAAGAAGGTAAATCTACGTGTGAAAGACCCAAAAGATGTCCCCATTCATGCATCAGAGTTGATTTTTCAAGTTTGGCTCGAGTTGTTTCGTTTACCTGAAGCTCTATCATGGTAGATTTGAAGATAAAGATCGTATCCCGATGGAGTGCCACACCCAGGTACGATGGTTTCTCTGCATATGAGGTGAGGTAAACTACATTAAGAACCGGCTTTCCAATCTGACTAGATTTTAATTTTTTCCTCACCCTGTTTAAATCCCCATTTGCATACGCTGCTTTTTCCTCCTCCAAATTATCCTGAAATATTATTTCCGCCTGTTTTTCAACCGTCCCATCAGTCATCTCTTGGAGCCACGTCTCAATCTCCTCATGGGGAGTTACACTTTCACTCGCTGAAACGATGATTTTGATTGGGGTAAACCGAGGATCGGCGTAGAGGAAACGATTGTCTCCTGGATCATTAAGATTTGCAAAGGCAATCATCTCTGGATACCGCAGTATAAAAAGTTTCAATGCTTTTCCATAAGTGGATGTCCCCTGAAACTTGACAAGAAAGATGACACTTGCTACAAGAAAAAGTGGTATAACAATAGCCAGTGTCACAATGGTAGTTACCAATTGCCGAGAATTCATAGACACATGGTATCATGGGAACCAAAACTCCACCAGATGAAATAGTTTGGCTTTGAGAAGCTTAAAAAGCTTTCCACAAATTCTTCAAAGTGGCTTGATTAATTGAAATAATAACTAGATTGTCTCATCAAGATAATTGTAATTTTAAAGTTCTGGGTATATAATTTCAGCCTAAATATGGCCAGTTACTTAGAATTAAAAGAGGCAACCGAAACGCTCAGTCCATATTCCGTCCTCCGGAAACACCCGGCAGTAAGAGCGTGGGACGTTTTTAGTACCGAATATTCACTTACAGATATTTCAGACGCTACACCAGCGGTTACAGTAGGTAACGATGTAAATATGACTGAACCAGGACCTGTAAACCCAAACGAATTCATCATTGTTTCTATGCATGATTTGCGCGTACTGCTTTTGGAATCAGCCAATTCAGCTGACAATTTAAATTTCTACTTTGCAGTTTTACCCGCTGATGTCAGAGAGGCAATACACTTGATTATAGGCACTGCTAACACTGGCCCGCGAATTATGCTGTCAACTTGGCTTGAGCCTACAGTTACCAAACATCGTACCTATTACGGTCAGTATTACAGCATACGCAAACTCGATATGGATGACAAAGGAATTTATATCACTGGCAGGTCTCCTCAGGATATTCTTCCGTTTGGCGTAATATCCTCCGATCCTGACAAAATAAAACCCGCCCCCCAAGCCCTGATACTCGAATTAGATGATAAAGGGGGGATCATTATCCGTCCGAATGCAACTCAACGGGATCTATCCCAACCATCGGCTCCATACAGCGTAAGCGGCCCATAGGCTTTTTATAGTCATAAATTTTCCCAACTTTTAAGTATTTATCTTTACACTCTGCTCTAAAATCAACTATACTTAGACTATGGTATTTGATGATGCCCTCATCTACCTCATTGCCTTCGTTGCTATCTGGTTTGGTGCAGGACTGATCATCAAATCCATCGACCATTTTTCGAGGCGACTTAGGATCTCGCGTTTTTCCGTATCCTTTTTTATCTTGGGAATCCTCACCTCAATCCCCGAATTTGCTGTTGGCCTGACGTCAATATCGGAAAATAACCCGGAAATTTTTATCGGTAATTTGCTCGGTGGAATTCCGGTGATATTTTTATTTATCATCCCGATTCTGGCAATTGCTGGCAAAGAGATCCGCATCGCCAAAAATCTTGATAAACATACGCTCATTTTTGCGTTTGTGGTGACAGCGCTTCCTTCGTTTTTTTCCCTCGACCAGGTGTTTACTAATCTTGAAAGTATCATCATGCTTATCTTGTATGTACTTCTATTTTTTTACATCGAACGCCACAAGGGCCTTCTTGATCGGTCAAACCATCAGCTTATGACTCTTAAATCTTACTCGCTTCTGGATATGCTCAAGCTTCTTTTGGGAGTAGTCATCGTCTTTCTGTCAAGTCACGTGATTGTTGACAAAACAGTGTATTTCTCGGGTGCATTTGGCGTGTCGCCGTATATCGTCAGCTTAATCGCACTTTCTCTCGGCACTAATATGCCGGAACTCTCACTTGCCGTACGGTCGATATTTTCCGGGAAAAAGGATATTGCTTTGGGTGACTATCTCGGATCAGCTGCAGCCAATACGCTTCTTTTTGGCGTGTTTTCACTTCTTAACTCCCAAAGCATCACTACTGCCAATAATTTCCTTACCACGTTTGTTTTTATTACTCTCGGAATGGGATTTTTCTTTTATTATTCCCGCTCAGATAGAAATATCTCAAGGATGGAGGGCATATCGCTTCTCTCCCTTTATCTTCTCTTCGTTTTACTGGAACTGGTGAAATAATTTTTGGGAACATTGTATAATTGGCGATGAAATTAAATCATTAGAATAATAATTCTTATGAGTGAAGAAGTACGAGAACCCCCGTTTTCAATGCGATCCAGTGTTCAGGGAGGAGGCTTAATTAAAAGATTAAGAATCTTAGCAGCTCAAAAAGGTATCATTCCTCCAAGCGTTACACTCACTTCTGATAAACCTCCTACCACACCAACCTATGTAGAAGTTTCCGAGGCTGAAACCTATACCCAAGGTGATCTTGATCGTATGGTTCAAGTGCTACGAGAGGATATAAGACGTGTTGCAGATTTGGTAATTAATGAAGCAGAGATCGCTCAACTTGAACAAAGGTACGGGGATTTTGCTTCGAAAGTTATAGTCTCTGCGCAGGAAAATATGGAAGTAGCACCCGGATTTAGCAGCCGGCTGCGTCAAAACATAAACCAATTAACCGGAACGAAAACAAAGTATGATGAAACTACAGAATTTTTTTCATCTGATCTATTGGATTTATCCGAAAGATGGCAGCTACCTCTTATTTTAGTTCGTTTAGGCAACTATAGATTTGGTCATTATGCATTAGCCTTGAAAAAACCTGAACAGGATGCCAGTGGAAAGTGGAGAGTGCTTATTTATGATCCGATGGAAGGTGGAGAGAGCTGGTTAGAATTGCCTGAAGAGGCGATGAAATATGCTTTTGCTGATCCACGTAAAACCAATGTTTTGCTTTTAAGTAATCCATTAGCGTATCACGGACCCTATGACTTGACGGTCCAAGGAGATGTTGATTTTGCAGATAGTCCTAAGGTTATTCAAGCTAAACTTGCTAGAGTTCAATTTGATATCCATAACTGTGGCCCGATGTCTCTTATGATGGCCGCAGTACGCCAAGCCTTTAAAGAAGGACCGAATGATTTTAAAACAGAAGGCATCCAACGATTGGAAATTGATACTCGCATACCCCATCCCGATATTGAGGGAGAAATACTAAAGGGAGTTAAAATCAGAACCCGGGAAGAGATTTTCAGAAATTCATCCCCGCCTTAACAAGACGGGGCTTTCTGTACTGGGGTAACACCTGACATTGATTGACTCTGCTATAATGCTTCTTCTATGAAATATCTCTATTTTGAAGACTACTCTATGTTTACCTTTGTGCTTGATCAAAAAGGAATTGAGCACGGCGGAAAAATCATTAAGGTATTTGCAACTAGAGACGATCCCCGTGAAGTTTTTCTCCAGTCTCACCTTGCAGTCGTGATGGTAGATGATGGTCCATTGATAGATGAAGATTTTGAATTCCCTACACGCGAACTCTCATGGCGTGCATCGCAAATTGAAGCTGATTTAATGGATCGGACTACTCAACCCTTAGTGCGCGAAATTGCCCGGGCATTACTTAGATTTGCCAGTCTTCCGGAAACTCAGTTTCTCATATCTGGAATGTCTCTCAGAGATAATACTGGACACTGGGTCATTTCTCATCCGCTAGATGAAATCGATGGGTGGAAATTGTCAGATAGAGGTAAGGAATTTATGACAAGTCTGCATCTTGATATATTCCGTCCGTTATCTCTCGAAAGTCTGCGTCAAATGGTGAACATTGACGACCCGGGACAACTTGTCCCTCTGAAGGAAGGAAACCTGTATCGAAAAACACAGTACGACCGTGAAATGCACTTTTCTCGCGGAAACGAAACATTTTAGAAGCATTAACCACTACAAAATACAAAAGTGATTTTTCGAAAATTACCGTGGATTAAATTACTTTTTTAAATTTCCTCCAACAAGCTGGATGACAACCTTATTGGGTTCCTTAGTTGGAACGATCGCGAAACACCCGTGGGTAATTCGTGAATCCATGGCAGTAGCGTCACTTTCTCGAAACGCCAGCGGCAAATCAGACGTGAGGAAATTTTGAGTTGACAGAGACTGGATAAAAATTCGGTCAAATCCTGAAAAATACTGATCTGCGATTTCAGGATCAGCGATGTCCCGCTCGAAAATATCATTGGAAACTTCTCCAGTCTCAACATGAACCTCTGCCAAATGCTCTGCGTAACGACATAATGAATCCGTCTTCACGATTCTCTCAGACCCACTTCTGTCGTCTAAACGGAACAAATTTAATGCGATAAGGAGAGTATCAGAAGTAAATGTTGTATTCGCTTTCGGATCATTACCCAATGTCAAATCATCCCTACAGCTTTTGACGCATTCTTCTCGGTAGGGAGCACTCACACAAACCTTTTCGCATTTATTATATTGATCAATGCCGGTAAACACTCCGAAAGTAATAAGTCCAAAAAGTCCTAAAAATACTAATATAAACACAAATACCCACCAGAGGGTGACAAAAGTAATTAGAAGCTTAGCCCACATCGGCCACTTAGTCCAAACAAACATGAGGATGACTCCAATCGGAGAAAAAAAGATCAGAAGAATGACGGTGATGATGGTCTTGGCATCCTCAGACATCCCATCTTTTTGGTGGTGAGCTTCATCCATAAGCTGGTATTACTGTAACCGTAACCGGATCAAAAAGTCAATTGGTGAACATCAACACTCATATCTAATATGCATCCGCATATCACTATCGGAAAATATATCCCTGACGAGTTAATACTTTAATTATTCGCAGAATTGAAGCGTGATTTTTTTCTATCTTTAATAAAAACTCATTGCGACTCAGTACCTACGTAATTGGCTCATGTCCGTTTCCTTCTGTCTCATGTATTCGATCAATCGTGGCGAAATATTTCAAAACCAATGGTAAGAAAGCGTAATGCGTGTAAGGCATGGGGATTTTTTGGCGAATGAAATCATGAATCAGCGCGATCACCTCCGCTTTACCTATTCCGTGATTAAAATCTATAGTACTTTGTTCAATAATTTGTAATAATTCTTCCCACGTTGAGGGTGGTTTTTTGTGTGGTCCATAATACGTATTACAAAAGTGATCAAGCTGCATCGCCAGCGCGCGCTGTGGAGATAGCGGCTCCGGACCGGCTGGACTTAAGACATGAATACCTAACTGATTGTTCCTCAGCTGATCTAGCATAATATTACCAGGCCCAGTACGCACTAACCATTCTCTTGGATTTATGAAAACCATCTCTTCAGGGTGAGGATTGAATCGTTGATGGGTGTAGATTACATCAAGAAGAATTGGCGCTAGGATATGAATGACGCTGCGTGCAGCAATTTCATAGTTTACACTCTCTATGGTGATGGGAACGCGTATATCGTTTTCCTCCCAAAATGCTCGGCGTGACTGTCTCATTATGGCTTCACGTTCCCTCGGGTTTTGCATAAGCGCGCGAATGATTTCTTTGACTTTATCAATATGTTGAGTAAGCGATTCCTCAACGATCGCCTGAAACTGTTCAGCGTCTTGACGGGATAATCTTTTATCCTGATTCAGGCGGTGATAGCGATTACCCTCTTCATCCCAAAGTGTATCCAATATATGTCTACACTTTGGGTAATACATAAATATATTATGAAGCGAGTATCTGATGTCGCTAAACCGCCTAAATGTTTCTGAATCGAGAATCAAAATATTTGTCTCGGGAATTAAACTTCCCGGAATGAGTGAATCATCAGCTGAAACCACGCCTATGACATGATACGCCTGTTCGCCTTCTGAAATATATGCATAATGAGTGATTGTATCAACTTCCGCATTTAGATTTGCATCAACTAACATGCATGCTCTCTTTTCGGTTACCAAAAATGCTATACCATTCGCAATGGGTTTTAATGAGGCAAGATCTGGATGTGTACTAGCGAGACATGATCCAACTTTCTGCCGAAGGAGTGTAATATAGTCCATCTGTTCAAAATCATCTTGGCAGTGCAAAACACTATCAAGAACCATCCGCCACACCATCAATTCTGGCATTCTGTCTTTTCCTGTATAAAATGCTCGCTCATCTGGAAAAAGTAGCTCCCCGGTCTGTTCGTTAATAGCTGACTGTCCTGGTAAATCAGTCATCGCGACTAAATTTGGTAGCCGTCCGCTGAGATGTTTGTAAACCGACCTGATATACCGATCAACATCTTTATGATATTGTTCCAATCTTTCTCTTGGTATCACATCGCGTTCGATAAAACTTAGTAAACGGTAAGCAGTAAAAAGTTCAAAAATCCTCCGTTGACTTTCTCCCTCAGGTAGTGAGTCTCCGTTTATTTGATAAGTAGCCACCATGCTCTCAAGTGTGGGAAATTGAACATTCCGTGAACCTGAAACAATCGCATCTAAGGCCAGCTCGATTTGTCTCGGTCGAGACAGTAATGGATCATATGGCATGAATTCAAAAACATGGGTTGCATCCTCGCGCCACTTATAAATCGTTTCCAAGGATGGTGAATCTTCTTTTGGATACTCAAAACTTCGGTGACTGAAAAAATTTCTTATAGATCCTTTTATTGAGTTTACAATATGTGACCATTGATGTGGGGAATTTTCCTTCCGTATAGCCATAATTTGTCATTCTAGTACATAACTATAGGTATAGCAAATCCGATTTATGCTAGTACACGTACGAGAGATAGATTAGGATTTGCGTTTTCGGGAAGTGCGTAAAGTGGAAGAAAAGGCAGTTGAGACTATTTTTTCTAAACCTCCGCCGTTTTTGATCCTTCTCAGGCGTTTCCAGTTTTGGTTGAGGTGCCCGAGTACCCATAAATCATCAAAGATATCAAAAAGTAAATGTAAAACTATAGAGCCGAATATCACTACCCCGGTCTTTGAATCAAAGTGAAAGGAGACTGCCGATAAAGCCATAAAGAATATAAGAAAATAAATATTGTGGGTAGCCAGTCCGGTGTTTAATTTATGATTGGTGTTGGCAAAAACAATGAAATTTTTGAACTGGCCAAATTTTAAAAGTTTGCGCACCTCTTTAGCATACCACTCGTGCCGACCATAGGTGAAAAAATACAAGAGGTGATCAACATCGATAAGAAGCGACCCCACTGCCGCAAGCAGCGTGTACCAAAGCGACAATTCCTGCCATAGCTCCCTCAAGATCCATGCATAGACCAAACCAATCAGCACGTGGGTAAAGGAATGTTTGATGTGTTTGAGATAGTAGCCAAATCGTTTTACTTTGTGGATATATGGCATGCTATTTTGAATTCGGAATTAAGAATATATACGATCATTACCAATCGTAATTGTTATTACACCAAATCAGCGAAGTTTTTGCAAATCCCGAGTATTTTTGATTTAACTTTTGATTTTTTACAGTTTGAGGCTTCTGAGGTAGGCGCGGAAATCACCGTTTAAATCTTTGTGGTTTAGGGCGAATTCCACCACTGTTTTTAAATATTCGAGTTTATTTCCTGTATCGTAGTACTTGTTGTTTTTGATCTCACACGCATAGATGGGTCTACTTTTCATGAGCTTTTTAATCGCATCAGTGAGCCAAATCTCTCCGCCTTTACCGGGCTTGAGGTTGGCAAGAATGTCGAAAATATCAGGTGTTAACACATAGCACCCGTGAGCTGCCAAAATTGATGGCGTTTCTTCTGGCTTTGGTTTTTCGATGAGATCAAAAATCTGGTAGATATTGCCCTCAACATTTTTGACATCCACTATCCCATATCTACCCACATCTTTTTTAGGCACTTTGACAGCGGAAATCACTGGATCGCCATACTTTTCAAACACCCCGACGCATTGGAGTACCCGCGGAGGCGTCGCATACATAAACTCATCCCCCCAGACAACAACGAATGGTTCATCACCGATGACACTTCGGGCTGATAAAACCGGCGTCCCGTTGCCATAGGGGCCCTTTTGCCGGACATAGATGAAATTGGCCATATCAGCAATCCGGCGCACTTCTTCAAGCATTTCATGTTTACCCCATTCCTTAAGCCGCATTTCAAGCTCAAACGGGTAATCAAAATGATCTTCAATTGCCCGCTTATGCCAGCCGGTGACAATGATAATATCCTCTATCCCTGATGCAACCACTTCCTCAACCACATATTGAATAATTGGCTTATCAACGATAGGCAGCATCTCTTTGGGAAGTGCTTTAGTCTGTGGTAAAAACCGCGTCCCGAAGCCAGCAGCGGGAATGACAGCTTTGCGTATTTTTTTGTGAGCCATATGTTTTTTAATTAGCCAAGAGATCCGCTTTCTAAACCAAACAGCTCCCAATGGTAACAAGGAATTGGTTGGTTTGTCAAACTGGCTAGTCCCCGCGATGAATTCTATAGAGAAAGATGCCTAAAAACAGAGTCGCCAAAAAGAGGAAGAAAATCCCGAGAGGTGACACATTCGTACCGCCCTTCTCTCCTGTTTCCCGTGGAGGCACTGATACTTGCGGTAAGGGACTTGCAAGCAGTCTGTTTCTTCTTCCTGTCAGAAATGGGATAGGTTCTTCATCCGGATCTAGTGGCACAAATACTCCCCGACCACCTGTGGGAGATGGATCAGGAAGGGGTGTGGCCGTTTGTCCAGATGAGGCATTGGTCTTGGCGTTAGCTTCGTCTGAGACTCCGCTTGAGGCACAATCATTGACGGCAAACACCGCAAAATAATAGCGGGTACTGGGTAATAAATTGCCGACCGTAAATGAGGTCACATTTCCCACATCAGCAGCTCCCCACGTGTATCTACCTGATTCTTGACCATACACGATACCGTAATGCGTCGTATTGGCAGTTCCCGACCATGACAAATTCACGGTTTTCACACCAGTGGCCACCGCGCGCAAATTGGTAGGAGATGAAGGCGCGGATTTAGTACACGCCACAAACGGCGACGCAGTTGGATCACTACCTCCTGTGCCCGGAGTTGCGGAAGGTGTAGAAGATGGTGTAGGAGTAGGATCGGGGGTGGGTGAAGGTGATGGTGTGGGTGATGGTGTAGGAGTGGGGGGAGGAGTTGGTTCCTCAGAAGGACTGGCTGATGGACTAGGGACACTCATCACCACTACAGTAGCATTTGAAACCTGTGGCGTCACTACTCCCGAAGTGACGGTCACAGTTGAGGAAGTATTTATAGTAACCTCATTTTTTCCAGGAGTATCGAGCGACTCAAACGTGATAGTTGCGAGCGTTTCATAGTCCGCGGTTTGAGTCACTCCATCAGTTGTAAACGTGGCCAAGATGGTACCAATATCTGTCTCGGTGATAGAACTGCCCGACATCGTAGGCAAAAATACTCCCGGAGTAATGTTTACTGCATGGACAAGTGTCGGATCGTAATTTACCACTAGATCTACTTGGGATACTCCCTGAGTCGGAGAGTTCAAGAGCACATTCATTGAAAAAGGGGTATCTGTCGGAACTTCGACAGTCCCCGGTGTCAGTTCAAGCGTCACATCCTCAACCTGAGCCCGTTGGCGAATATCTTGCCTTTCCCGTTCAACGAGCGAGACAGAAAGTGCCAGAATAAAAGTGAGAAATAAAATGATGAAAATGGTAATCGTTGAGCGTCGGGTTAAAAATGGTTCCATAACATGCATCTTTCTCCTCATCCATCATAGCGCACCATTTACCAAAACTGCAAGACTCCAAAGTAGTACGCGAGATTTTATCTTTAGATTGAGGGAATAACGAAAGAAGCAGTTGTCGTAGCCGGGATCTAATACCGGTCAGTCGACCGGAGATACGACTTCATGAGTACTTAAATTGTCATTGGTACGTTTGAGGGGGTTGAGAGATACCAAGCTTTCCCAGGCGTTTTTACTCAGTCGATCTACCTCAACTTGACTGGCGACATCGTGTACCCAGCCGCTGATCGACTTTTTGCATGCCTTCCTCGGCCGGAGCGATTCTTGGAGTAGCGACCCACACGGCTCTGGATTATAGGCCAGGATTGCCGGACCACCGGTCAAAGGAATGGTGCCTTTGTTTGGACAATTAGCTCCGGTACAGCGGAATTCGCTCGGTGTACCGAGCGCATCAATGGTCGGACCATCAGGCCCGCCTACTTTCGTTCTCAACTTTTTTACGGTTGATAGAGGTTGTCGGGCATTACCAATTGATCTGGCGTAGAGGACATTGTCCGCCTGGTTTTGGGAAATTGCCAGTTCAATCGTCCCATCCCGACTCATTGTCCGGGAATCAGTTTTCTGGTCTCCTATACCAAATATCCCCAAAAGATTAAAAATATTAAACGCCGGGAAAGACCGGTTGTACTCCATGCCAGCTACTGCATCAAGTACTTTATCATCTCCGACACTATTACCTGGACAGTCAATCTTGGGCAATTCATACTTTTCCCTGTTTTTACCGTTGTCTTTGGGAAGCTTGAGGTTAGCACCTATCTTAGCCATTTCATTTACACCCGTGACTCCCGGCATCATGTATGAGCCGGCATCGGCATCATAATCCTTAGCGTCAGGCGGTGGTGAATGTTTATTGTCATCACCTTGACCAGGAAAAATTCTATCCAGACTTCCTGCAGCTTCGGTATCATAAAGGGGTTTATTGGGTACTTTTTCCCAGGCCACTGACCAACTGTATATCTGGCTTTCATCCGGAGTTTTAAATAAATTTCTCCCGTTATTAGCTTTACCGATAATAGAATTGGCAGCGATCTCACCACTTGCATAGTTTGGCCCCATGATCTCCTGACATACGGTATTTATCTCATTTCTTCCGACAAACGGAGTGACGAAATTGGGGTTGATACAAAAGAGCTCACTTACCCACATTTCGCGTTTCTTGCTAGTCGGCGGTTCGGAAGAATTATACAAAGTAGCGGTAGTAGTTATATCGGCAGCATTCGGATCAACCGGAGTCACCCAGCCAAGACGATAATCAAATTCGCGGAAGTGATCGACAGCTCCGCAGACGCCGCCAAAGTTCGGATGATCACAGACGTAATTGTGGGCGATAGCCATAAGGGTCTTATCTCTTAATGCATCATCGGTTTTTTTGTATTCTTTGTTGGCATTTTTCGTTTTATACGGCAACGATTTTATTATCACACCTGCACATTTACGGGCTTTTTTCAAAAATTCTTTATCTTTGTCTTCCGGTTTAGCATTTTTGTATTTATTCCAATCCTCCAAATATTCGGTATCACTGCAGCCGGCATAGTAATCGACTGCGGTATTCTCTGATGGCACCTGCCCAGGTGAATATTTTTTTGAAGTATTGTAAAACGGTAGCCAGGCGTTGGTCGATACATTCCAGGAAAATAAGCGCGATATTTCGTTAAACAGATTAAAGGAGATGGTCACGTTCTCACTCACATTATAAGGATAACTGATGGTGCCCACAGTTTTTGGATCATAATTGCAAAAGCGCTTACCTGCGGCAGTTCGACGATCGTCTTCAACGTCGCTACCGATGACGTCAAACGCATTGGTACATTCTCCGGTTTTTTGGGCAAATAGTCCATGAATCGATGAATAAATCGCACCAAAGAAACTTTTGAGAAAGTTAAATATTCCCCTTTTTTGTGGCTCGGAGTCTTCAACTTCTTGACATTCGACAAAGTCTGCCTCTACGCACGTCTCGCTCACCGCTTCACCATTTTCAGGATTGACGGCTTGAGATGGACTGCCGTCTAAAAACATAAGCCATGGCCATTTTTTAAATCCTGAAGTAGCAGACGGATCGAAGCACGGGTTTCGGATAAGCGGTGTGATGAGTTCTGCACCACGGTCAATCATCTCTTGTTTATTCGTGTCAATAAAGTTTATTACCGACCCTAGATCGTCATCGCTTGTATGAGGAGCCAGGCTAAATTCGGTGAGATAGAACTTTTTCTGCTTCACGCCATTGCCACCGTATATACCAACCAGCCAAAGCCAGGAACATTTCGTTCTACGTAAAGCGCTCGTAAGTGCTGTTACTTCTATCGGGCAGTCGCCGATATCGCTTCCCTCATGATAGACGTTAAACGCCAGTCCATCGACATTAATAAATTTTAGGGCATTACCACCACCATATACTTGTCGGATGAAATCTTCAGCTTTAAACCCACTCACCGTATCTTCAAAAAATGGGTCAAGTGGCGCGGCAATCACTTCTATCCGTCCCTTGGCACCGTCTGCAAACTGTTTGAGTGATTCTGCGTACGATGCTGGTGTCCCGCCCTTCCATTCAAGTACAATATTATTTGGTTCATTGCCAAATACTACCCGTCTTCCGGGAAAATATCGCGCAAACGCATCGCCAAGTGTAAATGCTTTACTCGAAGAAATCTCATAACCCCCGTTATAGACACGAATTATGGCAGCACCAATGCCTGTCTCATTCACCCAGGTTTGCCAGTTTTTCATTGTGTCATCAAGACACAACGAATAATCAGGAGTCGTGTTGCACGCTCCGACATCAACCATAAGTGTCGCAAACGCTACACCTTTGGCTTTAAGAGTCGCACGTACCGGTTCGTATCGAATGTCAGAAGACATATTCGGCCCAATCTGGTTTTTACCAAATTTTTTTTGAGCAAATGTAGGGCGGAGTGAAAGTACGAAGATGATTAGGAAAAAAAATAATAACAGATATGTTCGTCTCATGATGAATATGGGCTAGCTTTAATTTAAGTCTAGCGAAATCCACGAAAATAATCAATTTACCTAAATTGCTATAATTGCTCCGCTTATGTTTTTTACATATACTTATCCTATGACACACCGGCTGATTCACATATCACTCCTGGTGGTAATGCTACTCATGATTCTTAATCTTGGAGTATTTACGTTTTCTACAGCTCTCGGAAACGTATCGCGGTTAAAATTAAATGAAAATTATCTCACTCTTCCTCAGCTGCCGCTACCATCGCCTCAGGTTATACCTAGTTTGCCTACACAAATCAATCCCTTCGGCGTCATGATTCCCTCCCAAGCGTTTTCCGACCGTGAAAAAATGCAAATGGCGAAAGATCTGGGTGTCCGTTATTATCGACCACTTTCACTGTTCGTTGACCGCTGGAACGGGCGATGCAGTGAGTGCGATGCAGCTTTAAACGAAGGCCTAAAACTAGTTCTCACGATCCGCAACGGAGGCGGAAACGGCGAGCCGTCTTACCCGCCTACCAATATACCTGCTTTTAAACTAATTATTTCAAGAGTACTTGAGACTTACCAGCCTGAAGTGCTGGTCGTTGAGAACGAAGAAAATTCTCTCACGCTGTTTTATTCTGGAACACCCGAAGAGTATCATGCCGAACTCGCTGCCGCCTGTGAAGTAGCGCATGAAAAAAACACCAAATGCACCAACGGCGGGCTTGTCAGTAGCTTGGTTGCCTATTTGACAGCTGAACAGTACCGCGAACAAGGCGAACCGTTTAAAGCCCGCGAGTATTTAAGACGTACGCTCGACCCTGAAGAATTTATTCGCTATGAAAAAAGTCCCGACAGTCCACGACTTCAGTTGCAAATCAGACGTGGCCAAGAGCTACTCGCCGGTTATGCCCAAGCTGATGCGGACTTCGTCAATTTCCACTGGTATATCGAGGATACCGATGCATTAAACGAAGCAGTCGACTATCTTGAAGAAACGACAGGATTACCAGCGTTAACAAATGAAGTCGGACAGCAGGAAAATGAAAATCCTCTCCAGGTAATAAATACCATGAAAAAAATTACGCAGCTAGATTTACCAATTGCGGTTTGGTTCAGTCACGATACCGAAGGTTTTGGCGGATCAAGAAGCCTGTTTAATCCAGACGGGACGCTTCGACCCAACGGCATCGCGTTTAAAGAGTTCATTCAGCAAAAATTTTAAAAAATTTAAGAATTATTGATCCTCCTGTTATAATTCCCTCTATGGTACGCTCTCATGAAACTAAAGTCGCATCGCCTGCTCTACCTCAATTCGAAAGATCCTTGTGGACGCTTAAACTGTATAACGAGTTATCAACATTGATTGAACTGAAGGATTTGGGTATTTTAGACTCCGAAATAGAAAATTATATACAATTCGGAGTCAGAAACTTATTGGCTACTTTACCAGGACTTGGCGAAGTCTTAAAAATGTATCGCAATCGCTGGTCATCTTTTTATATCGATAAGCGAGATGAATCTAGGCCTGTATATATTTTACAATTCGCACAAAATCCTCCTTTATTGGTTGATACTCGAATTTCTTATACTCTCATTGATGTTGAAATGAACCGCCTAGAACAAACAGGACAAGCCACTTTGAGTGCTACTTTTATGGCAAATGGTAATTTAGCATATGGTAGATTCGCACATAACCACGGTTCTGTAACAAATAAAATAGATTTTCAAGACTTTTATGCAACCATAGTGGGCGCTGATGGACGCACTGCCGAAGAAGCTCGAGCATTCTTTAATGATGGTTACTTCCCCTTAGCTTGGATGTATCAAAGACTAGCTGATCCGGATAGACTTTCTAAAGCATTTTCAATAGCAAAAGCTGCCCAAGAATATTACCAATCAGTCCTTCTTGTAACCTGAAGGCTTGTGTGCTACAATTCATTTTGAAGCCAACAGGGGCTTTATTTTTTTTGATGGTTACTTAGCGAAGCGAATCCCCCAGCTGGCTGATTCGCTAAGTACACTAGACGATCAACTTGCTAAACTAGTTA
>CAYPMW010000004.1:15457-22990 GCA_964412165.1 uncultured Gammaproteobacteria bacterium | reverse complement strand
CCCCAGCTGGCTGATTCGCTAAGTACACTAGACGATCAACTTGCTAAACTAGTTACGGGCGCGAATGATATAATATATGTTATGACTAAGACACTGTCGCCAGTACTGTTTCTCAGACAGGCCCGGTCAGAACTATCCAAAGTCGTCTGGCCAACGCGGACGGAAGCGATCCGCTTGACGCTTGTCGTTTTGGGCGTATCAATCGCCATAGGTATCTATATTGGCACCCTTGATATATTTTTTGTAAAATTAACAGAGCTTATCATCACAAGATAATATGGATACTGACCAAAATCCAAACGGATCAGAGACCCAAACACAGGTATCTCAAGAGTCGGCAAATTCGGGAGTTACCCATGACCGCGGACAATGGTACGTGGTCCACACATATTCGGGGCATGAAAACAAAGTCGCGACCACCCTCAAACAGCGAATTGAAACTATGAATCTCATACATAAAATATTTGAGATCGTAGTGCCCACTCGCAATATAGTTACAGTGCGTCACGGAAAAAAAGAAGAAGTGACGGAAAAAATTTTCCCTGGATATATATTGGTCAGGATGATACTTGACGACGAATCATGGCTTGCCGTGAGGACTACCACCGGCGTCACCGCCTTTGTCGGAGCCGGTAATAAACCAACTCCCATATCAGAAAAGGAGGTTGGGGCAATTCTCAAATTTATGAAGATGGAGGCTCCTAAGTATAAAGCCTCATTCTCTGTTGGCGAAGCGGTAAAAATTGTTGATGGACCGTTTGCCGACTTTTTGGGTACAGTAAATGAGATTGACGACGAAAAAGGCAAAGTCAAAGTACTTGTCTCAATTTTCGGCCGAGAAACTCCAGTGGAACTCGATTTTCTTCAAGTTAAAAAATTATAAGATTGAGCGAAACCCATTTGTTTAGTGTCGTGGCAACATAAGTAACACCTGAAGCAGGGTAGACGCTTCGTGAGTACTAAGTAAACCTTGATGTAACTTGGCCAACTGTTGCTCTACTCCTCTCTCGATCAGTATAAATAGTTCGTCAGCTTCAGGCACAGTAAGAGCGTATCTGGCAACTGCCATCAACACATCAATATCTGTCTCAATAAAGTGAGAAAATGGTTCACTACCCAGTCTTACCTGCTCCCATGTGTCTCGCGGAAAATCTGGATGCAATACGTAGAGTAAGTGCGCTAGTTCTATTTGCTGGTGAATTTCTTGATCCTGTTTATCTAGTCTTTCACGCATGTGGCGATCAAAATGTGTCTTGAGAGTTTCGATGGTAGTCTGATCTTTTCTATATATGCATGGATGCAACTCACTTGCAAAAACCCAAAATAGATCAATTGAGTTTTCTGGGTGTGCAAATAAAGCCAAAGCTTTCTCTTGATTTCCCCACCTCATCCAGTATTCTCCAGCTTGCCGTAACAAATCAACGTGTGGTTTTCTTCTCTGTAACATTTTTTCTATGTAGCCATCTATCGTTTCCGGAAGTATACTTGCCTCCGTAAGTATTGGTATAGTCAATCCCTCTGGATCAAACCAGGCTTCTTGCGCATGCATTTTTTTTACATACTCTTGTACCCAATCTATAGTATATCGATCAGCATATAGTTTCGCCGTTTCGTAGAAGTGCGCCAAAGAGGAAATTACTTGTCTTGCCTGCTCCTCTGGAAGAGAAATATTTGGATGAGGTAGTCGACTTTCAAGTATTCGACGCGCATTTCTAAACTCACTGTGTGCATGTCTTTTCTTTATCGGAGCAGTACTAATTCTAGTTAAACGGTGCTCAAACGCACTAGGCGGATCCATTTGATTTATAACTTGATCCCAAACTTGCAATGCGTACCCTACATCTCGGGCATCCAGTAATCCATCAGTTACTAACCAGTTGATAATATGGCTTTGGTGTTTTGGTGTTAGAGGTTTTAAGTCACCAGGCGGTGCATTAATGGCAGTCAGCCGTAATAAGTCTCTGGCGAGATTATCTGAAAGTATCGGTAATTGATAACGAAGTGCTCTAACAACACCAAATTTGTCTACCAGGCCGTATAAATACCAATCTCCAGGAATTTTTCGTTGAGATTCAAGTGTTTCAAGTGTATCCAAAACAATTGACCAAGACTCATTTCTTTGAATCTCTAGTCCCTGAACACGGAGTAGCTCATCGACGTGCATAGTAAGAACTGGTGTATTATACCCTATAGTTAAAAAGTGAGCAAATCACTAGATTATAGTTAATCAAGTACGCTACTATATGCATATGGGAGTTGTAAATACTATCCTTCGGTCCAAAACAGATTCCCACAAGCCGCATAAGAAAAGTTACTGGGGCTATCATCTCAACGTCCGCCTGATTGATACTCACAAACTTACCGGGAAAACCACACTTTTACCGGCTGAAAAGCGGATGGTAGCTCATGAACTATCAGGTAAAGAACCGGTTGAGAAAGTCATCGTTCTCACCAGTTCCGGAAGGGGCACTGGACATCTCACTACTCACCAAATCAAGGAAATTCTGAGTGACTTAGGTTTTAACGTCGATACGATCCTTGGCAGGCGCCACCACGCTGATATCCATGCAGTCATGAACATCAACGGTTTTGTACTACCCGGCTGGGAAACGTTGGTTCGGCTCATCAGCAAGCGGCGTCCTGCTATCGAAAAACTTATATCTGCCAAGTTGGCTCCCGGCTATGAGCGGTTGCATATTCGGTTATATGTGATGCATGACGGTTCGTGGCTTATTACAGCTCATATCGACGGAAACTGGATGAATATCAATCTGGCCAAAGTAGTCGCGTCTCATTTTAAAACAGGTTCAGGAGATTATAGAACTGGCACAACGCTGATGTACCAATTATTGAGAAAGTTCAATCGGTGTTTACTCGCAAACCAAATCATCCGGCACGAAGATATCACTCGCATCACCCGCCGTGTCTATTACGGCATGTTTACTCAAAATATTGCCACAGCCATAATGCATTCTCAGTTTTAGATTTGCTGGGAACAAGTGAATCCTTACTGCCTGTGCATTTTTATCCAGCGGTACATTGTGCTACAATCAATTTATGGACTATACGTCTGACGGTAAGTGGCCGTCGTATCTCGCTAAACAAAAAATTGCGGCCCGCCCATCCGGCAGAAACCGAGTTCGTTCGCTCTCAATTCTTCTCCTCATTGCAGTTCTGGTCGTTGGTGTGCTTTACGCCAAGGAACTCTCCTTGACGAGACAACTTATGACACAAAATCCTCTGGAAAAACTTAATACACTCATTGTTTTAAACATGCTTCCCAATGACTATGCGTACCTGCCTAAAAAACTGGTGTTTTATTTCAACTCGCCCGTAGATCCCCACCAATTCGCACATTTTTTTGAAATTAGACCTAAGGTTCCCGGCTCGTTTGCGAATGGTGCAGGCGATACGATCATCGAATTTACGCCTGAGGAACCGTTTGTCAAAGGTGTCACCTATCATGTGCGGATTGAAAAAGGTCTAGTAGGCAAAAATAACCTAGCCCTCACCAACGATTACTCAAACTCATTCTCTACCGGCATTTCCGATACCGACATCCAGTTTGTAAATGACCACATCCAGGGTAGGGTTTTGAGTTACCCGGCTCACATGCCCGTTACCCTCACCGTCATGAAACCAGAAAGTATCGCTTCACTTTCTACGGATTTATACCGTTCTGATGAAGACCAACTACTTAAGTTTCTTACGTACGTTTCAGATACTATTGAGTATGATTCCTATAATTCTACAGTGGAAAATTATCTTCAGGCGACGCTTGACCATCCGGAGTCAAGCCTTATCAATTCAATAGTCGTAACCAAAAACGAACAGCAGCTTTCATTCACCCTTCAGCCTGGAATCTACTACCTTGAGGCCAAGGATCCAACAAATTCGTTTGCCCAAGCGGTGTTTCTGACGGTAAACCGTACAGGTCTTGTGGTCCGACAGGATGATAAAAATATCACTCTGGGTGCTTTTGATCTGGAGACCAATACCAAAAACCGCGGTGATATCGAAGTGGGATTATATACCCTGCGTGATGTGCCAACGTATTTGGGTAGGCATACTTTCTCCGGTTCAGGTTCGTTTCCTCTTGCATTTAACCACAAACTTGATGCAATCATTGCCCATTATATTGATGAAGTGATTTTTGTCCCCATGAATCTACCGCAGTCACTAGCTGATATAAATGTCACTAGTAACCTCGATGAGGAAAGCCAGCTGTTTATATATACTGACCGGCCGATTTATAAACCGGGTGACACTGTCTCTTTTAGAGGTCTGGTCCGTACTGATTCGGATGCCCAGTACAAGCTTCCCTATGCAGGCAAACAAGTGAGAGTGTGGACTCCAAATAGAGGAAATATCAGTATTGACCAAATACTTTCGGTTGATAGCCACGGCGTTTTTCGCGGTACCTATACATTGCCTAAAGATACCACTGACACCATCTACTTGTATGCATCAACAAACTTGGACAAAAAGATATATGGCAGTTCGACTGCTACTACCTATTTTGATGTGCAAGCGTATGTGAAGCCAGAATTTGAAATTACTGCCTCGGTACCAAAAGAAGAATATATAAGAAACGATACCATAATGGCATCACTTAAGGGCGCCTACTTCAACGGCAATCCGCTCAAAAACCGGGACATCGCCTATGAAGTGTATACTCAGTCCTATTTCCAGACGGAAAAAGCAGTTTATAATACCAATTTCAACATTGTTTCTTTAGGCATGTGTGGAGCGGGATTTGGTGACGAGTATTTGGGAGAACCGTATTCCACCGGCTCGCTCAAATTGTCCGAAAACGGAACAGGTCAGATTACGCTGCCTCCACCAAAAAATGCCAGTAGTCAAAAAGTCACTCTGGTGGCCCACACCAAAGATACCTATGGTAATGAGCTCACCTCAGCTGTATCAACTATCGTCCATGCCTCTGGCAACAATATCTTTTTCATGCCTTCTTCAGACACATACCAGAAAGGCCAAGAAGTAGTGGCGCCTTTCTATGCTGAAACACAGCTAGGAGTAAAACTCACTAATCAGGAGTTTATCTATAAATTACTGACCGATTATTCCTCATCAACTAGATCAGAAGGTGCCATCATTCTTTCTGGTAAAGTTTCAACCGATGGCAACGGTCGAGGTCTTATTCGTTTTTCATTTCCTTATCAAACAGACAATGGATATCTCGTAATCGAAAAAACTGATGAAAAAGGCAATCTTTCCCAAAACTACAAATATTTACGAGTTGCTTCTTCCAAAAGTAGTGACGATTTCTGGGACCGTTACTCAAGTAGATTTACATATCTTCAGGTGAGAAGCGACAAAAATTCATTTACTGTGGGTGATACCATAAGACTCGTTGTAGTATCACCGCAAAAACTCAATACACTCGTCACCTATGAACGAGGCCGGGTGTACTCACCCCAAATTGTCTCCCTCAACACAGGTGAAAATATTTTGGAAGTTCCCGTCTCACAAGATTTCAGTCCGTCAATCACCATCGTATTTTCATTCTTCGCTGATGGCATATACCGCTCGGAAGGCGTATCACTAAACGTACCGGCAATGCACCGCCTCCTTGACGTGACAGTCACTCCTGACAAAACACGCTATAACCCCAACGAAACTGCCCAAATCAAAGTGACGACCAACGACCCTACTGGCGGACCGGTTTCAGCTCAACTCTCCCTCGCTGTAGTAGACAAAGCTATATTTGCTCTCCGCCAAAACGCTACCTCTCCAGTGCATTCGTCGTTTTACTACTACCGCCCGAGAAGAACCAATGCGTCATCGTCACTCACGGCAGTAGGCACATATGATTATGGTGGCGGTCGGGGCGGAGGCGGCGGGGGTGGTGAGGTCCTGGGTGGAAAGCTGGTTGATACGCTCTATTGGAATCCAAATCTTTCAACGAGCACAAACGGCGAGGTGATCGTGCCAATCCCCCTTCAAGGCATTGTCACCACCTGGAAAGCCCAAGCGTATGCTTCAACCGATAACACTATGCTCGGCCAAGACGATGCTGAATTTTTAGTTGCTCCGTAATCCGTTCTTAAACCGTCTTACTCAGGTTTGTCCTTCGATAGGATCAGGAGCCTTGAGGCCTAGTGGAGCATGGGCTTCTACCACAGCTGTACAGAGTGAGGACTCCCCGGACTATGGTTTGACTATGCTCATATTTCCAGTATATCAGGTCAATCTGAAACTCAACTGCTCATTGATTATTAAATTAAAATATCCTATAATAATAGAGTATGCGCAGATCAGCTGAGACACCACGACCATCTGAATCCATTTACCCCCAGTATCTATATATACTGCTTTTGCTCTATTTATATGGATGCAGTGGACGGTCAACATCCTCGCCAAGAATAGAATATCCTGTCGGTGTAACTGCTGTAAATAGAGCCGGCACTCCAGAGTTTATTCCGGTCAATCGGGAACAAGCAATGGGAGTTGTTATTGATGAACTATGTAAAAATTACCTGAACTCTGCAGGGATACAACCGAGCAACCCAACTCCTATTCCTCCGAAAGTCGATAATTACCCGACTGCTCTTAAGACGTGTACTTCCATAATGCATACTCTGGTTAGAGTTCATTTCCATAATAATTTACCAGATCCAAATCGTGTTTATATTCCACCACCAAAGTATTTAGATCGTCAATCCCGACAAGGTTTTGAAGGTAATGTTGCTCATGAAACGCTTGTTGCAAACTTGTTAGCAGATCTACCTTCAGATTCTTTTAATCCTGATCCTGATGAAAAACGGAGGTTATTTGAAGTCTTTACTCAAGAACTTAACCGCCTGCGTTCGCAAATGGATCGCTGGGGATATCCGGATATACCATCCCAATTCTCAGCCTTGTCTAAACCCCGCGGTCAGACACATTTCAATATTGCCGGAATTCCCAACCATGCGTATGCGAAACACACATAAAAAGAATATAAAATCACTATTTGCAAGTATTGTCTCTGAAAATTTAAATGAATATTATTTAGTAGGCGGAACTGGAGTTTGATGAGGAGATTTATCTAGAAAGACGACATTTCCGGCATCAACATAACCTACTTGAGTAAAGGAGTCTGGCGGATTTGCAGCTGGATTTAATGGATCTAAAACTAGCACGCCTAGCACATACTCTTGATTGCCATTTCTGCCAGGTTCATCTACTTCGCCAAGCACAGTGCTTCCGCTATAACTATTGGGTGCCATAGCCACTAGAAGGCCATAGTAAACTCTTCCGTCACTCGGTAATACTCGTACAACTTCTGTATTACCGGTCGGTAAATCCGGAGTCGTAAATGCCTGAACTCCAGTCACCCCCGTTGGTAAATCAGGATTCACTATAAACCGCACCAAAATAGTATTAAGGATTTGCCCAAAACTCTGCACTTCATTAGTCGGAGTATAATTGAGCGCATCTCCTACTGGAATTGCTCCGGGATAACTTGGTTGACTAATACGTGAATTCTTATATATAGATACCGGTGTCGTGCCTTTATTTTCCCCTACCGCC
>CAYPMW010000004.1:0-15357 GCA_964412165.1 uncultured Gammaproteobacteria bacterium | reverse complement strand
CGACGTGGGGGATGCTGACTATTTCCTTCAGTCATAATTCTACCTCACAAGCATAATTGAAAACTTCTATAAAATGCAACTGATAAAAAAGAATGAATCCCACACCCGGGAATCCCACACCCGGTGTGGGACAGCTTCACACATCGGGCATATAATACTCCAGCTGTGCTATGAATAGACACATTGGGATTTAAATGACATTTATTTATGACTATCCGGATTGCATTAAGTGAGTAGTATGATAGAATCTCTATTTTGGTATGCCAAAACAGCTCGAACGACTTGATTTCGCTACAGAAAATGTGCCCATGATCGAACAGTTTCGTACGGAAAGCGATAGTACCTGGACAAGACGCGACGTTTCAAATGACCGTCCATTGGTTTATTGGCAAATAGTACAATCCCCTTACCATGATCCTCAGGATGAGGTAGCATATCAAAACGGACTTTTTTTTGAACGGTGGCAACAGTATCATTCCAACGGACGCATTGATGACCTCGCTTTCTCCCAACATCAGAAAACTCGCGCAGCCCTAAAAACCTGGCGTAATCGCGGCGGTTCGACATTAGGTGCACTCAGAATCGCACCAAACAAACCTTTAGTACGAGCGTATGAATATATAAAACAAGCCCACCGTAATTTGGGTAAACCGCTTATTCCAAATCCAGACGCATTTGTACTTGCGCCTCCGGTAGCTCTAAGTCGCAGAGCCGCAGAATTTGTTCAACGAGCCACCCATTACACTCTGACACCGCATTTTCAGGAACTGGGGAATCTAGTTACTCAAGCCGAAGGCGCTCATAGAAAACGGGTAGACCTGACATTTTGGCTGGCTGTGTGGGACAAAATAAATTGGAAATTCGAGCGCTTTAGTAAAATTGGTAGCGATTTGGGTATGACCATCGTCCATTTTACCCATCATGCGGCAGAAGTGCAAGATGGTATAAGCGATCTCATAGGTGAATATGCATATCAGCAACCGGAAGATGGTTTTGTCCGAATTCACCCACCTCCCAAAATCCGGGAAAATGACGATACACTTATCCGTACCGTTGTCGAACCCGGAGGACAACTTAGAGACATCATCTATCATCTGGCTTCCTTTCTTGCACAGGTAAATCAGGTTATCCACCGTGATCATCAGCGAATCTCAATCGCATACGGCACCCAGATTGGGACCCGCGACTGGTCTGGATCCCGTGAGAGTGATATTGCGTATGAACCGGTAATAGACGTATTTATAAGTCTGGGGGGAATCACTCTGCCAGACCGGATGCTTACTAAATTCGGACTTTTAGACGGACCAATGGCTGGAAGCCCCGATTTTTTACCCGATGCACTGATGTTTCGGTGGTTGACGAAAAATGACTGCGATATCACTTATGGAAATTATCGGGCAGATCTCGATCACGGTTTCTATGTCCATGTCCGCCTGCCAGCCTTGGCTTCACAATTGAAAAGTATTCAAGCGCTCGGATAGAATTAACGATTCGGGAAAAAACTTTTACCTGATCCGTCCTTTACCTTACACTATTTATATGCTATATTACCTCTACTTCGCTTGAAGCGAGGGAGAGACCATAAAGCGGTTTCGAGAGTTTGTACATTCTTCATTTGTCTACTCGCCTCTCGAAATCAATTTCCTTATCTCCCAATCTAGAATTTAAAATGCAAAATACAAATATCAAAATGACAGTGAAAAATGTAAAAAAAACTTAAACATTTTAAGTTGTCATTTTACATTTTGATATTTATATGTTTAATTTACTAATATGGCAGCAAAAAAAGTCAAAACAATCGTTAAACTCAATTTGACTGCAGGCACGGCTACTCCGGCGCCGCCCGTAGGTCCGGCATTGGGACAGCATGGGATCGCCATCATGGAATTTGTAAAAGCATACAATGAAAGAACTACCAAGCTCAAAGGACAGATCATCCCCGCAGTTATCACTATCTTTGAAGACCGTACATTTAGTTTTATTACCAAACTTCCTCCTGTCTCGGCAATGATCAAAAAGACGCTTGGGCTCGACAAAGGCTCAGGCAAACCGAGTCAAGAGTCAGCGGGCAAATTGACTAAAACCCAAGTTGAGGAGATCGCCAAAGACAAGTTGCCGGATTTAAATACAGAGGACCTTGACGCTGCTAAAAAAATCGTTGCCGGTACTGCACGATCCATGGGAATTGAAGTAGAAAAATAAATATTAAATAAGTAAATTCAAAAGATTAGAATTTTGTATTTTATAATTTGATATTGTTTCGAATTTAGGATCTAGAGTTTAGCATTTTAAAATGTATGGGTAAAATCAGAGTCAAAACGTTAGGGAACGAAGAACTTGAAAAGGCTCAGCACGAAGAAGCCAAAAAGCGGCGTGAGGTGAAAAAGGAAAAGAAAGAAAAAGCACACATCAAAGGCCTAGGACTCAAAGGCGGCCAGCAAATCAAAGTGGTTGAAGGAGTAGAACTCAAACCCGAAGTTGAAGCACTCCTTCATGAACAGCCTGAAAAAATAGTCGGGGGAAAAACCCCTAAAAAGGCAGTCCAGCGAGTCCGCTCAAAAAGGTATCGTGAACTAACAGCTCTCGTGGACAAATCCAAACCCTATACTCTTAAGGAAGCACTGGAACTGGTCAAAAAAACCGCCACAACTAAATTTGATGGTACGGTTGAGGCGCATATCAATTTAAACCCTGAACTTTTTACCAAAGAAAAAGCATCCCTGTCTGGAGTGGTCAATCTCCCCCACGGCACTGGCAAGAAGCGAGTAATAGCGATTGCTGATGATGCAGTTTTAGCTAAAATTGAAAAAGGCCAGATTGATTTCCATGCTCTCGTAGCAAACCCTGCGATGATGTCTAAACTTGCTAAATATGCCCGAATCTTAGGTCCGCGCGGACTTATGCCCAATCCCAAAAATGGCACGGTCACTCCTGATCCCCAAAAACGAGCCAAAGAGCTTGAGGGTGGTGAGATCAACTGGAAAACGGAACCTACTAACCCAATCGTTCATCTGCCAGTAGGCAAAGCATCATTCAGCGAAAAACAACTTGAAGAAAATATCGAAGCGCTTGTCACATCTGTGGGCCAAAACAATATTTTGAAACTTATTCTATCATCTACTATGGGTCCAGGAATTAAAGTCAACATAAGTTCTTTATAATTCATGCTTAACTATTCTTTTGATCCCTCGTAACCTCGAGTCCTAAAAACCAGTATCACTGAGAGCTATAGATGTCACTTGCATGAACTAATTGCTATAATACACGTGATGGGAAACCAGTTTCTTGTGGCAATTTTTATCAGCCTCTTCATAGGATTAAATTTTTCGGTTTCTCCTGTGCATGCGCAAGCTCCTCAAATTCCGCCAACGGTTGAACTGAAGAGGGATATCGTCTATGCAACCCGAGACGGGGTCGCCCTCAAAATGGATATCTGCCTTCCTAAAAACCTCAAAGAACAAAGACCTGCAGTCATTTTTACCCACGGTGGTGGTTTCAGAACCGGAGATAAAATCGCTCTGCTTGAAGAATGTCTCAATGTTTCCAAAGAAGGATATATAGGCGCGACGGTCAATTACCGTCTCCAGTCTTAGAGGAAACACCCGTACGACGACGTAATCTTTTTGAGCGGATAAAACTATTTTTCTACTTGCTTTGGAAACGGATCACCTTCCAGAACTAGAACCCACTTTATAGACGACTTGACTGATTTCTCTAAATATCGCTTGACGGCTTCATTGTCATTCTTTTAAAAAATATGTTATACTCTTGCCTTACTATCAAATAAATTGTTGTGACAATCTTAATTACCATAATTTTACTATCATTTCCTAGCCATATCCATGCACAAAATAGGCAAATCCCTCCTCATGTCAAACTCAGACGCGGCGGATTCAGAACTGGTGACAAGATTGCGTTTCTTGAAAAATGTTTCGCTGTTGCCCTATATCCAGCCCAATACGCTTACATATGAGGTTAATTCCAATATTGACCCTAGCCATCACCGCAATCGGAATAGTCGCAACTCTTATCCTTATCCAATCAAACCTAGATTCCCAAGTATTTGCCAAAGATCCTATCTCTCAAGTTCAGGGAACATCGTTCATCACCTATACCCGAAGCATATTTGACGAAGGTCAAGTTATTCTCCCCACTACAATACCTGAAAATAACGAAATCATTTCGGATACTAAACAGTTAAAGATGCATGCAGCTCGAAACGAAAGTGAATCGCTGCAGCTGGGAATCTACAATAACGGCACTGATGCGCTGCGAAATGTGACGGTTCGTGTATCTAAAATGAAACTGAAAGACGGCACAGCTGAGCTCTCTCCGGCTGATGTTCGGGTGGTAAAAATTTTAAAAGTCAGAAAAAACTCAAAACAAAATGGGCTCGAACCCAGCGTCAAATCACCGGAAGTGCTTGTTCCCGCTACTCAAGAGTATAGGAATTATTTAGATAGTGATGAATTCGGGATCACGGCGCAAACGAGCAAAGCATGGATCATTACGTTAAAAACTGATCCTGCAACTTTTCCCGGGACGTATGAAGGCCAGGTGATGATCGAGTCGGAGAATGCTAAAAAAAAGAGTTATCCCATTACCTTCATTGTGTCCGGAATGGAGCTTCTCAAGCATCCGATCAAAGTCAGCGGGTTTTATTACAAACCGCTCAAGTCATACCTTGACTGCAGGACTAACCCGTGCTCTGAGATCAGCGTTTTTGATTATGTCGCCCGTTGGGCTACCCATGAAGATGAGTACAACCTGTCGCTGCAAAACTACCGCAACCAAGTCAACGCAGATTTAACTATGCTCAAGGAGTTCGGCATCAGATCGAACGTCTATACGATACGACTCGCCTATACCATGCGTTATGAAAATAGCGTGCTGGAGGTCGACTTCGGTTATCTGGATGTTTTGTTTGACGAGATCAAAAATGCCGGCATGAATGATCGCCCGATTGTACTTTTTCGAACAGTTGACGCTAGCGTTTACGAAACAATCCAAAAACTGATCGGACGAGATAATGTCGATGAGGAATACATGCAGTTAGTGAGAGACATTGAACAAAGGCGGCTCGATAAAGGCATGAGTCAACTTTATTGGTATCCGATTGACGAACCATTCCACAAGCACAGCAGCACTCCTGAAGAAGGTGTCAAACGTAGAGCTTGGTTGACAAAATTAGTTCCACTTATACGAAGTGCTATTTCTTCCAATAAAATTTATGTTACTGTACCATATGACATTTGGTTTGATCCTCCCGAAGGCACCCAAGATTACAAAACTACCTACGGATCGCTCATTGATATCCTTTCCTTCAACCGAAAAATTACAGAATTTAATCATACGACTAGAGACGAGTTAAGAGAATACCTTGACAGCACGGGTAAATTCGGATACATGTATGTAAACCACCGGCTCGGGAGTTTATATGAACACCGCTTGGAGCATGGTTTGTTTTTTCGTAATTTAGGACTTAAAGCCAATATTCCTTTTACCTATCAGGATATCTGGGAAGATCCGTATTCAGACACCACCGCTGACGAGGAAGGTCGGGGTGATTGGATCAACGCTTATCCTGATTTACTAAATAAATATAAATCATTGCCTAGCCTCCGGCTGATCGCTATCCGCGAAGGGATTGACGATTTGAATTACCTCTATACTCTATCGACTGCAAAAAAGGCGAGTGGTGATACGACATTGGTAGCCGAAGCTCAAAAATTGCTGCGCGAAGTCAGTGACACTATAAATGCCGACACTCCAAGTGTGGTCGGTATCAAGTCCCGGATCTCTCCCGCTCAAATGGACGCATGGAGGCGCGATATTGCTAAACTTGTCGTTCAGCTCGGCCAGCCGCAAAAGACCCCAACAGTAAACGAAAATAAACTGTTGGATGAGGAAGTTGAATAGGTACCACTTTCTTCACAAAGAACTACCAAATACTTCAAATTAGCCTCTGTTACAAGCCGTATGTCAAATAAAAACTTAAAGTTAGTTTTTAATAAAGTATTGTAACTTCTGAAAAAAATCTGGTATTATTTCGCCACATACTTGAATTAACGTGAATTAACTATCCTGGATCGTTATGAGGCTGCGATCCGGGAAAATACGTTTACCTTGACGATCTCAATACTTTTTGGTACGATACACAAATCCTAAAGATAGCAGGTTCCCAAAAGGGATTAAAATATGCCTGCCGAGGGAATATTAAAGTTCACAGTTGACAGTTTAGAGTTTACAGTAACTGTTTACACCCTCGCTTGAAGCGAGGTTTTTTATTACTGCGAACTGCTAACTAAGCACTACGAACTTACATATGGCACACACGAAACAGAAAAAAACGGAAATGGTCAAGGACTTGACAGGCAAACTTACCAAATCAAAAGCTTTGGTGCTCGCTGATTATCGAGGTCTCGCGCATAAACAGCTTGAAGAACTCCGCAAAACTCTTAAAAAAACACAGGCTGAACTGTCGGTGACCAAAAATTCACTTCTCAAACGGGCGCTTAATGAGGCTCGGAAAACCGTCGATATCACAAATCTCTCCGGTTCAACCGCTACTCTTTTTGCGTACGCTGACGAAATTGCGCCGATCAAAGAACTCAGCCAATTTCTGAAAACCGCAGGCGCGGGAAAGATCAAAGGCGGTCTTCTAGGAAACCAGACGCTTACCTCAGAAGAAATCGACAAATTATCCACTCTCCCGCCCAAAAATGTACTTCTTGCTCAGCTTGTCGGCCAGATGAAGGCGCCTTTAAGCGGGCTTCACCATGCACTCTCATGGAACTTAAGAAAACTCGTCTGGACACTCAGTGCAGTGAAAGATAAAAAAGTTCGTAGTTAGCAGTTCGCAGAAAATTCTACGAACCGAGTCAGTTAAAGACGGATCTTTTTGGACAAAATGACCAAATATAAAAACGTTTTTATTTAAAAAATTAATTATTTGAAATTGTTTAGGTTTTAGAATTTAGGATTTAGAATTTATTGAAAGGGGGTGAATATGGCAAAATTATCAAAAGATGACATCTTAAAAGCAGTTGAAGAAATGTCGGTACTCGAACTTGCTGATTTGGTAAAAGCATTGGAAAAAAAGTTCGGCGTCACCACCGGAGCTCCGGTGGTAGTTGCACCCCCGGCAGCAAATGGGCAAGCTCAGGAAGGACCAAAAGAAGAACAGACGGTTTTTAATGTCATGCTAGCTGATGCCGGCGCGCAAAAGATTCAAGTTATTAAAGTGGTGCGCGAACTCGTGCCTACTTTGGGCCTCACCGATGCCAAAGCACTCGTTGATTCTGCTCCGAAAGAAGTACTTTCCGGCGTCAACAAAACCGCAGCTGAGGAAGCCAAGAAAAAACTAGAAGTCGCAGGCGCGAAGGTAGAACTTAAGTAATTCTTATATAAACACACAAAATTCCCCGCTAGAGCGGGGTTTTTTGCGGAAACGTGAATCATCGCATCTTAATCTTTTCCTGACGTTCCGCCAATTTGAGGTAACTCGTCAAATTCATCCGGATCTATCCAACCGTCGCCTAGTACTTTATTTTCGACTCCTATCTCGAATGCGTCATCTTCAATATCCCGAACTGGTAAGTGATCACCAAATCTAATGCCTCCACCATCAATCCCAGTCCCCTTTGTTGGTGTAGTTGGTTTACGGGGCTTTCTTTTTTGGCAAATGTTAGAAGTGGCATCAACTCAAACGGTATCGGTGTTGACGTAGGTAATACTGGAACTTCATAACTCATTCGTTCAAGTAGAGACAAATTTACAGAAGAATTTCGGGAAACTACTTCCTTTGACATATCCTGTAGTATATACATCAATGTGACGTACCTGTCCAAAATCTTTATTCTCTTACTTCATCCGTAACGTATGACATTCGGTGATCGCTACGGCCAAGGCATCTGCTGCATCGTCCGGTTTGGGTAGTACTTTGAGTTTTAACAGCCGCTGCACCATTGACTGTATTTGCTTTTTATCGGCTTTGCCATAACCGGTAGTAGCCAGTTTCACCTGAAGCGGCGTGTAGGTCGTGACTTCGAGTTTGTGCCGTTGCGCGCAGAGTAATATGACACCGCGGGCATGACCGACGAGAAGCGCGGTTTTGGCATTGGTATTGAAATACACTTGTTCAACAGCAAATCGTTCTGGTTTGTATTTTTCAATCAGCTTACTCAGATCAGTAAAAATAGTCTCCAAGCGTTCGGAGAGTGATTTTGTGGGAGATGTAGCTATAATCCCGTAATCGACCAGCGTTACCGCTTGGTGAGTATGATCCACGATTCCCCAACCAGTTGTCGCCGTACCCGGATCAATACCGACAATTCTCATAGTCGAATAATACACCCCTTTATTTTTACGATTATCGGCACTCCCATCTGATTTAAGGTGAGACCGTCCTGGAAGAATTTTTATATACAGTTATTGTACTGGATTGTCACCACCGGGTAGTAATAGGTGTTTACGAGCAAGAAGTGCATGATGAAACTCCTGAAAAATATCCAGAGGATCGGTAAATGCTTGACGCCAAAACCTTTCCGCGTTGAGAAGGGATACAAGTTCATATGCCGTGTGATAATTAAAAGCGCGGAGAGCTTCCGGATCCATCCCATGCCATCCCCCATTTGGTGTACGTTTTAAGAACTTTCCTTGAGTTAAGGCACGGCGTAGTCTGTCTGATACATCTTTTGAATCGTCTCCCAAGGAATGCGCCTCTCTGTTGACTAACACTGTAGTAGCATCATGGTGGTGTGCAATTCCATGCTCATAACGACGCTCTGTCATATTTTCAAGATGAAGAGCGGATGGATCGTTACTACACGTAATTACCATTTGTGCTACTAAAAAAGGGTAGTAGGGATATATTGCGGGTTCAGTAAAATCTCCTAAAATTACGACTGAAAAATCCCTATCTCTGGTAGTTATTCTGGTCCTCATACAATAAGCCGGCCAATATAGTCCTTGGATTTTCTCATACGTACCAAGCACCATCTCGGCACCACGATGTAAATGAAATACCACTCCTTGTAACGTGTAGGGAGTATCCTTGATAAAAATATCTCTTTCGATGCCCATTGAATCTTGATGTGGACCAATCCATCCATGACTCAGCGCTAGAGCACAGGCATTATTAACTAAGACACCAATTGTGCGTGTGTCGAATTCCTTTTTAGCCGCATCGATCAGCCTTTCAGAGAAAGAGAGACCACTGTCGCGTTCGGACCAATGTGCTACTGCCATAAGGTTTTAGGAAACCTAAGGATTCCCCACCTAATCAGGCTCGTATTATATCATGAGCGTACTCTATCTTTCTTCGGATTGCAATCACTATTAACTTATTAATTTACATAAACCACATTAATCTAAACCTCGCATCACTTTTAAGCAAGAAGGGCTCGATTGGTTTCAAGTAACGGATAATGACGTACGTATGAATATCCCCATAATGTTTCCAACATTTCTTCACCCCAAGCGCCTCTTAAATGATTAGCCCGATCAAGCTCCATATGAGTCAGTAATCGTACATAAAATCCCGCTGCTTGAGCTACTAGTGAGATCGAACGCGGATTGACCGTATTTTGTGCTTGCTTCTCAAGTAATTTTAAGTTAAACCAGATGTTGTAAAAAGGCATATCGCTTCCTACAAATTTATATGCGATTACAAACCACTGTTGCGGAATTTCGATTAGTGGTTTACCCTGATGTGATTTGGTAAACGCATCGTGGTTTGATGTGACACGGACACGAACCCAAGGTAAAGTCTGGGAGTAATGCATATCCTCTGGAACAGGTTTACCATAACCAATGGTGAGATGATGGGCCAAAAATTCATCACCCAATGTCATCTCTGCTGCTTCTATTTGACGTGGAATAATCAACTCAACCGCCATAGTTACTCACGGCGCTATCATACTTAAAAATCAGGCGATTTTCTACTCACTGCATGAGTTACGAGGTGATTACTGATTTAGATTGTCAAAAAGTCATTCTGGCTTGGAACGTCTGACGTTCCTTGTCCAGAATCTACCATGGGATTCTGGTGTCTCCGCCAGCTGGTGGATCCCCAGAATGACCATCTGCGTAATTCCTATCACTGAATGAAGTTATTTAAATAATTTTTTAGGCACATAGCCTACCAAAAGAATTGTAATTGGTTTCTTTTCAGCAAATGTACCTATATCAGGTATCAAAACTACTTTAGTCAAGGTTTTCAGTCTAAGACTAAGTTTTTCAAGAACTTCTTTCTCTATTTCAGGTTTAGATGAGCTAGTTGTAGTACCAATCTCTGCGAATTGCATACGATCTGAACCCTCAGCCACAATAAATTTGAATGCTGTAGTTCGTTCATTTGGTACAATTTCAACACCATTCTCCTCTAGTTGAAGAGAGAGACCATAACGCTTCAATACTTCGCGCATGGTCGCTATTGACTTCCTCACTGAGTCAGTCAAAGTGCTTTCATAATTTAGTGGCGTCTCAATTGCTGGCTTCGGATCAGCCGAAGGTTGATCATCTGGGGTCCTTTTTGCTGAAGAATCTGCTGGTCTAGATGGAGGAAATAGTCTCGACGGTAGTGAGTCTGGCAGATGCCATTCTTCATCATCATCCTCACCCCCAATGATCAATGGCTCAGGAAGATGAACCTGAGTCAACCCATCACCTTGAACTCCAGAATTTGGATCCTGTGGATTGTGTTCGTTAAGATATGGAGCAGAATCGTCTATATCAGCTTCAGGAGGAAGACTCCCCCAAGGCCACCGCGGCTGAGGCTCAGATAATTGAGGTGACTGACCACTCAAAAAAGTTGCAGTCAGGATTTTTCTGCGATTATATAAATACATACCGCCAACTCCTATTAAACAGGATAACAACGCTAGACAACCGCCAACAAGTGCACCAGTGTAATTGGGTTCTCGAGTATCTGTAGGTTCAAATGTGGGCCAAACAGTCTGTGTCGCTAATGGTGCTGGAGTACTGAAAACTACAGACTGATCCGGAGTGGATAGGTCAGATACGACATCTTTGGGGCAAATTTCATTTATAGGCCCGATCCAAGTGAACACATTGAGCCCCATATTATCTTTTACAAATTTTGCACTAAATGGATCTCCTTCCTTACTAAACATTTCCGGATATTGTGCTCTAATACGTCTTGCACATGCTACTCGTGATTCAGGTGTATCATGAATATATCCATTGGTAACTAAAATAGAAACTAATTCCCCTAAATTGGTAGATCGCGTGCCATTTCTTATACATGTTTTGATATTCTCATGGAGAATTGCTTGTACACCTCTATTTGAAACTGTGCTCCAAGCTGACCCTGCATAATTACATTCGACGGTTTGGGTGGGTGGTGGTACATTCATAAAACTTATGAGAGCACCACTGGCACATGTAAGACGGAACACCCCATCCAGATGACGGTAGTTACGTCTCAACCACAGCCAAACCTCATCAGAAGTTCTCAATAGATCACTTGGACGATCCCGATGTTCCGCTGACATAATATCCTGTAGTATATATTGAGAGGTATTTAAATGCAATTGAAGCTCTCATGGTAGTATCCATGGATTCCAATTCCATGCTGGTGTCGGAGTTTTTGATACCGTTTCCTGCCAAACTGCATATCCCGGCGGATATTCTGTTCATGCACACACTCCAACTTCTAAATCTTTGTAAGGATCGATAAATGCTTGTCCCCTCTCAAAAAAATCTCGTGCCCACGCACGATACGTATATGCTTGTGGTTTAGCATTCTCAAGAGCTCCGATGATCCCATGACCACCATTGTACCCACCCATAGCTTCTATTACCAATTCATCGCCTTCGTACCCCAAACTTTGTGCTATTTCCAGTCCCCTGACATAATACTTGATTGCGAATTGTATGATTCTCACTTTATCGTGTTCTGGAATACCGTGAAAAGGCATTACGTGTGGTGGAGGTATGGCGCCAGACCTAGATTTTACATTCCTACCACACGATTCCTCAGTGAAGATAAAGAGCATTTCATCAACTCTCGAAGCAACTGGACTATTAGGATCAATTCCCCTGAGGATATTATTTTGGGAAATTAGTATTTTGACTAGCGGTCTCCATTCCTCAACCATTGATGGAAAAATAATTCGATTTGCGTGAAATCTGCTTTCAGCTGCAAATGGTCCGGTTCTTTCAGCATATTTGAAAGCCTCGTCCAATGGAAGTCGCGATACTTCATAAGGATCTTTTGCGAAGATAAAATTGAGCTTTTCTTGTGTCGTTCCATTTATTGGCCATTCAACTGTTGGTGTAACCAAGGAGTTCTCCCCCTGATTAGGGATCGGTGCAGGTGTTATGAGAATTAGGTTACTCGTATCAGGTTCGGTTGTACCTATATCACTCCTACCAATGCTCTCTGCAGCTACGGCTGTCTGGACAACGCTCCTTGGTAATGCGCTCCAGAATTGATTGGCGATCCACACTCCGCCTTGGTAAGATCCGTAGAGTAAAAAAAGGATAGTCGCTGCTGTTGCTGGTTTGACCCCAATCCGGAATAACCACAAAAAATATTCCTGTAAAAAATTTTGGTAAGATGTCGGAATCTCTTTTTGTAATGGTCTATAAAATTTATTCTCCTTTCCCATAAGATCCTTTAGCCTTGATACGATACTTCCACAATGCAGTGGTGAGAGCTCCAACGAGTAATCCGCTAGATGTTAGTCCACACAATCCTTTTAATGCCATTTCGTTAAAAGCATCACCCATCTCCCACCATACAGCTTCCCAACCAATTCCCGCTGCCATACCCATAGCTGTACCGGTTGCCACAATTGGATATTTCTGAGAAAATCTCCACCCCAGTGTCATCCCCTTCCACGATACTTTACTCCACCAAACTCCTGCATCAACCATACATCCGCCTAAAAATCGGATGGATCGGATTGAAAATTTTAAAAACTGAGCTCGGTTTGACAGTCGATTAGTATTAACTACATTTTCACGTCGCCCACCTTCACTAAGCTCACTTGCTGGCCTCATAGGATGAGGGTAACTTTGATCACGTCTGGCAGAACGTGGACTACTTTCTCTCTCTTTTGCAGCTCGCACAGGTGGTGGACGAAACTCTGGAAAATGTTGTGATGATAATATTGCTGGTTCTGAACTTCGTGGTAAATGACCTGTCATGTCTCCAAAATCTTCCGGCTGAACTGGTTGAGCGTACGGATTGAGGATACAGAAATCTCTATCAATTATCTTAAACTCTGCTACGCTCAATGTGCCTTTTGTCATGTATGGCCAGAGTGAATTGATACGCTCATTGGGTACTGCATCTTCCCGTATGTGTACCAAGAAAAAATCTGGCACGTCACTGATACGGTGCATCAGCCAAATTTGCACCATACCCCACTGGTTTGGATCACGGATGATAAATGGTTTATGGGACGGAACTCGGTGTCCACTACGGTCTGTAAACCATCTCCGACAAGACCGAATCATCTGGCAATATTCTGCAAATGATATTTGCCCAGATTCAGAAACATCACCCACTCCTGATCGCCATTCAATACTCATAAGTATTTTTTATTTATTATATAGGTCTAGATATTCACTAAATTAATGCATATATCATTGCGAGGAGCACTGATATTCATTGGGGTAAACTCCGCGACGTGGCAATCTTTAAAAACATATTACAAAAGATTGCTTCGCCTTCGGCTCGCAATGACAGGATAAATGTAAAACAACTTCAGCACTCGAATAAACCGATATAGTATAACCGAAGAGGATATAATTGGCAAAATGTTTATTAGTAAGAGTTCGGTTCATCCCCAGTGGGTGCGGGTGATGCAAGTGAGGGTTCCTAAGCGAGCTTCAGTCACTAGCCCCGCCAGAATTGGCGGGTAGTCGGAAGCGAGCCCTGGGATACACGAGCAGCAGGACCCGCACCCTGTAAATTACAGAATATATACTTTATGCTATTCTTACTGTATTTTGTCCCGATGTAATATCGGGATTAAATCGGTCTAGAATGCGTTATACCCGGAACAATTTCAATTGTGAAGGGTATTTTTAATCGGATGGCCACATATATGCACCACAACCATTCTGCTCATAATACGGTAAGGTGATCGTTGATAGATCAATGGGGTTATTATTCGGATCCCAGAATTCACAGTGCACATGCGGACCCATCGAAACCATCACTGGCACACGTTCACCCAATTCATTCAGTCGATATACAATGTTTCCTTGATTGTCTCTCAGCGGCTTATACCCTTCCTCACCAAACTGGGCCATGGCCTCGCCTTTATTTAGTTGTGTGCCTATGGCAATAACTTTGGGCTGTCCTCGGACTGTAAATTGATAGTAAGGTGGATCACCTTCCACGAATCCCGTTTGGTGTAGATAATGAGCATGTATACCTTCCGGACTGGTGAGTTCCATTACTGTGGTTTTGCTTTGGGGATAACGCCAAATGTCAGTAACCTCGCAATCCATCGGCGCATAAATGAGTATTCCGTGCCGTGTCTTGGGATTGCCACAATAGCCCCGATCCCATGCCCAGCCAGGTTGATCAGTACGTGTTTCATGATGATTTCTTTGAGTTACCACCCAAGTTGGCGGAAGATCAAGAAGGTGTGGGTAGCGTCCGTCGTAAAATCTCGTATTAAATAAAGCATGTACCTGCCCGACAAATTCTGACCTCTGTTGGCCAAATACCTCTGCAAACCAACCGATCCATTCCCGGTCATCTTTGTGTTGCGGCGGGAATTTTCTCAAGAGATAATGGATGATAAATAAACCAGCTTCGATATTGGCTTTCCAGTTATCCTTAATTAGATCAAAGTGAGGTAGCCAGTCCCAACCATTCTCATTGATCCCGGCCATCCCCCATTTGACCCCGTCGATATCACTTGCTTGGGTTATGGGTGGAAAATCTGCTCTCATCTCCCTCATGAGAAATCCGGGAGAGATGCGCATAAATATTGACAAACACCAATCGTGAAGTTCCTGGGAAATCCCATATATACCTGCCCGCTCCCGTACGCGAGTAAATACGTCAACCGGTTCGGGATTGGCATCGATGCCTGAAAACTGCGGCTCTTTGTTTATAAGGCCAAGCTCATCCCAGAGCGTTTGAAATTCCGGGTAGCCGGCAAAAGCTTCTTTGGTTTGTCCTACCGGCCGTCCGGAATATGACCGTGAGGCTTCATAAAGTAGCCATACAAGCCCCATTCCGCCTCCAACCAATCCACCGGTGAAGATTAAGCTTCTTATAGCACTGAAACGAGCTTCTTCTTTAGGAGATCGAATTACTCGCTGTCTTTTATTAGACGAGAAAATGGTATCAAGAAATCGGCGAAC
>CAYPMW010000003.1:9097-80179 GCA_964412165.1 uncultured Gammaproteobacteria bacterium | reverse complement strand
TTTTTCGAAAGAAAAATGTTGCTAATTCAGTCTAGAAGGAGTTATACCCGGAACAATTTCAATTGTGAAGGGTATATTATGATGATTCCACCAAAATATGTTTTGACGACCAAGATTTCCCAACTACTTTCTTCGATTGAAGCAAGTAGAGCAGTCATTGATGCCTACCCATTGCCACCAGAAATTGAAGCCAACATTAGACGCACATCTTCCCTTAAAAGCTCTTTGTATTCCGCTCGCATCGAAGGAAATCCATTAACTCTTGAGGAGATGGAGAATCCTTCGCGAACACAAAAAAAGCAGGAAGTATTCAATATTCTCAAGGCGCTTAACTGGTTGAGGCAGGAAGAAAAAAAAGACATGACTTTAACCAGTATATTGAAGTTACATATGTTGACTATGAAAGGACTGACTGAGGAGTGTGGGCGTATACGAACTCAAGTTAATGCGATTTTCAATAGTGCCGGTATTGCGATTTATATACCACCACCTCCGCGACAAGTTACGCTTCTTTTAGAAAGGCTCGTAAAATTTGCCACCAGTACAAAGGAGTCATTAGTGCCTATTCGAGCCGTACTTGCTCATTATACCTTTGAAAAAATCCACCCATTTCTAGATGGTAACGGTAGAGTTGGTAGATTGGTAATGCAAAAAGTTCTGGCACATGGTGGATACTCGATGAAAGGATTACTTTCGATGGAAGAATTTTTAGATACCCACCGGAGCACGTATTATAAAATACTTGAAAGCCCTGAACGAGATGCGACAGATTATGTTGAGTTTATGTTGGAGGCTATTGATACTACAGCGCGCCATGCTAAAGAACAAGTCATTCAGAAACAGCGAGCAGAGCGAGCTGATTATCTTCTTCCGAGGCGGGCTGAAATTTACTATGTGATAAAAGACCACCGGATTGTTTCGTTTGACCAAATCCACCGCCGCTTCATGGCGGTCAACCCACGCACGCTGCGTTATGACTTGAAAAAACTCCAGGAGGGAAGATTTATCAGGAAAAGGGGGACGACAAAAGGTGTCTATTATGAGTCTGAAATAAAATAAAGGCTGTTTCAATTTTCCATTTTTACTTACCACTTGACAAGAGAAGCATTATTTAATACTTTTAGCATTGTGACGCTAAAAAATTTTCATTACCTATGTGTTCTAAAAAAGTAATCAAAGTCCAGATACCCATAAAGATTAATTAGATATCGCAGTAAGAGCCTGACGGGCTCTTTTTTTATTTGGTCTGTATGCATGAACTATTTACAAAAGAATATTCCCCTGAACTTGGCTACACCTCAAGTCATGGACCTGGTGATCCACCACCTTTTAATGCTTTGTATCTGGTTACTTCCCGTAGGGGGCATAAATATGACGCAGCAAAAAATCTGCTCATCGGATCGGGATATGGTGACATACCTATCGGATCAGCATACCCAAATTTGTATGAAGAAACTGATTACAATTCCTGTTCGGGTGCTCCACATATTGTAGCGGCAATCAAAATTCTCCAAAGAGTGGGTGGAAACTGGAAAAGTATGTTCAAAGGACAGTTCCAAATAGAGGAACCTACGTACCCTGAGGGGGTATCTTTAATGATGGCGAGCGACGTGATGCTTGATACTCCTGCGGATTCTAGATCTAAAGCCAGGTGGGAGACACATAATAAACCCCCACCTGAAAGTACTCCGGAAGAAATTTACGCTAGATTGGTCGATACTTTTTGTGTGAATCCGTTTTTCGGAGTGAGCGGATACTTACCCTTTTTGGAAGCGAGGATAAGAGTAGGGTTGGCGGCATTTTGTCTGGAACATGAGCGGGGTGTAGCAGGGGTAAAAGAGCATTTCATCCACTTTACACCACTTACCGAGGATGAACTATTCCTTTACGTTTACGGTGTACGGCGGGCAGATGCATTGGGACGAACAGCGTCTGTAGCTCACTTTCACGAACTATTTTATTATGAAGTTTTGACTGAGAAAGAGCAGGAGCGCTTAATGAACGGCATACCCGTTGATGTCTTGGGACACTCGAATCTGGGATGGCAATGGGAACATCCGATTGTGAGAAGACATGTGCAGTCAGTCGATGGGGTAAACAGGGTAGACGATGTCTACATCGAAAAAATGAGAAGATTTTTTGAAAGTATAAAAGGTGCCCCCCGGCAGCTTTCTAAATTAGTGAAGGACGCTTTTCGTTTCAGCCAAAGTAAATCGCGTGGGAATTTAACGCCTGATGTTGCTCAAGTGGTTTCCCATTTTTCGCAAATCGATACAGCAGGCACCTGGGATACGTGGTATCCACGTTAAAATCCTAAAAACTTTACTGGGGTTGTAATTTTCTATAAAATGCTCCTAGATACGACTCAGAAGCACTTAGCGTTCGATCTAATCCTCCCGGACTGAAATCATTAAATAAAACCACTTCAGCACGTGGTGCTTGCATGAACTCCCAATATGATCGCATAAATCGGACTCTAGCCTCAGGTGGGATTTCAAGTAGAGGTCTTCCGCGAATCCTGCTATTCAAAACACCGCACAAATACCTTGTAACAGACGTTAAAGGCAAGATAGAAGCATTTAGAACCCAAAGTTTGTCGAATTCTTGTGCACGATTTTTAATCTTTAGAGCGCCATTTATATCAACAGCAACCAGTGTGATCGGGTAAGAACCTTGAATAGCATCTTCAAGCGCCCAACGAGGAACTCCATAATAATCTCCTTTTGTGGTTACTGTATGTTCAAGCAATTCTCCCTTTTTTATCGCTTCTTCAAACGCTTCAGTTGATATAAAATGATAGTCTGTACCGTCTACTTCCCGCTGCTGTGCTCCATTAATCGTACGTGTGCCCGGACGTCGACTAGTAGCAGTAACTACTCGGTTATATGGAACTAACTCGTTTAACCGTCTGGTTAATGTTGTTTTTCCAGCCGTATCGGGGCCGGAAATAGTGATTAGCAAATGCGTATCAGGAGTAATTCCTGCGTCAAATCTTCGCGGATCGGCAGCAGGTTTAACATAAACTAAAAAGTTAAAAGGACGAAACCCACGATCACCTAAGAGGATGCGAAACGCTTCACGTGCAATAGTACCTCCAACAGGTAAGAAATCATCACCTTTTCTTCCGAACCTTTCTAGCGAATATTCAATACCCATAATAAGCGTTATATTGTATCAATTCAATTCTTTATTGACAATATAGCGTACAATAAAACATGTATACTATTCTTACTGTATTTGGCAACTTTTTCGTTAGAAAAATGTTACTAAATCGGTCTAGAATGCGTTATACCCGGAACAGTTTCAATTGCGAAGGGTATATATCGAGATAGTATTCACGTTTTATGTAATAAATAAGTAATAAGGTGTATAAATTTCTGTAAGAAACTGGTACCATTGGCGATGAATAGTTACCTCTGAAAGGAATACACATGAAACTGAAAGACTCTGATCCTAAGATTTATGACTTAATCACTGAAGAGATAAAACGTCAAAGAGATGGTTTGGAGATGATACCCAGTGAAAATTATGTCTCACTAGCGGTACGAGAAGCTATGGGTTCAGTTCTCACTAATAAGTATTCCGAAGGTTATCCCAAAAAACGCTATTACGGCGGAAACGAGTATATTGATGAAGTGGAAAATTTAGCCCGCTCGCGGGCTAAAAAACTTTTTGGAGTCGAGCATGTCAACGTCCAGCCGTATTCAGGTTCGCCAGCTAATCTGGCAGTGTATTTAGCCACATTAAGTCCAGGTGATACAGTGATGGGGCTTAATTTACCAGATGGAGGGCATCTGACACACGGGTGGAAAGTGTCTGCTACTGGGCAGTTTTATAAGAGCGTTCCTTATCATGTGCGGGAAGACGGCAGGGTTGATATGGATGAAGTATGGAAACTTGCTAGAGAATACAAGCCGAAGCTTATCTGGGCAGGAGCGACAGCCTTTGTCTACCAATATCCATTCGAAAAATTTGCGGAAATTGCCGATAGTGTCAAAGCGTATTTTGCAGCGGATATTGCTCATGTAGTTGGACTGATTATTGCTAAAGTCCATAAAAGTCCGTTTCCGTATGCCCATATAGTAACCACGACAACCCATAAAACACTTCGAGGTCCGCGGGGAGGTATGATCATGGTGACGCAACGAGGGATGGAGAAAGATCCGGAGTTGCCTGAAAAAGTTGATCGAGCAGTATTTCCAGGGCTTCAGGGAGGACCGCACGACCACCAAACAGCGGCAATTGCAGTAGCTCTCAAAGAGGCAGCTTCTCCGAAATTCAAATACTATGGGAAACAAATTGTGAAAAACGCACAAGCATTGGCTCAAATGCTTGTTAAAAGCGGTTTGACTCTAGTTGGTCGCGGAACAGAGAATCATTTGTTGCTTATCAGTCTCGTCCCCCAACTTGGACCTGGAGGTGGAATTTTTGTTCAGGAGGCGCTTCAAAGAGCGGGTATTACAGTTAACAAAAACACCATCCCCAAAGATCCTTCGAGCCCTTTTTACCCTTCAGGAGTAAGGTTGGGGACTCCGGCTCTGACCACCCGGGGCATGAAGGAACAGGAAATGAAGCGGATAGGTAAGTGGGTTGCTGAGATTGTCCGTGTAGCATCAATCTATCATTTACCCACTGATAAAGAATCCCGGGTTGAGTATGTGAAAAAAGCTAAGCAAGAGCTCATGAAAAATAGTCAGCTTGAGAAACTTTCTCGCGAGGTTAAAATCATGGCTCGTAAATTTCCTGTTCCCTAACGACAGATGATTATCGGGCGAGTCATATTTTTTAATAAAATTGATCGGTTAAAACCCTCCGCAACAGGCGCAAAGTTATGGGAATTTTCTACAAATATAACTTACCCTATCTAGGTTGCCAACAAATTCCTACTTGACAATTAATTTTTTGTAATTATATAGTTATAGTTAAAGTTTACGAACATCTGCCATGGGTAAGCATAAATCTTCCCGCCGAAGGCGATCATCTTTTTTGAGTTTCGATGATACCAAATCCTTGCTACTTATTATCTTCGTTTTGGTCGGGTTGTTAGGGACACTCGCTGTCCTCAATAAAAGTACTGAGCTGCGTGAAGAAGCAGCGTCTACTCCGCTTGCATTTCCCGGCGCCGTGGGATTCGGAGCGAAGACTCCCGGTGGAAGAGGGGGAAATATCATACTTGTTACTAACACCAATAATGATGGAGAAGGGTCACTGAGAGCTGCACTCGAAGCAACTGGAAAACGGATGGTGATCATCAAAACTTCAGGGACTATAAAATTAAATGGGCCTATATCAATTAAAAGTCCCTTTGTTTCGGTTTATGGCAATAAAGCTCCGGGAGCAGGTCTCCAAGTCCGCGACGGTATGGTCAATATCAAAACGCACGATGTGATACTGCGGTATTTAAAAGTGAGGGCAGGCGATGAAGGGCCAAATGATTTTGGTGATCGAGATGCAGTGACCACTACCTGTGGAACAGGTGGACAAAATGATTTTCCATATAACTTGATTATTGACCATTCAAGTTTGGTGTGGGGTACGGATATCGGCGGATTTGCAGCTACCTGTGCCGCCCATGATGTGACTCTCCAATACAATATTATGGGGGAGGGAATTCGAGCTGGAGGTCATCCTGATAACCCTCAAAATCATTCCAAGGGAATGAATCTATCAAATGACAAACAGTCAGGAGTGACAAAAAACTTCACCATATATAAAAATGTGATCACCACCTCGCTCGCACGGATGCCTCAGATTCGCGATGCCGGAAGGACTGATTTTATCAATAATGTCATTTACAATTGGGGTGATACAGCAGGTGAAGGGTCATCAACTGGGATGAATATGCTGGGAAATACCTGGAAGAAAGGTAAAGCTTCCAAAACTGATTGTGCTTTCAGATCCAACCCTTATGATCCAGCCACTAATAAACCAGTCTATATAAATGATGAGGATCTTGATCAGGGAATGACTCAATTCTGCGGTGGCATCAGTACTAAAGCTGATCCGTATACGCCAATGCTTGAAGCCTCATATGTGAAGAGTGCACAAACTGCATATGACGAATTAATCAATCAGAAAAAAGTCGGTGCGACGCTACCTAAGCTTGACTCAGTTGATAACCGGTTGATCTCCAATGTAAGTACTGGTCAGGGAGTCATTATTGATTCGCCAAATGACGTTGGTGGCTGGCCAAATCTATCAGGCGGATTTCCCTATACCGATACAGACAAAGACGGCATGTCTGACGACTTTGAAAAGCAGTATGGATTTTCTCCAAGTAATGCCGCAGATGGATTTACCGATGCCGACGGCGACGGGTACTTAAATGTCGAAGAATTTTTAAATGATACAGATCCAAAAATCAGGAATGATGGAAACAAAACCGGATCACCTTCACCTAGTGTGAGAATGTCACCCACACCAACGGCGTTAATTAGACCTTCTCCGACACCTACCCAGACGCCTAAACCGTCTCTCAAGCCTACTCCAACATCGATACCCAATCCAAGTCCGACTCCAAAACCTACCCCGACTCCTACTCCTCAGCTTAAGACTCTCAGGGTAAATCCAAATCACGATAGCTTTACAGACAAGGACAAACCAAATGATAATTTTGGCGTAAGTACTGTGCTTACTGTAGACAACAGTCCTACAAGATTTATTTGGATGAAGTTTAAAATCGACTCCATGCCCACCCAAATTAAAAGTGCAAAGGTGAGGATGTACAATTCAAATTCCAGCTCTAAAGGCGGAGACATGTTTTACACTTCGGTTGATGGGTGGAAGGAAAATGAGATCACTTGGAAAACCCAGCCAACTATTGATGGATCGAAATTAGATACAGTAAAGGATGTACATAACGGTAATTGGTATGCCTGGGATGTGTCGAATGTTGTCAAATCAAGTGAAAACTTATATACATTTGTCGTTAAGACTGATGTAAATAACAATGCAGAATACTTTTCCAAAGATGCCAAGGGGAGCTTCCCAGAGTTAGTCATTGATTATTACTAATATAACATTGCGATTTAAGCGAAGTCGTTCAATTGTTACTCCCGACTCCTAAAATTTTTAGTACTCTCATGTTTTCACAGATCACGACTTAATAAACTCAATAGTACACAAGCCTCTACTTGAGAATTTACGAGTTTGCGATATAATAACGGTACTACTCACACTTAGACAGTATCTCTTGTCCATGAGTAACATGGATTATCTGAGTGGAGGACCAAAGAGATACGCCATGATGCACCGGCGTATTGGTGCGTTTTTTTATGGATGAGATAGCACTTAAAGCACTACTTGAAGCAGGTTGCCATTTTGGACACAAAGTAGACCGGTGGCATCCCAAGGCTTCGCCTTTTATTTACCAGGCGCGTGAAGGAATTCATGTTATTGACCTTGCTCAGACGAAAGCGGGTCTTACCAGAGCTGCCCAATTTGTGAAAGCTCTGACACTCAAGGGCGGTATGGTATTGTTTTTAGGTACCAAACGTCAGGCTTCAAGTGTAATAAAGGAAGAATCAGTTCGCGTTGGCGTGCCATTTATCTCACATCGCTGGATTGGAGGATTTTTCACCAATTGGGAGCAAGTGCGAAAAAATTTGGAAAAAATCAGGCGGCTCGAAGAAGAGGAAAAAAGCGGAGCCTGGAAGAAATACCCGAAACATGAGAGGATCAAACTTATGCGGTATTTAAGGCGTCTTCATGAATTTTACGGAGGAGTAGCAAATATTACTGCCCTTCCCGATGCGATCGTTGTGGTTGATATCAACCGTGAAAAAGTAGCAGTTAATGAAGCAGTAAAAATGAATATTCCCGTTATCGCTATAGTTGATACAAATTCAGATCCAACGCCGATTTCCTATCCCATACCCGCCAATGATGATGCGGTGGGGTCAATCAAGTTGTTGGTTTCTTATCTTGCGGATGCGTGTCATGAAGGTAAACTACAGGCTGAAAAAAATCAGGCGGCGAAAGATAAGGAAAAAGGGGCACCCACCCAGGTGGAATCCATCGAGACGCAAGTGAAAATTGATACGGTAAAACCAGTAAAACCCAAAGAAGTAAAGGATAAAAAGGGAGATGCGCTAAATAAGAAGACAAGGAAACCAACAATGAAAAAAGAAACAGTTGAAAAAATCAAAACAGCTGTTTAAAAATGGTTATGGATATCGAAAAAATCAAAAAACTCAGAGAACTGACTGGCGCCGGTATTGCCGAATGCCGTGAAGCGCTTGAAAGATCCGGCGGCGACATAGCCAAAGCCCAAAGTTTCCTGAAAGATAAAGGGATTGAAAAGGCGGCCAAAAAAGCGGAACGCGAAACGGCCCAGGGAATCGTAGAATCATACGTTCACGCAGGAGGAAAGATTGGGGTATTAGTCGAAGTCAACTGCGAAACCGACTTTGTCGCAAGAACCGAAGATTTCAGAAAACTGGCACATGAACTTGCCATGCAGGTATCAGCGATGAACCCGAAAAATGTTGAAGAACTTCTGAAACAACCTTATATCCGCGATCCCAAAGTGACAGTCAAGGATCTAGTTAAAGAAGCGACTTATAAACTTGGCGAAAATATTCGCGTCACCCGTTTTAGTCGATTCGTGCTCGGCGTGGATTAACCAGCTTGGTTTAATAACTTCATTGATGCAATCACTGTATTTAAACTTACGCACAATGTATGATTGAAAATCTTGTCAATACGCGATTTGCATAAAAATTAAATCACGCTATAATAAAATAAATGGATGATCAGTTGATTAGCGAGCTCCGATTGCAGATGCAGAAAGCGTTTGGAGTGACTAAAAATGATTTGGGTTCGGTTCGGACGGGAAGAGCGACTCCTCAATTAGTTGAATATATAGAGATTCTGACTTATGGTGGCTCAACCAAACTCAAGCTTAGAGAGCTTGCTACCATCACCTCAAGTGACGCAAAGACGCTACTTATTCACCCTTATGACCCGTCTACCAAAGAGGATATTGTCAGGGGGATCATGGAGGCAAATATCGGGTTCACGCCAGTAACAGATAATGAAAATATCCGCATTTCAATTCCGCCATTATCTGAGGAGAGACGCCAAGAATACCTTAAACTAGCTAAAGCTAAACTTGAAGCAGGTAAAGTCATGATCCGGCAAATCCGTCACGAAAAAATGGCTGATCTCAAACGTGCTTATGAAGCTAAGGAATTTACTGAAGATGACAAAAAGCGTTTTGAAAAAAAGATTCAGGACGTGACTGATGAAATGGTTGACCAACTTGAAGAGCTTGGTGATAAAAAAGAACAGGAGCTTCTACAAATATAACCACGGTACTTGGTTTATCAAAATCACTCACATTAAACAGTCCCTATTTTATGAATGAAAACGTCATTTCTGTGACTTTATTTTTTAAACTAGATGTTGGATAATTAAGTGATATGTTTGGTGTACCTACACTTCTAGTATTTTTCCTGGTCCTTTCCATATTGGTATTTGTCCATGAATTTGGTCATTTTATTGTGGCCAAGAAATTGGGTATCAAAGTAGAAGAATTCGGGTTTGGATTACCACCGCGTGTGTGGGGTAAAAAAATCGGGGAAACTATCTATTCAATCAACTTATTGCCGATCGGCGGATTTGTGCGGCTTTTGGGTGAAGATGTCGAAGAAGAGTCTAGTACCAAAAAGGTAGGAGAAAGTCTCAAGCGGTATTTTTTTGCCAGATCCAAAAAAGAACGGGCAGTAGTACTGCTTGCCGGAGTACTAATGAATTTCATCCTTGGAGTGGCCATCATTTCATATATATTTACCCGTGGTGTGGCAGTGCCTGAGGGAGTGAGGATCGACGAAATTATGGCTCAGTCGCCAGCTGAAGTATCTGAACTTCGTGTGGGCGATGTTATTGTGAGAGTAAATAACCGCGATATTATCGAGTCACAAATGCTTATAGACGCTATAGCACAAGAAAGAGGGAAGACAGTGATTTTGACTGTCAAGAGGACTGTCGAAAAAGGTGTAGACACAATTCAAATCAAAATCACACCGCGACAGAATCCTCCGGCTGATCAAGGTCCACTGGGGGTGCGTATATCTACCGCGGTGCGCGAAGTCCAATACCCGTGGTACAAAGCACCGATTGAAGGACTCATGTGGGCGATCGGGTTTTCGTTTTTGATCCTAAAAGCGCTCGTTAACTTACTTTACCAACTCGTGACGTTTCAATTTACCCGCCTTGAAGTCGGTGGACCAATAGCTATTTACAAAGCAACTGATGTAGCAGTCAAACAAGGTGGTCTAGTGGAGGTGTTGAATTTAACAGGACTTTTGTCAATAAATTTAGCGATATTCAATCTCCTACCAATTCCGGCGCTTGATGGCGGACGGCTCATGTTCGTCGTATTTGAGAAATTTATCGGACACAGGATACAGCCGAAAGCTGAACGCTTAGCCCATCAAATTGGCATGATACTTCTGCTGGTCTTTATTGCTTTAGTGACAGCGAATGACCTGGTTCGGTATTTTAAAGGTTGACTCTGTGCCAGAGAGTAAAAAAACATGGCTTCTCCCGAAAGTTTCATCCGAAGATTCCGGAAGCGTGTGAATATTGACAATAGTGATGCACAGTCATCTGAACCAACCTCACCGGAGATGGAATTAAGTTTACTGTTGAAAGAGCTTAAAATAGATCATTTGATAAAGCCCAGAGATCTTCTGCCTACGCCACTCACAATAATACGTAGGCGCAAAAGATTATACGGCTGGAAGATAGAAAAAAGTTCAATTTTGACCTCACCAACTCCCGGAGCGCGGGAATTTGTCCTGATGCAATACGAATGGTATCCATTTACTGAGGATCCTGGATTACAATTAGTTAGGCAAGATGAACATCTCGAAAACAAACTTGTAGAAAATACGCCTCAATTGCGCTTCTTTCATACACACGGAATCCACAAAAAGGGGACTATACTTATGATTTCAGGCAGTGATAGTATTGTGATTAGCGAAATTGGACTTCGACACTATGCAGCTGAGGCATTGAAATATCTTGATAGATGTCAAGATGCATTGGTTGAGGGTAGAGAAAGTATTGAAGCGCATCGGCAAAAAATTATTGATACTATGAGAGTTTTGAAAATCCCCTGAATTCAGCGGACTATTTTTTTTACTTCCGCTAAAAGATCTCGATTGATATGCAGCGCGCCTCCAAGTCCTAAAAACTCGACCATCACACATGGATCAATCACCAGGGGGAGTACAAATTCACCAAGCTCGGTGAGGCTCCATGTATGGATTTGCCCAAGATCAACATGGAATTTGCCGTCTTGGCCGCGTGCGACGAAAGAAATTGGTTTATATTCTGTCGTATGGACAGAATCCCCATGAAGCATCTGGATGAGTCTTCCTTTGTTAACTATTACTTCGCCTGAGTCGACCATGTTGAGGCTATAGACGTTTAGGGTGAGACCGTCAGAATGCCGAATTATCCCAGTGGGGGATATGAAGACATGATTTTTAGATACTCCCACTGGTTCGTATCGTTCCGTATGAGCACTGCTTGAGGCGTGAGGTATTTTCCGTTCACCCTCCGGTAACACAATTGCAGCTAGTGTTAATCCAGCAACTAAACTTGATGAGGGGTAAGACTGCAAATCCATCATAGCTTCTTCAGCATGTTCTTTCACTATTGGTTCCGGTGCTGGAGTATCAGGCAAGTCCAATACAATTCCTTTTTCACCTAGTATTTGCATTATGCGATCATGAAGTTGCCCAGTTCTGAGGCGATATTTAGCCTGTTTTGCGGGTGAGAATGGGTATGTGTCTATCAATCTTCTATCCAGAACTAAACGAGCCAATTCTACGAGCGGAGCACCGGATAAATATACTTTAAATTCTTGTCCAGGTAAATCTATTAGACTAGCGGGTATGGAACTGATTATTTCTCTACTCATATTCCAATTTAGTTTATATCATAGCACTATAAGCTACTATACTCAATAATAATCATCCCATAACATTTTATTCAATGATTTTAATAAATTGAAAATATCTTCAAAAATACCTATAATACTTGATTTATATGCCGGTAGAACTAAGACCTGGAGAACTTTTTGCGTTGCCTGATGTACGGGTTTCGTTCGAGTATCGAGGCAAACGATGTGGCGATTTGGATTTTGATACCGAGCTCGCAAGAAGATTTGTCGATACTGCTGATATCCGCCATCCGATAAAAATTGTCCAACAGAAACTTGCGTTGCCTCAAAACACTCGTTATGGCGTTTCTCCTACACACCAACAAACAGGTACATCAATGGGAGAAGATCGGTTTTCTACGTTAAATTTTGACCATGGTCAGTGGATAGTCACCATAAACGGTGGTCTTCTCGAACAAATTTCTACGAGAAGCAGCGAGCAAAATGCGTCTGGAGCTTTTGTCAGAAGACTAAACAGGGAGATATCGGGCGCGTTGGCTTCGGTGGTGCTGCGAGAAAAACTTCTTAATGCTGGCCATTACACTCTGCCACTACTTATGGCGTACGCTACGACATTTGTAAACCTTACGTATGCAGTTAAGGCGGGTGAAAAACTTACCGCAGGGTACACCGAGCCCTATTCAACTGTCATCGGAGCCTTGGCTACATATTGCCTGATAAATAGCATTTTTAATGGTTCAGATTATCTGATTGTCAAGGTTAATCAAGGCGGTCATATCGATGAAGAAACGTTAGATAGTCTGCCGAACCCGCTACTGCGAGCTGCAGGCAAATTAATTTTCAGTTCGAATAGGGATGCGTATGTCAAAAGAACCATACCGGAAATTATCCTGGTGCCTTCTGTTGCGGTTGATCGGATAGCAAGGGGAATGGCATTTTTAGGAGTTTACGGAAGAAATTTTGTTCGTCTGAAATAGCCAGATTCTCACTAACTCACAAATCACATGCAATTAGTTGATACTCGTTTTATACCCTGCACAACTCCAAATTGTTCCGAGTATCCACCCATCTAACCTGCCTGCCGGCAGGCAGGTCCGCTTTGGAAACGTTTTCCTGACAGAAAAGTTGCAAACCGGCGTAAGATGGGTATATAATATCTTAGTTTATAAAAGCGTTTGAGTTTGGTTTCCCGCCAAGCGAGCTGTGTACGATGAGTATACCGGGTAAGCCCGTGATAGCATTAACGAGAGGAGCTTAGAAGTTTAGTTAATTGGTTACTAAGCCACTATGCTTCTGAATAAAGGTGGTACCACGTTAAAAATGTAAAATTCAAAAATCAAAGTGCAAAATTTGATTATTTGAATAATACAGTAACGTCCTTTGATTCAACCAAAGTAGTGGTTGGAGAGAAGGACTTTTTTGATGGTTGGTTAATGAAGCGAACGAAGTGAAGCTGAATTTACCAGCCGATCAATCCCGTAGCTGCGACACCGTGACGCGGGGACTACGTCCTCGGGAACGGCGAGCATGCTACCGGGATAAGGTAGGAATTATCTCTACACATTTTAATGTGGACTAGTTTTACTACCACTAATGATGAGGATTAAGGGGACGAACTTTTTTGTAGGTTTTATATGGAAAGAATTACAGGTAAACCGAGTAAAGCTGAATGGGAGCGTTGCTATATAATCGATCCTGTACCATGCGCTCTTATTCAATTATTAAACGAACGCTTGTCAAGCTTACTAAATGGGCACTTAAGCGGTGGGATTTCGGCGTTAGATACAGTTAGACAAGATGTAGATGGTATTATGAGAAATTGTCAAGCAGTGATGTTATTGCGCTCGAAGGGAAAACGCGATCCGAAATTTAAACAACTACCATGTCAACAGTTGCGGGTAGGTATATTTGATGAATTGGGTATAACGGGAAAAGAACATGATTATTCAGATCCTATATCAAAAAAATATTTTTAACAATGATTACGAACGACGGTTTTGCCATAATTGACATGAGAGTAACGAAAGCAGAACTGGAAAAGATCGTAATATAATATATTAGGAGGAACTATAAAATACACAAAACTTTTCGGAAAAACAAAATTCGGTGAAGTTAGTGGTTCAAAAATTGTCAGCCATCAGCTGCTTATTCGCGGTGGGTTTATCGCCGAATCAACCTCTGGTAGGTATTATTTCCTGCCCTTAGGTTGGAGGGTGCACGAAAAAATCAAAAAAATTATTAAGGATGAAATGGACAAGACAGGTGCGCAGGAGATGATCGCGCCTACCCTTCATCCTTTAGAATTATGGCAGGAGACCAATAGAACCAATTCTACCGGTTTTGAACTTTTATCCCTCAAAGACCATGCAGGTTTTGAGTTTGCTTTGGGAGGTACAGCTGAAGAAATGTTTGTTGATTTAGTACGCAAAACAAAACTAAGTTATCGGGAACTGCCGTTTAACGTGTACCAATTTTCCACCAAATTCCGTGACGAGAAGAGGCCTCGGGGAGGACTCTTGAGACTGCGTGAATTTGTCATGAAAGATGCGTATTCTTTTGACCGCAATGAGACAGAATTTAAGCTCGTGTATGAGCAAATGGCCAAGACATATAGAGATATATTTAATCGATTAGGTCTTGATACATATAAGGTTGAATCTGACAACGGCTATATTGGTGGCGACTATTGCCATGAATTTCAGGTTGAATCTGAAATTGGCGAGGGCAGGTTTTTTACAACAAAAGACGGTAGTTACGTCGCTCATGAAGATGTAGCAAAATTTGTTAGAACCAAAGTAAACCCCGGCGAACCGATTCAAGACTTTAAAATCGTAAATCAGCCTAAATGGGTACAAACGATGGAGGAATTCTCTAAACATTATAAGTTACCAAAATCAAGATTTTTAAAAAATGTGGTTTATAAAAACAGGTCTACTAAACAAATTATTATTGTGGTAATTCGGGGTGATTTAGAGGTGAATAAAATAAAATTGGAACTCGTTCTTGATGCAGTTGGACAACTTGAAGATGGAACTGACGCGGACTTAGTTAAATTGGGTACAAAAAGCGGTTATGTACACTCATGGGGACACGAAAATGCTTATTATATCGGTGACTTGTCCTTAACCTCTGTAAACAATTTTATTGGCGGACAGAAGGAAGATACGACTGATTCATTCAATGTAAATTATGGACGTGATTTTACCTGTCAAAAACTAGTTGATATCGCTATGGCTGAGGATTCATTTACTGCGGAAAATGGACAACGGTTGATTGAAAAACGGGGAATTGAGGTAGGAAATATTTTTCAGCTGGGGTATCATTACACGAGTAAAATGAAAGGCGCGGTATATATTGATGCTGATGGCAAAGAAAAACCTTACTATATGGGGTGTTACGGGATTGGGATTGCCCGAACCATGTCAGCTATTGTTGAGAAGCATCATGATGAAAAGGGGATTGTATGGCCAAGGGAAGTGGCGCCTTTCCAGGTGCACCTTATCTCTCTTGCAGGCAGTGAGGCGCGAGCGGATGAAGTATATAAACTATTAACCAAGAACGGAATAGAGGTGTTATGGGATGATCGTCGCGAGGTATCTGCCGGAGTCAAATTTAAAGATGCAGACCTAATTGGTATTCCGGTGCGACTCGTAGTATCTGAAAAGACTGCAGAACAAATAGAACTAAAATACCGATTGAAAAAAGAAAGTACACTCATTGACGTGCATAAAGTAATTGAACTTTTACAATAACCAGTTATAGTCGTGGCCAGCAATCAGTTATACAGTATGTGGGTTACTGGAGTTACCTTTTTTTAAGCTGAAGGAGAGAATGGTGGGCAAGCACCGTGGGGATAAGCTAAAGTAGAATACGTTGCTTCATTGAAAATTAGACTTTTCCAAAGTATACTGCATCCATGAAGACGATCGTTACACACCACGCGCCTGATCTTGACGCGATCACCGCCGCCTGGATCATCAAACGGTTTCTCCCTAATTGGCAGGATGCGAGTATTGCGTATGTACCGGCTGGACAAACTCTCAGAAATGAAATGGTAGATTCTGACCCCGCTATTCTTCATGTCGACACTGGATTTGGAGTACTTGATCACCATCAGACAAACGAATTTACTTGCGCTGCCATCAAAGCATATAACTACGTCAATAAAACCATCTCTCAACAGAATTCATGGAACAATGAGGCGCTTGTCCGGATGGCAGAAACAGCCAATTTCTTTGACCATTTCCATGATGCAACACTACCCGACGCAAAGGCTGATTATCACCTTTTTAGTGCCGTATATATTATCGATGGTCTAAAACATATCTTTCCTGACAATGATGATAAAATCACCGAGTTTGGATTTGTCATGCTCGACGGGCTTTATAAGGTTTTTCAAGAAGTGGCCTGGGGAGAATCAATACTTGAGAAGGACGGAGTAGAGTTTACGACCGTCTGGGGAAAAGGTATTGGATGCGAAACACTTAATGATGCTGTTCTTAAAGTAGCGGCGAAATCAGGCTACGTGGTGGTGGTAAGAAAGGATCCGAACAAGGGATATGTACGAATCAAAGGGATGCCGGGTACTGATGTCGATTTCACTTCTACTTATGAGGTGTTGAAACAAAAAGATCCGCACGCGACTTGGTTTCTTCATTCTTCGAAAAAAATACTACTGAATGGTACCACTAAGAATCCCGATATGCGGCCAACCAAATTGACGCTAAATGAGATAATTGAAGTACTTAAAAAAGAATGAAGATTGTTGATTTAAGAAACTGTTGGAAAACTTACCATTCAAAGGAAAAACAGGCTATAAGATTTATGAATGATATCCACCAATAAATCGTAAATCACATTATTAAAATGCCTAAAAAAATTAAAGTTCAACTCGAGATAGTTAAATTAGAGAATCCCCAGGCTCTTAATTTCATTTTCGGCCAGTCTCATTTCATCAAAACAGTTGAGGATATTCACGAGACTTTGGTTAATACTGTGCCAGGAATCAAGTTTGGCTTCGCATTTTGCGAAGCATCTGGGCCACGACTTATTCGCTCCTCAGGAACGAGTGAGCAAATGGTAGAACTGGCTGTAAAAAACGCCAAGACAGTCGGGTGCGGGCATATATTCTTCATCTTTCTTGAAAACGCTTTCCCAATCAACGTTTTGAATGCAATAAAAATGGTACCTGAGGTGGTACGGATATTCTGCGCCACAGCAAATCCGGTTGAAGTAGTTGTTGCTCGCACTAAACAAGGTGGGGCAGTCCTTGGTGTGGTAGATGGAGGTGCTCCAACTCGGCTGGAAAATAAAGATGATACTATCAAGCGTAAAGAGATACTACGACAATTCGGATACAAATTATGATCACTGACTGTGTTTTTTGTCTCATTATCAGGCGACAACAACCTGCATATATAATATATGAGGATGATCAAACTATCGCGTTCTTAGATAAGTATCCCCAAACTCGTGGGCACCTGCAATTAGTGCCCAAAACCCATGTCCGGTGGATATACGATCTACCTGACATGGGCAGTTTCTTTACTACCGCCCAAAAGATAATCCGTGCTATAATACCGATACTAGGTGCAGAACATATGACGATTGCCACCTTTGGGCACGAGATCAAGCATGCGCATTTATGGATCGTCCCGCAATACCGACTTGAACTGCGCCTGAGTGAAAGGCGGAAAGAGTTTTCCAATGGAGAAAATCTTGCCGCAACTGCGGCTCTTTTAAGAGACGCACTTCAGGGAGGAGGTGTTTTGTGATACATGATCGTAGTCAAATCACAACCGGGCGATACGTCTGATTCGCTCATTCGAAAATTTTCTAAAAAAGTCTTGGCTGAAGGCATTTTGCAGGATTTGAAAAAACGTGAGTTTTACCAAAAACCAGCTGAGGTCCGTAAAGAGAAAGCCAAAATGCTGAGACGCAAAAAAAGTTACCGCCGGACGTATTGATAAAAACCGTAAATTTCAGAAAACGGTAAGCTATGTTATTTAATCAAATCAAACTGGATGTAACCAAATCACTAAAATCTCGCGATAAAGTTCGGACGGAAACAATGAGGTTTTTACTCGCGGCTTTAATTAAATACGCGATTGATACCTATCCTGTCGAGAAACAAAATGTCTTGTCTGACGAAGAAGTGATTCGCATTGTCCGTAAACAAATAAAAGAGCGACGTGAATCCATACTCGCGTTTGAACTGGGTGGACGTAAGGATTTAGCTGAGAAAGAAACCCAGGAACTCCAAATCCTATTAACTTTTATCCCAGAGGAACTTTCGGATGATGAGATACGAACGATCATTCAAACTGTAGTAAATAGTGGTGCCACTGCAGTTGGTCCAGTGATGGGCCGAGTAATGCGCGAAATCAAAGGCAGGGCAAGCGGCGACCGGGTAGAGAATCTTGTGCGTTCGGTTTTGTCAAGACCTTCTTAACCACATTATAACTCATGATACACGTACTCATTTACAAAGAATCACGTTTTCCCGCAGACAGGCTAAAAATAAGGGATTTTGTGGCAAATTATTTGGCTAGTAAACTCAAAGGATCAATCGAAATAGGCATAAGCATTGTCGGAGACAGGAAAATGAAGACACTTAACAAAACCTATCGTGAAATAGATGCAACTACTGACGTCTTGTCTTTTCCGCTTAATGATCCAAGTACTTCTTCTGATAAAGACATCGCAGCGGGTTTTTCACCAGACCGGTCATCGCCTGATAAGGTCTTGAGAATTGGTGACGTAGTGGTTTCGTATCCACAGGCGGTTCTTGAGGCTGCGGAAGAAAATGTAATGGTTGATAAAAAGATTGAACAGCTGATTGTCCACGGACTTGACCACCTTATGGGAATAGACCACAATTTTAATTCGTAACTTATTTATATGGTTTATTATCTTAAATATCGGCCAAAAACTATTGATGAGCTTGATAATTCTAACGTGGCTGAAAAGGTCAGAAAATATCTCACCTACGAAAAGATACCGCATGCATTTCTTTTTACCGGCTCAAAGGGTACTGGAAAAACTTCCACTGCTCGCATCATGGCGAAGGGACTTAATTGCACGAGTACCACTCAGCCCGGAATAGCCTGCGGTACGTGTGACATCTGTGTGAGGATCGGAAAAAGCGAGCACCTGGACGTACTCGAAATTGATGCAGCTTCAAACCGTGGGATTGATGAAATCCGGGAGATTCGGGAAAAAATAAAACTTGCTCCGCTCGAACTCAAATACAAAGTGTATATAATCGACGAGGTGCATATGTTAACTAACGAAGCATTTAATGCACTTCTAAAGACACTTGAGGAACCTCCCGAGCACGCGGTATTTATACTTGCAACTACTGAAGTTCACAAAGTCCCGGAGACGATCATCTCGAGATGCGTACAGATTGATTTCCATAAAGCATCTGTTGCCGATACCATAAAATCTCTCACGCGGATTGTCAAAAGCGAAAAGTTAGAAATTGAGGAGGAAGCACTAACCGAAATTGCCCGTACCTCGGATGGCTCTTTCAGGGATGCAGCGAAGCTCCTTGAAGAACTAGTGGTACACCACCCAAAAATTACTACTGCCGATGTCGAGCGCCACACTGGTCGTGCCGAATCATCCCTTAAAAACGAGTTTCTGCGACACCTCAAAGCCAAAAAGATTAAAGAGCTTATGGCGCTTATGAAAAAATTGGGATCACAAGGAATAAACTGGAAAGTATTTTTTACCGATATTCTGCAAACACTTGAAGAAGAGCTGATGAGAGAAGTAATGACAAAAGATAGTGGTTGGAAAAAATATGAACTTATTAAAATTCTCTCTCTTTTGACAAAAGCGTTTACCCAGTCGAAGGTGAGCGTGATCGAGGTATTGCCATTTGAAATAGCCCTCGTTGAATATACTAATGATGAAACTTCTGAAAGTTCACCAGCTGAGCCGATCAAAACAGAAGAGAATCGGGAAAAAAATCAATTTAATGACCAAAGTGTCAGCGAAATTACTGATAAATGGGGAGCCCTACTTGAACATCTCAAGCCGTTTAATCATTCACTAGCGGGAATACTCAGATCTTGCCGACCGATACGTATGGACAATGGTATACTTTACATTGAAGCGGCATATAAATTTCACGCTGAACGTTTAAGTGACACTAAAGCTCACGATCTACTTGTCAAAGGGTTAAAAAGTTTAGTAGGGTTGGACTTGAAAGTGGCGGTACTTACCAAAGAACGTTCATAGAAAGGAGATCTTGAATGCAGAATCCGTTTAAGATGCTAGGAGATTTAAATAAAATGCGTCAGCAGGCAGCCCAAATCCAAAGTGATTTGGAAGCACAGGAATTTGTGGTCGAACGAGGAAGAATTAAAATCATAATTACTGGTAACCAGCGAGTGAAAACGGTACAGATTGACGGTCAGGACGTTGAGGAACTGACTAATCTTCTTAATGAAGCCATCAAACAATCTCAACAAGCAGCCGCTAATAAGCTCGCTGAGATATCCAAAGGCATGGATTTGGGAGTCTAACCTGAAGCATTATGCTTGAAGCGAAAGAAAGACGTGTGTGGGTAACGGGAAGCCTGGGATTTGACGTTATCATGGATTATCCCGGGCTTTTTAGCGACCGAATCATGCCTGATAGAATCCATGCATTGTCTTTATCATTTTTGGTTGATCGGATGGAGCGGCAACATGGTGGAACTGCAGGAAATATTGCTTACACACTCAAACTTCTGGATATTGATCCCTTGATTGTTTCGGCAGCGGGTAATGATTTTTCTCCATATCGCGAATTTTTAAATGATCATGGGATCACTACCGAATTCATTTGCGTTTACCCCGATACAGGTACCGGTGTCTATACCGTCATCACCGATAAAGACGATAATCAGATTGGCGCCTTTTTCATAGGAGCCACTAAATATAATCATGATTTGACACTTGAGCCCTTATTGATCGCGAAAATGAAAGTGGAAGGTGAAAAAACCCAAGTATCTTCGCACTTTGTGGTGATTGCTCCCAATTCACCAGAGGCAATCGCTGGGTATGTGGCAGAATGTCAGATTATGGGTATTCCCTATATGTATGACCCTGCATTTCAGATAGATCACTTTACCGGAGAGGAACTTGCGAAAGCAGTCAGAGGAACAGCACTTCTTATTGGGAACGATTATGAGATTGCGCTGATCGAAAGAAAGATGGGAGTTAGTCATGACTTTTTAGTTTCAATGGCGCCTATCACTATCACAACACTTGCTGGTAAAGGTTCTCTCATCGAGACACGCACTGATCGCTTTGAGATTCCATCTGCTACGCCAAAAGAGGTCATTGATCCGACTGGAGCGGGAGACGCATACCGAGCGGGATTTTTAGCAGGCTTTTTAAGAGGACTTACCCTTCCCGTGTGTGGAAGGATGGGATCTGTTGCTGCTACATATGCAGTAGAAAACTACGGAACCCAAAGACATACATTCACACTCGATGAATTTATCAGGCGGTATGAAGCAAATTTTGGAACTAGTCTTCTTATGTAAGTGTTACTGTGGGGTCTAATATATGATTTTTCGTGAACGTGATACGTGCGGGATCCACTGTATTTATTATCAGAAACCCAGCGAGGATCACCAACTTAGTATAAAAATAGGTGGCCTTAATCGAAGAGTATGAAGCAGGGAAAAATCATAAAAGAGTTTCACGGGAAAAATAGGAAGCGAATTATTTTCCGTTATCCTCGGACAACTGATGTTGAGGCGATGCTGGAATATGCCAATAATCTTATTGATGAGGATACGACTATCATGCTATCTGGTAAAAAGATTCATTATGATGAAGAAAAAGAATATTTGAATTCGATGCTTCTTGAGATGGAGGAGAGGAGAGCAGTGCATTTGATTGTTGAAGTTGAGAGAACATTTGCCGGCATGGCCGGAGTTGTCCGACAAAAATACCGTAAAACTCATGTTGGCCTAATTGGCATATCCCTCGCGCCCAAGTTTCGCCGGAGGGGAATCGGGATAGAGCTTCTCAGATCTGTCATTGATGAATCGCGGCGTTTAAGCCTCAGGCTTTTAGTACTTCAAGTCTTCGAAAACAACCACCGAGCGATTCGCCTTTATGAAAAAATAGGGTTTCGTACATCAGGCAAAGTGCCAGATGCATATTATTTTAAAAATCAGTATATCGGTGAGGTTACTATGTATCTACCACTGACTTAAAATAGAAACTTTAACAACCCAACAGGATAACTCGATATTACTCGGTATATACTTATGAATTCATAGCCTCACGACAATCCCTACCTCATGTTTCTCTATGTAATTTTTTTAAATTTTGTTACAATATACTCACGTAACTCAGGTTTACAGCTGAGTTACTCAGTATGAGTGACGCAATTATTATCCAACTGATTGCTGATTATGGTGTGGGTGACCCGGCATTTGGTGAGGTCGTGCAAAAATTTACGTATCTTGATAAAAGTATTCGGGTAAGTACCACTAGCGTACCCGCGTTTTCAACGGTAGCCACGGGCATATGGGTGGCGCAATTTGCCACCGTCAATGCTTTTCCAGGTCTTATCGTATTTTCAAACACTGCGCCACGTAAAATTCTTAAAGGATTTGACGAGTCAGTGGATGGAGGTAGGTTGATTTATACCAAGTTGACAAACGGCACGGTCTTAATAGCTGTTAATGCAGGTTACTCATTGTCGTTTTTACGAAACGAAGTAAAAAAACTGCACGCAGTGAATGTACCCAATGTCGGTTCACAATTTAGATCGCGTGATTATTATCCTGATGCAGTGGTAGGAATTGCTCATGGACAAGTAAAGTATATCGGCGGGGAAATTCCAGTGAGTACTATTCCTCATCCGCCAAACAACTTGATTGGTTTTGTTGATGGATATGGAAATTTAAAGACCACACTGCGCTCTTCAAAGAATACTCTTGCAGTTGGAACAAAAATTGCGATATCATGTAACGGGTTGACCCACGAAGGCGTGATTTCTGATGAGACGTACAAAGTTAAAGACGGAGAATTTTCATTTGCTCCAGGTTCAACTGGCGGAAATGATCGATTTATGGAAATCTGGGTAAGGGGTGGTAGTGCCTGGGACGCTTTTGGGAAGCCTCATATTGAAACCGAATTTTCTATTCATCAAATTTGACCTAAGATATGACCTCAATACCATATCAATTGCACATTGGTGTCCGCGGTTTCGGAGGAGTTGAACGAGGAGGGATCTCACTTACCTTTACAGATCCTAATCTCCAAAGTCCCAGTAAAATGATTTCTGCACTGGTTGAGGCTGATAGAGTTCGTTCCGCTAGTCTAAAAAGAATCACAATGATTGTAGCCAGCATTTATGTGACTGCATTTGGTTCAACCGAGGAAGAGCGAAGACAATTTTTGGAAATAATCACGAATCCGAGTCAAGTATCGCCTATGGATATGGTGGAGGCACTGGTAATACTCCTTAAAAATACATCTGGTTTTAACCGGACTGAGATGTTCCCACCTTTTGTGCATTGGATCATGGAGGGGTATATTTCCCATGGTCAGGAAAAAGCCGGACAAGAATTTTTTGAAACCATGTGGCAGCGGCTCAATGGTTCGTCCGAGAGAGACGAAATTCCCCTACATATTAAAGAGGGTATTCAAGCTGCGCTTGAACCACATGTGATGATTGAGGAGACGATAAATAAACAAAGAATTTGGTATGTACCAGGAAAAGGTCATATCCCCCGCCAACCCAAACTTCCGGGCTTATAATTTTTCACGAGAAACAGTACATAACTTGAATTGTAAATCATGCGAATTTCAAATCGACTAAACCTTGTGCCTGCTTCGTCTATTCGTAAGCTTGTTCCTTACGCCCAAAAGGCAAAAAAAGAAAACGTCATAGTGTATCGCCTTAATATTGGCGATCCTGATACCGAGACACCTGAGGTAATGCTTGAAGTGCTTCGCAATTGGCGGAAAAAAACGATTTCGTATAGTCAGTCGCAAGGGGATCCGGAATTTCTAAAAGCTCTTCATAAGTATTACCACCGTCTCGGTTTTAACTTTATTGCGTTACAAAATATCCAAGTTACTACAGGTGGATCAGAAGCAATCTCATTTGCTCTTTTTTCCGTGTGCGACTTGGAAGAAGAGGTGATCACGTTTGAGCCGTTATACACGAACTATAATACAATTGCCAGCGTCAACCAGGTAAAGCTTGTATCCGTAGCTACTCATGCGAGAAACGGTTTTCATCTCCCAAAAAAAGCGGATATAATTGCAAAAATTACTCCGAAAACGAAAGCTCTGTTGATCTGCAATCCCAACAATCCGACAGGCACTGTATACACCCGTGAGGAAGTGGAAATGCTCGTATCAATTGCCAGGGAGTACAAGTTGTTTTTACTCGCGGACGAAGTGTATCGGGAGTTTACGTATGATGGCAGGATTCATGTCTCTATCCTCGAATATTTTAGGGAAATTCCGGATCAGGCAATACTACTTGATAGTCTCTCCAAACGGTATAGCGTATGTGGAGCGCGACTAGGCGTGTGTGTATCATTAAACCCCGAAATTATGGCAGGGTGCCTGCGGCTTGCTCAGGGGAGACTGTCTTCAGGTTTTATAGACCAAGCCATGGCGACCAAACTCACAGCTGTGCCCAAGAGTTATTTTACAAAAGTTCACTCTGAGTTTGAAAAACGCCGGAATGTACTGTATACAGAGCTTTCACAGATCCCTGGAGTGGAAATTTCCAAGCCTGAAGGCGCTTTTTATACAATTGTTAGCTTACCAGTTGAAGATACCGAAGATTTTTCTCGTTGGCTTCTGACTGATTTTCGTTACCAGAATGAAACCGTAATGCTTGCTCCTGCACAAGGGTTTTACACCACCCCTGGAATGGGAAGAAATCAAGTCCGGATCGCCTACGTTTTAGGAATTGAGAAGCTTAAAAAAGCAATCATGATCCTGGGTCATGCCCTGAAGGAATATCGGCCCAAACTGCAATGAAGCTTGTTCTCTTTGATATCGACGGTACGCTTATATATCACGTGGGGAAGGATATGACCATAGGAGCCAAGTACAGGTATGTTTTTGAGAAATTATACGGCAGGCAGATTGATGTAGCAAAGTGGAAGTACCACGGGCATATTGACCGGTCAATACTTCTTGATTTGGCTCATCAGTATTACGTCCTTAAAGAAGATATCATCCGCGATATGCCGCTTATCGGGGCGACGTTTATAGACTTTTTTAAAACTTCTGCGGAAAAGGGAACGCTTATTGTAGCCATCCCTGAAGCCGCGCGAATCGTACGGCAGTTATCAGTTTTAAAAGATGTGCGTATTGGGATCATCACCGGAAATATGGAACGTCTTGCTCATTGGAAGCTCCGTCATGTAGGAATTGATAGGTATTTCCATTTCGGTCTTTACGGGGAAGAGGCAGATGACCGGATAGCACTTGCTAAAAAAGTTTTCTTAAAAGCCCAAAAGTATTTTAAAACCGTCTTTGCACCGGGGGATATCACAATAATTGGTGATACAATACATGATGTGCGCTGTGGCAAAGCAATTGGTGCATATACTATTGCCGTGACTACCGGAGGTCACCAGCTTGATCGTTTGAAAGCTGAGGCTCCAGATATGTTAGTTGAATCTTTAGCCGACTCACATGTGCTTACCCATTTTGATTTGTAGAAAATGCTTTAAGTAGCTACAATAATGAATATGAAACGTGATTTCATTCTTTATTCTGGTAGTGCAAATCGGAGTTTGGCGCTTGATGTCGCGCGACTTCTCAAATTCCAGTTGAGTCGGATTGAGATTGTGACCTTTGCCGATTCAGAAAAAAGAGTGCGTATTGAAGAAAATGTTTCGGAACGAATGGTTTTTGTCATCGCTTCACTTTCAAATCCGGTAGATTCACATTTAGTTGAACTTTGTCTCATAGGAGATGCGCTTAAACACAATGCTGCAGGAAAACTCGTCGCCGTCATCCCGTATTACGGATACAGCAGGCAAGACAAGGCTCATCGGAAAGGCGAAGGGGTATCAGCCCGTGTCATGGCCAGGCTAATCGAGGCGACACAATTTGACCAAGTCATCGCGATAGATCTCCATTCAGAATTAGTGGCTGGCTATTTTACCGTGAATGTCGTCCATCTTTTTGGTGCTTCAATTTTTGTGCCATATATGAAAAACTTGGGTAAAGAATTAATCGTAGTAGCTCCAGACGCGGGAGGTACAAAACGAGCACAGCTGTTTGCCAGGTTGATAAGTACCCAGTTATCTCTGATTAAGAAACAACGAAGACTTGATAAGATCCACACAATCGAAAGCGTTCAGTTGATTGGTGAGACCCGTGGGAAAACAGCAATCTTAGTTGATGACATCATCACTTCAGGTAGTACACTTGTGAAATCAGCATATCTACTCAAAGAACATGGTGCTAAAAAGGTTATAGCTTGTGTGACGCATGCTGACTTTATTGAGGGTACTCGCAAAGTGCTTATAGAGAGCCCAATAGACCGAATATATGTTTCTGATTCGATCCACTTACCTGAGGAGAGTAAATTTTCCAAACTTGAAGTCATCTCAATGGCCCCGCTTTTGGCAGAACAAATAAATAAAATAACTCGGTAGACTTAATTCCAAATAATTGATACTTTTGGGTTTTATGATCAAGATAGAATATGGCTATAAGATTTTGAGCAATTTGCCAGAAACTATATTAATTACTGAACTTTTGCTTTCTTCCTTTGCGTCGTTCATGCTACAATAATAGCATGTTAAAACTTGCTAAACCAGTCTCCAAACTCATTGAAGCGTTTGAGCGGTTGCCAGGGATTGGTCCCAAATCAGCCCAAAGGTTAACGTTTTACCTTCTCCATGTGCCTCAGCATGAGATAGAGACGTTTGCTTCGGCGTTAACCAATCTTAAAAAAAATACGGTTTTTTGTTCGGTCTGCTTCAATGTCAGCGAAACCGACCCGTGTCATATATGTTCACAGCCGTCCCGTGATAAATCGGTGCTTTGTGTGGTCGAACAGCCTCTGGATATTCTTTCAATCGAACGAACAGGCAAATTTAACGGGGTATATCACGTACTTCACGGGGAGATCAATCCTCTGGCAAATATCGGCCCTGACGAAATTAGGATCGCAGAGCTAGTCAGGCGGATTGACACTACGGTAAATATCGTGAGCGAAGTGATACTTGCTACCAATGCGACTATGGAAGGGGAAGCCACAGCCATGTATATCCAAAGGCAACTTCTACCGCTGGTAAAATCGGGAAAGTTAAAGATTACCCGGTTGGCTCACGGCCTACCAGTTGGTGGAGATATTGAGTATGCGGATGAGATCACTCTTTCGCGGGCGCTTGAGGGACGGAGAGAATACTAGTTCTATAGGAAACGGGGTCCGGGACTGTTGATAATCAATGTCAGCTTGAGGTGCTACACCGCCGGATTTGAAATGAATAGATATATGAAAATTACTGACAGCGAGGTGTTAGCTAAACTTAAATCAGTTCCCGATCCGGAACTGGGAATATCAATAGTCGATTTGGGGCTTATTTACGGGGTTGATATTTTAAAGGCTGGAAAAGTGCGGGTGCGGATGACACTTACCACTATTGGTTGTCCTTTATTTTCGCTTATAGCAGAGCCAGTTAAAGCGTGTATTATGGAGATTGAAGGAGTGACTGAGGTGGAAGTTGATCTATCATTTGATCCTCCATGGAATCCGGAGAGAATGAGCGATGAAGCCAAAATCACTTTGGGATTTGCCTGAAAAATAAGATTTACGTTTAGTACAATTCAGTATATATTTAACATATGGTAGATAGTGTAGCGAAAGGTGTTGGTGAACAGCTTGGGCAGTTGGGAAAACAAATTGTTACTGAAGTGGCCAAAACACCGGCAAAAATTGTGGGAATCGATGAAACGTTGGGTTCAGGCGGAACTTCGCCAAACCCAAAAAATCCACCATCTCCCCAAAAAAAGTCGGGTGACGCCAACTCAGCTTCCATTGAGGCATTAAAACAAAAAGACGAGTTAGAAAAAGCGCGTCAGTTGCAAAAGGCAAGAGAATTACTCAAACAATTCACCCAGCTTCAAGGTGAAAGCGACTCGACATATGAAACTAGGCTTAAAATGGAGGAACTTGAGAAAAAGAAAAAAGAAATTGTTGAAGAAAAGAAAAAAGCCATGAAACTGCCATTTATTTCTACCAGGCCAGAACGGGGGAACCTCTACGGTAGAGGCGTCCGGCCCAAGTCTTCCGGTACTGAAGTTGGTAAAAACATCAAGTCGCAGTAAAATAACCTGATATGGAAGTCAAAAATATATTTCGTCTGTATAATACGCTTTCCCGTGATATTGAGGATTTTGTTCCTCTCAACGGCAAAAAGGTGGGGATCTATGCCTGTGGTCCAACGGTTTATGACTATACCCACATAGGCCATATTCGTAAATACGTCATGGACGATTGTTTAGTAAGACTCTTGAGATATTTAGGCTATCAGGTGACGCACGTCATGAATATTACCGATGTCGGGCATTTGACATCAGATGCCGATACAGGTGAAGACAAAATTGAAAAAGGGGCTCAGCGTGAAGGGAAATCAGCTAGGGAGATCGCCCGTTTTTACGAACAGTATTTTTTTGCCACCATGGACAAAGTGTTAGTGAGACGGCCTGACGTAGTGAGCCGCGCGACCGAACATATTAAAGAACAGATTGATCTTATCGCGCGACTTGAAGCAAGAGGTTATACGTATAAAATTGCCGACGGCGTATATTTTGATGCCACTAAATTTCCCGAGTATGGAAGACTAGCCAATATTAGGCCTGAAGAGCTGAGGGTAGGCGCGCGCGTGGTGATGGTTGAAGGTAAAAAACATCCGACTGATTTTGCTCTCTGGAAGTTGACTCCTCCCGGTATTACGCGCCAGATGGAATGGGATAGTCCCTGGGGCAAAGGTTTTCCCGGCTGGCACATTGAGTGCTCGGCGATGAGTATGCGTTACTTAGGTGAAACATTTGAGATTCACACCGGAGGTATTGATCACATTCCAGTTCATCACACGAATGAAATCGCCCAGTCAGAGGCGGCCACGGGAAAACAGTTTGTCAAATATTGGGTACATCACAATTTCGTTCAGGTTGAGGGCCAAAAGATGAGTAAATCTTTGGGAAATTTCATTACTCTTGATGAAGTCGTCAAGCGCGGGTTCAGTCCTTTGGCGCTGCGGTTTTTATTCTTACAAACCCATTACCGCCAGGAAACCAACTTTACTTGGGGAGCATTAAAAGGAGCCCAAAAAGCCCTTGACGAGCTTAATGAGCATGTAAAAACCATGCGTATCCAGATTCATATGACAGAGCGGGTTACCCTTTCAAAAGAAAAACTGAAAAGAGTCAATGAACTCCGTAAAAGTTTCAAAGACACAATGCGCTTTGATCTAAATACTCCCCGGGCTGTTGGTATCATCTGGGAGATGGTAAAAAGCAATCTTCCCACCGCTGACAAGTATGATCTTTTGATGATCGTGAATGAAATTTTGGGCTTGGGATTTGAACTAATAGCAGAAAGACAGATGGAGGAGGCGCTCCCTCCCGATATTAAGGCGCTCGTAATCGCACGATCAGAAGCCCGCCATGAGGGTAAGTACCTTGAGGGAGATATATTAAGAAAAAAGATCGAAAGCCAGGGATATAAGGTTGAAGATTCGACTTCAGGCACTCAAGTGAAAAAAATTCCGCACTAGACAATAACTAAAATATGCTGAAAGCAGTCATTTTTGATCTTGACGGGCTGCTCGTTGACTCAACACCACTTCAACAGAGAGCTAATGAAGAATTCATCACCTCATTCGGGAAAATTTATATGATAAGTGAAGGCCGTGAGGGACTAAGAATCATTGATATACTCCGTGAATTCAAGGATATATACAATTTACCGGGAAACCTAGAGGATTTATACACCAAGCGTCAGATGATTTTTTACCGCCTTGCACGAGAAAAACTTGAACTTTTTCCCGGTGCCCGTGCCGTACTTGAGAAATTCAAAGCCCGCTCTTATACATGTGCTTTGGCAACGAGTGGCGATCGGGGGTATATCGCAGTCATCTTTGAGAAATATCCTCTTTTCAAACATTATTTTCAGGTGATACTCACGAGCGAAGACGTGGTACGAGGCAAACCAGATCCAGAAATTTACACCAAAACCGTGACCCGCCTAGGAGTCACGCCTCAAGAGGCAGTAGTGATCGAAGATTCTATAAACGGCATTCTGGCAGCAAAACGGGCTGGTATACAGGTCATTTGTATCCCGAATTACGCGTATCCAAATGCGGATTATTCACTTGCGGATCAAGTTTTTTACAGTTTGGAAGAATTATCAGAAGCTTTGGTATAATGATTCATTGTGTATCCCACCAGTCAGATGCCACAGGTTGTAATTTTCGGCGCATTTTAAACAATGCTTTTCCCACAATTTGTCGAATACGTTCACGGGTAACTCCGATATAGACTCCTGTTTCTTCAAGCGTATGTTCATATCCTCCAAAAAGACCAAAGCGGTATATGATGATCTCTCGTTCTCTTTTATCAGGCCAATTTATTATCAAATCTCCCAACATATCCAAGAGGAAATATTTTCGAGCAAGAAAATAGTCGTCACCGGATAGGGGATCCGCAATCAACTCATACCAATCTTCATCTGATTCATCACTCAGCGGTTCGTCAAAAGACAGTGTCCATTGGCGACCACTGACTTGTAAAAGAAATTTGACTTTTCGAGGAGTGAGCTGTAGTTCTTCACTAATCTCCTCAACAGTCGGATCGCGATGTAATTCACGATTAAATCTGGTTCGGGTTTTGGCTATTTTTTTCATAAGCTCATCTGTATTGACTGGAATTCGGATCGTCCGGCCTGTATCAACAATTGCCCGGGCGATAGCTTGTTTGATCCACCACGTAGCATATGTAGAAAATCTATATCCTTTTCGAGGATCAAATTTATCGACAGCGGACATGAGGCCAAAGATTCCTTCCTGGTTTAGGTCTTCCCATGATACACCCCGACCTTGGTACTTTTTGGCAATGCTCGCAATCAAGGTTACATTGGAGCGGGTCAGGCGTTCACGCGCGAGTTGGGCAAGCATGCGTACCCGTAAGAGTTCATCTTGAGTAGTAACTGACAAAAGTTGAAAAACTGTAGGCGAATATTTAAGGAGGTGGTCGATTGCTTTTCCAGCCTGGATACATTCTCCCAGGATTCTTTCCTCCTCAGCGGTGAGGAGTGGTGTAGCGGTTTCTTTCAAATACAAGCCAAACGTATCGTCATGATCGACAAGACGATCCAAAGATAGAGCATCAACCATGGGTAACTGGACGGGTCTGATAAGTGCAAGCACTTGCGGAATGATGGAAATAACTGGAACTAAGGTGTGTGGAAAATCATGAGGATAAGTTACTACTGCAGAGACGAAATCGAGTTTTTTTTTACTTCTTCACCCTGTAATGAGACGTGGGGAAGAGGTGTATAATCTGGCAGAATTTGATAAGAAGCGCTATTCTGAGTGCTTCGGGTAGCCAGATTAGCTAGAATTGCAAGTACTCCTTTTTCAGGCACTAAGTATGGATTGCCGTGTCGATTTGACTTAACCAGTCGTAATTGCTCATATTCCGCCCAATGTAACGCCAATGCTCTAATGTGGAATATCATGGTGCTTGCTAGTAGTGATTTATGAGAATCTTTGTGAGTAAACATGGCTGCAATTTGGGTTAAAGTGAGATAGCGAATACCATCTACAACTTCCCATGCTTCTTGATCTTCAAGTAGCCCTTTTACCGCAGGAAATTTACTGATTACTTCCATTTCATCAGCTGTAGGAAAAGGGAATGACCTTTTGCGTTTTTCCTTATTTTTTGAAGATGATTTTTGACCATCAGGTAAAAGAACCACCTCACCGGGCATAAGTTCAAGAAGAGGAGTTACCGGTTGTGAGCCAACAATATCATGTAGCGGTCGACATAGTTGCTCCTCAGGGATTTGACCAGCAAGACTCTCTCCATTAAGAAGATATCCTACTATTGCTCCTGTTGCAGCGTATAAATCGCTATCTCCTGAATCGATTGCGGGTACCCCTAAATGATTATGAATAATTTTCGCGTCACTTCGAACCTGTTGATCTAATTGGTGTAACATATCTAAGAGTCGCTGTTTAGCAGTTTCACGTTCGGATTGACGACTTTCAATATGCTTCACAAGGTCTCGAACTGTTGGTAGAGACTTTGGTCGTTCAGCCATATTTAATCGTCTTTTTCGTAGTTATATTATAATCAGATTCAATTGTCAAATATTTAGATGAGACTTTTTAAGGAATGTTATTTAATATAATGAATCACTTCTTCGCTGGTCTGAAATCAAGAGCTAGGGAGTTAATACAATATCTCAAACCAGTTGGTTTAGGGCCGTCAGGAAAAACATGGCCTAAGTGAGCGCCGCAGTGACTGCAGAGGACCTCCAGGCGCCTCATTCCGAGACTTGTGTCTGCTTGAGTTTTTACGTGCGCTTGGTTTACCGGATCCCAAAATGCCGGCCAGCCAGTACCTGAATCATATTTGGTATCTGAAGAAAATAGCGCCTGTCCGCAAGCGACGCAGTGATACATCCCCGGGTCTTTGGTTTGGTAGTATTTACCGCTAAAGGGCGGCTCGGTACCTTTGAGAAAGCAGATCTGATACTGTTCAGGACTCAGTTTTTGCTTCTTATTAATCTTTTTTTTTGATTTTGAATCCTGGAACATAATGATTATTTATCACTCACATTTTCATTGACTAATGCATTGCTATACTATTCATACTATATTTTGTCCCGATGTAATATCGGGATTAAATCAGTTATATACTGAGCTTGTCGAAGTACTAGAATGCGTTATACCCGAAACAATTTGGAGTTGTGAAGGGTATAAATTGCAAGTTAGACTTAAGTTAATTATAATATTTTACTCTTCTGATTATAACAAAGTTAGATGAGTTGAGAAAATATAAATTTATCAGACAATAAAATCACACTATCTAGATTGATAGGCCAGATAAGGGTCAACATTTAGAGTCAAATAAAGCCATGATTCTTTCATAGTTGTTCGGTACTGAAGCCAGCGAAGTCCTATCATATCACCAACCACCCATTCAATTGTTTGAGGATCCGGAAGATTTGAGATATTTGAATCTGTGAACAGATATTGTAAGAAACTTACGTCAGAAAGCAAGTTATTTTTTGCTTCAGCGCGCGTTTCTCCGGTATGAAAGGGCCAATTACACGTCGCGTGAATGACTGAAGTAATGGCAGGGAGATGAATTAATGTCAGGGGTCTAGGGAGAGTTATGCCGGAGCGAAATAAAGCTAGTTCAATCTCAGTTCTTGTTTGTTTGATGATCTCTGGTGTTACTCCGATTGGAGTCCGATCATAAGTGACCAGTCGACGATATTGGGTAATTCCACCTGGGAATCGCTGTTCCCTAAGTACCTGGCCTAGAATCCGATCTGGTAGACGAGCCCGTTTGAGAGCCAATTCTGCTCCAATCAGCCAATCAGGGAATCGATAAGACATAACCCTTTCCGTAGTATTAGCCATAAAGACCTGTAGTATATGATATGTAGTTTAAGAATTCAATAACACCTATTATACCCTTCGCACAATGAAATGTTCCGGGTATAATTCCTTCTAGACCGAATTAGCAACATTTTTCATTCGAAAAAGTTGCAAATTACAGTAAGAAGGGTATACCTCGGTACCAGGAAGTTTCAATCTTTTAGGTCGGGGAGTTCACACTTCCGAGACTCTGTTTTGGTCCAAGCGTAAGGAAGGTATATTTGAGACCATTTGTTTCTCTCTCTTCTTTTGAGATAATAGTTGAGAAATTTGAAAAATCGGGAAAAAAGGCATCGCCTTCGAAATTACCTTTGATAAGAGTCAAATACAGTCTGTCCGCGATGTGCATTGCCTGTTTGAAAATTTCAGCGCCGCCGATAATAAATATTTCCTTGGTATCTTTCGCCTGAGCTAACTGAATTGCTTCCTCAAGCGAATAGGCAATGAGCGCGCCCTCTGCCTGAAAACGTTGGTCGTGCGTCATGACGATAATTATCCTTCCAGGTAGCGGTTTTCCAATCGATTCGTACGTTTTTCTTCCCATGATCACGGGATGGTTCATCGTCAATTCTTTAAATCGTTGCAAATCTTTCGGTATGTACCATGGAAGCCGGTTATCTTTGCCGATCACCAAGTTTTCGGATAACGCGGCAATTATTGAGATTGTGGGCTTATTCATAAATAAAATTAAAATCCTCCAACTACAGTAATTTCGCCCTGGATCGGTGGGTGGGGATCGTAACCGACCAATTCAAAATCAGCAAACCTGAAATCGTCAATTTTTTTGACTCTGGGATTCAGTTTGATTTTCGGAAACGGTCGAGGTTTTCGCTTGAGTTGTTCGCTGACTTGGGTGATATGATTTTCGTAAATATGGGCGTCTCCAAAAGTATGGATAAATTCACCTGGTTTATACCCTGTCACTTGGGCGAGTATGAGCGTGAGAAGCGCATAGCTGGCGATGTTAAACGGCACTCCCAAAAACATATCTGCCGAGCGTTGATAGAGGAGAAGTGATAATTTATCTCCGGTGATATTGATATGAAACATGGTGTGGCAGGGAGCTATCACCATTGATGCGGCGTGGCTCCCACTCATTTCATAGATACACCCAGCGTTCCATGCGGAGACAATGTAGTGTTTTTTTTGGGGATATTTTTTAATTTTTTCAATCGCCCATCCTAGCTGGTCAACAGTTTTTATGCTTCCTGAAGGCCATTTTCGCCACTGGACTCCGTACACAGGACCAAGCTCACCCCATTTTTTCAAAAATGCCTTGTCGGTTTGGAGTTTAACCACAAAATCGTCATATTTCAGTGGTCTTGCTTTGCCATCTTTGACTGCCCACTCATATTTTTTGTACGCCCACTCGTCCCAGATGTGGACGTTATTTTCAATTAAATATTTGATATTTGAATCTCCTGAAAGAAACCAGATCAGCTCGTGAATTACTCCGCGAGAAAAAACTTTTTTAGTAGTGAGTAACGGAAAACCTTTGGATAAATCGAACCTGATTTGTCTACCAAATACGCTTTTAAGTTTGACGCCGGTTGAGTGACTAACCTTCCACGAACCGTTGGTAAGAATGTCTTCAAGTAAAGCTAAGTATTGATATTCAGGATGACCATTTTTTCTTGCCATACTACCTCCCCTTTTGACTCTATTGTTATAATACGCACTATCATTAAAAAGCAAGAGGAAATTACAAGTGTTTAAATTTCTCTCTTCATTTATCGACAGACTATGCATGAAATTGCGGATGATGAATCACTCATGTCCGATCTTGTGCTCGGTACATACAAAAAAATTCTTGAATCGGAGTTGCCTGCTCGACCTAAAGTACCCGGAATGATCCTTCACGCTCAGCATAAAGGTGCGGGCGACAGCGCCTTTTGGGTGGAAAAAAAGGGTACTTCTTATACCGTGGCCATCTCGATGTTTGACCCCATTCCATATCTTGGTACCTCTGCGGAATTGGACAATCATGTTTTGCGACAAGGTCTTTCACGATCACGAGGAGTAGAGTATTTGTATCCCTATAAATTAATTATCGGCTGCCTAGGGTTGGTACCACATGAAGCGAGACTTGGCATAACCATAACATTACAAGTTGATCGAGACGGACAGATGAAACCTAAAGGACTTTTTCCGAGTGCAGTTCGCGTCAATGACGAGCTGACGTATGCCGAGGCTGACAATATAATCGAAGACACGCACCATCCGCTTAGCTTACAACTACGTCATACACTTGAACTAACCCGCCTCCTTGAGAGGGAACGTAGAACCGGGGGGGCATTATCCATTTTTAATCTCAGACATGGAATTGCCACACACGACGGAGGAGAACTCTACTATCTAGACCCCCAAAAAACATACCAGACGACGCAGATAAAGCGCGAAATGAGGTATTTGGCGGGAGTGATTTGTGCCGAATTACTAACCAGAAAAAACATCCCTGCTGTTTATATCGGATCTCACTTGGAACTCAATACCGTTGACTGGATCAGACTACGTTCTGAAATTGAAGCCAAACTGGGAGAAGCTGAATCAGTTGATATTTTTGAGACAAATATGTTTATCAGGAGAGCGGTTTCTCCGTTAACTATAAGTTCTCATCCCGTTAAAGCAGAAGTTTTGGGACTGCCTGCATTTACACCCGTAACCGGAGCTCTCGAGCGTATGTCAGACTGGATGAATATATTGGCCGTTGACTTCCTAGTGCAGGGCGAGGTACGACCTTACCCTGTAGATCTTGAAACAGTTATCCAGTCACTCAAGAGAGAGTATCACACACCAAAAGAGAGGATGATGGACACGCTACATGTTAACTCAACTGCACGAGCTGATGCTGACGACTTAAGACTCCCAGTATTTCGCGGCGATCATCCGCTACAACTATCTAATCAGGAAATTCAAGCTTTGTATGAAAAAATTGACCATGAGAAGATTACTACTTTAGAACTTTATGCATTATTATTCACGGTGAGTCCTCCAGGACTTCGTCCGAGTACGCTCACCTGGGTATTTAGCTGGTTATACAAACACCCGAAAGACGCGGTGGGAATAATCAGTTTAGCACGTCTCCACAGACATTGGCCTTTTATTCGTTATGAAACTCTAGAAACTACTCTTAACTCAAAGCCGGTGTATAGAGTCCGGGCAAATATAAAAATTAGACGGATTCATTATATTTCTGACTGGGTAGAGGCTCGAACGAAAAAAGCCGGTCGAGAACTAGCCTGCGTGGGTCTGTTAGAAAAATACTTTACGTAAGTAATTTCACTCGTCAAGCTACTGATTTAATACTTGTTTCTTGACTTTAGTTCAGCAAGTTCTGATAATTAAACTGTGAGCGACAAGCCTGCCAATCTTCCCCGTTTCAGTGAGCACGACCGGATCCTAATACGGTTAAGACTCATTGCTCTATTTTTTGGGATAGCCTTCTTCTTCATTTCCCTGGTACTGTTTGTGTATCAATGGAAAAGCGACCGAGAGAAAATATTTGCTAAGGAAAATGAAACCGCTAAACGTTCAATTGGACTCGTAGCGTATTCGCATGACCAAATTCTCGAGTCAACTGAACAATTTTTGGAAAATATTGCAGTGCGAGGTGGAACTGTATTTGCCAATCAGGAAACGTGTGAGAAATACCTCTTAGAACTTCTGAAAATTAATTCGTGGTATGCAAATGTCGGATATATATCGCGCAGTAAAAATCTGATTTGCTCAGCTTCTTCATCTCGTTCACTTTACACTCAGGCGTATCTCACCATCTTTGAGAAAACGCTCCTCAGTGAGGGTTTTACTGTCGGGGACTATACCGTTGACAAATCTGATAATCGACCAAGTGCAGTGATAGGATATCCGTATCTTAACGAGGAGGGTATCGTAGAAGGCGTAATTTTTGCCGTATACAACTTCGGTTTGGAACGTCAATTCATCTCTACTGTTAATGTTTCGGGGCAAAATATCTTTTTTCTCGTCAATCCAAACGGCACCATCCTTACTGGTAATCCTCCAGAGTTAAACCTGACTGGAAATACTATTAAAAATAGTAGGTTATTTGAACAAATTACAACAATTCAAACCGGGCAGTCACTCGATACGATTATTGACGGCCAACCACGCATCTTTATATTTGGACCGCTGTCAAGAACATCGCACGATCAAGCATTTGTAGTGGTTGGGTTCGATGTGCAATCGCTCTATCAATCAGTTGACCAAAACTTTATTCTAAAACTTCTCTACTTGGGCGGGGTACTCTTGTTGGTCGGGGTAGCTTATTTCTCCTTAGAAAAATTCCAGAAAAATTATCACCGCGCAGTTCTCAGCGAAACCATGGCTAAACGCGATGCGGTACTTCAAAGCATCGGAGACGGAATAGTAGTCACAGACAGCGAGGGCAGAATTATCATGCTTAACCATGCAGCCGAGGAACTCTTGGGAGTCATCGAACGAGAAGTACTTGAGAAAGCAATTATTGATGTAGTAAAAATATCAGACGAGAAAGGTAATCTTGTTCCGAAGGAGAGTCGTCCTGTCAAAATAGCTTTGGGTGAAGGAAAAAGCACCCGGGGAGTCTACTACTACAATCGACCCGACGGTACCAGGTTTCCCGCGACTGCTACAGTCACCCCCATTGTTCTAAATGAAGCTATTATTGGTTCAGTTCGGGTAATTCATGACATTACTCGCGAAAAGGAAATTGACCAGATGAAAACCGAATTCATCTCTCTGGCGTCACATCAACTGCGAACTCCGCTTACCTCAATCAATTGGTTTTCTGAGATGCTTATTGCTGGTGATGCAGGCGCTCTCAATACCGAACAGGTTGATTTTATCAATAATATACATACATCAACCCAACGAATGATCGATCTCGTCAATAGTTTACTCAATATTTCTCGGATAGAATCGGGTAGGTTGAGAGTTGACCCTAAACCAACTAATTTAAGAGAGATCGTAGATAAGGTACTGTTTGAACTCAAACCACGGATCTCGGCAAAAAAACAGCATATTGTTGTGCATAGCGAAAATTCACTTCCACCGATAATGATAGACCCAAAACTTATATCCCAAGTCTATTTAAATTTAATATCCAACGCAGTCAAGTACACGCATGAAGAAGGCGATATTTCGATAAGCATATATCAAAAAGAAGATGCGATCATTTCCCAGATTACTGACTGTGGATATGGCATTCCCAAAGCAGATCATAGTAAAATTTTTACCAAATTTTTTAGATCGATTAATATTTCAAAATATGAACCTGATGGAACAGGACTTGGTCTCTACCTAGTGAAAGCGATTATTGACCTTTCAGGAGGCACTATTTGGTTTGAAAGTGATGAAAACATTGGGACAACTTTTTGGTTTAGTTTACCTGTTTCAGGAAGTGAGGCGAAACCAGGAGAAGTGACGGTGACATAAAATAGGTTTCTTGACTTTGAAGAATCACACACATACACTGTTAGTCAGAGTGCGCTTAGTGACAATGGTGCGGCTGTATGAAAAAAATTCTCATTGCTGAAGATGATACGTTTATTGCAAATGCCTTACGCATCAAGCTGACAAAATCAGGGTATGAAGTAAAAATGACAGTTGACGGTGAGGAAGCTTTGTCCGCCTTAAAGCTCTTTACACCGGATCTCATCATTTTGGATCTCATTCTGCCTAAAAAAGACGGGTTTCAGGTGCTTGAAGAGCTCAAAAAAAACGATAGATTTCGCCACATCCCGGTAATGATTGCCTCAAATTTAGGACAGAAAGAAGATATTGATCGAGGATTGAAGTTGGGCGCTGCCGATTATATCGTCAAGAGCGATTTATCGATCAGCATGTTTCTAGATAAAATCAAAGCGCTGACTGACATGTAATATGCTCTATGATGATACAAAACTTTATACAACTCTTGCCGAACTGTCGGTTTTGAGTGATGACAAGCTCAAACAAGCGTTTGAACGCAGTCAAAAGTCCCACGTTCCGTTGGCCGAACTTCTAGTCAATGAGGATCTGGTGTCAGATGAAAACGTCGGGAAAGTCGTTGCTGATATTTATGCACTCCCATTTATTCGACTAAGCGATATTAATATTCCTGATTCAGTTTTAACACTCATACCCGAACAGTTCGCTAAAAAACAGAAAGTTATAGTATTTCGGAAAGATACGCAGGGGATCCATGTAGGAACTTCCGAACCCGGTACCCAAGCCGGAGATTTTTTACAAAAAAAATTCGGTAAACCGATTATTCTCCATTTTGCGACTGATCGGGATATCGAAAGTGCCCTTGCGCTGTATAAGAAAAACATTGCTGAAACATTTGACGAGATAATTCATAAAAGCATTGAAGAGGCAAAAAAAGGCGTCGAGTACGAACCGCCGATTATTATACTCGTTGACCAATTGATATCGTATGCATATACATCAAGAGCATCAGACATACACATTGAGCCGGGAAGTACTTTATCGTTAGTAAGATACAGGATTGACGGAATACTTCGCGACATCGTAACTGTTCCCCGCGACCTTCACGAGCGGATAGTGACTCGCATCAAAGTGCTTTCAAAACTAAAAACCGATGAACATCAGTCTGCCCAGGATGGGAAAATGCAGGTAGCGTTTGAGCAGGAGACGGTGGATATCCGTGTTTCAATAGTACCGGTGACTGAAGGGGAAAAAATAGTCTTAAGAATTTTATCGCAAAGGTCGCGTGCGTATTCACTTAAAGATTTAGGGTTTTCTGAAGATGATTTACGTAAAGTCGAATCAGCGTACAATAAGCCTTACGGAATGATACTCGCTACTGGACCAACTGGGTGCGGTAAAACTACCACTCTATATGCAATATTAAAAATTCTAAATAGGCGTGATATCAACATTATGACCATTGAAGATCCGGTTGAATATGAAATACCCGGGATTAACCAGATACAAGTGAATCCCAAAACAAATCTCACCTTTGCTTCAGGCTTAAAATCTATTGTCAGACAGGATCCTAATGTGATACTAGTCGGAGAGATACGTGACGAAGACACCGCCGATATCGCCATTAATGCATCGATGACGGGACATCTTGTCTTGACTACGCTTCATACAAATGATGCAGCCACAGCCGTCCCGAGACTATTTGACATGAAGGTGGAGCCGTACTTGGTTGCTTCGACTGTCACTGTGGTGATTGCCCAGCGCTTGGTGAGAAAGATCTGTGTCCGGTGTCGGTACAGTCAGATTACAAATGTTAAAGAGCTTTTAACCAAGCTACCTCCTGCAATAGTTAAAGAACATTTTCATGCCAAAAGGGAGATTCGCGTATATGTTGGGAAGGGGTGTGATGTGTGTCAAGGAAGTGGGTATGTCGGGAGAGTTGGTATTTTTGAAATTTTAGTAGTAAATGATTCTTTGAGAAAAGCTATCACGGACCGAAAAGACTCTTCGATCATCAAAGCCCTCGCAGCTAAAAGCGGTATGAAAACCATGTATGATGATGGTATAGAAAAAGTTAAACAAGGTATTACGACAGTGGATGAGGTAACTCGCGTCACTAAAGATTAATATGAAACTTGCTGCCCTGACAGCGGGCCGGATCAGTTTTGTCGAGAAGCTTCTGTTTACGAAACACCTTTCCACCATGCTTAAAGCCGGTATTCCTTTAACTGAAGCTTTAGAAACCCTTGAGGAACAAACGAGATCCCCCAGCTTCAAAGCGATTCTTGAAAATATTTATCAAGAAATTGAAAGTGGCCATACTCTTGCCCATGCATTAAAGCGGTATCCACATGTTTTTGATGGTCTGTACGTCAGTCTAATTGAGGTGAGTGAAGAATCAGGGACGCTTGAGACAAACCTTGATTTTTTGGCAGGTCAACTTACCAAAACTTATAATCTTCGCAAAAAACTACGATCAGCTATGCTCTATCCAGCACTCATTATCACGGCGACATTTTCAATGGGTGGAGGAGTAGCCGTATTTTTACTGCCTAAGTTGGTCGATGTGTTCGAATCACTTGAAGTTGAGTTGCCCCTGTCTACCAAACTATTACTTTTTATAGTTTACTTTCTCAATAATTATTATATCCACATTTTACTTGGAGTGCTGGTGATTATTTTGGGTCTCAGGCTTTTAGTTAAAGTCGCCTCAGTTACGTATGTCTGGCATGGCTTCATACTAAAACTTCCCCTCATCGGAGCTCTCGTTGTTGACGGGCAACTGGCTCATTTTTCCCGCAATTTAGGCGTACTGCTTAAAAGCGGAGTGCCGATTGTGAGGAGTCTTGAAGTGACCAGAAATTCGTTGTCCAATGTGCGGTTTAAACGTGATTTGGAAGATATCATCTCTTCGGTAAACAAAGGTAAAGATATAGGAGAGACGTTACGCAAAAAACACTTGTCGGAATTTCCGCTGATCGTTACCAAGATGATCAGCGTGGGTGAAAAATCAGGCAAGCTTGACGAGGCACTTCTTTACTTAGGTGATTTTTATGAAGAGGAAATTGACGAGATTTCCAAAAACATCACCGTGGTACTGGAACCTTTCTTGCTTATTTGCATAGGCTTCGTAGTTCTTTTTGTGCTCCTGGCAATATTGGGACCGATCTATTCGCTCACCGGATCTCTTAGAAGATGAATCGATGGTAATGATGAAAAAAGGAGTGACACTCATTGAACTTCTTGTGGTGCTGGCGATTTTTATGATTATCGCTGCCGTGATGCCCCCGATATATACCAAAATTTTTTCCCAGGGTGATTTTGACGCTACTATAGACAAATTCAAAAGCACGGTGAGAAAAGCGCAAGGGTATGCCATGGATTCAAAAAGTGGCGCGGTTTGGGGTGTATGTGTAATTGGTGGAGGAGTCAGACTCTATAGCTCTTCATGCGACGCCCCGGTATTTAAAGAAGATGTGGTTATTCCCTCAACTATCACTCTATCTGGCTTGACGGATATCACATTTAACTTACGCGGTGAACCGTCCGGGGTGCAGTCGGTGACTCTCACCAGCAGTCTTAAAAGCATAAGAATAGATATTAATCAGGGAGGAGGCATGACCATCATCCCGTTATAGGTTTCCATGAAAAAATTACTAAATAGTATCTGCTTTTCTATATATACATCCGCACCGTTTGGGCATGATGCTAGGTGGTTTCAATTATTCTACCAGATGAACCGGAAAAAAAAGAATTTGATTCACGGATTCGGGATCATAGAAATTATTTTGGCGGTCAGCTTGTTTTTAATCATTGCGACCACGGCTGTAGTGAGTGTTGTGCATTCTTTTTCCGTCAACCGCATGTCACACGAATTGTCATTTGCTCACACCTACAGCCAGGAAGGGATTGAGGCAGCCAGATCTATTCGTAATATGACCTGGTCAAATCTTATGTCTGGGACATTTGCGATTGACCTGTCAACTGGAGTTTGGCGTTTTACACCGGGAAGCAACACGAACGGGAAATTTAACCGGACTATTACTGTCTATCCGGTGATGCGTGATGGTACGCAAAATATCGTCACAGGTGGAGGATCAGTCGATCCGGATACATTTAGGATAGAATCAAAAGTATCTTGGAATTTTTCTCCCACCAGAACTAATGACGTCTTGTTGGCGACGTATTTAACCAATTTTAGAAAGCCAATCATTACTATCGAAGGCCGACTAAACATGAGTAAGAATAACAATGCCAGGAAAGTACAAACATCGGGGGACTACGCGTTTGTTATTAGATCTGGAGGTGTTCCTGATTTATCTGTGGTAAACATTGCTAATCCAACTAATCCGACTGAGGTAGTGACTTTGACCTTGCCTGGTGATCCGACCAATCTGTATATCATGGGAAATTATGCATACATTGGGTCAACGGCGAATAACCAAGAACTGACAGTAGTAAATATCACAAACCCTACCAGTCCGTCGATTATTGGCACATTTAATGCCGATAGAAACAATGATGTCACTGGAGTTTACGGCGTGGGTGATCTGATATATTTATCCCGTCTAGGTGGTGTCGGAGAAGAATTGGTGATTGTCAATGTAGCCAATCCTGCTAATCCGACACGTGTGGGTGGATTACATTCAGCTGATAACGTATTTGATTTAGTTGTAGTAGGTAACTATGCATATTTGGCGACCAAGATTAATAGTCAGGAATTGCAGGTCGTAAATATCACCAATCCCTCGACTCCTACAATTTCCGCGACTCTCGATCTAACAGGGACAGATAACGGTCGTTCAATTGACGGTTCAGGTGATACTTTGGTTCTTGGACGTGAAAATGGTGAAGTCGCGACTATCAATATTTCTAATCCAAATTTACCATATGTAGTAAGTACCTATTCTTCTGTCGGTACTCCACAAATAATTAATGATATTTACTTCCATGCCGCAAACTCTCTGGTTTACTTGGCATCTGATAATAGTTTGGCTGAGTTCCAAGTCATCAACCTAGTCGATCTGAGTTCGCCCCAAAATGCAGGTTCACTCGATTTACCCGATATCTTAAGTGGAGTCACTTATCATCCGAATACAGATCGAGTGGTAGCTGTTGGAAATGCAAATAATGAAGAACTCATTATCATTAAATTACAATGAAACAGAAGTCGGGTTTTACATTTATTGAACTCATTATATATATTGCTCTACTGTCAATATTTCTTACCGGCAGTATTCTATTTACATGGGATGTGATATATGGCAGTGCAAAATCGAATGTCGAGCAGGAGGTACACTATAACCTAAGACACGCAGTAGCTCGCGTGTCTTATGAAATCCGAAACGCAAGCGGGATACAAACTTTTTCCAACACCCAGATTTGCTTGCGGTCAACTGATCCCGGTCATGATCCAATGCGGATTTTTATAAATAACCACCGTCTGAATATAGCCTGGGGCGGTGGAAATTGTAATTCAGAAACTTATACTATGCCTCTCACGAGTAGTGAAGTGCGCGTGACCGGACTGACATTTACAAACCTTTCTTCGGCAGATCTAAAATCAAAACATATTGCTTTTTCAATTACGATTGAGTATGCGAGCTTGGGGACCCGCAAGGAGTTTAATCTATCAAGAACGTATGAAGGATCAGCCGAAATTCGCTCAAACTAAATCCGGTAAAGACATACGAATTCGCGGGTACGTGGCAATAAGTACGGTACTTATAATTGGCGCATTGGTACTTGTGGTAGGAATTTCCTTAACGATTACCGCCATTAATGATAGTCAAAGTTCATTCGCTGCCAAAAAAAGTTCGGAAACGCTCGATTTTGTCGAAGGATGTGTTGAAGATGCACTCATTAAGCTGAGTAAGACTGGAAGTATACCTGTTTCTATCTCTTTACCTGAAGGCAATTGTTCTGTTACTATTAATTCAAATGTCGGTACTACTTGGAATTTTTCCGTAAACGCTAATCGTAATGGATTTACTAAAAAAATTACAGTGACTGCAAGTCGCGGTAACGCAGTAGGAATTACCAGCTGGACGGAAACAAATTGAGACTATGTTTGAAAAAGGGGCCATTTGTTATATTACCCGGAATACAATTCATGCGACTAGTGGGGATACTCAAGACTCGAGGCTACTGGAGATTGACTGGGACGGCGTAAACCCAACGACAGCCTTAGAGAAAGTCAAGAACGAGCTTGCGATAACGACAGCCAAGTGGATTGTGGGTGAAGATAGTAGTTATGTAATCCAGCTCGAGTTACCAAAGGCTGAGGCGACCCGAGATAAAATTCTTAAAACAATAGCCTCGCAAGTCCCAGAGGAAATAAATGAAACAAATTTTGACTGGGCCAAAGTAGGAGACAACGTTGCGAAGAAGACAGAGTATATACAAGTTACCGTTATTCGGTGGGAGTTTCTGAATGCATTGTCGTACGCAGCAAAAGAGATTAAGCTCGCCGTTACACTCATCCAACCGGTTTCAATCCTCTTGGCTCAGCTAACAAAGCAAGTCAAAGAACCTCATCTCATAATTTGGTGCGGATTTGAATCGCTTGTAGTACTCGCACAAAGTGGTAGGGTCCTCTACACTAAATCTATCTCAGAATTGACTGCGAGTAAACTGGAGGAAATTTTTGCCTACGCAAAAGCTCAATTTGGAGTGAGTCTTGATCCAACCAAACTAGTGTATGATCCTAAATTTATCCGAGAGGTAAATGGGGCGCTTTTGGAAAAAGCAAATAAAAAATCGCTTGACTTAATCTTGGAAATAGCAAAACAAAAACGTCATCACCGAAATGACAAAGATAGTATCGATCTTAAACTATCGCTTTCGCCAACACAGCCAGTAGCAAATGAGGCAGATGTGTTAATTGAAATTCCTCGGGAAGAATTACAAAATCCTGATTTACATGAAAACCCTCCAGGTGAGCAGGCAGAGCCGATTACACCCCAAGTTGATAAAACCGAGGAAGCGCAACCAAAATTCAATAAAAAAAACCTCCTGTTCGGACTCGTTTCCGGAACGTTCGCTTTTGTTGTGGGGCTTGGTGTTTTTTATGCATTAGGACAAATAATTAATACCACCGAACTCCCCTCAACAAGTCCTTCTCCATCTGCCGATATTACCGCATCTCCACCTGAAGCGACTAGTTCGCCGAGTTTATCCAATGAACTCAAAGTACAAATTCTAAATGGCTCCGGAGTAGTAGGCGAAGCCGCGTATGTAGAAGGGCTGCTGACGCCAATTGGACTTACATTAATAACACTCGGAAATGCAGATAGATACGACTACGAAAATACACAACTGCAACGGAAAGAGACAGTCACGCCAGACGCTCTCAGAGTAGTAAAATCAGCCTTGGAAAAAGAATATTTGGTGAGTGTATCCAGTGACCTATTGACAAAGGATTCTGAGTATGATTTGCTTATCGTAGTGGGTAAAAAGAAATAAATCATTTAGCCTCGTAGTGAGGAGAAAGGTAGTTATGAGAAGACTCAATCTATCCAAATTTTCAAAAGGTTTTACCTTAATTGAACTCCTGATAGTCATTGCAATTATTGCTATCCTCTCAGTCGGGGTCTATGTTGCTTTAAATCCTGCAGCTAGATTTGCTGATGCGAGAAACGCCAGACGTTACAGCGATGTCAACAGCATATTGACCGCAGTACAAGAGTACATAGTTGATAATGACGGATCTATACCCGCAGGTGTGACATCAACCGAGAAACAACTGGGTACTTGCGCTGATACCGATACTGGAGCCGATTCGTGTGGTGCCGCAGCTGCGTGTCTTGACTTGTCGACCACACTCGCTGACTATCTGAAATCCATTCCCAGAGATCCGTCGCTTGCCAGTAGCGCCAACTATACCAAATACTCAGCCAAGTCTGTCAACGGCATTGTGACTGTCAGGGCTTGTGGAGCTGAAAGTGGTAGTGTAATTGAAGTATCAAGATAACTTAGTTTTAAGACAGTTTTTCTTGAGAGGAGTATGCAAAAAATATTAACAACTAGTCGATATGGCTTTACTTTAATAGAACTCCTGATAGTGGTAGCCATCATTGCTATCTTGGCAGTCAGCGTGATAGTAGCTTTAAATCCACCAGTGCGGTTTGCCCAATCACGCAATGCTCATCGGGTAAGTCATATTAATAGTATTCTCACGGCCATCCATGAATATGCCGTAGATAACGATGGAGCACTGCCGGCGGGTATCACAACCACTGAAAAACAGTTGGGAAGTTGCGCTAGTGGGGGTAATACGATCTGCACTGACGCGGCAGCTACCTGTGTGGATCTTTCGACAACGCTCTCACCATACCTTAAAACCATGCCGATCGATCCGAAATCTGGATCTGCCGCTACTACCTATTATTCCGTGGCTGCAGACGCTAACAATATTGTGACGGTGAAGGCCTGTAACGCTGAGGATGGCGAAGTGCTTCAAGTTTCCCGCTAGATTAGTGTTGGTAAGAAGATCTGAGTATATTTCCATTACTCCATCGTAAAGAATGTCGCGGGTTGTATACTATTCTTACTGTAGTAGTATTCCCTGCTTTAGTGATAAATCTATTTTTTAATTTATTATGATGGTATGTTTTCAAAAGTATATGTTATCGATTAATATTTGAAAGTACTTAGAGCACCCCAAGTCTAACGAGGTTGAGCATCTTCTGGCTGGGGTTTTTTCTTTTCATGCTGAATATGACTGGAAATAAAAATCTTTTTGTCATTGCCATGATTTCAGTCGTCAATGCCTTGGGGTACGGAATCATTATCCCCATCCTTTACGGGTATGGTCAAAGATTAGGTTTGTCGTACTTTCAATACGGCTTACTGTTTTCCATTTTTTCGATGTGCCAATTTATATCTACCCCCGTAATCGGAAGACTATCTGATAAATACGGACGAAAGCCATTGCTCGTCGTATCGCTTGCAGGCACAGTAAGCTCATTTGTACTCATGGCATACGCCCCATCTGTACTGTGGCTTTTTATTGCCCGGGCGCTTGATGGGATAACGGCGGGAAATTTACCGGTGGCAGCGGCAGTAATTTCAGATACTACTGCTTCTGCCGACCGCGCGAAAGGATTTGGGATTATCGGCGCTTCATTTGCTCTTGGGTTTACCATTGGTCCGGCCATTTCAGCCGCTACACTGATGTATGGATATCAGGTGCCATTTCTCGCGGCCGCGTTCATATCACTGTTTGCTTTGCTTATAACGAGCTTTGTATTGCCTGAAACCAACACCCATAAGGGGGAAATACCACCAGGGAAACTATTTGATATTCGAAAACTTGGAATGGCACTTGTTGATGAAGCCATCGGCGAGACACTACTTATTTCGTTTTTGTATTCCGTAGCACTTTCGTTGTTTATTTCTGTCTATCAACCGTTTGCAAGAGACGTGTTGAGGTTAACTGATATTCAAATTTCAATTAATTTTACGGTTCTCGGTTTGGTTGGTTTCATATCCCAAATTGTGATTATTCCTCGTCTGGTGAAACGTCTAGGTGAAAAAAAAGCGCTACTCACGATGCTTGAGTGTCTAGTGCTTACATTTTTCAGCTTTTTCCTTGTCAGAAGTTATACAATTTTTACGATAATCACCGTCATTCAGTCACTCGTGAACGGATTCATAAATCCCTTACTTCAGGCACTTTTGTCAAAAGAAACAGATGCTAAATCACAAGGATCATTACTTGGGATCAATGCTTCTTACCAAAGTCTGGCATTTATTATTGGACCGATAATCGGAGGTATCCTAATCACATTTTATATCCCTGCACCATTTTTTGCTGGCAGTATGTTCATACTACTATCTGCCATTTTTGCCTACCGTTTGCTACGGCAACAAAATCATATAAAATCGGCATTCTGATTCGTTGATATTCGGAATTAAACCCATGATCTGAAAATATAATTGGGAGTTACTTATAGCGGGGTGACATCCAAATATAGTTATCCCGTTATATCTTTTTAAGATTCTGACGTCGATGGCGGACAGCGCGGACAAAAACTACTATCACCCCAATTGATATTATTAAGCCATTTACCAGTAAGAAAGGGACGAATTGTAATACATTACCAATAGAAGCAGTTGGTACAATACCAAGTTCGCCACCTCCATCCATCATAACACTCGGCGATTGTCGAGAAAACGCTAAGCCGCCAACGAAGTCTAAACTACCCATAGGAAAGTTCATTGGAGGAGGAATTTGGGATTCACTCAAACGGCTAGTGTCTTCATAACGATCAGATTGGTCAGAAAATTCTTCCAGATTTTCAATCTGCTGCGCGTTAACTAAGGCGATCAGTGATGAAAAGGGTGTCACAATATGGGTTTTTTTAGCCAAGTCGTGCACCGAATCAAGAAATGTGAGGTTTTTTTCAAAAGCTCCGGGGTACTGAGCTATCAGGTCGTATATAAAAGCGCGTGCATAAATAAAACTGAGTGGATCTGAACTATTGGTAGCTAAGTTAGAAACAGGTGGAGATGGCGATAGGGAAGTTGTATCCGTTTCAAGTGATACCTCGCGTTTATCATCAACCATGATACTTCCGTAAAGTGATAATGGGCGATACACCTTTGAATCGGTCGTCACTAAAATGTCGCGCAAGACCACATCGGTAAAAATATCTTTAAGTGACGTATATGAATTTCCACCACTTTGGGTGAGAGCATTCATTACCTGGCTGGGGTAACTCGGGAGTTCACCGTTTAAGTGGTAGATGTAAAAAGGAAAGTTAAGCGAAATAGTAGTCGTGTCCGACTGGGTGGCGGTATCTCGACTAAGAGTAACGTTGTTTCCCACTACCACAATGGCAAAATCATAATCTCCATTCAGCGTCGCAATGACTTCATACCAATTATTTTTGCCAAAATACGTGATCCCCTCAAGTTGAGTGAGTGAATCTCCCGTGAGCGAGCGCGGGCTACTGAGTTTATCATTATAAAGATAGAGATTAACCGTATTTTGGCTAACAAGCGTCGGATAGACTTTCACCAATTCCCTAAACTGCTTCACAAATGGGTTATGTTTGTTTGAGTATGAGGCGTCAATGAGGAGAGCTATTTTTTTATCCGAGAGTGAGGTGATAAGTTTAGTAGGGACAATGGTTTTACTGCATTCGTATGAGTCAGTGAGGAGTGGATTTGCTTGATGCGGGACAAGCTTTACCGTTTGCCCAAGATAATTTGTTCGCGATGAATATATCGTCCGAATTGAACAAAGATCAAAAGTATTTACATCAGGTTTTATAAAACTAGTACTTCCTGAAGTAGTTACCGAAGCAGGTATGGTATTAATGGTAATAGTTTTAGTGTGACTTGCTTCGTCTAAATTTTGTTTTTTGGAAAAAACAGGTAGTGCGTACCCCAACGCATCGGCCAACACTCGGTAGGTAAAACGCACTTTTTGATTTTTACCACCGATAAGCAAAGGATCGGTTTTTGGTGGGATAGGGAAAACCCGGAGTCTATATTGACGCGGCCCGGTCTGCTCAAGGAGCGCTGGGTCGCGACTTCGATTGAGTTCTTGTTGATACGTTTTTTGCGCAGCTCCTCGGGGAGCAATGAGTCCTGCAAATTCCAAGTTCGGACCTAGTTTAAGTTCAGAAATTACCGCATCGGAGGCAAGCGAAAACTCGTATATCACCTCCTGGTTCCAATTAGTTTTATTAGTAAATTCTTCTTCAAAAGATATGGTTGCGATCATGCCATCATAGTCCGTAGTAGCCGAAGTAGTTCGTGAAACTAATTTAACGTTGGCTACCTCAGTTTGACGGGGAGTACTTTTGTTATATGGGGAGGTTCCAAAAATGTATTCATACATAGAATTGGCATTAGAGTAAGAACTGTTTTGCTGTCGGTAGACAAACGGATGAGCTAAGGTGAGAAATGTGTCGTTAATAACTGAGGCAATGACCGGATCAAAATTGAGTATTTCTTCATAACCATCTTTCAGATGCGTATCATCTTTTATAAAAAGATACCTGCTCCGTGCATAGAGCATATCTTCTAGACCTTGTTTAATCTCTTTTTCATGAGGAATAAGTTCCTTGGCTAAACCCTCCTGTTCATCATAGATCGTGAGAGAACTAAGTTGTGTCAGTTTTGTTATATAAGGACCGATGTTGGGTTGATACGACAAAACGAGCACAGTGGCGATAAACGCGAGCACCCCATACACATATAATCGATGTATCTGAATGGAAGAAATGTATTTTAATGCCTCTTCTTCTGTTCGGCGGCAGATTTTTACCATCAGGTACGTGACGATATATGGCAGAGACAAGAGAACGGTAAGGAAAGTGATCGCAATTAAAGCTAAGGTTAAGACAAATAAAGCCCATAATAAATTACTCATGTAAAAATCTAATCCGTTTCGTCCGAATGCAAAGAAAACATCTCCAAGAAATTCCCCAAAAAAGCCGACATATACAGTTGAAACAATCAGGGGAAGGTAAAACAGCAGTAAGAGACCGATATAAGTAGACGTTAGAATGACCCACAACTGAACTAGTATAAATATTATAAACCCGCGCTTTGACGCAGGTTTGTATTTAAGAAGTGACAGGAAATACATTATAGGAGTAAAAACGAGCATGAGAATGAAAAACCACATGGCTGAATTTTGGTCTCTAAATACGTTTAGAGCCAAAAATATCACCGTTATGATTGGTACCTCGAGCACGAAGAAAAATTTTGCGAGATGAGTTCTCACGACTTTTGATTTGAATGCAGAGATGATTGATAGAATAGGCGTGAGAAAGAAAAGAAGAAAAAGTAATGATTTAAAAAAACCTACGTTTTTAGCACCCTCCCAAAGATTTTGCCTGAAGCTAGAGTCAAGAAAATGTAATAAATATACCAATACAAATACCGCATACATACCGTTATATGACCAGAAAAGGAATTTTGTGAGCCAACCGGACTGGGAAAACATACGTTTTTCCGGAATCGTTGGGAGATGACTAAGAAGATGAACGACTGTTTTTCTGGCTACATCTCTCGCCACTGGGCGGAATTCATCTGGTGTGATTTCCCGCGTACCCAAAAATAATTTCACCTCTCCCGAAGTTTCATCAACTAATACGCTAGGTTGTTCTCTGTCAGGGTATCGCGCCTGATATTCACTCGAGACTTCTTTATGGATAGCGGAAAGAAGCTGGGAATGTTTGATGCCTTTTCCCACCGCCAGATCAGACAGGACGCTAAATTCGCTATTCATAGGGCTTATTTTACTCTAGTATACATCCAATTTGTTTGCAATAGATCATTTGGAAGGTATTGTAAGTCATGTGAAGGTGAGTGGTTTAACATATAACAGTTTGTATTTTGATTTTTTTCCTGAAATAAGTCTGACATCACTTTTCTTTATAATAAAAACTATTTGGGAACTTTGACTACTTTGCTGTTATCATTTCTGCTGCCTCAACCTTTCCAAAAGTAGTTACCCCAGTACCAGGAAGCCCGCCATTCAGGGCGGGGTTGAATACCTACCTGCTGGCAGGTATGGAAGTCTTCTTAGGGCTTTCGGTACGGGGTTTCGGACACTAAAACAAAGATGCCCCGGCTTTTAAACCGGGGAGTCCTCACTTTTTTAGACAGACTAGTTTTTATTAGAATATTGGTTTCTTGGGTAAAAATTGTCGTTGTAATTTAGATTAGTATCAGTAATAATTTATATAATGCCCAAAACAGTGAACTGGCCTCTACTTATATACGCCATTTTGATCTGTCAAGCCGCTGGCCTTTTAGGGTCATTCTTTACAATTTCCTCTATCCCTACCTGGTATGCAATGTTAACCAAACCTTTCTTTTCCCCACCAAACTTTGTATTCGGACCTGTTTGGACAACCTTGTATGCATTAATGGGGATCTCTTTATACATGGTTTGGACTTCCAAAGCAAAGTCAAAACACCATGCTGTTAAATTATTTTTTATACAACTAGGACTTAATACTGTTTGGTCAATTTTATTTTTTGGACTAAAAAGCCCTAGTTTGGCATTTATAGAAATAATTGCTTTATGGGTTGCAATTGTTCTTACAATTCAGGCTTTTCAAAAGATTTCTAAAGTGGCATCCTATCTTCTCTATCCTTATCTTGCCTGGGTAAGTTTTGCTACGATTTTAAATCTCTCAATCTGGATTTTAAATAGGTGAACACATAATCTTCCCAGTTTAAGTTCTAATCCTTCATATTGTTGTTTCCATGAAAACTACACTTGTTTGGCTATCCAAGGGATTTTAAGAGTAATTAGTGGAACAACAAGGTAAACAAAGGTTTCTCTTTAACAAAAGCACAGCAATTTAAACGTACTTACGATAAAATAAACATAAGTTATTGTAAGTAGTTGTAAGAGTGTTTATAGAAGAAGAAATAAAGCTAATAGAATTATTGTAAACTATCCATGAATGTAACAAACTAATATTGGGATTAAAATTAAGATGAAAAAGTTTCATTATTGGCTATTTTCGTTACTACTAATATTTTCTGTATCTACAAGCACGGTTTGGGCAGTAAGTGTAAACACATTTCAGGTAACCACCGACGGATCGCAACAAAAAGACGCTTTTGTTTACAAAGACCTAATAGTATACGACAGCTTGAGTGACATCTGGGGATATAACTTGGATACGAAAGAAAACTTTCCTATCATTCAGAAAGATGGTGAACAGTACATTACTGACCTTTATAACAATTTGATTGTATATCAAGATATTCCACCTGGTTCAACAACTGGGATTATTAAGTTATATAACGTCAAGACAAGTAAAGATACTTTAATTATTGGTGATCCGAACTCTTACTCAAGCGGTGGAACAAATGGTGATTATGTTATCTACCTTGATGGTGGAGCTTGTGGAAGCCTCTATGCCTATCATATTCGTAAGAATCAAACTCAACATATAGTTGATAATGTATGCAGTCCTAAGATTACCGACAATATTGTTTATTGGGGAGAAGGCGCACCAGGTGGATCAGACATTCGAGGTTATAACTTACGACGTAAACAATTCCTAGACATAGCTGTTGAGGATGGTTTTCAAGAATCTGCGGATATTTATGGAAATAATGTGGTTTGGTATCAATATGATGAAGGTATATATGGTACGTACCAGGCAATTGTGATGAAAAATTTAAAAACTGGCGAAAGAAGAGTTATTTACGAAACTAACACTAACTCGCTTCAAAATCCTTCAATTTCAAATAAATATATCGTGTGGTCGGAAAGCCCTTCAGCGCATGTAAACACAATTAAGGCGGCCGATTTGGGAACAGGTGAAGTGTTTGAGCTTCAAGCAACAGGACCAAATCAAAACTCTCATAGTGGAACTTCCATATGGAAAGATATCGCAGCATGGGGGTCATCTCGAACCGGAAACGGTGATATTTACGCTGCAAAAATTAGCCGTTAAAACTTCGCCAACCTCGATTTCCCGTTCTTTCTCGCTCTTCGACGAGCATATCTAAAAATCAAGAATATAGACAGTGAAATATTAATAATGAGCTGGGGAGCGTAATCAGTTAGGACCTGTTTATACTGGAAAAACGAGTTGCAAACCTGAGTTTTTTCAGTATAGCCTGGTGGACTATATCACACCAGATCTTGTTTTGCAGTTACAAACACTTTAAGATCGTCTTAGTATACAAAGCTTTTCTCGCACGTTTATAGATCAAATCCCTGAGCTCTTAAAGTGGCTATGACTTGTTCTTCTGGTAAATCTGCCATCATTTCATCAAGTTTAAGCTTATATCGTGCTTTATTTCTCAATGCTCTTTCAACTTCTTCTGGGCGATTGTGATAAGGTCGTTTAGTCCTCTGTAACATATCATTGATTTCATCAGTTGGACTAAATCTACTTTTTTCATCTTGATGAGCTAATTTTGTATAAATTTCTTTATCGCTCGCTAATTTCCAACTCGTGTCTCCACCAAATTGAACCGTTTCTGACGGTGTAATTACGAAGTGGCTACTTGAGCCTTCTGCCCCAATAAGAACACCAGATCTAAGTTCAATAAACATATCATATGATCCCCATGTTTCGTTCTCCTGATGAATTGCCATCATGCAATGAGTATAGGCGCGACCCCATTCATCAAGCCATCCACCACGGCCATTGGCTTCAAGCGCTAAATAGGGAATTTGTCTTAAAAGCCGAAGTTGACGGTAGTAATGTAATCGAATGGCTCTTGCTGCAAGTGTTACTTGTGCATCAGCTTTTTCTATGTCAACAGTTGGCCACTCGACAGGCAAAGATATTCCCAACTCTAGATCTCCTTGATATTTGATAATTTCTTGTTCTTGTGAACTAAGCATAAGTACCTTTCTGTGTATTTAATTGTAACTTTTATGTAATTTCCTAGTAACTTTCTGTTTATTTCTGTCATATTTGGAGCGATGGAAGGGAATAGAACCCTCAGCCTTCTCCTTGGGAAGGTAGCGTTTTACCATTGAACTACCATCGCAAATGAAGTAAAGTGGAATTTTAAAAAGTATAGCAGATAGTATTATTTTGGACAAGTCAGTTAGCGTTAATTTGGGTGCAGTCTTTTGGTGGACCACCTCCTATGCCACTTTGAAATTGTTGAGAGGCTACTTCTTCTCTCTTTGTAAAGTCATTGGCAACCCAGCCTAAAATAAAAAGTGTTTACCCACACCCGGTGTTACCCACACCCGGTTACCCACACCCGGTGTGTGGTAGGTAGACAAACAGGGTCTAGTCACCTGTAAGATGTTTTATCCTTTCCAGATTTCTTTGATAATCAAGTTGGTTAAACGTAAATTCCTTAAAGTTAGACTTTGTGTTAAAGTATTTATTTAAGAAATTAGTATTTATGAAGAGTCGGGGACTGGAAGAGAGATAATCTATAAATGAAGTCCATCTATACTTTTCCAAGTCACTTTTTTTATTAATAATATAACTTGTAAGTGGATTTAGATGTATATATCTCGCGACATGAAGTAATTGTTCATCTGTTTCAATCCTTACTGCCTTAAACATTTGTTGAAATAGAGAACCAAATCTTTTTGATTTTGTGTTCAGATATTTTGCATAACTATTTTGGATCAATCTGAAGAATGTACTTATGCCATCATCCTTTAATTGTTTAACAAGAAGATGATAATGATTTGGCATTAAGGAAAATGCGTATACGTCGATATATTTATCGTCTGTTTTGTAAAGATGTTCTAGTAATTTGATTTTTGTTTGGGGCGGTAATCTATTGTAATGCGAGAAACGCATGGGATGGTTCAGATAACGATAATAATCAATTAACTCAAGAACTCTTACATAATCTCTAGAACCCTTAAATATGGGTTGAAGAGCAACACTTCTGTTGAAGACGTGATAAATTTCTCCGGTTACAAGAGGTGTCAGACGTCGGGGCATTTGAATTTATAGTAAAGAAAATATTCCTCTGTGTCAAGCCAGCACACACCCGGTGTGTAGGACGCTCAAACAATAATATTTGTATCGAAAGAGTGAACTGTTACCTATGATAATTGTTAAAAAAGACTTTAAGCTTTGATTATTGCAACATCGTTCTACCGCTCTTCCTGAAAACCTATCTTCTTGCTAGTTAAGAATGGATAAAGAACTCATTAGTATAGTGAAAGCCATTGTTTATGCTACAATTTGTTCATGCGAAGAAGTAAAAATCCGGTAGTTTACGCATTTATTGACAGCCAAAACTTAAATTTGGGTATTCAATCCCAAAGTTGGAAATTGGATTGGCGTAAATTTAGGCAGTATCTGAGAAACAAATATGGTGTTGTTAAGGCATATTTGTTTATAGGTCAAGTAGCAGGAAACGAGTTATTGTACGCCTTTTTGGAGGAATGTGGTTTTGTCATAATCTTTAAGCCAACCTTGTATCATCGTGAAGCGGATAAAGTTGTCATTAAGGGAAACGTAGATGCCGAACTAGTTCTACATACGATGATTCAATACAAGTATTATCATAAAGCAGTTATTGTTACAGGTGATGGGGATTTCCATTGTTTAATTGAATATTTAGAAGACAAAGATAAACTTCTTAAAATACTTGCGCCAACACGACATTATTCCAGCTTATTACGTCAATTTAACCAGAAGCGTTATATTGTGCGGATTGATTTACTGCGGGACTCTTTAGAACAAAAAAAGACTGGCATTCGCGGTCGGTCGAAACCTTAGGCTAGTCCAGTCATCGTGATAAATGTATATTACCACAGAAATATATAATATTCAATAGAAGGAGTTACGGAATATGGGCCTGAGTGTCGGAATCGTAGGGCTACCGAACGCCGGAAAGTCGACATTGTTTAATGCGCTTCTGAAAAAACAGGTGGCGTATGTAGCCAGTTATCCATTTGCCACTATTGAACCAAATGTGGGAGTGGTTCCCGTACCAGATCCGCGGCTGTCTAAAATCGCGGAAATTGTAAGTGATGAGTTATCAGTTGTGGGTCAAGAAAAAAAGAAAATTCCTCTCGTCCCGGCCACAGTAAAATTTATTGATATAGCAGGACTTGTTGCTGGAGCACACAAAGGTGAAGGTTTGGGAAATAAATTTCTTGCCCACATCCGCGAGGTGGATCTAATTTGCCATATGATCCGTTACTTTGGCGATCCGTCAGTCGTCCATATGGCCGCAGAAGTGGATCCAGCGCGTGACAAAGGAATAGTTGAAGCAGAACTCATGCTTGCCGATCTTGAGACTCTGGAGAAACAGACGGAGCCGAGGATGAATGCGACCAAGGAAGAACTTAAAAAATGGGAAATTATTTCGCGGTTTAAAGTAGCCTTAAACCAAGGACAATGCGCATCTCGGGTAATCACTGATCCGCAAGAGCAAGATATTATAAAGGACCTGCATCTATTGACGATGAAACCGGTGATTTATGTGTTGAATGTGAGCGAAAAAGAAGTAAGTTCACAGTTAGTGGTTCACAGTTCGCAGGATAATGAAGTGGTTGTTTCCGCAAAGATTGAAGCTGAACTTGCGAGTCTTACACCGGAGGAGGAACAGGAATATCTGAAAACCTTGGAACTTGAGACATCCGGTCTTGAGCGGCTTGTAAGGAAAGCCTACGCAAAGCTTAACCTAATTTCATTTCTGACCGGAGGCGAGAAGGAAGCGCGGGCGTGGACGATTACCCGCGGTATGAAAGCTACCCAGGCAGCTGGCGTGATCCACACTAATTTCGAGAAAAATTTTATCAAAGCTGAGGTAGTCTCATATGATGATTTTGTGAGAGTTGGCGGTTGGCAGAAAGCTCGGGAACTCGGCAAAGTCCGACTCGAAGGTAAAGAATACGAGATGACAGATGGGGATGTTGTGGACTTTAAGATTGGAGCATAATTCCGGATTCTATTAGTAATCCATAAAGCGCTGGGTTGCGTGTGTGCTGCAAGCTGTAAAATTCTCTGGACAATTCTCACGGCTCGACTTGAGGTGCCGTCAGTCCTTTTTATTATATTTTCCGTAATGCTTGGCTTGACTTCCCTGTAAACTTCGTTAAAAAGCAGAAGTTTTAGGTCGATCGGGAGACTAGCGGGATTATACCAGTAGCATAATGAGACTTATAAATATGGAGAAGTCACCTCGATTCGGGATGTTTTTTATACACCATGAGATATAAAGCAATCAGTATAAATAAAAATCCGCCAGCGCCGGTGAGGAGCCACCGCGGCAGCTCAAGGATTTCATCATACGTTTGGGAAAGTACAGCCAAAACGATTGCTGTAATTCCGGTATAGGTGTAGCGCTTGGACTGCCCTAAATTGCCTAAAAATACTAAAAGCGTGCCTTCAATTCCCAAAACCAGGGCATAGATTGGTTTTTCCGCAAATGTCTGAATAATTGAAAAAAATAACAGTACAAATAGTCCTAAACCGTCAAATAGGTCCCTTCTTTGATTGTCTCCAGCTTCGTGTCGTAAAAATGCCAGCACTAAAAAATACGCTCCGATTGCGGATGTATATATCTGGAGTTCAGTCACTTCCGCAAACTTGAGCTGCCAGACATACACAAGTACCCCCATGCCGGAAGCCAGGTAGCGCATCAGTGTCCTTTTACTTCTTACGGCTTCGGCCACATAGACAAAAAATGCCGAATAGGCTGCCGCCAGGACTGACAGCTGTCTCGTATAATCTTTGTAAAATAGCGTATCCTTGAGTAAAAAATGATAGGCACCGAAGAAAAGCGAAATAAAAAACGCGCTCACCAAAGCTGATGTTTGGTATACAGTGCTGGCTTCCTGGTCATCCGGGAAAAGCGTAGAAAGAATATAAAGCGCCCATGACAGGCCGGTGAAAGCCAGGGGTAGATGGTTATAATCGAGTTTAAACAGGTCAAACACATGGATAAGGGCAATAAAATAAATAATATTTGCCAAGTACCTGAGCTCTTTGTAACCGTAGAAGATGCTTTGGATAAGAGCTATGCCGGCAACAAATACGCTAAACACCAGCTTATCCTGAGTTTCCAGGTTTGCGGCCAATGCACTCATATACCAGAGGACTGAAGTTATCACCGAGAGATGGAGCGTGATATTTTTTAAAGCTTCCCGGTTTTTGAGTCTGAAAAAATAGGCTCCGATAAGCGTGGAAAATGAAACAAGTTGGAGGATATAGAGAATAGTTTGTGAGGGAAATGAAAGCCACTTTAGACAGAAATATATACTTGCATACACAAGGATTTGAAATACCGCAAAGAATGGAGGAAAACGCCGGTATATATACGTTGTCAGGTAAAACGAAGCTCCCGATATTACTCCCAATGTCGTTTCAAGCGTGAACAACCGGTCTCCGACGGCGGACAGAATCAGCCCGTAAAATAGTGCCAAGGGAGCGAGAATTTGTGCGCTGTATTCAATAGGTATGGCAAATATTTCATTGTTTTCCGCTAAATTTAAAGCTTGATTACGAGCCAGGACCAGAAGCACAATACTGGTCAGGATGGTCCCCAAAATGTAATAATCATAAGCCAGGTTCCTTAAGTCAATGATACTGAACACGAGGGAAAAAGCGCCGAGACTAACTAAATAACCGTAAAATTTCTTGCGGAGATTTGCCGCAAGCAGGTAATAAACGGGGAGAGCCGCAAGAGTCGTGATCAACCAGACGACTCCGCTATCCGCCCCCATGGGTTCCAACACAAAATTATACCATCCCATACCGCAAAACGGGATAAGCAGCGCCCCTATTGCCAAAAAAGTCATCCCGGCGGATCTAACTTTCGGGACTGATACGAACCATGATCCGAAGATAAACCACAGCAGGGTAAATACAGTGATAAATCCGCCCCTTGTGACTGGAGAAAGCGTTTCCCACTGGAAACCGACGAATATTGAAACTGAGGCAACGATGAGAAAAGCGCCGATATAAAGTAACACGTTTATGGAATTTTCACTATACCAGTTAGCCACTGAGAAAGATTCGTGTTCCGTTTGGGGTGTTTGGATGCGTGGCGCAACGACTGTTTGTGCCGCGAAAAGTTGCGCGCGATAGGCAGAAAGTTGTTCGGAAAGCGTGGTTGAAGGAGTTTTATTGATAGTGTTATCTAAATCTATAATCGCCTGTTCCAGAAATTGACGGCGATCAAGGGGTGCTTTTTTTTCCTGGAATCTAATTAAATCAAGAATTAGACGAATCAGGCCATAAATGTAAAGAACCGGAACCGATAATAGCAGCAATAAATACATTTTTTATCTGTCCCTCCCAATATAGTAGGCATGAAGACTTGAATAATCAATAGGTGACCGAAGAAAGGAATGTTATATCTTGGCGAATTTAGCGAATTGTGTTACAATCCTCTCAAGCCTTATGCAGTATGAAATGGTTGTAGTCGTTAAGCCTGACACAAACGAACAGTCTTACCAGGAGAAACTTACAACCCTTCTTGAAAAAGAGGGGTTTACTGTTTCTAACGTTTCCTGGTGGGGGAAAAAGCCCCTCGCTTATCCAATCAATAAGCTAATGGAAGGCTCTATAGCGTCATTTTATCTTGACACCACGGGAAAAAATCCGAATGTGCTTTACGCTAAATTAAAACTTGAATCAGAGATAGTGCGGATTCTAGTTGTTAAACAAAAGGAGGAGAAGCAATAAATTTCTAATTCCTAATTTCTAATTAACCTAATCAATTAAAAAATATATAATTGCTTAGACATTAGATTAATTAGGTCAATTAGTCATTCTTCTAAAATTATGTCGGTACGCTCACTGAATAAAGTTATGCTGATTGGAAATTTAACTCGGGATCCAGAACTTAGGTATACCCCTGCGGGTACCGCAGTGTGCTCGTTTGGGTTGGCTACCAATAGGTCATGGACGACCGAAAGTGGTGAGAAAAAAGAGGAAACGGAATTTCATCGGATCGTTTCCTGGAATAAGCTCGCGGAACTTTGCAGTCAGTTGCTCGTCAAAGGTAGGAAGGTTTTTGTTGAAGGTAGGCTCCAAACACGGTCGTGGCAAACCCAAGATGGTCAACAACGCCAAACTACAGAAGTCGTGATTGACGATATGATCGTACTTGAATCGTTGCGTAGAAGTGAAAGTGATAGTGTAGGCACGCATGAAGCCAATATTCATCGAGCCCAACCTGTTCGGGTACAAACACCTGCCGCGGCAGCGCCTTCACCTCAATCAAATACTTCTCAAACTGATGATACACCACAAGTAAAGGAAACGGCAACCAAAGAAGAGATCAATCCGGATGATATACCATTTTGAGGAGTATATATGGTGCTTCGAAAAATTCGCCTTAGACCAGTACCAAGAAATTGCATATTTTGCAATGAAACTAAGGAACCTGATTTCCATGACCTGGAAACGCTCAGACGATTCGTTTCAGAGCGCGGTAAAATACTATCCCATCAACGGACAGGTATCTGCAGCAAACACCAGAGAAAAATTGCTCTTGAGATAAAAAGGGCGCGTTTTCTAGGACTATTACCGTTTATTAATAGGAGTTGAAGTACTGCCACATGCAAAAAAAAGCCCACCTCAATTTACGATTGATTCCCGGCGATGTACCACTTGTCAAAAAGGGAGACGTGGTGAAGAAGGGAGACCGGGTGGTAGAGGCGACCCATCGGGAAATTGATGAATTTAACATTGCCAAACTTCTTGGTGTATCAGCCCAGAAAGCCTGGAATTATCTTAAACCAAAAGAAACGGACAAAATTTCTAAAAATGACATTCTGGCTATTAAAAAAGGCCTTTTGAAAACTGTAAGCATTAGGTCTCCTGTTGACGGAAAATTTATCATCGTCGATAGAGACAAGGCCGTAGTAGGGATAGAACGGATTGATACTGGTGAAGAGGTAACAGCTTGGTTTGATGCTCTAGTACTGGATGTGACTGAGGAAAAAATAGTCTTTGAAGTGACGGGAACACTTATAGTAGCCAAAGACGGCAAAGGTCACCCGGTGAGTGGGAGGTTGAGGATAGTCACAGGTGTCACCATGTTTACCCTGCCGACTGATTTGGAGAGTACAATTCTGGCTTTAAAAGAAGCGCGCAGTGATATAATTGCCAAGGCTGATACGCTGGGGGTGCTTGCAATAGTCGCTGAATCGTTTGAAAAATCTCCGTTTTCACTGCCGTTTCTTCTGATAGAAACTTTGGAAAGTATGAAAAGCTATGAAGATAAAAATGTGATAGTGTATGGAGACAAGAAACAACTTTTAGTAATTGATACGATTTGATACATACCTCTATGAGTTTACGCACCATCAGAATACTTACCTTGATAACCATTCTCGTTATCGTCGCGGGTTACATCGGATATCAACTTGGGATGAGGCGTACTACGTTTTCGCTTTCACGAAACCAAGGGATTGTGGTTCATTCATCTCCACCACCGGCAAAGGAAGTTGATTTTAATCTTTTCTGGAACGTTTGGGAAAGACTTGAAACCAAATACTTAGATAAATCAAAACTTGATTCGCAAAAGATGGTCTATGGCGCCATATCTGGGATGGTGTCTTCACTCGGCGATCCATATACTGTTTTTTTGCCGCCTCAGGAGAACACTGAATTCAAAAAAGATCTGGAGGGATCATTTGAAGGAATTGGAGCCCAGCTCGGAGCAAAAGACGAAAAAATAGTCGTGATTGCACCTCTAAAAGCCCATCCGGCAGAACGCGCCGGTATTCGCGCTGGAGATTGGATTGTAAAAGTAGGCAGCGAAGAAACGCTCGGCTGGACGGTGCCGCAAGCAGTGACGAAAATTCGTGGTCCAAAAGGCACTCAAGTGACACTCACGATAGTCCATGAAGGGGAACAATCGACTCAGGAAATTAAAGTCACACGGGCTACGATTGTAGTCAAAAGTGTGGAAGTTGAATTAAAGCCGGTACTCGGGTGTAGTACTAATTGTCCACAAATTGGCTACCTCAAACTTTCACGGTTTGGAGACCAAACAAACGATGAATGGAGTGATGCGTTAGGAGTGCTTAAGTCTAGTTCTTCAAAGAAAGAGCTAAAAGGGGTAATACTTGATCTACGTAATAACCCAGGTGGATATTTCCAAAGCGCTATTTTTATTTCAAGTGAATTTTTACGGAGTGGTTTAAATGTCGTCAGTCAGGAAAATAATGATGGATCTAAAGAAAATTTTTCAGTTACCAGACTCGGTAGTTTTCTGGATGTTCCGCTCATAGTAATCATAAACAAAGGAAGTGCGTCAGCTTCAGAGATTGTAGCAGGGGCACTAAAGGATCATGGCCGGGCACTACTAGTTGGAGAAACAACGTTTGGTAAGGGTTCTATCCAGTCTCCTGAGGATTTGCCCGATGGTTCGGGCATTCATATTACTACTGCTCGTTGGGTGATGCCTAAAGGTGCATGGATCAATGGGAAGGGGATTGCGCCAGATATTGAAGTCAAATCACCTAGGGCAACTGACTCGGGAGAATTAGATCCACAGCTTGATCGGGCGATCGTGGAACTCTCGGGAAGATAGTTAACTAGACGTATAGAATTCAATATAAAATGTATTCCAGAAAATCTCTTTGTTGCTGATTTATTTTCGTCACTTAATTCAGCTAAATTTCAGATATCTATGGAAAGATAGTTATCAAATTCTAATAAGGAAGTTACAATAATTCTGGAGAAGGAGTGTGTATATGAAACTAAAACGAAATGTGATCATCACCATTGCACTCGCTATTTTAATTATTTTAGGTATCTCTGTCGGGTCATTCGGTATCGGTTGGAACGATGTATTCAAAAATATCCGCATCCCTTCACCCAACCAACCCAGTCCCCAGGTAAGTGAAGAAAACATTACCATCCTAAAGGAGGAGAACTTGGTGATTGATGTCGTGGAGCGAGTATCGCCGTCAGTAGTCACGGTCGGTATTTCCACAGTGAGAAGAGACCGGTTTTACGAAATTGATCCGTTTGACCCCTTTAATATTTTTCGCGGGCAGGGACAGGAAGAACGGATCGAGCAAGACATCGGTAGCGGTTTTGTAGTATCAAAAGATGGGCTCATCGTGACAAATAAACACGTCGTGGCGGACACGAATGCCAAATACCGGGTAATTACAAAAGACGATCAGGAGTACACAGTCGAAAAAATTTATCGTGATCCGACCAATGATCTGGCGATTATTAAAATCAGTGCGAGCGATCTTCAACCCGTGACTATGGGTGATTCATCTAAACTTAAAGTCGGACAATTTGTGGTTGCCATTGGCACAGCTCTGGGAGAGTTCCGGCACACTGTGACGACGGGAGTGATATCGGGTCTCGGCAGGGGTATCACCACAGGCAGCCCATTTGAAGGGTTTGTAGAACGCCTTGATAATGTTATTCAGACCGATGCAGCCATTAATCCTGGCAATTCCGGGGGTCCGCTTTTAGGCAGCGGTGGTCAAGTGATCGGGGTCAATACGGCAATTGCCTCATCTGGCCAAAATATCGGATTTGCTATCCCCATTAATGTGGTCAAAGACGCGCTTGAGAATTTTAACCAAACCGGTCAATTCTCCAGGCCATTTTTAGGCATAAAATATAAATCAATTGATAAAAAACTGGCGCTTCTTAATGACGTACCCGAAGGGGCGTATATTGTTGAAGTCGTATCAGGTAGCCCTGCAGAAAAATCCGGACTTAAAAGGGGAGATATTATCATAAACATCAACAACCAGCGAATCATTGGGCAGGATGGAGAGATTGCCACAATCATCTCTCAAAAAAAAGTTGGCGAGACGGTCAGCGTGACCTACTGGAGAGATGGCAAAGAACAAACCATCAACGTCACATTGGTTGAATCGACGCAATAAATTGTTTTAAATTCCGTGAGGAGTGGGGTGAGATTTTAGCTTTGTTTGAGAAGCGTGTCCATCACTTTATTTAGTTTTCCATCAAGGATATCCTCAAGTTTCGCCCACGATTTACCGACCCGATGATCCGTGACCCGATCTTGGGGGAAGTTGTACGTTCTTATCTTTTCTGCTCGCATGCCTCTGCCTATCACTGATCGGGCATCACCCATGGTTTGACTGCGTTTCAATTCCTCTTGCTCCCAAAGCCTGGCTCGAAGCATAGACAGCGCTATTTGACGATTTTGGTGTTGATCTCGTTCAGCTTGGGCTGAGACGACGATATTTGAAGGTTTGTGCCGGACTCGAACAGCTGACGAGACTTTATTGACGTTTTGTCCACCTTTGCTGCCGGAGCGAAAAAATTCCCACACGAGGTCCTCAGGCCGGATAGTGACTTGTGCCTCGGGAATATCAGGAAGTACCGCCACGGTGGCAGTTGACGTATGGATTCGACCAGATCGTTCGGTAGTGGGAATCCTTTGTACCCGGTGAGTTCCGGCTTCATATTGGAGTTTGGTAAATGCATCATGACCTCTAATGCGGATGGTATTTTCATTCAGTTGTTCTACCTTCCATCCAGACAAATTAGCATACCGGACATACATCCGCATCAGGTCAATTGCCCAGAGTTTGGCTTCGAGGCCGCCCGGACCTGGACGGAATTCTAAAATAGCCACATCATTATTCATATAAATCTAAAAACAAAAAAAACAAAGATCAAATCTAAATGCACTACCAGAAAAAATTACCTGTTTTTGATTTTTTGACTTTGAATGTGTAATTTATTTTACGCTCCCAAGAGCATCTCTTTGAGGGATTTGGGTTCTGTATCTTCGGCATGAGGTCTGCCTTTTTTCTTAGCCCTTTTCTTGGCTAGGGCTGGTGCTTTTTGTTTTGCTACTTCAATCTGCTTGCGAAAACGGTCAACTTTACCTACTGTATCGGCGAAACGCATTTCACCGGTAAAGTACGGATGGCAGCGGCTGCAGATTTCTACCCGAATTTCCTCTCTGGTTGAACCGATTTTAAAGGTATTGCCACACGCACAGGTGATAAGCGCATCCTGATACCAAGTAGGGTGAATATTAGCTTTCATAAATGAGTATTATATCACTTATATTCATTATTTGACAGTGTTCTCAAGTGGAGTATTGGCACTTATGAAATCGCCTTCGATACGCCCAATAGTCCTTCTACCTTGTAAAATAAAAACATAGCCTTTACCATCTGTTGGTCGGTATCCACCTGGCCCACAATGAAAATGTCCATGTATATCCCTTATTTTAATATGCGCGGGAAGACTACAAGTAATAGGGTTGTGCTTCCTATTCAAATCTTCTAAATGATCAAAAAATTCTTCAAAATCAGGTTTTAAATACTCGCTCATACTTATGTTACTAATTCATGCAGCAAGGAAGAAACAAGTGATAAAAAGATTGAACCGACCAATGCAGATCCCAACCCATGTATCTTAAAACCGGGAGTAATGCTACTTGCCAGAAGTAGCATAAGCGCGTTCACTACAAATGTAAACAAACCCAGCGTCACAAGATTAATTGGAATTGTCAGAACAACGAGAATTGGTTTGACCAGTGTATTAACCAGTCCAATAACCACTACTGCCAAAAGCGCTGAGCTGAAATCTTTTAACTCAAATCCGGGCAGGATTTTGGCAACGACGAAAAGTAACAACGCATTTAAAAACCAGCGCCACAGTAAACCAATCATAGTATGTAGTATACCATGACGATGGTATTCAAGTAGTTTTAAGTTTGTGAAGCGGGTGATATTGGAGGCGGCCTTCGGCTACAACTATGCCCGCAAATACAAAAAACGATCCTAGGATAAACAGCGGAGTTATGACTTCGCCCAGAAGCGGAATGGCAATGACTGTAGCGATCACCGGATCAATATAGGTAAATACGCCGATCTCTGATGCAGGTAGTACTTTTATCGCCCAGCTGTAAAGAAAATAGGCAATTGTTGACGAAAAAAGTATCCCAAAAACAAGTCCGGTGATGCCTCGGATATCAAGAGTCACAAGCCAATTGACGTGTAATGTCTCATATACGAAAAAAGGGAAAAATGACACAGCACCTATGAGAAATGACCAAAACGTAAGCTCAAGCGCATCGTAGCGAGCAAGAAGCTTTTTAGAAATCACCGCATGCCCCACAGCTCCCAGTGTGGCGAGGACAAAATACAAATTACCGGCAAAGGCTCCGTAGTCAAACCCGGATTCGATAAGTGGTCGACTAATGATAATAAATACTCCCACGAGACTAATGAGTGTCCCCGTCACTGTCTTGGACCTCGGGTGTTCTTTCAAAAATAGCATCGAAGCCAGAATAAGAAATACCGGTCCAGCCGAGGCAATGATCGGTGCGTTGATTGAAGGAGCATGCTTGAGACCCAAAAAGAAAAACGTGATATTTATCGTAATCCCCAAAAGAGCAAGCGTAATGAGGGAAAGTATATCGGATCTCTGCAGATGACTATTTTTATTAATCGCCAGCGGAAATACAAGTAAGCATGCGATAAAAAAACGGAAATAGGCCAGGGTAAACAGGGGTATGTTCTCGAGTGCCCATTTAAAAATAGGCGAGGCAGCACCCCAGATAGTATTAGCTACTATCAGCGCTAAAACTGCTTTTTGTTTGAGAGTTAATCGGGCAAGCATTAGATTAAATTTGAAATCAGAATAGCGAAAGTCGCAATTAATATTCTATATAAAATTATCCAAATTTGAAATGTGTAGTTAGAAATTATATGTTTTAAATTTACTGGGATTTTGTACTTTGGATTTGGCAATTATCTCAGCTTATCTACTAGGTCTGCCTGTTTGATTGTTTCTTCGCTTCTGGCTTTCATGTTCTTCAGCTTTACCAAACCTTTTTCCGCTTCTTCAGGCCCAACAATCACCACAAAGGGAATGCCTTTGCGGTCAGCATATTTCAGTTGTTTATCAAGTCTGACTGCATCTGAATAAAGCATGGTACGAATTCCGGCTTTTCGTAACTCATGAGCGATTTCAATGGAATTATTTAAAAGCTGGGGATTAAAAATCGTCACCAATACTTGGGTTTTAGTAGTATTTATATTCAACATTTTTCTGTCTTTGATGACTTCCACCAACCGCTCGATTCCAAACGATCCGCCGGTCGCCCCGATGGGTCTTGCGAGAAATCTACCAATCGTATTATCATACCGACCACACCCTGCAACTGATCCTACACTGCCTTCAAGAATTTCAAATTCCCAAATCGGACCAGTATAGTAGGCGAGACCTCTGGCGATATAAGGCGCGAACCTGTAAGCGCCTTCATTAACTTTTATCAGCCGTAAATATGCGAAAATTTGTTCAAGTTCTCTAAGTCCCTCAATCGCAATAGGCACGTTTTTCATTTCTTCCTTAAAACGGCTAATTAGTTCCTCTGTACTGCCGGTTGTCGTGATGATGCGTAGTACTTTTTCCGCGGCAGACGAGGAGATTTTCCTCTGATCTACCATTTCCTTTAATACGTCATCGCGTCCGATTTTAGGGAGCTTATCGATACTCAGACAAATAGGAATAAAGTTTTCTTGGCTACCACCAGCATAAATTACCAACCCGTTTAAAAACTTGCGGTTACTCACATTTGCACGGAATTTATCAAAACCTAGTTCTACCATTGCTTCAATACCCATCTGGATAAATTCTGCATCGGCGATGATGGAATCGCTGCCGATAGTGTCCGCATCACACTGGGTAAATTCTCTAAAGCGTCCTTTCTGCGGTTTTTCCGCCCGCCATACGGGTTGGATCTGGTACCGTTTGTAGGGAAGAGTAATAGTGTTGATATTTTCCGCTACAGCGCGGCACATTGAAATCATCACTTCATATTTGAGCATGACGCTCCGGCCGCCTTTATCTACAAAAGTAAAAAACAGTTTTTCCGCTTCTTCACCGACTTCGCCGGAAAATATTTCCGTATACTCCAAAGCCGGCGTTTCAAGCGGTTCGTAGCCGTATTTTTCAAAAATCCTTCTGAACGTATTTATCACAAACTCACGAATCTGAATATCGTCTGCGAAAAAATCTCTAAATCCTGGTAATTTTTTTGCTTGAATCATAAATCCTCCTGTTATCGTAGCAATATTTACTTATTAATACAAGAATAATTGAAATGCTAAGGTATTACCACAACCTTCCTCCCTTTAAATTAAGGGGAGGAGGAGTCATGGCAAAAGTTTCGGCTTTACAAGCGCCCCGATACCAGTTGCCACATATTTCCAATTTCTGGGAGCGAAAAATTTTGTATACATCGGTAGCGATTTGACTACTGACAAATTGGTAAAACTTCCGAACCGGTCCGCTCTGAACCGTGAGGTGTCATATACTGTTCGTTTGCGAAACACCAGTTCCGCCATAATTTTGCCGACAATAGGCGCAAATTTAAAGCCCGTTCCGCAGAATCCTCCGGCAAAGTAGATGTTAGTAAGTCGGGGTAGCCGGTCAATAATAAAATCGTTATCAGGCGTCATATCGTACCAGTTGTACTCCCTTTCCACGCATTCAATTTTTGTGATTCCGGGCAAGATTTCCCTCATAAAATCCTCATTTGAGCCAATATTTTTTTGCGGTTGGGGAGTAAATACGTCTTTCACCAGTTTTATCCCGTTTGGATCAAAGTAGGCGACTTTAAGACCTGGTGTATCTTTATATAGCGGGTGACCGTAAATTCCGGTATCTAGGTAGGCAAATACAGGCATTTTTTGTGCGCTGTACAGACTTTTATTTTTTTCAGGGACACTGAAATAATCAAGCGTTTGAGGAATGGGGATAACTGGGAATCTTAGTAGTTGGGCTCCCTGGATTTTGGAAAGCATTTCCAGCGACCAGGCTCCCACTGATACAGCTACATTTTTTGTATAAATTCGCAAGCCGTTTTTGCAAGAGATCAGCCAATTGCCATTTTGGGCGGCTTGGGTTACTTCGGTATCTTCAAAAATTTCAATCTTTTTTTCACGCAGATTGTTAACCAGAAACTCGAATATAGCCGGAATGTACGTAAAACCAGCATCCACGTCAAGGCACGCTATGTCAGCATTAAACTGGGGGAACGTTTGGCGCAGCTTCTTACGGCTGCCGTAATAGCGGGTCTCAAATCCCAAAGACGAAAGGATTTGATAAGACTTGTATGCGTAAGTTTCGGCAATCGAAGGAGTAACTGATTTTTTTGCCAAGTTGAGTACCCCACATCTGACCACGAATGTTTTCCGCGATTCACGTTCAAGCTCCTGCCACAACAATTTTGACGCGCCCGCAAGGCAAGCATAGTATGGATCCAAATAATCGTTGCGTATACTTCTTGTGAATCCCGATGAGGCGGCAAATCGGTTTCCTACGGCTCGCTTTTCCACAACTACAATGTTTCGCGAGAACTCGCTCGCGTAATAAGCGGTCATGAGTCCTACGATACCGCCGCCGATAATAACTAAGTCGTAGCCTCGTTTCTTCATATTTAGCTCTTTTCCATACTCATAATTTCAGATTTTTTACTTTACGTCACTTTGAGCTGACTGAATGATGCCTAATTTAGTATTCACTTCACTCATACTCAAAATGTGGCCATCAAATGGCTCGTCCTGTTAGTCCTCACCATATGTGGGGGTACTATGAATTAAGTCTCTTACCCACAAATGGTACGTCGCTTCGCTCCTCACCATATGTGG
>CAYPMW010000003.1:1945-8997 GCA_964412165.1 uncultured Gammaproteobacteria bacterium | reverse complement strand
GAATTAAGTCTCTTACCCACAAATGGTACGTCGCTTCGCTCCTCACCATATGTGGGGGTACTATGAATTAAGTCTCTTACCCACAAATGGTACGTCGCTTCGCTCCTCACCATATGTGGCAGTAATACTCGTTTCACTCGTTAACTGCCACAAAAAAACCCGCCGGTTGGCGGGTCAATTTAGCTTCAAAATAACCTTTTTTTAGGCAACAGAAAACCCACCAACCTTGCGAATTGGATGGTGATGGTTTACTTGTACTTCCATCAAAGTTTTCATATATTAAGCATTATACCACACGGTGCAAATTACAGTCTAACTGTGAAATAGTGAATGCTTACCATGTATAATATCCGCAAAATGGATCCTTAGTACTTGTTAAGCCATGTAATACTGTGTAAACATTATATGAACAAAGAAAAAAGGCAGAGGTTTGGATATATGCTTGCAAACGGCCTGACGTTTACCCGAGCCGGTTTGGGAGTAGGGTCGGTAGTCGAATCACTCCGAGGAGAATTCGTTTCCGCAATCATACTCCTGGGATTGGCGCTTCTTACAGAAATTGACGGTCGAATAGCGCGTAAATATCATGCAGAATCTGTAGAAGGAGCGTATAGGGATTATTATGCAGATGCTATTTGTGTGACTGCCTTGTTTGCCTGGCGAAGTTTACTGAATCAGGAATACTTTCCTGGCAATTCACCATTTTTAGAAGCTGGCTATTTCGTGGTGTTATCAGGAATAATCTTTTGGGCAGCTGACGGAGCAGCGTATGCAAATGCAAATCGTTTAAAAGCAAAATTAAAATGATTAGCTTGAAGTTTGTCGACTGAATTTATTTATTCCTCAACCAAACCAAAGCGCCGTTAATATTAGCTTTTAACTCAAAATAATTTAGTAACCCTTTTAAGGGTTCTGGTTTTTCTTCGGGAAAAAGTATTACTGCGTCAGGATTTTTTTCCATGGCTTTCTCTGCCTCAATCTGCTTCCTTGATTCGTCAATCTGATACAAGGCAGTATAAGGTGTGGCTGGAAGTCGATTAGAAAGCGCATAGACATGGGGAAAATTTCCCCAGACGAGGATACGGTCGCTGTGGGCGCTGTTTCGGGATATATATGACGAAATCCGGTATACGGTTTCGGTATCGGGATCAAAATCTCTTATATATTGACCGTGCGTTTTAGTTCCCAGGGCATAAAACAGGAAATTTTCATAATAGGTGATCGGGATGAACGCTTTGAATTTAAAGAGAAAAAAGGTTCCCATAAAAAGTATGAGTAATGTTTTGGATACTGTGTCACGAAATTTACTCTGATATAGGCAGAGGTTAGTGAGGATAAACGGAGCTATAGCCTGAATAAGATAATGGATATACGGACGGTTTGAAAGGGTGGTCGAATAAAGAGTGGTGATACACCAGATGTATATAAGTAGCTGGTCTTTAGATAATTTTTTTCGAATAAAGAATATAATTAATAACAGAATTAGGTATACAGTCGACTTCACTACCGGTGTCACTGGAATGTTGGCGTATGGAATAATTGGAAGTCCGTAACGTGAAATATAAGTGGTATTCTCAATAAAAACAGTCGATAGGTAAATCGAAAGTGCGCTATGAAAGTAAAAATAGAGAAAAACCACAAGATGAGGTAGTAACACTCCGTTAATGAGTAAAATCAAAATTTTAGAAATTCTTATTAAACCAATACTACTAAGGCCATACAAAAGCAAAAAAAGAAACAGCGCCAAAAAATCAAATATTGCCGGTATCTTGAAAAGTGTTGCTAGTCCAAATAACAATCCAGCCATAAAAATTTTTTTTAACGATCGATTCTCGAAATTCCAGCTGAGTAAAAATCCTCCCAGGACGGGTAGGATCATGAATATTTCAGCATTGGCGATGTTGCCCTCAAAAAGAGGGGAAGCGGTAAATAAGATAAACAGAGAAATTCCCAATATGATGAGATTTTTCTCCTGCGGGAATAATTTGGAAAGTAAATTATAAAACAATACTGCCGTGACAGTGTTCCACACCAAAAGAATGAGTTTCATCCCGAACAAAGTCTGGGATAGCATGGCGATAATATAGATAGCTGGTGGCTTATTGTCATAGATATCGCGGTAAAGTACCTGTCCCTGTCTAAGCGCATTGCCAATCGTTAAATACACACCCTCATCACCGTACCAATGGGGCTCAAAAAGCGAAGGGGTCCGCAGAACCAGTATGGCCAGGATGATTAATACATATGATTTGAAGTTGTCCCGAATCATACTGTTTAAGAAGAAAGGTACTATTTTAGGAAAATCAGATGTATAAAGAACTGGTATATCGTATCAGGCTGAATTTTCTTGTACCATCCATTTCTCTCCCATATGTGGCCGTCAGGATCGGTAAAGTACGCAGTCCTTTGTCCCATAGCCAAGAAACAATTTGACATTTTAAACTGGCAAAAATGTTCCCCATTAATTTCCCGAACTAGTGGGAGTTTGAGAATATCTCGGTAAAACCGCTTTGATTCGGGGAAGTTGTCAGTTGTTAAGATTATCCATTCGAGCGTATTCATGTTACGCCATTTTTTTTGGAGATTGCGATAGAATCTCAATAGTATTTTCTTTTACCACTACTAGGTCTTCAATCCGTATGCCAAATTCTCCCGGGAAATACACTGCGGGTTCAACAGTCACCACCGTCCCTGGTTTAAGAATCGTGTCTTTTTTATAAGTTAATCGAGGTGACTCGTGAATCTCAAGTCCTAGGGAGTGACCTAAACTGTGGGGATATTCGGGTAGGTTATGCCGCTTAAGCGTTTGACGTGCTGATTTATCCAAAACCGCGCCGTTTCGTTCTCCCGCCGAGAGAAGTTTCAGTGACTGTTCTTGAGCGTCGAGTACTCCGTGATATGTTTTTTCCATTTTAAGTTGGGGACTACCGATAAATAGTACTCTCGTCATATCCGAACAATATCCGCTTACTTTTGCACCGAAATCAAGTAGCGCTACATCCCGTTTTTGTAAGACGGCATTTCGATCATTAATATAATGCGGTTTACTAGAGTTGGTACCGAAGGAAACGATTGGCGCAAATGCCAGCTCTGCTCCACGAGATTTTATAAACTTCTCAATTTCCCAGACTATGTGGTTTTCTCTGACACCTGGGATAATATATTTTTTAATGTTAGAAAAACATTCATCGGTTAACCGAGCAGCTTGTTTGATATACTTAAGTTCCTCGGGTGTTTTAATCTGACGCAGGGAAGTTACCCGGTTATGGGTCGGAATAAGTGGGATAGAAAGTTTATGTTTTAATTCTTCATATTCTTTAAACCGCAAATCATCATCTTCGAAACCTACCGTAACGATAGACTCGGCACGAATGATGGTTTTGAGTCTTTTACTCAAGGGGTAATCGAGGGAGATAGTTGAAAACGCAAGGTGACTGCCTGTGAGCTTCAGTATCTCTTCTTGGTAGAGAGCGGATGAGAAAATATGGGTGAATTTTCTGGTGACTAAAACAAATGCTTCCCGTTCTGAATCCGAAGCGCCGTGAAATCCAGTGAGATACCTAATATTTGCGTGTGTGCTAACGAGTAAAGCATCGATACCATGCATAAGTTGCATGATGATAGTATATCATTACATGATTATGAAGATGCTTGGGGGGTTGGTTTAGGACTCGATTTCGGGCTGACTTTGAGTGTGGCAGACGGTGACGCGCTTACTTTAGGACTGCTTCCGGGTTCTGCCGTACTTTCAAATAGAGCTTTGGGAAGCCGTAACACTCTCATAAGACTCATCTTTTGCGTGTCATCCTCACTTGGTTTGACCCATGTCTCTAGCCTGTCACCAACGGCTATCCGCGAAAAACCGCTTTTACTCAAGCTTTTTTTATTAGGGTCATATTCTTGGGACGAGGTAGTTTTTTCATAAACGAGTTCCACCGGATCACCCTCATTTCTTCTTAGCGTCAGAATAGTGTCTTCCTTATCAATAGCTGTAATTTCCCCGTATAAATGTTTCGGTTGTGATTGAAGAAGAATGACTTTGGCATTTAGCTGATCGGTTTCTGGATCAAACAATCCGAGTAAGGTAGCAGACAATGCATTAGCTAAATCTTTTGCTTCAATCTCCACCTTCTTTCCGTCGAGTTTAACGAGTTTGGTATCTTCACTGAAACGCACTTTGACTTCGCCTTTCGTGGTCACCAAAGTAAAGCTTGTTTTGGATAACCCGGCTATTTCCCCAAAGTATCCTCTCGTTTGTGTTTCGCGGATTTCAGCCACTTTGGTGGCTAGTTTTTCTTTGAGAGCTTTAATTTTTTCTTCGTCAATTTGCGGTGTGGCGCTCGGCGTACTATCTATTTCATTCGCCCAAGAAATTGGAATGACTAACAAAAGTACTAAGATAAAACACGTAGCAATAATTTTTGGTGTATTAAATAGCTTCTTCATAATAGTACACGTTGACCGTGAGACTATCATCTGATTCACCTAGCGTATGAACCACTATGGTGTTGTTGCCCTCGTTAAGCTCTAGTGCGGCGGAGAAGTTGCCGTTTGTATCAGGAGTTAGAACTTGTGATTGGGTGGGAGTGATGACAACGATATATTTCGCTTTGGGGGAGGAGCCTTCAATCTGATATTCTTTGCTTACTACAATCTCACTGTCTTTGACATTTCTCACCACTAGTGAACCGGCAGTCAGTTCTGGGAGTGGTGAAGCTGAAGTAGAAGTTTGGGAAACGGCTGACGGTTGAGGTGAGGTATTTAAGTTTTTAGGTAACACACGGGGAACTACCCATAATGCAATTGCCGCGACAAGCCCTAAACCAAATCCAATAATCGATGCCACGACAGTGTCTTTATTCATACCCAGTCTAAAATGAGAGATTCAATTTCCGAATTGTTCGCATTGTAGTAACAGTTGGATATCTTGTCAAGTTAATAGATCTGGTGTACACTTTTGATCCATGGATATTTTTCCATTAGGTCATGCAGCATTTAAACTTCGTGGTAAGGCGGCCTCAATTGTATGCGACCCGTATAATCCTGAAATGGTGGGTCTTAATTTCCCCAAACATACTCAAGCTGATATAGTCACGGTTTCCCACGCACACGAAGATCATAATTTCCTTCGGGTCGTTGAAAAACTGGATAATGGAGAGATGTTGGTGATCTCCGGGCCCGGAGAATATGAAGCTAAAGGAATTGAAATCACTGGAGTTGCTAGTTTTCATGACACAAAAAAAGGTCAAGAACGGGGAAAAAATACCATCTATAAAATTCACATGGAAGAATTGACACTAGTTCATTGTGGTGACTTGGGGCACATTTTGGAAGAAAGCGAGGCAGAATTTCTTGAAGATATAGATATCCTTATGATTCCAGTAGGAGGTGTATTTACGATTGATGCACATACCGCTGCCAAGGTAGTCGCTCAGCTTGAGCCGTTGGTCATCATTCCTATGCACTACCAGCGGTTAGGATTAAATCCGAAAGTGTTTTCAGGGCTTCTTCCCGTGACCCAGTTCCTCAAGGAAATTGGCCAAGAAGGAGTCACGCCGCAACCGAAACTTAAAATTGGCAAGGACACATTGCCCTCCGCAGCCCAAGTGGTAGTCCTGGAATAATCTGACTCTTGAGAATATGGTTCAACTCACTGTACCACCACATGACGATGTAGTCGAGCAATCGGTGCTCGGATCAATTCTTCTGGATAAAGACGCTCTCATTGATGTGGCGGAATTTCTTCGTCCCGCATTTTTTTATAGTGAAAAGCATGTGGCTATTTACAATGCAATGCTGTCACTTTTTGAACGCCATGAGCCAGTTGATGTGGTTACCGTCACAGCGGAACTTAAGAAACAGGGTAGTCTTAAATTAGCGGGTGGGGCATCCTACATTGCAGATTTGGTCAATACCGTGCCCACCGCAGCACACGCTGAAAAGTATGGCCGGATTATCCAAGACCACTATGTCAAACGGCAGCTCATCACCGCCTCATCCAAAATCACTCAGGAGTCGTTTAAAGAAGAAGGTGACGCTCTACAAATCCTTAATACTGCCGAGCAGGAAATTTTTGCTATATCGCAGCTTCACTCACGCCGTGATTTTGTAGTGGTAAAAGATATTCTCGCCGCCTCTTTTGATAGACTTGATGAGCTTCATAAAAAAGCCGGGGGATTAAGGGGAGTTCCCACCGGTTTTACCGATCTTGATAACCGGCTTGCCGGGATGCAGGATTCAAATTTGCTTATTCTAGCAGCACGTCCTGGTCAAGGTAAAACTGCAATGGCTTTAAACATTGCTCAGTTTATATCAACACAGGTTAAGTTGCCCGTAGCCATATTTTCGCTGGAAATGAGTCGGGAAGAGCTCGTTGACCGGCTGCTGGTAGCTCAGGCTGATATAGATGCCTGGAAACTTAAAACAGGGAAACTTTCTGATGATGATTTTTTGCGTTTGTCTGAAGCCATGGGACAGCTTGCCGATGCACCCTTATATATCGATGACACACCGGGGCTTTCCGTGATGGAGATGCGCACCAAAGCCCGAAGGATACAAATTGAACACCAAGTAAAACTAATCGTGGTGGATTATCTCCAGCTGGTGGATGCTGGCAAAAAATTCGAGGGTCGGGTGCAGGAAGTTTCCTACGTATCCCAAAACTTGAAAAATCTGGCGCGCGAACTCAAAGTTCCGTTACTGGCTCTCTCTCAGCTTTCTCGAGCAGTTGAGGCACGGGGTACGAAAATACCACAACTGGCTGATTTACGGGAATCAGGTGCGATTGAACAAGACGCAGATGTGGTGATGTTTATCTATCGGGAAGACCCTCAGGAAGGAGAGAAGTGGAGTTCAAATATGCTCACGAAACTTTTGATCGCCAAGCACAGAAATGGGCCGCTGGGTGAGATTGATTTTATGTTCAGGGGTGACCGAATCAAATTTTATGGCATGGAACGGAAACGGGAAGAGGCGGTGCCGGTAGTTTCTTAATTGGAATACAAACCTCAATGTTGAATGTGCTGATATAATGGTTGAGTGGTAACATATGA
>CAYPMW010000003.1:0-1845 GCA_964412165.1 uncultured Gammaproteobacteria bacterium | reverse complement strand
AATACAAACCTCAATGTTGAATGTGCTGATATAATGGTTGAGTGGTAACATATGACAAGAAACTTAATTTACTAGTTGTGTTCCTACTCCTCAGTGCAGTTTTTTCCTACCTACTCGTATATCCCTATCACTTTCCCTTTACCTCGGTAAGTATTGTTTTGGCTTGTTTAGCGAGTATCGGGTATATGTTTAAGCCCCAAAAAAAATGGATACACCATTTACTACTTGGATTCGTAGTGAGTTTTTCTGTATTTATTATTGTTCGGAGTAGTCCAGTCATTACTTTTTTAAACATAATTTCAATCACATATTTCGCTGCGCTAATGATGCAATCATCTGGTGCACTTATGAGTGTGTCTGATATTATTTTTGCGCCGTTTACTGTTTTTTTAAAAATCGCACAAACTAAAAATCTTTATACCCTTGATCACAAAGATATATCAGAAAAAATCGGTATCCAGTGGAAGGTAAATATCCCGACACTTGCCTCAATTGGTGTCACCGCTATTGTATTAGCTTTAATCATACCACTTTTAAGTACTGCCAATCCGTTATTTGGCCAACTGGTACATAACCTATTGTCACTGATTAATGTATCTGCGTTATTTCAGGCATTATTTTCCGATGACTCAGTACTTCACGTGACACGCCTTATATTTTTCGTGCTATTTGCACTTTTGTTACCTCGACTCGCTTCATATATGCGTGAATTTTCAATTCCTGCACCTGGATCTTCATCGGTATTTAATCGACTCACACTGATTCCTCTCAAAACCCCAAAAATTACAGTTGCCATGGTGCTAGGAATATTTTTTATTACCCAGCTTGAGTTGTATTTTGCCTCAGCCGAGACGCTTCGCGCATTAAACCTGACTTATTCTCAGTACGCCCGAGAAATTTTTGGACAGTTACTCGTAGTGTCTCTGATTATCTATGGGCTAGTTTACAATGACGAACAACATGATTTCTGGTCCAAGTTACTCACGTATATACTGGTATTCGAGGCGGTTTTTTTATCACTCATGGCTTTTAAAAGCGTTTATGATTATAGCTCAGTTTGGGGATTTACCCATAAGCGTTTGTGGGGATATACCGGAGTCATCTGGGTGATAGGAGCATTCGTAATATTTATTTTAGGTTATACCGAAAAAATTAAAAAAATTAGTGTCCCCTTTACTACAGCCATACTCACAGGTGTAGTAATAGTCGGAGTAAATAGTGCTAATTTTGACTACATAATCTATCACTATGCTAAAACTACTACTTACTCCGGATATGATTATTTATATGTCTCTGGACTTTCCTCAGATGCTCAAGCATACAATTTACTTTATGAAAAAATTGTCATTGACGGCAAAACCGCAACTGATGAGCAAAAGTTTCGCCTGAATTTAGCAGGCTACACCCTCAGTTGGAAAATCGAAAACTTGCAATATAAATTTAAGGACGCCGACTTTCGAGCGTTTAATTTTAACGAATATTCCGAGTATCTCAGAGTAAAAAATATCAATCTGGAAGAATTCCGAAAGCTGATTGAATCGTTTGTACCTATCACACCTGTCACTGACTCGCTAAAAATAATTCCTCTGCCACAAGCCGAAATGAATATTCCCGAAAGCCGTTTACCTTAAAACCTAATCGGTCAAAAAGCGCAGGCACTTCATTGCTAGCTCACAGCCCACGGAATGTTTCTCTTTAGATTTCCGATTCTTGCCGTTATTTTATATTTATAAAAATAAATAGTCTGCTCATCTAGCTTTAGGGAAGTAAGCTATTTCTGAGAGTACATCGAGGTGCGTTTTAACTAAATTTTTCAATACCGTGGATTTTTAAATATTTCTGGCA
>CAYPMW010000002.1:73216-84775 GCA_964412165.1 uncultured Gammaproteobacteria bacterium | reverse complement strand
GAACATTCAAGGATTTTTATGAATAAAGCACGCATAAAAAAACCAAATAAATACAATAGGAAGTATTTTACCAACTGGTATGACGAGCGGATACTAGACCGTAGATCTGTGCTGGAATTTAATTTCTTCTATTTACTGAAACAAAATCCTAAAATAAAAAATATACTAGACATTGGGTGTGCATCTGGTGAATTTTTAGAAATTTGTGAAAAAAAGTCTCTGCAAACTTTCGGAGTTGATATATCTAAATATGCTTTAAAAAATGCGAAAAAACGCGTTCATGCAAAATTATTACGGCGCGACGTCAGTCAGGAGAAACTTCCATTTTCCAGCAATTTTTTTGATGCGGTCACACTGTTTGATATTTTAGAGCATATTTTGAATACAGATTTACTATTATCTGAAATTTACCGGGTGCTAAAACCGGGAGGAATATTATTTTGTACTACTCCCAACGCAAAAGGTAGTTTGAGACTTGTAACAAGTAGAATCTTTAAGGATGACCCTACACATATTAATCTCAAATCGGGAGCAGCCTGGAAAAGTGAACTTACAACGCATGGATTTACAGTTTGTCAGATAAGGGGAGCTGTGGCATATGGTTTTCCCCCAACTGCAAAAATACGTAAATTCTTAAGAAACACGCTTCCCTGGTTTCCCATCTACATCAAACCAATACTCACAAACTTTATTCCTTTAACAGTAAATTTATATATTATTGGTATAAAAAATCCCCCCCATCAGCCCTAGACATAAATTATATTTTCCATTACTATAGATATGATCCTGAATTTGAGTACAGTCTTGATGAGAAAATTTTTTATTTTAACTACCACAATTTTTATTCATCTACTGGCAATGGGGACCATTTTCTGGCAGTGGTTTCCAGTTGCCAAATGGTACTACACATACCGACCGATACTGGGCATAGATTTTTACAACACAGTCACCTATGTATCCTATTTGTCGAGACATTTTGCTTTTCCTTTTAATGGTTGGAAATATATCTGGTGGTCGGGTGTACCATTCTCAAGTGATTATCCCTTACTACACATGTATCTTATTTTGCCACTGACAAAATTTTTCACGTCTCCACAAGCTGTACAGATGTATGTACTTTTTACGATTACTGTATATCTTGCCTTTGCTTATTTATTATTTTTTAAAGTAAGTCGAAATCAGATCCTCTCGGCGGTACTCTCGATTTCAGTTGGTTTGTCGCCTGGACTATATGGTGCCTTAATTATGGGCGGATCACTACCTTATTTTGCTACTCAAATGTTTCTTCCTTTACTATTGTGGTTACTGTTTAACTATTTTGAAAGCGGGAGTAAGAGATGGTTTTATTTGGCAGCTATGTCTCTTGGCATAAGTTTTTTGGGTCACCCACAGATAGGTATCATTTCTTATACACCTGTAATTTTAATTCTATTCCTACTTCATCCTGTGAGTGAGGCAAATTTAAACTACAAAAAACGTTTGATCAACATAGTATTATTTTTCGTCGTGGCCGTAATTGTTGGTTACGGACAAATGTGGCAATATGTAGGCACGACTCCTCTTGATTCACTCAGTAGAATTCCGCGCGTCCTGAGATCTTTTTTTGGAGTTAAAAGCATATCCGTTTCGTTGGGCGGAGGGGTGAGCGAATCGAGCATTCCGTATGAGACTCTCATGGCTATTAAGAAGTACGACGCTGACCAAATAGTTCGGATATGGAAAGATTCGTTTTTACTACTAAATTATTTATTAGCTGGAGCGTTAAGTTTAATTCCATTTATTTTTCTACTAAAAAAGAGAAAATCAGAAATACTTGGCGTTTTGGGGGGCTTACTGATAGTTCTTTATTACATCGCCTATGCGTGGCTTGCTACAAAAGGCATAAATGTTTTTCACGGTGGTTGGTACAGAACTTTTTGGCCAATATCTTTTTCAGTCGGGCTGTTTGTGGCCTATACTTGGGGGGATTTTATTGCTACTGTAAAAGAACGATTTACTGCTCTCAATAGCACCATAAGTAGTATAACTTTATTTATCTTCAGTGGAATTATATTTGGTAGTATCGGTGCAATGTTTTTTTCAATGATTCCCGTAAGTAAAATCATATCTTCGATTGAGATTCCCAAATACCGACAAAATAGCAGTGCTTTTCCCGATGCACTCAATGTGTACATTGAGCCAAAAGAATTCACTAAAATATCCAAGATGGTGGTTCCTGACTGGTTGAATCCTAACGATCAGAACTACCGTTTTTATGAAGTAGATCAAAAAGTTTCTATATGGTGGAACACTTTTTTCAATATGCCGCAATTTCGGGGATACATTGACTCACCCATAGGCGATGTAGCAGGAAATTATTACTGGGCGACGACGGCTATAACTCAAAGTAGTGACAGGAGAAATATATTGGTCGAAAACTGGAAGGTACCTGCAGACATTGCGTATAATAATGCCCTCTTTTTAATTGATTGGTTCTCCATAAAATATATAGAATCCGAGCACGAGAGAAGTGACTCATTTAATCCATTAACTACCTATATCGAGGGCAGCGAGATTTTTAACAAAAAAGATAAGGTGGTTATCCCCGGCTGGGTGAAATTCGCTGAAACTCCGGATGAGCAACCTATCCGTTGGGAACCAGAGGTAGAAGAATATTTAACGTATTATGAGATCAAAGATACATTTACATCTCCAATTGCGCATCCTACTGATGCTGCGACAATCGGAATGATAGGTAATTCTGAAAGCTACAATTCTCTGATTCGAACACTCGCAACACTTGATTTAAATTCACGTTCTATCATACCAATTAAACTTGGCGAAAAAATTGACGATGTCAGTCTTGATAATCTCAAAGATATGGATATGATACTGTTATATGGATATGATTACCAAAATCACGAATCAGCATGGAGAAAGATCGAAAACTTTGTCAAAGATGGCGGACGGGTTTTGATTGAGACAGGTTCGGATGTGAAGCAGACATCAACCATTGATTTACCCGCTGCATTTCCGAAAGAATTGCCGGCTGTATTTCCGATAAGTAGTACTCAAAAAAAGCAAATCGGCACGGTGTGGGATTTGCAGACAGCAGGAACTATTGAAACCAACAACATAGATTTGACCAAATTCGCTCCGCCACTAATCGATAACAATGCATGGTACTTCTCTTTACCCGTTGAGACAGAGATGAGGACTGGAGCTCAAGCGATCATTTCAAATGGGAATATACCTTTAATTGTTAGTTGGAACTTCGGCAGTGGTAAAGTGATTTGGAGTGGGGTAAATTTTCCTTACCACATCAATATTCATAAGAATCTTGAAGAGGCAACACTTTTTAAAAATTTGCTTGAATCGTTAGTGGATATTAGCGTAGTTGATTATACAAATTATCAAAGTCAACGTGTTGCAGCGGGAAAAGTCGAAATAAATGGGAAGGGAGCAAAAGGGGTACTACTACGTGATGAGTTCTATCCTGGATGGAATGCGAAAATAAGTGCCTCAAAATACAATGGTAATACTCGTATTTATCGAGCTGGACCGGCACTTATGGGATTTATGTATGTCAAAATACCTCCTATTTTACAGACTGAAGATTTCACGGTTACCTATAGCTATCGTGGTGATCCGCAGATGTACTTCTGGTCATTGGTTTCATTTATGGCAGTGTTACTCATTCTAGACTACAGTTTCCTCGGTTCTCGGACTGTCGTGCCGCTACTGGGAAAAATATATATACCCTTTGCAAACAGAGTTAAAAAATGGTGGTCTAAGGACGATGATGAATACAAATAACGTATGAATGAGGACTTGTCAGGCGGGAGTGCTAGTAATATTTCTTGGTTAAAAAAGGCTGTCTTATTTAGCGCAGTACTGCTTCTTGATATCATCGCCGTCCTCGCCATCTACGGGCTGATGAAGCCGGTAATTGACTGGTATTTAACGAAACGACCCTTCCGCGGGGTGGATGTATATCTTACCGCAACCTATGTTGAATATTTGAAGCAAAATCTACTGCCTAGATTTTCAGTGTGGAAATATATCTGGTATTCCGGCATGCCACTATCACTCGATTACCCCTCGTTTTACTTTTATCTTTTGATCCCCATAACCACCGCTTATGGCTTAATCAAAGGAATTCAATTGACAGCTATTTACAGCTTATTTCTGTTTCTCAGCGGTTGTTATCTCTTATATAACGAGCTTTCTCGAAATAGAGGTTTAGCATTTTTACTGGTGTGCGCCACATTTTTTTCTGCCAACTTGTATCGGGCGCTTGTTTGGGGTGGTGGTATACCAAACTGGTTATCACAAACTTTTCTTCCTATCGTATTGTTTTTGACGATAAAACATATACGCACCGGCAATAAAAAATATCTAGCTTTAAATATTTTACTGACAGGGATTGGATTATCAGGACATCCTCAAAATTTTATGACTACAATCATCGTGGCTGTGGTTATATTTTATTTATTTTCAAGAATCAGAGCGGCAAAGTTTTTCACGTTTAAAAAACTTTGGATTATTACCGTGTACTTAAGCTTAAGTATCATCATCTCTTTGCCCGAAACCGCTTTTAATATGGGAAGTTTAGTAAATCAGGCTATGAATATGATTAAATCAAGTGGGAAGGTCATTGCCGGACAAACGTCTGCCAGACCTAATTCTAATCAACCTTTAGACATAACCCAGCTTAATATTCAAAAGTGGAACCAAGAACAATTCTACGTAATTTTTTCAGATACTCATGCGATAATATTTTACTTGGTAGCGGCGGGAGTTTTATTATACGCATTCTCTTTCATATGGCGTAAACAGAGAATTTATAGTTTAATAGATTTGGTACCTGTACTCATCTGGTTACTATTTGAATTGGCGTATGTTTATTCCTACAGTCGGGGAATAGATCTATTTCAGGGTGGTTGGTATAAAGTATTCTGGCCGTATCCCGTGGTCTTTGGAACTGTCGCAGCCTTTCTTTGGGGGAGTTTTGTACAAAGTTTTAACGAGAGGGATGTCTTTAAAAGCAATATATTTCAGATTTTAGTTAAAGTCATCGGTTTTCTTATGATAATGTTGTTTGTGGTTTCAACATATTTATTATTTTGGGATAAACAGCAAAATCTAATATCAAAAATTGAAAAAATAGGTCGACCTACGAGTTTATACCCTTCTGCACTGAGTATGCGGATGACAGACGAAGAGCGACATGCCTTTGCCCAAAACATCCTACCTGACTTCATCGACAAAAATGATAAACATTTTCGCCTGTATGAAATTGATGCGACCGTAAATATCTGGTGGAATACGCTTTTTCAAGTGCCACTTGCTCGTGGGTATGTCGACCCACCGTTGTCTCCAGAACAAAGATGGGGATTATTTTGGCTAGATAGCGTGATGGGTCCCGGGAGTAAAAATGAAGGTAGAAGTAGTTTGATTGAAGATTGGAATAATCCGCCTGAAGTAGTTCTGAATAATGCCAGGTTTCTACTTGATTGGTATGCAGTCAAGTATATTGAAGGAAATCACAGTGGTGAAAATACCTCAAAGATTGCCGGTAATATTTTAGTTCCAGAGATAATTGATAAAATTCAAACTCGAAATATCGATGGGGTTTTTCAGATGATTTACTTCACAGGTAGTGCAGACTATGTCGAAAAATGGGACCCAAATATCCAACATGAATTAAATTTTTATCAGGTAAAAGATGAGCTGGTAACACCGATTCAGTACGCGACAAACGCTACCCCAATACTACTAGTTGGATCTGATATAACGTACGATACTCTGATGCGCTTTGTGGGAATGTATGATCTAAATTCACAAAAGGTGGTTTTGGTAAAGGGGCCCAAATATATAGATGATTGGGAGCTTAAAGATTATCGGAATTTTGAGTTGGTGATCTTGTATGGATACGATTACCGCAGCCAATCAAAGGCTTGGAAGCGGATAAACGAATATCTTAATGACGGGGGTAAAATATTTATTGACACCGGGTTTGAAGCCAAAGAAAGTGATACGCAAAAATTACCAAAATCATTTCAAAAGAAGCTGCCGGATTTTTTCCCAATCACTGAAACTGTCAGAGAAGACATAGGTAAGGATTGGCAAGTATCGAGTACTGAGAATGGAGTTGCTGCCGGCATCGAGTTCGATAAATTTTCGCCGCTTGTTTTTGATAACGAGCCTTGGAATATTTCGCATACCACATCAAGCGGATTAAATGATGGAGCAGAGATACTTCTGTCGCTCAAAGGTTTTCCAGTACTAGTAAAAAATAAAACCGGAAACGTAATCTGGAGTGGTTTAAATTTACCATATCATGTAATTCGTGATTTCAACACTTTTGAAGGTAATTTACTTATAAATATACTTAAAACGTTTATATCTTTGGATAAAAAGGCTGAGGCTTTTTATCAAGTTGATTGGATTTCTCCCCAAGAGAGAAGTATCAAGACACAAGGAGCTCGTGGGGTAATACTTAAAGAAATGGGATTTCCCGGATGGCAAGCAAATGTAGACTACGGGAGTAAGTCCTCACAGCCGCGTATATATAATGTTGGTCCATCCACGCCTCAATTTATGTATGTCAGACTCGATCAAGACAAAAAGGCAGTTGTGGTTTTCAAATATCGAGGAAACATGTGGGGAATTATTTTTACTGCGTTGAGTGTAGTCGTAATTATTGCGTTGATTGATACTCTCGTTTTCAATCAAAGAATATTTGCTGGTCAATTAGTTAATTTTGGTAAAAGACTGGCAAAACCGGTAAGCAAATGGTGGGAGAAAGATGAGACAGAAAATTATTAAACACCCAATGGTTATTTCTTTATATATTCATAAATTTCCAAATTTTTAAATGTAAGTTTTTGCATGAATGAAAATTTTAGACTAAGACTGGTATCGATTTCGGATAAAAAACGATTATCAGTTCGGTTAGGCAAATGGACAACAAAAACCCGATTTGTTTTTTGACCTAAATCCTCACCTCTATATATACTACTCGATTCAAAGATAACAGAAAATGTTTCCTCAGGTAAACGGATCAATTGCTGAGGGTTCGATAGAGGTTGATAATAGATGAAAGGAAAAAACGAATAAATCCCTGTATGAATTATAATGTCTTCTGGATGAGTATTTTTGTATAAATAATTGCTCGCTTGTGCGAGTGGTTCATTTTCATAAAATGGTCTTTGTTGGGTGATAAATATACTAGCGAAAAATAAACTAATTATCAGTAGTTTTGCAGGTTTTGGATAGCGCGATACATTCAAACCATAAACAACAAAAAAATAGAAGAATAGAGTTAATGGAATCAATCCTCGTGGTGAAAAGTATGGCCGAAAAATGGAAATAAGAAATGTGATGATTAAGGGAATAATCAGAAAATGAATTACAATCCGGACATTTTTTTGTACCCGAGAAATCCAGATGCCTTTCATAAAAAAATATACAGTGGTTGCAACTTGAATTATTAATATAAGTTTCACCCACAGAGGTGATTCACTCAGAAACAGAGATTTGAGGCTTACCATTCCCAGGCCATTAATGGCAAAAGAAACCAAGGTTACTGGAATAGCAATATAAAATGGGAAGCAATGACATGCAAAGACTGTCCGACTGAGAATCAGCATCATCCAGGGGATCGATACGCCTAGAATTAATAGCTGTGATAACCACCAATGATGGTATTTTTTTAAATGATAAGGCCGCAAAAATAAAATCAGATTAAGGCTAAGTAAAAAAATCCATGTAAAATAATGAGTATAAAGCGAGATGATTGCAATAATAGAATATGAAAAAGCATGTAGTTTATTTGGTGTATTGAGAAAACGAACAAATGTATAGAAAAGGAGAGTGATTTCCAAAGTCCACAAAGCGTACATTCGTGTTTCCACAGCATAATATGTTTGAAGTGGAGACAGACTGAATAAGAGCACTATAAACATTAGTATTTTCTTAGACGTAAATAGTTTTATCAATTGAATGGAAAAATATATTGTGACGAGATTGAAAATAACCGAAAGCAGTCTGACAAAGTAAATACTTCTGCCAAACAGCAACCAGAATTTCACAGTTAGGTAGTAAAGAGGAGGTGCGGTATCAAAAAAATCCACTTTTAACAATTGCCATACTGGTAATTTGGCAATATAGAGAGAATATGCCTCATCAATCCAAAAATCGTGTTTATCAATGATAGCCAATCTAACTAATAAACCTAGCGTGATTATCAGCCAATAATTGTAAGCGTTAAAAAATTTTAATAAAAATAATTTCACTCTCGAAGAATTTTTTTAAACAGCGTATGGTACTCATTGGCACATGTTTCCCATTTAAATTTTTTTGTAGTAACTGTTCTAGCAGATATTGACATTTTACGTCTCAACTTATCATTTAGACATAACTGTCTTAAAAAACTAATAAATTGTTCCTCGGATTTTGCCACAAAACCGGTCAGATGATGTGATACTACTTCCGAAGCCGCACAATGATCCATCACAACTGCCGGCAATCCATTCATTGCTCCCTCAATGAGTGGTAAACCTAAGAAGAGATAACGATCAAAACTAACATAAATATGGCTCATGCTCAAATAACGCAATCGATTTTCTTCAGATATATTTTGTTTTATCGAAAGCCAATTGTATTTCCTTCCGTGTATAAATTTAAAATAATTATTTTTGGGTCCCGATCCAATAATTACCAATTTACAATTGATGTCTGTTTCTTGGTTTATACGTGAAACTATTTTAATCAGGTGATGAAAGCCTTTGTAAGGGGTAAATCGACTTATCGAAATAAGATTTATAGATTTTTTGGTGGTTTTAACGGGCCGCGTATCTATTGGCTGTGTAGATCCTATATATACATAGTTTGCTTTTACTCTATACAATTTTCTCAGTTCTTCGACACAATACTGTGATATGGTGACAATATTTCCAGACATGATAAGAGGGATGGTATGTGAAAAATATATGGCAATATTAAAAAATAAATTTAATATAGAATGCAAAAAAGTTTTTTGTTCACCGAATTTGTTTTCCAAATACGCATCAAACTGAGTTCCGTAGTACGTATAAAGCGAAGGTTTAGGTAATAATTTTGACCAAAAAAAGAGGGGCAGAGAAATATGGAGGGAAAGTATATCTACCTGGCGTAATTGGGCAATTCGGAGTAGGGCTCTTCCGGAGATAAATCTTGATAGTATATTATTATGCTGATTTGGAATTAAATATAATTTTACTTTTGCGGAATTAAGTTTTGAGATCGCCTCAGAATTTGCGTATGTTGAGAATGCTATAAACAAAACCTCTTTGACTTCTTTAATTTGCTTAAGAGCTATTGCCAGTTCCACAGCTGCCCGTGACCCTGAATATAAATCACATGAATCGGTAATTATAGCAATTTTCATAGTAGATAACTATCCAAGGTAATCTAAAGTGTGTTATGCCCACACTAACGGTATAAGACAATTTCTATCTTGAAGTATAGTATTACGATCATATTTAGTTATTGGTAAACTCGTTTGGTAAAGACAAAAGCCGTACTACGGTATATTAATTGCTAGTAATTCTAAAATAGGCAGAATAAACTCTACTTCTTTTGAATTAAATATTTTTCCATTGCCAAATACTTGAGTCCTGAACGTTCAAACGTTGATATGGCATCTTCAGGTGTGCAGACGATCGGTTCGCCGTGGATATTGAATGAAGTATTGAGGCATCCTCCCATACCAGTGATCGCCTCATAATCTTTGAGGATTTGGTAGTAGAACGGGTTCCAGTTTTCTTGAATAACCTGGGGACGCAAGGTTTTATCATAAGGGTGCATCGCTGCTTTAAGATGTTGTTGAGCAAGAGTTGTTGAAGGGAAAGCCATGATCATGTAAGGTGTGGAAATCTTTTTTGGGTTCACGAGATATCTATTCGCCCATGTGTCAAGAATGACAGGCGCAAACGGCATCCAAAAATCGCGTGATTTGACCATTTTATTAATCATTTCTACTACCTCCCAACGTGAAGCGTCAGCAAGGATTGATCGGTTACCTAAAGCTCTCGCCCCAAACTCCAACCGGTCATGAAATATAGCGACCACTTTTCCCTTGCTGATGACGTCTGCAATTGACCTGGAAAGATGTTTCGGAGACGTGACCTGATACTTCTGTCGTATTTTAAGTCGCCTAAGAGTAGCACCAATTTCTGCATCAGAATATTGGGGGCCTAAGTATAAATCTTTAAGCGGAGAGGGTGTTTTCCCGGTGAGTTCCTTGTAACCCCAGTAGACTGCGCCGATGGCATTTGATTCATCTCCGCAGGAGGGCATCACAAACATGTGTTTCACCTCTGGGAGTTGGGATATTAACATGTTAGCCTTCACATTCATAAATACTCCTCCACCACAGGCGATAGTATTTATTTTGTATTTTTTGATCGCTTCACGAATCCAATTGGTGAGTAAATCTTCGGTTAGCTTTTGAATTCCAGCGGCGATGGCGTCGAAGCGAATTCTATAAAATTCTTTAATCATTACTAAATCCATTAGATTAGGCGTATATTTATGTTTAAAATTCAAACTTTCCTTATTGAGTTGAAGAATTGAGGAAAATTTGTTATAAGCAATGTTTGCGTTTTTAACGCTAGCGTAAGGCGCAAGTCCCATCACTTTATATTCATGTTCGAGGGCCTTCATTCCCAAATACACCGTGACGCAGGCGTAGAGTGCACCGAGTGAATTTGCCTCGCTAATAGCGACCTTTCTCACTAAGGTATTATTTTGTAACATACTGATGGTGGCGCATAAACCATCTCCTTCTCCATCACAGGTAAAAACGAGTACACTATTTTTTGTGCTTATAAACGGCGAGGCGAAGACAGCGCTATATGCATGAGCTAAATGATGATCAATAATGATGATTTTTTCTTTTTTAAAGCCGAATTTTTCAATCAGCAATTGTATAATCTGTGGATAAAAAATAATCGAGATAATTCGGTAGAAAAGTTTTTGGTATGCTTGACTAAGCATTTTGAGAATTGGAAATTTGTAGCCGATGTAGAGGAGTACTGAATAAAATTGATTAGTTATAGCTCTTAGAAAGTAAAGGAATTTATATTGAGTTGTGTGTTGCCTTCCAGAAGTTTCTAAAGATGAAATAAAATTTGGCCAGGAACTGCCGGGTATAACTATCTTATCAACATCTTCAGGGGTAATACCAGCTGTATCAAGGCAATATTTGATGGATTGAAAGGGTATCCCAAACTGATTTTTATTGCGGGTAAATCTTTCTTCAGAGACTGCGGCAATAATTATTCCATTTTTAAGCAGTACCGCCGTAGCATTATGACTTTGGTGTATTCCTAAAATATACATACGATTTTGGAAAATGTCATTATATCGATTGTGAGCGGTGATTACTGCGGAATTTGATAATCAGATTATCGCCATATAAAAGTGATGGTATTTCGAGATATTTGAAGGCTTGATCTTTTATATCTGTGCCTATAAACATAAGTTTGCCCCAATTTAAAAGTTTTGATAGGCTAAATTGAACTAAACGAAGAG
>CAYPMW010000002.1:0-73206 GCA_964412165.1 uncultured Gammaproteobacteria bacterium | reverse complement strand
ACTTACTGTTATTTGAGAATTTTGTGTAGTTACATCGATTAACGTAAAACCTATTTTTAAAGCAATATTATATACTTCAGTAAAAGTTAAGGGATTTATATGTCCCCAGTTTTTCCAAACCACATCATTAAATTCACGGTAATTACCTCGGCTAAAAAAGACTAGCCTAGAGAGTAAACTGGAAAAATTTGGCAGACTGATTACCAGGATGCCTTTGGGTTTTAAAAGACGTTTAAATTCACGAAAAGCCTGCCACGGATTTTCCAAATGTTCCAATACTTCAGTACACGTGACTATATCAAAGGAATGTTTTTTATAAAGCAATTTTTGCATCAAATCACCATGCTTATGTGGGATCGTAGGGTATTTAAATTTAGTTAAGTCAATATCGCAAGCGTTAACCCGATACTGTAACTCTTGGAGTTTTTTACACAGTTCACCAGTGCCTGAACCAACATCCAATACTCTGCCACGTTTTTCTTTTTTAATCACCTCGATTACTTTATTAATAATTTGCAGATTTGTGCCGTATGTGTACATCATACCGACTACTAATACATTTTTTATTTAATATTTTCGTGTAAATAATTTGCTATTATACTACCAGTTAATCGGGATCCTGCTTCTGTCCAATGGCCATCATATGGGAAATACAGAAATGTGGTGGGATTTTCAGCAATAAATTTTTTATAATCGTCTATCAGAAAATGGCAGCTTATTTTTTCGTTATTACAAAACTCTTTAAGTTGCTTGTCAGGTAAAGAAAAATCCAAACTTATTTGAGAATCGTCTAAATAGAGCGATCCCTCAGCTGTTAAAGCCTGTCCATATAGTTGTTCAGGAGACGGGATTACAAAAATAATATATTGTTGTTTTTTAAGGGTCGCTTCTGTTTTCATTCTTAGAAGTGTTTTCAGAGTAATGTCCCAGACTGCTTGAATTTCAGAGCGTTTATTTGGATTGTAAATTTGAGAGCGAATATTTTTTATTTTTGTGGAATTGCGATAGTACGTGATGTAATCCATCACTTGCATTAGTAACTCGCCGATTCTTGTGTAATTTCGGAGTAGTAACGAAACTGTATATTGTATTGTTTTATCTACTGAGTAGGGTAGAACTATTAACTTCTCCTCATCAAACGCTAGGTAGCGCATATAAAAGTTTTGGGATAATTCTTGAGAACTATCAGTTATATCATTTCCCATAAAAAACATCTGAATGACGATATTGGGTTCATATGTTTTTCCGTATAAATTATAATATAGATATTGCTGCGTTGGACCAGAACTCGCAATGCCTATGGCGATGGTCTCAATTTTCTTATCGGGAAAAATTTGCTCCAGTTTTTGTTGAGCAATTTTAAAAAAAGTCATTTCAAGGGGTACTTGTAAATTTTCGACGAATGAATCTCCCAGGAATAATATCCTAAAATTATCTTCCTCATTCCAAAATTTGTGTTCTGTATCTCGCCATCCCAATGAATTCGAGGTGATAAATGTTTGGTATTCTTGGCTTAAGGGAACATAGAAACCAGTAGTATTAGGAGGAAAACGGAAACCACCTAAATACGGATCCATTGATCTGTGAATCGTTGAACGCTTAGGTTTGAAGTTTAACAAACGTTCTTCGTGAATAAAAAAATATATTCTTAATCCTAATTCACTTGCGATTAGTACTACTATCACGCTGAATATAATCAGTAGTAGTTTTATAGCTATTCTTTTACGTTTTTGATTAGTTTGTTCTGCACTTTCTTTTGTACGATGCGTTAAATTTCTCATTAAACGTGCAGAGTTATTTTTTTTAAGCTGATACTGTTTCATAACTAAATTTTTTTGCTAATTGGTTAGCAATGTGACGACTGATGAACGTTTTACGAAGATTGATTAAATTCCACAGAAGCGCTTTCACAAGAGGGATTATTGTATTGTTATTATGGAAGAAGTAAGTGTATACAGGGCCGACAATTAATTGTAAAAAAATAGTAGAACATATTTGTAAGACAGTACCGTTTTTTAATATATATCGGATTTTCCCTCGGTAGTGAGCGAAAAAAACATCTGAATTTTTGACTCTTTTAGTCAGACTCCGATAAAAACCATGGTAAAAAATAGCGTTAGGATTGTACATAATTTTAAAGCCTGCTTTTCGTACCTGAAAACATATATCATAGTCTTCACCACAATAAATATATGCATTATCAAAATAACCCAATCGGATGAGTAATTTTCGTTTAATCAATATACAAGCGCCCGGAGCATATTCACACTCCCTAATTGTGTCAGAATTCTCAAGATCATACGGGTGATAGCCAAAATAATGATTTATTCTAAAACCGGGAATTGCTAGCCGATGAGGTTTATTCAGATACAACATCTTGCCGGTGACGATACCATACCGTCTTGATCTCTCTGCCAGTTGGAGTAAATTTCTGAAGCAGTGTGGGTCAAATATGACGTCGTCATTAGTTACCAAAATATATTCATTTCGAGCATATTTTGTGCCAACTGTTAGTGCTGGTGCGCAACCTTTATGCATATAAAAACGGATTACCTTAATCTGGGGAAAATATTTTTTGGCTATGAGATAAGTGTCATCACTAGATCCGTCGTCGACTAAAATCACTTCATATAAATGTTTTGGGTATGATTGACTATAGATTGAAGATAGACATTTTCGGATAATTTTAGCTGAATTGAGTGTTGGAATGATGATAGAGAGTGTTTGAGACATAAAAGATTTTTCGTAATCAACAATCAGTCTTTGTGTTTAACTGCAAAAACAATCAAATTTTCACCCCACCGTGGGAAAATTGTGCCTAGCCATTCACCCAGCTTGCCTAGATATTTATTGAAATATATAGAAATTAGTAAATATGAAGAATCAACTTTTTGAATTGTAAATCGTGCCTCACGAATTTTATTTACGAGTAGCTGATAATTGTAATATTTATAGTGTGATTCTTTATACGCGTTTGGCGGCATATGCCCAAATAATATAAAAAATCTACTTTGAAGAGAAAGTAAATTAGGAACGGTGATGATGAGTAGTCCATTTGGTCTTAATACTCGATATAATTGGTGAAGAAATCTTCGATCATCAATACTATGTTCGAGAACTTCACCTGCAAAAACTACATCAAAGAAATTAGATGCGAATGGAAATTTATCTAAAAATGATCCATGGACTACTTTAATTCCAGTTCGGAGGGCTTTATTAACGGCAGGTTTATAAATTTCTAATCCGTAACATTCATATCCTGCACGAAAAAGTTCTCTTGCGAAATAGCCATCAGCACAACCAACATCAAGTATTTTAGATCTTTTTGGGATATGAGCTTGAATATACTTAAATGCCTTAATCAAACGGATATTATCTTTAAATCCAAATGGCATGCCTTTTATACTTTGTTGATCGAGAATCTGTTTGGATAATGAGGTCATACTTCTAATTAATTTATTTAAAAATAAAATTATAAAGTTTCTTACTTAGCTCTTTTGGCAATAAGATGTAAACCCCTTTTTTTACCGGATATTTTATTTTACAGTTCGTACAATATATATATTTCATAGTAAATTTCAATTGAGAATTAATTTTGCACTGTGGACAAGCGAGTAAGTTGTGCAGATTATTATATTCTGAACACGATGTCTCTTTTTTAAAAACCCTGGCGAGAACTTTAATACCTCCGCCCTGTACCGCTAATAATATTTTATGTAATAGAGGAGGGTCTAGCCACTTTGATTGATGTTTATTATTTTTATAAAACGTAATTGATCTACCTATTTTATATGGTGTTAATTGAGCCTCTGCGAGCGCAAACATATTTAAACTTTCTTCCCAGGTATCTATCCAGAAAGTTTCTTCCAGCACATCATTATCAGTTTCACTTTTCCCGATAGTAGATAAAAAGGGTAAAATCAGTGTATATTTTAATAATTTTTCAAAAGTATTTAGACAAAAATCCCTGCGCCAAAGTCTTAAGTTTAATAATTGTTTGACTGGTTCTTCTCCAAAAAAAATATATCCGCCATTTCTGACTACTCTATACGCTTCTTTTAAAATAGGTAATGGGTGGGGAAAGTGATGTAAGGTTTCATAGAAAAAAACAAACTGTAAGCTAGAGTCAGGAAATGGCAGGTGGTACGCGTCCAAACAGACTCGAATAGGCATTGTATGGTAATGTAACATATGCTTAAATTGTTCGGCGGAAACGAGACTTTCAAAAGATATATCACCAGCAAATCCAGATAGTCCTAATTTATTTACTAAATATATTGATCTCTGACATTTTTCAGCCCCAATCTCGAGAAATGGTGAGAGGAGGATTTTTCTTTTGATAAGATCTTGAAAATCCTTATCAGTCAGCTGAACTCTTTTGGCTAATTCTTGAATAATTTGAGGTTTCGTTGGTTGGCCACGGAAATATAAATTTTCACCCAGATGTTGAGAGACTAATTTTTTACGAAAATAGACTTCCCCAACCTTATTTGCGATAGCTTGTTTTTTGAAAGTGATCATTTGCAATATATTACTAGCTTGGTGCTGAACTCATAATGTATAATTTGAAAAGAAGCAGTCATTTATTTTTAATAATCACCTCTCTAGTTTGATAATAGTTGATAAAATTTACGACTGATGATATTCCAGTCTAGTTTTTGGACTTCTTTGGTCGCGGCTACTGATAATTGTTGATAGAGATGGGGATTGATTAGCAATTTTTTTACTTGTTCTGCTGCGCCGATTGTGTTACCCGGATCTGTAAGTAAAAAACCTTGCTTATAAATTGAACCAAAGATAGGCAGTTTATAAGCCACAACCGGCAGTCCACATGCCATAGCCTCAGCAACTGCTAATCCAAAACCAGCTTCGTAATCCAAAAAAAGGAGTATCATGGAGTTTTTGAGATATTTTATTTGTTCATTTCTATTTGGAATATAACCTACTATTGATACTTTTTTGGACAGCTTTAATCTATTAATTTCATCATGGAGTTTTTTTCGTACATAGGAAGGTCCATAGCCAAGCATGACGAGTTTTGCCTGAGGCAAATATTTGTTAACTTCCGACCAGATGAATATTGCATCGAGTACTCCCTTATGCTCTGCAATCCTGCCTGTAAATATAGCATCGGATTTATATTTAGAAGAAAATCGTGTCTTTGCACGTGACATCATTGCAGTATCTACTCCGCCGGTTGATATAAAGATCTTTTGCGGTTCGAAATTCTTACTAATTAAGTCATGTTTGAGTACTTCATTATCAATGATTATTTTATCAGCATAGTGCATCAGCCAGAGGCTGAATTTTTGTTGCAGATATGAGTAGAGATTCCTAAGAATATCCCCCTTTCTGACTAACGGATTTTCAATGAAATGAAAAAATCTAGTAGACCAGATAAAATCTTTATATATAAGTTTCATTAAAGCGGCCGGAATTATGTCTACAAACGTATCTGAAGCTGTATGAATGTGTTTAATAATAGGAATAGACTTAAGTAACCTGATAGTCTGTAAAGTACGGATAATGTATGCCCCGAAGATAAAAAAAATAATATCGCTCCCATCAAAACTATTTTTGGGCAGCACCAGATATTTTATATTCGGATGATTGATTACTTCACGCTGAAAATGAACAAATCCAATTTGAGGTAAGATAATATTTAGATATATATTTTTCGGTGCTCGTAGTACTGTTTCGATCAAAAAACGATCACCGCCGCCGATTGAGTTTGGACTCACAAAAGCATTTGCTAAGCAATAAATTCTTTCTGAGGAAAGATATTTGTTGATTATTTCGAGAATAGTTGTAGCGTGAAATCTCCACGAGTAATTTTTAGCGACGTTAGCAGCTTTAAGACCCATCGAACGCGCCAATTTTGGATGATTGTAAAGATAGTTGATGTGATCCAGAAATGTCTGATAATCAAAAGGATCAGGAAAAAACCCGTGCTTCTTTTCCACGAAAAGTTCCGTCAGACCTGAACCTTTGGGGATAATTATAGGTAATCCATACGCGGCCATTTCCAGACCAGCAATACCCAAAGCTTCATAATTCGGGTGAATCCAAACAAAGCTTTTTCGAGCAATTTTTGCTAAATCTTTTTTTGTTATCGGTGATGTAAGTAGAATTTTCTTATCTAAGTTGTTTAAATAGATAAGCTCTTTGAATTTTGCGTGTTCTTCTTTATCTGTCCATGAACCGGCGATCAAAATTCTGACATCTGAGGGAAGTCTTCTGGCTAACCAGATGAAAATATACGGGTTTTTTGAAAGTTCCCATCTGGTATAACCAAGCACATATTTATTTTCTAAGTTTTTTTGCTCGATGATTTTGGGAGCAGAAGATCCTGGATAAATCACATTTGAACTAATGCCATAAGTTTTATAGATAAAATTTTGATGCACTTTAGAAGTAGTTGCCACGATTGCCGCAGATTTTAGAAAGTCGGCTTCGTACATTTTTATAATTGGCTTTAATAAAAAGAAAAAATATTTCAAAGATGTCCGCTGGTATGTTTTTTCCAAAATATATAGCATCGGATCCCAAATAAATGCCACATATGGAATTCTTAACTTTTTACTTATTGCTGCCGCAGTTATACATGTGGTTGTGCCATGGCTGACGATAAAGTCTAGGTTTTTTAGAACCGTATATCTGGAAACAAAAAAGGGATTAATTATGTGCAGGTGAGTCAAAAAAGAAAAATAGGGAATCGGAATAGCTTTTCTAAAAAAGGACGGATTGAAGTCAGAGAGGTAATACACAGATAACCCTTTTGACAAATCTTCATATTGATATTCGTATTTCGATCTAGTCAAAACATAGAGATTTACGGAGTGACCTAATTTTATGAGTTCGCGAGCTTCGTTAATGGCAGATTTTTGAACCCCACCAGGAACCAATTGGTCTATGATTATGCCTATCTTTAATTTTTTACCCATTTTTTAAACAAATCAGTTTTTGATATATAGTATAAATGTGGTCGATTTTTTATACATATTGATTTATTTGACTATTGTTAATTATTTCCTGTAATAGTATTTATCCGGTTATAATGTATCGTATGAATTGTACTATTTTTACTCATGAATGTAATTAACCGAAACACTCAAGTTTTATTTGTATCTTTCTCTCCTTGGCAAAAAGGTAGAAGACTGCCCACCAATGGAAATGTTGAACCCTTAATAGATTACCTACTTCCCAAAATAAAAAAAGTTTTCTTAGTTGATCAACCATATCCTGGTAGCGATCAGTTGATGCCCCGATATGAAAATTATGAGGTAGGAAGTTTTACACTAAAAAAGGCTTCGTATTGGGTGTATCTATTGTATCCGTTTTTGCGGGCGGTGAATTATTGGGAAGGAACTCATATCTCTTTTAAAGTTAGAGATTTTTTGTCTGTTTTCGATTGTGCTTTGAGAAATATTACTACATATGATTTTTTTATCGGTTTAGAATGTATTAACACTTTAGCAGGTATTTTACTTCGTCGAATTGGAAAAGTGAGGCGGGTGATATATTATGTATCGGATTATTCGCCTGATCGTTATCCCCAAAAATGGTTTAACAGCGTCTATCTTTGGTTAGATCGATACTGCGCAACTCACGCTGATTATGTTTGGGATGTTTCAAAAGCCATCCAACCAGCTAGAATTCAAGCCGGACTACATCCAAAAAAATCGTCACCAGTGATTCACGTACCTAATGCATTATATGAACCTCAGATTCAACAGGCAAAAATATCATTGATCGAGCCCTATTCATTGGTATATTTAGGTACATTGGGCTATCAAAATGGTCCGGATATCGCAGTGGAATCAATAAAATATATATCTATTGAATATCCCAAGGTAAAACTGCATATTATTGGCGGTTATGGAGAAGATCTAAACCAATTAAAAAAATTTACGGTGAGACTCAAATTGAAAAAATATGTCGTTTTTCATGGATTTATAGCCAATCGCGATGATATTTCACAAGCCATAAGAAAATATGCCATAGCATTGGCACCATATCGTCAAATTCCTGGGTCAAAACGTTTTTACGGTGATTCGACTAAAATAAGAACTTATTTAGCCGCTGGTTTACCTGTGATAACTACAGATGTACCTCCATTAGGAATGGAGATCGTTGCGCAGGGGGCAGCAGTACTTATTAATGATAGTCCTGAATCGGTAGCAAAGGCCGTGATGAAGATATTTTCAAGTAAGTCTTTGTTTTTAAATTTAAGAAAAAAAGCAATTGGTGTAGCCAAAGAAAATACATGGGAAAAAGAATTTGATAATGCATTTAGAAAGATGTATGAGTTTGATTCAAAAATATAAAGATTGGTTTTATATTACAGTTTTAACACGCCTATTGGGGGATTGTTCATCAGTATTAGATGTAGGGTGTGGGACCCAATCTCCACTGACATATATACCTAAAAAATTTGCTAGCACTGGTGTGGATATATATGCCCCCAGTATTACCATAAGTAGGAACAAGATGATTCATGATGAATATAAAATTGCAGATATTAGATCTCTGGATAAATTGTATCCACCGGCTAATTTTGACGGAGTAATTGCGCTAGATGTCATTGAGCATTTATCGAAAAATGAGGCAGTAAAGTTAATCCAGAGTATGGAAAAAATAGCCAGACGGATTGTGATTTTGATGACTCCAAATGGATTCTACTGTCAAAATCCGTATCATGGCAATCCGTATCAAAGACATAAATCAGGTTGGAAGGTAGATGAATTCTATACATTAAATTATCACGTACTTGGAATACGAGGAATAAAATATTTACGTGGAGAATTCGCTTCCATAAAATATAAACCTTGGTTCATGTGGGCTACACTTTCTTTTCTGTCAGAACCTATTGTCAGTTTTTTTCCGAGATTGTCTTATCAATGTATCGCCTACAAAAAACTGAAGTAGAGACAAATTATTTTTCTTTACAGTATATATTATCAAGCGTGGCTTTGATCATAGGAAGGATGCTGTGATCCCTAAGTATTAAAAGGTGGTAGAGATTAAAGACTACTAATTGTAAAAAAATATTTACAAAAATTTGAACTATGGTGCCGTGTTTTAAGACAAGCTGTTGTTTAGCCTTGTGGAGATAGTAAAGGCTTTGATCTCTTTTATGTATACTAAATGCTGTACTTCCTCGCTCGTGATACATTATTGCCGAGGGTAAACATATCACTTTACCCAATTTTTGGGCCCTCAAACACAGGTCTACATCTTCATAGTAAAAGAAAAACCTTTCATCAAATCCTCCTAGTTTTATAAAATTCTTTTTGCTTATCATCAAACCTGATCCAGATATCCAATCGGAAACACTTGGGTTGGTAGAGGGATGAGTTTTTATAAGTCCACTAGTGAGGGAAATTTTTTGTATTGCACTGTCAATTTGCAACATCTGTTGATCTTTATAAGACACTGGACCAACAATAACTACTTGAGGATTGGTTTTCAGATACATAACCAGATTATTTAAACAGTTTGAAGCTAACTTACAATCATTATTAGTAAAAAAAAGATTTTTGCCTGTAGCGTTCATGGCTCCTAAGTTTACTGCTTTGGCATAACCAACATTTTTAGGTAAACCGATAATCTTTATTTGGGGAAATTTTCTTTTAATTATCTGCACGTGTTTTGGGGACGACCCGTTATCCACCAGAATTATTTCTACTTTTATGGATTTCTGTGACAGTGAGGAGCGTAACATGGATTGTAATATTGGCAACTCGCAATTTAAATTGGGAAAAATAATGCTCACTTTTATCATATTCAAACCGGGCGTAGTCGCGTTACGTATCGGACAATTATATATAGGAAGTATTCTACAGCTTTTAAAGCTAGCAGTCCTAAGCCGGTAATGGGATTTTTAAATAGTAAAGTTCGTTTTCGCCAAAATAATCTGAGTCTTGAAAGACCGCTTTGGCGTGAAAAACTCTCTTGATGTAAATGAGCATATTTTTGGATGTGTTTGGCGTAATAATATTTTTTAGTTATTTCTTTTATTAAAGATACTTCATGATGATATAAAGGTGATGTTACCCTTGACAATTGTCCTTTATTTTTTAAGCGGTTCGCCAGATCCCAATCTTCACCAGCAATTAAATTGTTGTTAAACCCCCCAATATTCAAAAAAAACTTTTTTGTGATAAATCGAGGTGCTTCAATTGTTACTTCACCAAGATATATTTCTTTTTCTAAATGTTTAATTTTTGAAAAGAAATTGGTGATTAATACAACTTCCGGTATGATCATTCCCGCAGCGTTAGTCCGGTAAATATTCTTGATGCAATCGGAAAGAAGACGCGATGTCAGCTCCATATCTGCATCGAGAAATAATAGATAGTTGCCTTTCGCACGTAGTGCTCCAAAGTTTCTTTGGCTACTCCGTTCATTACCATGTATGTAGACTTTTTGCGTATACTCTCTCGCAATTTTTTGAGTTCTGTCTGAAGAATGATTATCGACCACAATAATTTCAAAATTATGGTATGTTTGTTTAGAAATACTTTGTAATAACCTGGGTAATGTTTGCGATTCGTTTTTAGTTGCGATAATAATTGAAACCAACGGTTTTTTCATGTGTTTATTATAATCAGTTACACATAGAGTTAAAGTATTATGCGTAATGTGTTACTCATAAGTCCTCTTGATCCTGAGAAACCAAGTCAGTTAAAACTATTGATGGGAGGTGAAAATACTTACACTCTTTCTTTATTAAATCATCCGCCGAGAGGTGTAAAGTACACTCATTTTCAAGAGGCACTAGAGAGAGGAGAAATTCAATACACACGTTGGCAAACATCACTATCCAATTTGATGCGTTTGCGAATTTTACCTCCCGATGCAGGTTACCAATGTATTCAACTTAAAAAAAGGTTTGATTTGATACATTGTCATAGCTACAATTTGAAAATTGAGGGAAATGAACATCCGCCGGTAGTATTAGGAAGTAGTTCAAGTAGCTATTTGACTTTGAGAGATTATTTTGGGTGGAGTGAGAAGCGCATCAAAATTCACTATAGAATTCGCAAATTGCTACACAAACGCTTTTCAATTTACGATCCAGAACTCTTACCATATAAAGCCAAGCAAGTGATTTTATTTTCGGAGTTTGCCCGCTTATGGCATAAACGTTTAGGACAACCGGGGGAGAAGCTCATGGTATTATACCCTGGATTGGTAAAACAATACATTAAACCGCGGAAAAACAAACACCGCATAACCATCTTGTTCGCGGGTGTATGGTTTAAACGAAAAGGGGGACATCTTCTTCTTGAAGCATTTGCTCGACTTAAATCTCAGTATCCGAATCTTAAATTAATCATGATTGGTGAATTACCAAATGATATTCAAATTAATGATCCTGCGATTGAACATCATATCTTTGTGACACATGACAGATTGCATAAAGAGTTTTTCGCACAAACGGATATTTTTGTCCATGTACCTCCGATGGTAGAGGGGTTTGGTATGGTGGTACCAGAAGCTTTATCGCACGGTTTGTGTGTGGTTGTGAGCGATATATGTGCGTTGCCTGAGTTAGTGAACCACGGTAAAGCGGGTGTGATTGTTAGGGCCGATGACGTCAATGCGTTGATGAAAGCGATAGTAATGTTAATAAAAAGTCCCACGAAACGCAAAATGCTTGGTCAGGGCGCCAAAGCCTATTTTGACCAAACTTTTTCACTTGCAGTCTGTAACCCAAAGTTAAGTGAAATTTATACAAATGCTTGTAAAGCGATACCATAAAAACTGGTATAGTTTTTAATCTATTTCGGAAGAGATACTGCCTTCATGGTTAAATTGCGAGAGATGAAAGCCTCGAGCTTTTTAGTTTGGCTCTTCCAGTCAGGTGCTCGGAGTGCTGTCTCGTAAGCATTTTGTGCGTAATAATTGAAAAGTTGCGGATGATGTAATAATTTTTTGAGTGTTTCGTACAAAGCCTGAAGACTGTGTGATTTTATCACCGCTCCGTTGTATCCGTTTTTGACTATCCCGCGAAGCCCATGTGTGTCAAAACACACGGTTGGAGTGTGGTAGTACGCCGCCTCAAGTACGGTGAGACCAAAACCTTCTTTGATTGATGGGTGGACGAAAAGCCACGCCTTGGCAAGTGTATGCCACTTAAGACTTTCAGTAATTTTGCCATTCAGAGTGATAATGTGGGAGAGTTGATGCTGATCGATGAGTCGACTGAGTCTCTCAAAAAATGTGGGTTTTGCAGGACCAGCAATGAAAACCTTTAGAGTAGGAAAATGCTTGGTGAGCATGGAAGATACTTTTATGAGCATTTCAATTCGTTTCATGGGAGTGAGTCTACCAATATAGACAAATAGTGGAGTACGATTTTTGGTTATTTCTAACTTCGGAGGAGGATTAATAGTACTTTGTAAAAGTAGCAATTGTTCTTTTTTATACCCCAGTTGCATAAGTTCTTTTCGCGTTGACTGCGAGGCAACTAGCATGGGTGTTTTTTTATATATCCGAAGCGTTGTTTGTTCGAGCGTCTTTCCGAGCCAGGATATAAAACTACCAAACTCATAATCCCATATATGTCCTGCTACTTCGTGAATATATCCCACTACAGGTTTTTTCGCGAAAAAAATCGTATAGAAAGGAATACCGTGAAACTCATCTATAATGATATCGGTACTACTGCGTAATTTGGTGAGATATAATAATACTGCCCATAAATATACAGTAAACGAATTTCCAACGCGGTAAATTCTTACTTTATCAATGATTTCGCTTTTTGAAAGTTCTCTAGATCCTGAAGAAATTAAGGTAACCCCATGTCCGAACGAGATGAGATGCTTGGCGATCTGATGAGTGGCTAATTCAGCACCTCCCGCAAATGGATGTTTGATATCTTTCCAGTTGAAAATGAGGAAACGCATGGAGAATAGTATATCAGAAGAATTATGCGGTCTGGATGGTAAGATGTGGATTGTACGTGGGTTGCTCGGTATTGTAGTACTTAAGCCAATTTTTTCTATAAAAAATAGCTAAAATATCCAGGCAAAAATCCCTAACGGCTTGAATACGTATGGTACTTTGACTCAAAACTGACTGTTTAATAATAACGGGTATTTCGTGAATACGGTGGTATCCTAACATGTGTGCCACAACGAGCAGTTCAAGGTCCGCAGCAAAGCGTTTGATAACTAAGCGGGGCAGTATTTCGTTTAATACCTCGCGGCGGAAGATTTTAAGACCTACTTGCGTATCCGATACCGATAGCCTGAATAATACGTAGATGATAAGTTTCAAAATAACAGAATAAATATATCTCTCTACAGGATAAAAAATCCGAGACAGCGGATGATATTTAGAACCTATGACCATATCAGCCTGGTTTTGAAAAAACACTCGTAATCCTTTTATGATCTGGGTAGTTTTGATATCCGTGTCGCCATCGAGGAATATTACCGGGTTTCCTGCTGATTTATAGAATCCAAATCTTAGCGCAAATCCTTTGCCTATATTGGCGTTATAATGGTATATTTTTATTTTTTCCGTATGTCCGTTAAAGCGTTTAAATCGCACTGCTTCTCCAAGAGAATTGTCAGTTGAGCCGTCATTGACGACTATAATTTCATAATCTTCTATCCGGGCTTTTGAGAGGTGATGGATAAGTGAGGTGAGGGATTTAAAAATGATATTTCCTTTATTATAGACAGGAATAATAAACGAGATCATCTATACTATAATCTGATATGTTTTCGTGCATGTCAAGAGGAATTTTCACGGATAACTGAGGATACTGGAAAACTTTACGGCAGGTCGTCTTCTTTTGAAGCTTGAGGGATATAAAGTCCTAGCACAAAAGTGAGAGTGAGAAGTAGAAAAAATACCCATGTGGTAACTTCTCCAGGAATAAACCACAATCTGGCACTTATGAAAAACTGGGATAGCGTTTGTGTTTCACTATCTAAAAAAGTAACCTTAGCTATCCAAGAGGTGAGAATGAGAAGAAATATCACCGAATAATTACGCCTGAATCTCCAAGCGATCGAATCGAGTCGGGACATGGTAACTTTAGGTGAAGTCAGACTTTCTGAGAGTGTGTGGGCCCACTCCAGCGAAGAGTGGGTATCAATTTGACTACCGTTAATGATTGGTGAAAGGAGATGATTTTCTATAAGTCGCGTCCGTTCTTTGAGGACACTATAATAGCGGAATCTTCTTGCTTCGATATAGAGGAAAAACCAGACAATGACGAAATTCATGAGAATTAATGCATGAGGCGCTGATTCATTGGTAAAGGCAAACGAAAGAATAGCCCCGGTGGTGACAATCGACCAGTTGGTGGTGACATCGAGGCGGTTGCGCCAGTTAGTCTCTCGATAAACCTCCGCACGGTAATAATGATAAATAAAGCCATAATACGTTTCAGGGATTGAAGGTATTGGTTCTGACATAGCTTCTATTTTCATAGTACCATAGATTCAGCAAAGAAAAATACCCCCTCCGACGCTTAAAGAAGTTTATCAAAGAGACTAGTGACGTTTGGCAAGTGGTAAGGAGAAGTAAAACGAACTACCTTTGCCGAGTTCGCTTTCTACCCAGATTCTCCCTTTGTGGAGTTCAATAATTGATTTACAGATAAAAAGTCCTAAGCCAGTTCCTTTAGCACCTTGCTCAAGTACTCCAGAAACCCGGTAAAATTTGGTAAACAGATGTTTAAGCGATGCTTGAGGAATCCCAATACCCGTATCACTGATGAGTGTGGTGACATCGTTTTCTGACTGCGAAAGTGAAATGGTTATCGTTCCACCCCGAGATGAATATTTGATCGCGTTATCAAGTAAGTTATTGAGTACTTCGCCAATTCGCAGTTTATCAACATAGACGTTTCCAACCGTTTGTTGAGGCTTGAAATTAATCCGAATATTATTATCCGCTGCCAAATCCTTGATTTGATCAATGGCTAACTTTATAAGTTCTACCATATTAATGCTGAGTAAATTTAGATCAAGATTTCTCCTCTCGATCCGCGAGATATTCAAAAGATTCTCAACCAACGACGAAAGAGAGTTAGTGTTTATTGAAATACGTTCTACAAAAATTCTTTCATCTGCGGAGAATTTTTGCGTTGCTGATTCCTTAAGAAACGATAGATATCCCTTGATTGATGTCAAAGGGGTTCTCAGTTCATGCGCTGCCATCGAAACAAAATCAAGTTTCATCCGTTCGAATTCTTTTTCGGCGCTCACGTCATGAAGAACCATCACTTTACCGATTTCCTGCCCGATTGAGTCTTTTAAGGGGTTAAAGCGAATTCTGACGATCATTACTTCACTATTATGCTTGATAACTGAAAATTCTTGGGTTCGGTGAATAGAATTTAGGTCAAGATTAGAAAAAAATTTGGTCATTGAGTGGCCGATCATTTCCTCTTTTTTATATCCCAAAATATCAAGGGCAGCATTGTTGACAAGTACTATGACATTTTTGGTGTCTGCCGCAATCACCATATCCCCAATTCCGGTAATTACCGTCTCCAGTTTTACTTTTTCTTCGATAAGAAGTGTCGCGTAGTGTCTAGCCTTTTCCTTTTCTCGTTTTTGGGTAAGTGTTTCGTAGAGCATGGTGGCCGTGAAATACGCGATTCCTGCGGGTGAAAGGATGATAAGTACAGCGCGAATTGGATCGGTAACGAGCGTTTCATACATTGACGGCATAAGGATCGTAGCAAATATTAAAAAGTATACTTGTACGATGGCCATGGCGACTGGAGTAATGATTTCATTAATGGGAGTTGAAAGCATGATGAGATAGAGAGAAAATATGAGTGGCGAATTAAATCCACCCGTCCAGCTGATAAATAGTACTGCAAAGAGTGATAAAACCACTGCCTCAAGATTACCTAAAAGCTGACTGTAATATTTGGAGGGGACGATAAATACTTGGAAAAATACGACGAGTGTATTGAGAAGTATGAGTAGAATAATAAGATGCATCTGAAACTCACGCAAATTTGGATTGAAAAAGGCATACACGAGCGTGATAACCGATAAGAGGACGACTGAAGGCAGTGTCGGTTTTTCGGTTTGGCGAAGCCTTTCTAATTCGTCATTTTTGTCTTCTAGTGCTTCTGGTTTTGTGGGCATGTTGGTCATGGGCAATATCTATTATAGGTACTCTTTTATGATAATCCAAGGTAGGTGAGTATCCGAATTGAAGCTGTTTTTCTAGTCAAAGTCCAAAAAATTTGTTACAATATAAATCCAATACTAAGAGGTCGAAAAGCTTTATTATGGTCAATAACATAGTTAGTTGGAGTTCCTATCATACTGAAGCGTTGGGAGGGTAGAGCGGTCAAGACAATCCCAAAGTCATTTATTTTGCCAGGGTGCCGGAGCGGACAATCGGAGCAGTCTGTAAAACTGCCGCCTTAACGGGCTACCTAGGTTCGAATCCTAGCCCTGGCACTTAAACTCTTGCAAAACCACATCATCGATGTATACCCTTCTTACTGTAATTTGTCCCGATGTAATATCGGGATTAAATCAGTCTAGAAGGAGTTATACCCGGAACATTTCATTGTGTGAAGGGTATAATGTTAAATGACTATTTCGTTTTTATTTTAAATGTTAGATACTTGACAAAATACTATTTTTAGCAAATACTAAATATTGTGACTAATTTATCTGCCCGGAAAATTAGAATATTTTTTTTATGCGCTGGTTTAATAGTCAGCTTCTTATTTGCCTCTCCCGTAATTGCAGCGTCAACTAATTCTCCAAGTCAAAAGTCTACCGTCACCAAGCAAATTTCCGCTGCCCAAAAAGCTGCCCAGCCCTCGGTCTTTGCACAGGGGGGTAAATGGATCATGGCCACAACTAATTCTTTAGTTAATAGCATTGGTTCTTTCCTCAATAATCTGACTAAATCGGTGGGGAATTGGGCGAAGGCACTCACTCCAGCACCTCCTAAAAAAGCTGTCGCGGTAGCCAGTCCGACGCCTGCAGCGCTCGCTCAGAGAATAGTGGATCCCACTCCACTTCCAAAGAAGAAAGGAATAGTGTTAGCTGAAACAAGTGAACTCAACGACCTAGGTGAGCGAGTAGCAGTTCTGGAAACCAATTTTTCCACTTTCACTCCCACCCCACTTTCTACTCTAAATACAACGAGCGACAATTTACTGCGTAATTCTTCATTTGAGGTAGAAAGTAGTAGCAAACCCCGACAATGGAATTATCAGTTGAGTTCAACTACGAGCAATACATTTCGTTCTGATGAAGCTGTTCGTTCAGGAAGTTATAGTCTGAAGTTTAAAGGTGGTGGAGATGGACTTTTTGGCATCTCTCAACCTGATGTTAAGACTACTCCAGGACGCACCTATGCCTTTTCTGCTTATGTGAAAGTCATCAATGCTCCCCCAATTACTTTCAAATTGGGTTTTTGGGATGAGAAAAATAACACGCGGGGAACAATGAAAGATTTTACCTTCAAAGACACCAAAGAGTGGTCTCGAATCAATATGACGGCGACCACCACAGGTCTCATCACTGACTCTAATAACTGGTTTCCTTTGATTGAAATTACTGGACTTACCACTGGCAATGTGTATTTGGATGATGTGCAGCTTGAAGAAGGATCAGTTTTAACTGCCTATAATACAGCTACTGCCAAATCAGGGACGACTGGTGGTCTAGGTGATGGATCAATTATTACAGGCACCAATGGTGATCTGCATCCGGCGCAAAATGCCGTTGGAAATCTAGGTACCTCAAGTTATAAGTGGGAAGATTTATATCTTTCAGATGACGCCATCATTGGTGATAGCTTGACGGTTGATGGTGATGTGGCTGTGAACGGTGATGACCTGACATCTGATGGAAATCTGACGATTAATGCCACCGGGTATGTAAGAATCGGTGATAGTGGTACACCAAGTGTTGCAGATGGTGATGATGAACTCTATGTTCTTGGTGATATTGAGAGTGATGGAAATGTAAATATTGCGGGTAATGTGACCATAACCGGTACGCTCACCAGTGGTAGTGGTTCGTCGACAACTTCTGATTCAGTCGATATTACTCCATCGACGAATATCGATGCGCTTGATATAACAGGGACCAATATTACCACTGCGAGTTTGATTGATTTGGATCCAACCGGGACGACGACGGGAAATATTATTGATATAGACACCAGCACTGCCCACTCAGGGCATGTACTTTCCATTGACAACACGGGAAATGCCGTCTGGACAGGTAACATCATTGATGTAGCCACGGGCACGGGTGATGCTTCAGGAGATGTACTCAAGGTCGCTATTGAGGCAGGAGCAACGGATACGCAAACTATAGTAGTAACGAACGCAGCTGCCTCTGATCAGGCGGGATGGTTATTAAATGTTGCCGCCTCAGGTATTTATACCTCTGATGTTATTTCTTTTGATAATACGGGTAATACTGCTAGTTCAGGTGATTTCATCTCCTTTACCACTGGTACGGGTGATGCTGATGGTGATGTTGCAGATATTACTTTGGAAGCAGGTGCGACATCGACGCAAATATTTGATGTAAACAACGCGGCTGTTTCTGACGAAGCCGGTTGGTTGATGGAAGTTGACACAACGGGTGCGTGGACTGGCAACATGATTGATATTGCTCTTGGAGCCCAACTTTCAACGGGTGACATCATGAACGTTTCTATGGGATCGACCAACGTTGGAGGTGGAGTACTTGTAGTTGCAGATGCGGGAGGAGCGAGAACCGATGCGATCATTGATATTACGACTGCTTCCACCGGTTCGGCCGCTGACGCAGCGGCTATTTTCCAAATCAACTCGACAGGTGATTTAGACGATTTGGCAAATGTGTTGGACATAAATCGCTCCGGTGGTGCTGGTTCTAACGTCATTGACATTACGACTTTAACCACAGCTTCTGCAGGTAATCTTATCGATCTAAACTTCGGTGCCATTACTGACACTGGTGACGCTATCAATATAGCACTTGGAGCAACAGCCACTGGTTCACAAGCCATGGTGGTTAGTTCTGGTGTAATGACTCGGACTACGGATTTGATCTCAATCACCGATAGCGGTACGTCTTCAGGTGACACGATAGAAATAGCTCTCACCGGAGCAACCACTGGTCACGGCATCTTTTTAAACAACGACGCCATGGTAGCAACAGGTAACGTCTTGTACATCGATTCGGACGCAGATCGTTCTTCAACATCACTTTTTGTAATTGATGATATTGCAGATGATACTGCTTCCGCTCCGACCGTGGATATTAACCTCACCGCAGCTAGCGACCAACCAATCATTAATATTGACACCGCAGCATCCAATGGATCTGTTATTGACTTGAACCACACACTGGCCGACGTCACAGTCCAAACTTATTTGATTCGTGGTACATACTCAGACACTGCTGATGCAGAAGCAGACTTCCTGCTCTTTGAAGACGCAGCGGGGACTGCTCAATTCCTGATTGCCGAAGATGGAAATACTACTATTACAGGAACTGGTGATGGTACAGCTGCCCTGACTTTAACAACTGGTGACTTGACATTAAGCGATGGTGATTTGACAGTTTCTGGCGGTGATGTGAATTTCACCACCGATGCCGGTGACACGTTAAATATCGCCAAGGGCGCAGCTCCAACAGCCGACGTAGTCTTGATTGCCGCGGGTAGTCCTACCACGACTAACGTTGATGCTCTAGCTATTACGATGACGACCACTGATCAGACTGATATTACTAATTCTCTGATGAACCTCGTTTTGACTTCCGGAGGTACAGCTGCCACCGATATCGCCCGAGGTATCTTTATTGATCTGGCTTCAACCGCAGGAGGTAATGATACAGCCATCGAAATTGAAAATACCGCTGCCTGGGATGTCGATATAGCACTACAATTTGATGAAACGATTAATAATGCCACAGATGATTCCGTGACATTCAGTGGAGTAGGTGGGACTAATAATGAAACATTTACCATTGATCTTGATTCAGTTGCATCCTCTGGGACCACTTTGTCCTCCGGCGGATCGTACGTTTTAATAAATGACAACCTTTCAGTTGGTATTGATGGAAATACCACAGAAAATATAGCTTCTTCTGATTTTGCCTTTAGCGGCAATGATCTTTATGTAGATGATAAATTAGGTGTCAATGGCACACTTTCAGTTGATGGAAATTTGTGGCAGGGAGATGCGGTGACTACCACCAGTAAAACTGCCAGTTTCTTATTCTTGGGTACTACAGCTGGCGCTCCAACCGGTGATCCGTCCACTCCTGCTGGATTTGCGGCAATTGTGTATGACACAACGAACAATAAACTGTGTGCTGAAGAAGAAGCCGCAGGAGCTGCGTGGCTTTGCACTGGAGCACTCGTTGACGTGGCAGAATGGATGCCAGCACGAGGTGCAGAACCGGGCGATCTCGTTTCTCTTACTAATGAATTAAATCCTGTTGATGATCCAACTGCACCATTTATGTTGGGTAAAACCGCAAAAGCATACGATAATAAGCTCGTCGGTGTTATCTCTAAATATGCTGAAGATGCAGAATCTGCACTAGGTTACAAGCGATCAGCTGATTACCACGCTGTGACGCTCGTTGGTCGTGTTCCAGTGAAAGTATCTGGTGATAATGGCCCAATTTCCCGAGGTGATTATTTGACATCATCGGGAACAGCTGGATATGCCATAAAAGCCACCAAAGCCGGACCAGTTGCTGGAATGGCACTGGAAAACTTCTCGGGAGACAAAGGCACGATTACGCTTTTTGTCAAAGCTACATATTATGACCCGAGAGTTGAAGAACAACAGGAAATTTTAGCTGCGCTTACTGGCACTGGTGATGTGTTGGGAACCTCTACAGTCAATCCAGCAATTCTCCTCCCGGAGAACATAAATACCAGTACTCTGGCAGTTGCCGAGTTAGCGGAGTTCAAGGGTAACCTCACAGTCACCGGATTGGCAGAATTTAAAGGTAATCTCTCGGTTGCCCAAGACCTAACTGTGGGTGGTAACTTAGAGGTGGGAGGTGCAGTGGTAATTACTACAACAGCTGGGGAAGCGCTTAAGGCAGGAGAGGCAGTGTATATTGCAAGCAGTGGAGTAGTGAAAAAGGCTAGCAATACTGATGAGTCACGAGCTCAAGTATTGGGATTAGTGACTCAAGCTGCTGCGGAAAATGGACAAGTACAGATAGCTGTTGCCGGAAAAGTGAGTGGATTATCAGGGCTTGAGGTTGGTAAGCGCTATTTCCTGGGAACTGACGGAAAATTAGTGACTTCCGTGTCAAATGATGCCAAGAAACTCGTCCAAGTAGGACTCGCCTTGACCGAAAATCAATTGGTACTCCAGATTTTACTTGATACCAAACTTGAAGCAGTAGCGCCATCTCCGACTGCTCAAGCAACCGTGCAAGCCTCGCCTACGCCACAACCAAGTATAACTGCAGCAGTTGTAGATTCCTCTCCAAGTCCAAGTGCAACACCTGCGGCATCTCCTAGCGTGTCTATAAGTCCTACAATAACGTTAACGATTAAAGATACAGAACTTGGGTTTTTGAGAGTGAGAGGTGAGCCAGCAACATCAGCTCCCGAAGTCGGTCAGGTGAGCCCTGGTCAGACATTTACTTTACAAGGTGAGCAAGATGGCTGGTACAAAATTGAATATACGTCTGGAAAAACTGGTTGGGTGTCAGCTTCATACGTTACCGTTACTCCATGAAAGCGAACCGTTATCTTCATCCGCGCTCGTAGTCAAGACAGTATTGCAGGGCAGGAAAATAGTTAGAACTTGTTTGAAGAACGCTCTCATAAACTATGGGGTGTATTCTAATATAGGCTCTTATGAAGTTTTTTAAAATAATTTCTAAACAGTTTCTTAGATAGAATATGTTGTAGTTATCAAATATATGTGTTATTTTAGACATGAAAAATTTTCTGCGATCAGAAAGGATTGTGAGAGGATCTATGAATAAAAATTGGATTTGGGGTTTGGTAGTATTTATTTTAGTCCTAGTCATCGCAGGTGGAGTAGCATATTTGTTGAAACCTGAATGGTTTGGTAAAAAATCGACGACCACATCACCTACTACTGGAACTGTCAACAAAATTTCAGATGCTAAAGCGAGTGAATATTCAGCTGTATTCCTTTCCAATAATCAAGTCTATTTTGGTAAAGTTTCAGATTTGAATTCTGAGTTTGCTACACTTAAAGAAGTTTATTATTTAAAAGTCCAAAATTCATTAGTACCACCCCAAGAGGGTGATGTGAAAGTAGAAGGAAAAGGAAGTCCCCAACCTCAACAAAAAAATGAATTGACGCTTATCAAGATGGGTAATGAACTCCATGGGCCAACCGATGAGATCAAGATCAACAACAAACATATTCTATATACTGAGGCACTAAAAACAGATAGTAAAGTAGTTAAAGCTATCAACGACTACAAGGAAAAAAATAAGTAGAGGTTTTTACACACACGTGTGGTTGTTTAAAACACTCTCTAGGTCTTTGAGGTGTCTTGGAGAGGCTTTTTAACAAGTTTCAGGAATAATAGGAATCTAGTTGATCGAGGAAATAAGACAAATTTTGTAGTATTTAGAAACTAAATCGTCCTGTGGGGCCACCGACTACCAGTGAACTTGTATTGGTTTGCGTTGAGAGCGTTAGTTTCCTTATATCGATACCATGAAACCAAGAACGTGCGATAGTCATTGCAAGATCGGGAACAAGTAAAACGCCGAGAGCACAAACGATGTAGATCACTGCAACAGTTGCGGCTGTAGCATTCGCTGTAGGAACGGGCAGATGTTTCACAAAAGTCACCTCCTCTCTACGAGATTAAATTCAATAACCCCAAGTTTTGTACCACTCACATCATGTTTATTTCTTTTGTTTGATCGCAAAATAGATAAATGCAATCGCGAGAGCTACAATCAGCATATCAAAAACTGGGTTACGGAAATAGCCAGAAAGATTATAAATAAGCGCTCGCAACTGGTTACTATATGCGTCACTTGATTCCATCTGGATTTTTCCTGTTAGAGCCAGTACTGTTATAACTACTGAGGAAATGAGAAAGGTACTGGCTGCGAGCAGTTTAAGTGGCTGCTCGGTTTTTTTCTTGAAGTCGTACAGATACTGATTGGTTATTTTTTCGTAAAATAATGAAAGGAGAAATAAAGGGAAAACAATTCCCAAAACATACACAAAAGATACGATGAGTGAAGTCAGAAGTGTTGGAGAAAGTGCGGATAAAGTTATAGCTGCAAACAATACTGGTGCACAACAAGCTGAGGTGATGCCGGAAAATATTCCGAGCAAAAACGTTGAACCAACCGTAGTTTTTTCAGGCATGGTGTAGCGTGGTAGCGGGAGCATTAGCTTTGTATCAAACAAAGTCATAAGTCCTACTATAAACATTACTAGTGCGCCCAAAAGATAAATAGTCGTGTGGAATGTATCAAAAAATGAAACGGCAAAACGAAATCCCAACGCAACTGGTACTAAGATTATCCCCAAGCCCAATGCAAAAATTAGCGTCAAAAATACCACGCGACTGCGTTCTTTGAAAATAGTGCCTAAATAAGAAGGAAATAAAAACGTGATGCAGCAGGGAGCAAAAAGCGCTACCATGCCACCTATAAACGCCGCAGTTAAAGACACTCCAAACAAAAGGTTTGAATCCATATATTAGAATTTTAACTTGATTAGTTCGTCATTCTGGCAAACGAAGTACGTCCAGAATCCGAACCAGGAATGGATCCTGGACAAGCCAGGATGACATTTTCTCTATTCAACATAAGCCTTGACAGTAAATGTCAGTTCTTTATCATCAGGATCATTTGTACTGACATACACATCTCTTGTTACTTCACCTTTAACTGGCATAATATTTGGTTTGTAGGTGACAGATACGGTTGCTTTTTGACGAGGTGCAAGCTCACCCGACCAGTTACTTTTACTATGCATACTAAATTCAGGACTCTTTTGTCCATTGATAGTGACTGATCCAAATGTGCAACCGCAGGATGAGGTGACTTTGAAAAGTTGTAATGGTTTATCGCCCATATTTTCAATCGTAAATTCTGCAGTTTTCTCATCTGTCTCTTTCATTACCCCCAAGTTTTGAAAATGTGAAGCAACAACAACTTTGGGCCGGGAAGTGCTCGTAGTTTCGTATGAAGTGACTTGCACCTGACTTTTTGATTCACTGAAGGCCACAAAACCGATGGCAATAATTGCGAGTGCAGTAATCCCGCCGATGATCCAAAAAACAGATTTATCTTTGGTTTGTCTATTTTTACTCATAACCCTCCTAACCGCAAGTATTTGTAAGAAAGTACGATTTGTTTAATCCCTTCAGCAGTTTTTCTTTGTGCCAGAAGCTGTGGTACGCACTTTTTCAGGTGGTGTTTGATGAGCAAGTTATTTGCCTTACGCATCAAATCTAAGACGTTACGATTTTTCTCTGAAACCTGATGATAATCAGATGTGCGTTCATAAACACTTATGATTTCTGAAACCTCTTCACGGGATACAGTAAGAAGTGTCAGAATTTCAGATTTGTATTTTCCGCCAAAGACGGATCGGCCTTTGGCCGACATAGTATCTCTCATTGAGAAAATGTTATTATCCCATCAACGTTTTGAACGTTTAATGGTTTAGCGGCTATTTGATTTATGGCATTTTGATTTACAAAATGGTACTCATCGATTACTGTTCCGGTAGGTGCAAGAACTGCTGCTACGCGAACTTGTGGTAGCCCAAAGAAATAGGGAATTGTATCTCCTGCTTTATTGAACAATTTCTCTTCGCGCATCTCTTCCGCTTCTATTGCGCCAATAATCACATCTGTATCAGATAGCTCAAGTTTTCCTTCGGCAACTGGTGCTTCAGTAATCCATGAAGAGATACCCATAAAATATTTTGGAGTTTTTCCGTCAAAGGCAATTTTGTTTGGGTTGCTTGCTGCAAAGGCTGCAACAAGTTGGGAGTTAACTGGACTTGTTCCAGTCATCGTTGTTTCTGTTTTCGCTTCAGCCATTTTCACTTCACCCATCGATGAGCTAATTCTACCAAATTCAAAAAACACAAATAGGAAAATTGCAGTCATCGCAACTGGCGCAAAAAGTGAAACGTAATTTCGTTTTCCCGGTCTGAAGTATTTAATAAGCAGTGAGTTGGTGACCACGGAGACCGATGAAAGTGCCATAGCTAGACCTGCCAATTCTGGTTTAAGTACTAATCCAATGCCCATGAATACACGGGCGGCAATGGGGATACCGATCACGTTGTAGAAGAGCGCAAAAAACATATTCTGTTTGATCTTTTGCATCGTTTCTTTTGACAAATCAAATGCTTTCACCACATCACGTAAGTCGTTTTTGATAATTACAATACCGCCAGTCTCCATGGCCACATCAGTGCCTGATCCCATAGCAATGCCAATATCTGCCTGAGCTAAAGCTGGCGCATCATTGATACCATCGCCCACAAACGCAACAGTACGTTTGTGGGAATTATCAAATTCCAAATTCCAAATTCCAAATAAATTCAAAATTCTAAAAATAAAATTTCTTTTCTCTGTTTGGAAATTGGTATTTGGTACTTGAAGTTTACGTACTGCTTCGGCCTTATTTTGAGGTAGAACTTCGGCCATAACATATTGTTCTGATATACCAACCTCTTTAGCTATCGTCAAAGCAGTACGTCTATTGTCGCCCGTAATCATCCAGACATCAATTTTGCGAATCTTCAATGCTTCCACTGCCTCACGAGATGTTTCCTTGACGGTATCTGCGACCGCTACAATTCCTAAGACTTTTTCGGCAGATGTAAGAATCATGGCAGTTTTGCCCTGCTCCTCAAGTCGTTCCAATTTACGGTTTATTCGACCAACTTCAAGTTGAGCAACGTCTTCAATAAGCTTTCTATTACCCATGTAATAGAGGTTTCCGTTGACCACGCCTCGTACTCCGTGTCCGGGAATAGCTTTAAAGTTATTCACTTCAGTTGTATTGATTGTTTCTTCCTCAGCATAATTGACGATTGCCTCAGCTAAAGGGTGTTCCGAAGATTTTTCAAGGGAGGCTGCAATTTCAATCACTTCATCTTCATCAAGCTCGGAAAGACTCAGTGTATCTGTAACCGCTGGCTTACCATTTGTTAAAGTACCTGTTTTATCAAAAACCACTGCATTAACTTTGCAGGCTCCTTCGAGTGGTTCACCACCCTTTATTAAAATTCCTTGTTCAGCCCCTTTACCAGTTCCCACCATCAATGCTGTTGGGGTGGCTAGACCCAGTGCGCAGGGACAGGCAATGACAATTACTGCAGTAAATGCCATCAAAGCAAATGCGAGTGTTGAGCCAAGTAAGAAATACCAGACCACAAAAGTCAAAATAGCAATGCCTATAACAGCCGGTACGAAATATGCGGATATTTTGTCAGCAAACGCTTGAATGGGCGCTTTGGAGCCTTGAGCTTCTTCAATCAGGCGGATGATTTGCGCCAGCGCAGTTTCAGAACCGACTCGAGTAGCCATGAACTCAAAACTACCAGTCTTATTGATGGTAGCACCAATTACTATGTCATTGATATTCTTTTCAACTGGTAAACTTTCACCGGTGAGCATTGATTCATCCACGGCGGAGGAACCTTTGATAATTTTTCCATCAACCGGAACTTTTTCTCCGGGACGAACAAGAATTGTGTCGCCATTTACAACCTGATCAACGGGAATATCCATAAATACTTTGTCATCCTGAAGGTACGGGGGTCCTTCACTTCGTTCAGGACGGCTCGCAAAGCGTAATACGCGAGCCGTTTTTGCTTGGAGACCCATGAGTTTTTTAATGGCATCTGAAGTTTTTCCTTTGGCCCGTTTTTCCAGCCATTTACCCAAAATTACGAATGTAATCAAAAATGCCGCAGTTTCAAAATAGAGTTCAGGTATTTTTTCTCCACCAACCCCAAACAATGATCCTTTAGTGAGCGCGTAGAGTCCATAATTTATCAGTGAATAAAAGAACGCAGTTGAGGTTCCAATAGCGATCAAGCTATCCATGTTAAACGTTTTCATCCGGAGTGCCGACCACATGCCTTTATAAAATGAGGCACCAAATAAAAATTGCACCGGAGTAGCAAGCACTAAAGAAATAAGTCCAATTAAAGGTGTCAAAAATGCTTTACCGGGCAGTCCTGAAAAAAAGTCAAAGAACATAAAGTAAAGCATTGGGGAGCTTATTATAAAGCTGCCCAAGAATTTGTTAAACAACTGTTTAATTTCTGCATGACGTTTTTTTCGTTCAAGTTCTGGATTTTCCTGTTCTTGATAAGCAGCTCTGTAACCGACCTTTTTTACAGCTTCGGTCAGATTGTCAATTGAAGTTTGGGTTTCATCAAATACGACACTGGCTTTTTCAGCAGCAAAATTAACATTTGCTTCTTTGACACCGTTTACCTTTTTGAGCGATCGTTCTATTAAACCTGCACATGATGCACAATGCATTCCCGTAAGCGAAAGTTTAATGCGTTTGTTCCGGCCCTTATTGTTCGAGCGGAGCGAAGCGGAGTCGAGAACTGTACTTTGATTAAGGTTACTTCTCGACTCAGTCGCTAACGTTCCTTCGCTCGAAGAATAATTCCCTATTCCATTCCTGTGTCCATTAGTTTTGGGTGTGGAAAAATTTGCATTGAAAATTTCCACCATACCAAAACTATTTACCAATTGACCTACTTTTTCTTCTGATCCTAAATCTTCTTTATGAGCAGAAACGACTGCTTTTCTATCATTTCGAATGCTGCCGTCAAAATATGCTTTACCACTTTCGTCCTGAAGAATTTTACCTTCAGCCTTGAGATGTGATTCAAACTGGATTTTCATTGGTTTTCGGCTTGATTGATTTCTTACTACCAATTGAGGTTGATCTATGACTTGGGTTTGAAGATTGGCGACAGTGGCTTTATAACCAGCCCGATCAACTGCAGCCAAAACATCTTCTATAGAAGCTTTTTCCATGTCTAGTAGTAACCTGGCTACTTTTTCTTTGGCACTCACCGATACGCCCGATACGCCAGAAGTTTCTCTCAATTCTTCACCAATCAATGTCTCACATGAAGCGCAGTGCATACCGTCAATTTTTAGTGCAATTTGTTGTGTCATAAATCTTCTTATGCAACTGTTACTACTTGGTACGGAAGGCCAGTTAAAACCTGTTTGTATTCATTTGCGGGAATCGTGCGACTTGCTTCAACATGAGCTAAGCCATCAAGCGTCACTCGAGTAGAGGCGACTCCAGGAATTCGCATAAATTTTTTGATGATAAGTTTGACGCAGACGTCACAGGTTAAACCTTTTAGTGTTATTGTTTGTGTCATCTAAATCTTTTTAAATTACCCTGATACTTCCTCGTTGCATTCCCATTGCACAGGTGATTGGTAAATCTCCAGTTTTGTTCGGAGTAAACTCAAGAATGAGTGTTTTATCTTTTTCTAATAGTTGAGGAGACGTGATTCTTGGGATCATGATCGAACTCATGCAGCCATACCCATCGTCTTTTGCAGTTACTTCAAAGCGGACTTTGCTGCCTTTTTTAACCGTGAATACTTTTGGCGTTATGTCACCACTGACTGTATAAGTTGCTTTGATTATTTGAGTATCACCTTTTAACGCTGCTGGTTCAGGGGTTGCATTCGCAGGTACTTTGGCGGCAGCTCTACCGCCACATCCACATCCACCTGATCCGCAGCTTCCTGCCTTCGCTAAAGCTTCCACCTGCGCTCGCGCTCCGGCGGACAAGTCGGTGGGCAAGCCGGCTGCTTGAGCAAGTGCAGGATTTGTTTCACCTTTTATTTCCGCAGCAGCGGTTGGCTTTCCTGTGTTTTCAATCACGGTAAACGACCCTCGAAACATGCCCATCATACAAGAGAAGGGAATTTTTCCTGTTTCTGTGGGAGTAAATTCAAACACATTTTCTCCAGGATGCATATTTGCGCGGACTCCAATTTTTGAAGCCAGAATAGACGCTGCGCAACTATTTGGATCAGTTGAAGTTACGATCCATTTGACCGGTACGCCCTTGGTGATTGTAAAGGAATTAGGTTCATACCCTGATGCAGACTGTTTCATTCTTACTACTTGGGTGTTTCCTTGTATTTCGGTAGTAGTATCATCGAAAGCAGCAAGTACATTTGTTCCATTTTCGAAGAGACTGGTTGGACTTACTCCAATAAGATTTAAACCATTATTGAGATTGAAAAGAGACAAAGCAACGACAACTACTCCTGCAAATTTGAAAAACTTTTGGGCAAATAAGCCTTTAATAACTGACGTGAGTCCTCCAATTCCTAAAAGCCCAGGGGCGGTTCCGAGAGCAAATACTCCCATGATAAGAGCCCCAGATAGAAAATTACCTGTAGAAATAGCATATAGTTGCATTGCCTGGGTAAAACCACAGGGAAGGAAAAAGGTGGTAGCTCCCATAACAAACGCATTTTTATGACTATATTCTTGATTTTGTTGACTTTGGAATCCAAGTAGTTTTCCAATGGTTGGAGGTAATGTAAGTTTAAAATTTTCAAGGCGGGGAAATAATCCTGTTAGTTGCATACCAAGTGTCAACATAACCAAAGCAACGGCTAACGTCATAAGACCCAATGAAAACCCGGAAAGCTGAAACATTGAGCCTAAAAGACCGATAACTCCACCAAAAAATATGTATGACACGATCCTGCCTGCATTAAAAAATAAGTGCGGTTTGAATTTTTCCATACCAGTTGCAGCAGGATGTATTTCCGAAAATCTGGCTGAAACTCCAAGTATCAAACCGCCAATGAGTGCCATACAAGTGGATAATCCCGCAGTTAAACCAATCATCAGAACGGTGATTAAATTAGTTGGATGTCCCGCGCCGGTCGCAAAAATCTTTGTGAGGCCTAAAATACTGACGACAACGTATAATGCACCAAGTACAAAAACGGCATAAAAAATATCCAGATAGTCATCTAGCTTTCTGGAAATCCACGGTTTCGTCTCATTAAAACCAACTTCATAACCGGCTTTCTTCACTGCGCCTTCAATGTCTGCAGCATTGAGTATATTTTCAAAGTGAACGATGGCACAAGCCTTTTTTTCGCTGACTTCAACTTTGGTGACTCCGGGAATTTGAGATACTTCATCTTCAATTAAGAGCTCACATGAGCGGCAGTGCATACCTTTGATGGGAACAGTGGTTTTGTTCATTTTCATACTCTTTTCAAATTAGTTCCCCCTCTTTATAAGAGGGGGTTAGTGGGAGTTATTTTCTGATTGAACAAATCTTATCAAGTTGAGGATTAAGATTTGATGAATAAGAAATGAGGAGTTCTTAATTTGTTCGCGGGAATGTAGCACTAATGGTAGTGCCTTTACCTTCATTATATTTAATAGCATTATTGACGATATTTAAAAGAGCATGGAATAGTCTATCTCTTTTTCCCATCACATAAACATTCTTTTCAATCTGTTTACTTTGTATTTGTAATTAGCGCGATTTGGACTATTCCCAAAAAGTGAGTATAACAGTTGATTTTATGATCAACTTGACGTAAGTATCGTTCAAGACCTTTTTTAATGAAAAGGTCGTAATGAGGAGTTTCATATAGCTTAATAAGAGGATGCGTCAACCATCCTACCACATGTTTTCTTGGTTCCATGTAATCAACGATCAAGATTGAGCCCTTCTTTTTTGCCTGTTCTAGCATTTCAGGCGATAAATCAACACCCGTCACATCCAACCCCAGTTTCGCCAACTCATATGCTTGAGCACCAGTGCCTGTAGCTACATCAATAATTTTGGCAGGTGCTTTGAGAGGGAAAAATTTGGCTGCCTTTTGTCTTATCGGAAACATAAAGTATTTTTCATAATCATAAAATCTGGCCCATTTCCCAAAAAATTGGTTATTATAATATGTATGTTTCTTGGCTAGCTTATTATGAAGCATATTTTTATATTACCTTAAATTCGCTCATCATTCCTGATTCCATGTGTTCCGGAATATGGCAGTGAATGACCCAGTCACCGGGGTTGTCCATTTGTACAAGCAGCTCGACGGTGTCGCCAGTTTGGATGAGCGTGGTGTCTTTCCAGACAAGATTATTGTTCTTAATGCCATTGGTAGAAAGTACCAGAAATCTCTGGCCATGAATATGAATTGGGTGCTGCATCGGGTGCATGGATTTATCGTCATTGAAAATCTTCACCTTAACCACATCGCCTTTTTTGAACTGCCAATTAATATCCATGTTCTCCATGTTTGTTGATTGGTCAACAAGTTTCCACTTAAGAGAATCCTTGGTTGATTGCGCATTCATCATCCCCATATCATCTTCCCATTCGATTTTTTTGACGTCTCCCATAGTCATTTGAGTGTTTTGCATCATTTGTCCGTTACCCATCATGTGCCCGCCCATAGAATTATTCCCTTCGGTAGGTGAGGAGCCCATTTGTAGCGTGAGTTTGATATCTTTATCGGGTGCTTTGGTAAACTTAGGTCTGAGCGAGTCAATTGCATAAATGACGTCTTGATTAGTACGCGGTACCATTAGATAGGATACGGTAACGGGATTTTGGGCAACAGCGATAGTCCCTAAATTATAAGTTTTTTCAGGAGTTTGGTTTTCAATTTTGTAGTCTCCATTCTGGTTAAACCAGATCTCCACTATTTGCCGCTCTGATGGTCCGATGGTTACCGAATCAATCCATTCCTCTCGTTCATACTTACCATTATCAGACCCGACTAATTTCATGCGAGTATTAGGTATGGCAAAGTTAAAAGTTCTGGCATTAGCGGCATTGGTAATATAGAAGCGAACTCGTTCACCTTGTTTAACTGATAACTTGTAGTTATCATCTCCGTTCACAAGCATAGTCTTACCGAATCGACCCATGAGTGTGTGATCGACAACTGATTTATCAAATTTGGCGATTTGCCCGTTTTCGATCAAAATGTCATCCAGGAAAAGAGTTTCTTCGCGATCTACTTCGGCCCAGTAATTAGGGGTGCTCGGTGTGACCAAGAAATTCCCATACAATCCCAATTCTTGAGCATAATCCTCGCGAATGTGTGGGTGATACCAGTAAACACCTGCGTCTGGGAATTTAAGCGTATAGATAAACGATTGCCCTGGTTTTACCGGATGCTGGGTTAAATCGGGAACGCCATCAAATTTGTTATCAACTCTGACTCCGTGCGAATGAATTGTTGAGTCAACATCGGTATTATTTGTAAACTTAATAGTGATTTGCGCTCCTTGAGGAACTTTGATGAGTGGACCTGGAATTGAGCCATTGTAGGCGAGCATTTTCATCTCTTGCCCGTTTATAGATTTTTTGACAACACTGGCGGTTAAGTTATAAGTATCGCCATATTTGAGGGACACAATTTCTTGAGGTTTAGTACTATTTGCTTTCGTTACTTCGGAAGAAAATTCTCCCTTCGGGTTGATGTTCCCAAGTTGCCTTAAAAAAAGAAAAACTCCACCAAGAATTACAGCTACAAGGAGTATTATTAAGTACGTTTTATTCATAGATTATTATTTTAACCGATTATTCATGAGGATTTCATTAATCCTTCGACTGTGTTTAAGATTAATGATGATCGATACCTTTAAATGCTTTTATAAATTTCTGTATTCGTTCATCGTCAAAATCATTGAATTTATCTATCCGTGTCCAAGCAGTAAGAGCGATCTTGGTATCCAGTTTCGGATACGGAGCCATGAGGACTTTATCGGAATACTTTTTCACTATGCTACTTAAATCTTCGACCAGCTTTTTGCACTCGTCTTGTGCCTCGGCACTGGGAGTCGCGTGGTTTTGGGAATCTGCACCTGGTGTACAGTTATATTGCACCACTACACCACCGTCTTCGAGATTATGGAGTTGTAGTTCGTCGGGAATAGGAGAATCGCTTATGCCCCACTGAGCTTTCCCACCAACATGAGTTCCTGACGTGGGCGGTAAAGAGTTATACGGATCATGTGCATCGGTGATGTTTTGAATATGCTTGTTTCCCAATGATGCCACAAACTCACCTGGTTGAGGTTTTGAAGCTTGCTTAATTAACCAGTAGCCTCCTAAAAGTATAAGGAGACAAATTACTCCAATGATTCCATACTTTTTAAACTGTCCCGTTCTTGCCTGTTTCTGTTGCAGCTCACGATAAAATTGGCGTTTAAATTCCTTGCGATCATGTTTTGATAATCCAACTGGCACGACAAGTTCGTTGTTCATGTCATTCTTTTATAATTAACTTTACACACGTCACATATTCCTAAAACTTTCCGAGCTGTAAAATGCAAAGAAACAAGCATAAGAACTAGCGAAAGAATAATAATATACTGCCGGTAAATAAGAAGGAAAAACACTGTTCCAACACCCAAAAAACTCAACAGTGTCGTGACACAAGCAGCGCAGCTGGCGGGAGTAAAAATTGAACCATACTCTTGCAGTACCCCCTAAAAAGCCGCTTCCGAGAGTCAAGGCGACTTCTTTATTTAAAGTTCTTTTCCTCAACATATAAAGATGTAAGGTGAGTGAAAGAGCACTAACCAGAGATAGAAGAACCAGGACAGTGATGTCCTTGGGACTTAGGATACTGAGCTGAAACGTAAAGTCATTGCCGGGAATAATCCTCACCGGAATGTATAAAAACAGCCAAAAGAGAACTGCTGTAATAATCAGAAATCCTACAAAATATAGTTTGTCATTCAGAACAATTTTGCTGGCCGTAAATAGATTGATACAAAAATTCTTCATCCATGATTATTTCTTTAATGCTGCGTCAATCATCGGTTTTACTTGTTCAAATGGGAGGGCACCCGGAATCAGTTGTGTATTGCCACTAGCAGTGAGAATTATCGTTCCCGGAGTACCCGTAACCCCTTCCTCAACTCCTTTTTCTAATACCTGAACTTTTGTATAAAGGGAACCGATTAAAAAGGAGGCAACTACCAGAAGAACGACGAGGACAGGAGTAAGCGATCTTTTAGATTTCTCTTCTGCCATACTACTACACAGTGTAGTAGATTATTCTTTTATTTGTCAAGGGCTAATTAGAAGACATATATGAAGCGTGAGTTTTTGACGTATACAAATGGGAAGATGTTTGTTCCATGATTACTTCCGATTTTTTGCAAGCTATGTCACACGATTGAGTCGCAGCACAAACTATCATCACGTCGTGATTGTCTGAATGCAGTTCAACTGCGTTAACCGGAGTAAACGCGAGAAATAAAAGAAATCCTACCGAGATAACACTAATCAGGCTATTTTTAATCCCAAATAATTTATGATGATATGCTCCACTAGTGAGTCTACAAATCCTTGCTTCCAGCGTCTGGGCGTCTGTAATAGCTGGAGCAGGCAGGAAAGCATACTGTGGCTCACAGACTAGAAGTTTAGTCAGGACTGTCGATAAAAGCTTGTCTCCATTGTAAACAAGGCCTGCCTCGCGATCAGCTGATAACTCCCGATCTGTTTTATATTGCCGAATGAGATCAGAAATAATCGGGACGAAGGGTAAAAAAGATTCAAAGATGACAGCGAGCATAAGCGTGATAGTGTCTCTATTTTTCAAATGATACTTCTCGTGGCGAAGCACAACTTCCAGTTCGTCCTTAGTTAACATCTTAATAAGCTTGGTAGACAGATATATTATAGGGTTCAGAATACCAAAACAGACCGCAAATATCCGTGACGAATCTACTACTTTAACTTTTGACTGCAAATCAAGTTTCTCTAACAATATTGAGAGCCTACCGTTACCTGTAACGTCTTGTTGTAATCCCTTTCTGAACCGATAAATCTTTAGTCCAGTGGAGATCAATTTAATGAGAGTGGAAACCAAAATTATTGAAAGGATCGTAAATACGATAATTCCAGTGCCATCGGGGAAACGAACAGCAAATGTTTCAGCCATTTCCTTGCAATAATAAATCGTGTGATGGAGAAGAAGGAGAAAGTACTTTTGGAGGACGACAAACAACATTAAGCTTACAGCGGTAAATAATCCTGTGAATGTAATGAGATATTTATTTAGTCTCATGTTTTTCAGATAATAATTTCAAAAAGTACTCTTTTGTTGACCTGGGTAATTTCTCAATTGACTCAGCAAATGAAGCAATTGCCGCATCACCAAATGAATTGAAGAACTTAGAAATGATCGAGCGGGCCATACTTTTACTGTAGTTTTCTTTGGAGAGTTTCGGGGAGTAATAAATGACAATGTCTTTATTTGTTCGCGCAACTATTCCTTTGTCGCAAAGCCGCTGAAGAATGGTGGCAATCGTAGTATAAGCGAGTTTTTTCTTATTATTTATTCTCGTCAGCACGTCACGCACCGAGCAGTCCCCGTATTCCCAGACAATGTTCATAACTTCCTGCTCAAGCTCACTCAATGCTTTTGGCTTCATATCTACTACAGAGTGTAGAATAATAACCTCCGTATTTCAACATGAAGATTTCTTCATCATTCCTTCAGGGTTCCCTAATAGATGAAGGAGTAGAGTAGAGGTAAAAGCCCGTCTATTCTTACTTCAAGCCTTTTTCGTACTATTTCCGCCAAAGGCGGACAGGCGTACACGGTTTGAAGAGCTAATTTAGCCGGGCTCAAGAAACATTTAATCATTACATCAAGTGTTTCTAGAGGAGGTGAGAAAGTATGAGTGGAAAAGAGATCATCACTACTACCAAAAGCACGAACTCGAGTCTAAAAATACTGGGAATTTGCATTGCCGTAGCGACTCTGGCCTTTGCTGCAATTTGGATCTTTAAAGTTTCATCGAATAATCTTGTGTTTGCCGGTACTCTTCTCCTTTGTCCTTTGCTTCATATTATTATGATGAGAGGTGGAGATCATAAGCATTAGAATTTTTTTTGGTAAGAACTTTGTGGTCAAAGGAAGTGATGTTCGGTGAATTACAAAACAGTTTGTTATTTTGCTTTTGCATTTCTTATCTTACCGCTTGTCGGGGCAGGACTGTTGGTAGAAGTAACCAAAGTATCGCAAGCTCATGCTCAAGAACCGCACGAAATGGCCCCATTGCTCACATGTCAATGATGAATACCATGATGGATGGAGATGATTGAAAAGAAATGGTTTAGATGATGAAAAAACAACACGGGGAGAATTGGAAAGAAGGCTTTATCAACATGATGAACGATATGGAGATGACTATTTAGGTAGGAATCTTATTCGTTATTTTATTCACGCGATACATCGCATACATAAAATTTCCAAGAAGCAGTGTTACGAGTGATCCAGTGTGCGAGTAGAAATCAAATAAAATCTGCGGTAATACGGAAAGAATCGCAATACCGATTCCGAACAGAATCTGTTGATTCTTGCTGACAGGGGAAGTCCTCGGCTCCGACACTATTATGAATCCAAAATACCAGGGTAATGCTGTGAGAAACCTGATTATCTCCTGAATATTCAATGAATTGAATCTTGCGAGTCCCGTGAGATAGAAAAGCAACGTTGATGCTATCAGAAATGGTATCGAAATCCACAGTTTCCTTGCCCTGTAATTGGCAAATATCAATAGCGGCACAAGCCAGATACTTACCGCAAAACCGCCAGGCCCAAAACCATGGACTGCCTGTGACGACCTGTGAGCGACAGCGCTGTGGGCTGCTGGATTTAGTACTTGTGTCACAACCACGCCAAACACGGCGGGGTTGAATATGTGCGACGCTTTTAGCCTGATGACAAACTTAGAAAGTATTGCAAGAACCGTTGCAAAAAAGACGCCCAGAACGGGGGCATTCACAGACACTGTGCCGACTATCAGGCCGGTAATGATCGCTGATACAGGCATCGTTAAACTTCTTTTCAGCCAAAACTTTATTATCGCAATATCCAGAACGGATGCTACAAGTACAGCCACAAGCGTATTTACTGGAAATCCGCGGCCGATGTTTTCAACAATTGCCACTACAAGAAGAACCGCAATCGTTACATAATGCATGGATTGAAAATATTTAGAAAACGTCTTGAACATAGTGATTAAGATTTTTTGTGCATAATCCTTGATGTGATTTTCTTGAGTAATCGTACAAATTCTTTAAGTTCCTGATCGGTCAAGGCGTCAAATATCTCTGCCATTTCATGTATGCGCTTTTCCTTGGACGCGGCTATATGTTTCTTCCCCTTTGGCGAAAGTTCTAGTTGTACCAAGCGGCGGTCTTCCGGGTTTTCCTGACGGAGTACATAGCCTTTTTGCACAAGGCCATCCACAAGTTGTGTTGCAGCACTTGATGACATCTCCAGCGCTTCCGCTATATCTTTAATGTTTCTTTTTTTGAAGTGTTCAACCACTCTCAGAACAAACCATTGGGAGTGGGTTATGTGAACTTGATGGTTAGCATCAAGAACTCTCGCTCTAGCTTTCGTAATGCTTCGAAGAGCGTGGAAGCTGTGCAGAATTTCCTCGATACGTTGTTTTCTTGTGGACATATAATATTATATTAGTTACTTATTATATAAGTAGCTTAATAAAGTATTAGTTCATAGTCAAGGTATCTTTTTCACCAAATCTTCATAAATAGCGTGTATTATAAATACAGTCATGAATAAAACTTTCTATACCTGTCCGATGCACCCAGAAGTGCAAGAAGAAAATCCTGGAAAATGTCCGAAATGTGGTATGAAGCTTGTTCCAATTGAAAAAGAAGTAAAACACGAAGGAATTGATCATAGCGAAATGAAACATGGTGATCACACGATGAAACCTATTTCTCAAATGCCTGCCGGCCGAAGCTTTAGCTCAGGCAGATATTGGTATCGCCATTGGGGCAGGTACCGACGTGGCCATTGAAACAGCTAAAGTAGTACTGATGAAATCTGATCCGGCAGATGTGTTGCGAGCAATTAAATTATCTAAAGCCACTGTTACCAAAATGAAACAAAATCTAGTATGGGCAAGCATTTATAATCTGTTGTCCATACCAGTTGCCGCAGGAGTTTTATATCCGAGTTTTGGTATAACGCTTCGACCTGAATTTTCCGCACTCGTGATGAGTATCTCTTCAATTATCGTTGCCACTAACGCAGTTTTACTAAATAATGCTGAAAAAGATTTAATTACCGTTTAGGCCCGCCTAAACTTACTTTGAGTCTTTACAGTATTATTCATACACGACTCAAAGAGCATTTAAGCGGCGGGGTCAAGAAACACTTAATCATTACATCAAGTGTTTCTAGAGAAGAGTTTTATGGAAAGAGAACGCCATTTAGAAGAAAGCGTGGTTGTAAGCGTTTCGCCTGATGTAATTTTTGCATATGCTGATGATCAGGGGAATTTTTCAGCCCACATGAACCAATCGAGTTGGATGATGGCTGGTAGCAAAATGGAAACACATACAGACGAAGGTGAGGGGAAAAAAGTAGGATCACATATAACTATGAGTGGTAACGTACTTGGCGTAAAACTATTTTTGGACGAAGTAATAACGATTCATGATTTTCCACTCCAGAAAGAATGGCAGACAGTTGGCAATATTAATTTATTGGTTATTGATCACTATACGCTCGGTTTTAAGATAAAACCTTACGCGGCGAGATCTCAATTTACGGTGTACATTGACTATGATTTACCCAAATCCTGGAAAACGCGTGTGCTGGGAGTACGGCTTGGAGGAATGTATGCTAAATGGTGTGTTCGGCAGATGACGCAAGGAGTACAAAATAATTTTTCAAAGTTGGTATATAATACAAAGAGTTAATACTTTGTGCGTAATTAGTTCTAACGTCAGAAACTGCCCTGCACACATCAAAAATTATTTATACGTAATATCAAGAATTGAATACCCATGAAAATAAGTGACTTTAAAAAACTGATGCAAACTGTGGCTGATGGATGGAATAGACATGATCCTAAAAGGTCTGTTGACTGTTTTACTGAAGACGCCATTTATATGGAGCCTCCTGATAAACAGCTGATTTTCGGTAAGGATAGCCTATTTAAGTATTTTGATAGCCCAAAGCAAATGAAACTTGTCTGGCACCAGCTCATGTTTGATGAAGACAAACAAATTGGCGCCGGAGAATTTACCTTTACAATGGAGGATCGGAGAGGTAATCATGGTGTCGTGGTAGTTGAATTAAAAGACGGGAGGATTAATTTTTGGAGAGAATACTACACTATTAGTGATTTAGATTTTAAAGAATTTATAAGCTCCAAAGGAAAAAAGTTTGAATTTTCTTTATGAATAATTTGAGATGGATGATCGGTGACGTGGAAATAATCCAAATTGTCGAAATGGTAGACAATCAAGTTTTTTCCACGTTTATTCCAGAAGCAAAACCGGAACGAGTATTAGTCATAGAATGGCTTAAGCCCCACTTTGTAGGTGAAAAGGGGAATCTTAGAGCTCAGGTACAAAGTTTTTTGATCCGGTCAAACGGAAAAAATATTTTAATTGATACATGTAATGGAAACGACAAAGAAAGGCCCAATGTTCCCACCTGGGGAAATCTACAGACGAATTATTTAGAGAAGTTTAAGGCAGTAGGTATTCTGCCGGAAGAAATTGATATAGTGGCCTGTACGCATCTTCATTTTGACCATGTGGGGTGGAACACAAAACGTGATAATGGAATTTGGATACCAACTTTTCATCGCGTTAAATACCTTTTTTCTAAAAAAGAATATGAGTATTGGATCAAAAAACCAGAAAAGGAGATGGTTGACGATTTTAACGGAATCGACGATTCAGTCACACCAATAATCGAAGCGGGATTAGCAGAATTAGTTTCCGACGATCATCTCATAGATCAATATATCAGATTAATTCCCACACCCGGCCATACCCCACATCACGTAAGTATCATGATCGAATCTCGAGGTAAAAGAGCTATCATTTCAGGTGATACGCTTCACCATCCATGCCAGATTGCATTTCAGGGATGGACAACTCTTGCCGATACATTTCCTGATCAGACAGTAGTAACCCGAAGGAAACTTTTAGCCGAAATCAAAGATACAGACACGTTGCTCGTTGGTTCTCACTTTGCTAATCCTGTAGCTGGTAAAGTAAAGACTTTATCCGCAGGGCTTATTTTCGAAATCCATTAAATACTAAGAGTAAAGTAGATATTAATCGTGTAATGTTAAGAAAGATAGCTAATCACATAAAGTAGAGGTTGCACGTCTATTCCACCTGGAAGGTGGCAAGTAACTTATATTAATTAGGATATAATGTAGCCGATGTTACTGTTTGGTAAGCGACTGTGGATTTTTCTTCTCCTGATACTCATAATTTCAGGTTTCTTAAGAATTTATGCACTGCACCTCGTACCTCCGGGAATCTCTGATGATGAAGTGTTTGCCGCATACAATGCTTATAGTTTAATCTCAACTGGAAAAGATGTGGCAGGACAGCCGTGGTATAAGTCACTTTTAATCGTGCCATATCGATATTCGCAGTCAGAGCTGCAGGCTTTTTTCCATTTACCGACTGTTGCTATTTTCGGACTGTCTCCGTTTAGCGTCCGTTTAACCAACGCGGTACTGGGTGTATTTTCGATACTTCTTATGTACCATTTTGTAAAAACAATTTCCAAATCTGAAAAAATCGCTCTTTTGTCCGCTTTGGTGCTTAGTATTTCTCCGTGGCATTTGATTGCTACCCGGACTGCCTTTGAAATGCCAATGGCTTTTACGCTAATCTTACTTTCACTCAATCTCATGCTTAAGCTTTCAAGGCGCTTTTTGTTGGTAAGCATTATTCCTATCGCCGGAGCGTTTCTGACGTATGATGGGATAAAAGCCCTTTTTTTGCCGCTTATTGGAGTGACGGCTTCACTTCGGTGGGATGAAAAGGCTTCAAAAAAGGACATTTATTTTTTTATAGCATCTGGTGCAGCGTTTTTTATTTTTATCTTTCTTGTATTTGTTCGTTTCAGTAGTGCCGCGGACAGGCTCAATGAGATTTCGTTCATATCTTTCCCTGAAAGCGTAGCAATACTTAAAAAAGAAAGAGCTGAATCGCTCGCACCTATTGAAATAACGAAATTTTTTACAAATCGGGGAGTAATCCTTGTTAAAAAATTAGGTGATAATTTCATAAATCATTTCTCATCCCAACTTTTGTTTATTGGTGGCGACGGTTCAATCCAGCATTCAGTCTGGGTGCATGGGCTTCTTTATACGCTTGATGCAATTTTTTTGATTCTGGGACTGTATTATCTGGTGCGCTACTCTAAAAAACTCTTACTTTTTGCGGGGTTGTTCTTTTTGACCGGTGCGATTCCCGGGATTGTCAGCAGTATCGGACAGGCGTATGTTCTGCGCTCAATGCTCACATTAATAATATTTTGCCTCTTAGTTTCCTGCGGCCTTTATTACATGAAGTTACTCATCCAGCGAATTCCTGGTAGGAGAGCTGTAATTGGCAGCGTATGTTTTTTATACGCCATACTTGTGGTAAATTTTCTATTTATTTACTTTTTCCGCTATCCGAGTTTTGGAGCGGCAGGACTTTTTACGGGTGAACGCCTGCTTGAACAGTACATTCAGCATGTGCCGGTATCTGAAAAAGTGGCAGTACTTGCAAACGGGCCGTTGACACATTTTTTACAATTCGCTTTTTATACCCGTCTTGACCCGGTTGAAGTTCAGAAGCAGTGGTATAATAGGACATTTGAAGTTGGAAAAATTTCGTTTATCGAAGACTGTAAGGAGATAAAAGATGCATCCCTCATCATTCTCCATAGAGACAAATTTCCCTGCGGCGAAAATCCTACCACAGATCTAGCGAGACTTCAGGACGGTTTTGATACGTGGATCATTGAAGGTGATAAGATTTGCGCGCCGTATTCTATTGTTCAAAACCAATACCAGATTCCCCGTACATGGGAACAATTTTCTACACTTGAAGCATCAACGCTTCCGGATCTTTGTAAAAACTGGTTTTTTAAGAAAGTTTAAAAGATTTACAGTTAAAGTTGAACCGCCTTGCCTCATTTTTTCCAGGCCGTACATCCGAAATCATTTATCGCCTGTTTACGGATGTGCCGTGAGGGAAATAAACTATGTTAATACCTTCGGGACTGGAGAAACTTCTTGCAAAGCCGGAGAAAATGTGTATAGTTATGTGGTATGTTGAAATGGGTCGCTTTAGTTATTGCGGCAATTGCTATTATAATAGGTATTGGCTTCCTTGGTACTGTACCGGCGCAAAGAGAGTCGCCTGGTTCGTCATCAGAAGTGAACGCTATGAAATCATGGAATAAACCCCCAGAAATGGTGATTGAAACTAATAAAACATACACAGCTAGTCTTAAGACAGATAAAGGCACGATAAAATTCAATTTACTGGCCAATGAGGCTCCCAAAACGGTCAATAATTTCGTCTTCTTAACCCGAGAAAAATATTATGATGGCGTTGTTTTTCACCGGATTATCAAAGATTTCATGGTACAGACCGGAGATCCCACCGGGACTGGTGGGGGAGGGCCGGGGTATCAGTTTGAGAATGAGCCGGTGAATCGAGCATATAGTCGCGGAATAGTCGCCATGGCCAATGCCGGACTCAATACCAACGGCAGCCAATTTTTCATTATCCACAAAGATTATAATTTGCCCAAACAGTATACTGTTTTTGGCGTTATAGACCTTACCGATACAGAGAGTCTGACTACACTTGATACAATTGCTGCGACTCCAGTTACAGCCGGCGCTCAAGGAGAAGCCTCAAAGCCAACTGAGACAGTAAAGATTCTCTCTGCTACGATAGAGGAAAAGTAAGACTGCGGTGTAAGACTAATTTCCAGTAAAAGCTGTTCTTGATGTGACAAATTCAAGAGCGGTTCCTGAAAAGGAGCAGATAGGCTCAGGCTGATAGTTCCTGCAGCCGTTTTTTAAAATAATCCACCCACGGTATTGCCGACGGATCCTGTTTATAGAGAATTGCTAGGTACATGGTCATGAAACTACCATAGCCCACGAGTTCCAGAGCCTGTTCGAGGCGGGTTTTTCCAGCGAGTTCAAGCGTAAGTGTTTGTATGCCATTTTGCTCGACTACATCTTTGGTCACCTCAAATCTAACTTTGATGCGTGGGTCATACAGATTTGAGGTAAAAAATACAAAAATCGCCATAGATTTATGTGCTTGAGGGAAAGATAAACCTTCCATCAGGTGGTGGTTGAGCTCTGGAATGTAGCGGAAAGAAGAGATCGATTTGGCTGTTTCATTGGTTTGGTTGGCAATTGCATTGCCCACCCCTCTTAAATGCTCTGCCGTTACGTAATAGGGATATTTGTCATAGAGGGTCAAAGCCATTTGTTTTGCAGGATTTGCCTTAGTCTCTTCCTCAAACGTATAATGCTTGAGAAGTCCTGGGAGGTTTTTAATTGCCTCATCAATTTCAGAAGGATCTATCAGAAGATAGCCGCTCCCAAATAGGAGACCAATATGCCCAGCCACCATATAGCCAACACCAATCCGAGGTTGATTGCTGGGATTATATGGAGTTTGAAAAATATATGCTGGGAGGTTGTTTGATTTAAAAAATGATGCGAGCGGTCCACCAAGGCACAATCCACATATTTTTGCCTGTTTCTTCTTGGCTACTTCGGCACAGACGAGCACCTCTTCAGTAGTTCCTGAGTATGAGGAGAGAATAACGAGAGTACTCGCTCCAACAAAGCCGGGAAGATCATACGTATCGTTGATAAAATAAGGAACTGAAATTTCATGTTTGAATAATTCCTTGACTATTAAAGGTCCGAACCTGGATCCGCCCATTCCACAAACGACAATATTTCGTACTCGTTTGTAATCTTCAGGAAAGTTGAGGGAGCTTGCTTCTTTCCACGCCTGACGTAGTTGATCAGGAAAAGAATTGATCGAAGTCATGACGACTTCGCCATTGGGAGTTCTCGTGATAGCTAATCGATCGTCAAGATTCTGCATACATTAGTAGAGTTTCATTCGTTAGGATTGATCACAGGTTCAGAATCCTCTGTTGCTTCTGGAGAAGCCGTGAGTACTGGAGAGGGAATTTGAAACTCATGTACTTTCGGAGAGATTGGTTCAACCGATGAGCGTAGTGGTATCGTGGGTAAAGGGATATTCAGATTGGTATACTCGCTTTTCTCCTGGGCTTTATTGGTTGTGAGAAACGTGATTAGGAATGCACTCACTGCTATTGTGACTCCTACTAAAAATACAAGTAGTGTATTTCTGAATGAGCGTTTCGCTGTCAGTTTATTGGTATACATGGCAGTTATAAATCAGATAAAGGTTCGTCCGCAAAGGCATTATTATCCAAAGAGTCAATCTCGCCCTCAAGTTCTTTAAGTTCTTTTTCCAACTCTGAGTCCAGATTCTCAGAGCCAGAAATCTCTTCCTCAAGTCCTTCCAACCCCTGACTGTTAAATGATTCGTCGCTTCTTAGTTCATTCAATTCATTGAAATCAGATTTTCCACGCTGATTGATAATTACCCAAAGAATTGAGGCAAATATAAGAAGAGTGATTACAATTCCTGTTGTTATGGTAAATGGTTTTTTCGACATATGATATATTGTAAATGATTATCCTGGCCAGTCAAGGGTAAAATTCCGCTTGCTGGCCAGGAAATCTTTGCTACTCGGTCACAGTCAACGGGCTAGAAGTCGGTTTTGGTTGATTTCTTAAGTTTTCCAAATCTTCCTTTATAGTTGTCTGATAATACGACTTGATATCCTGTGCATCTTCACGAACTACTTTGAGCAAATCTCTAGCTTCACGAATGCCACTTCGGAATTTTCCTTCTGAATCGCCGCACACATAGTCATTGGCGCCTTCGAGTTTTATAAAAAATGCATCCGCATCACTTTGGAATTTTTTAATTTTTCCGTCAAGAACTACCAGATCCGCTTCAAGTTCGGATGTATCGTATCCTTTGTCGTTGAATTTGCTAATGATATTTTTTATCCGATCCTTGACTGTTTCATACTTTTCGATATGATCGTCCCTGTGTTCACGGTATGTGGCAACACGCTGTTCAAGTTTCTTTTGCACCACGTCACATTTGCGTTCTCGTACCGGACGAAGTGTCTGCGCGTAGACTGGCTGCGTTATGGTCAGTGAGACAGTTGCAAGTACCGAGAGAGTTGTGAGAAAAACGAGTCGTTTCATGAATATCACCTCCTTTGGGTAATGCGGAAAGTATACACGGACAAGTTAAGAATAACCTAAGAAACGATCGAGGGCTGTTTAAGCGTATAATAATTTACTGAATAGCTATTTACGCGAGATTCCTGAAGTTTCCGCATGACGAGGAAGAAAGACGGTAAAAACTGATCCCTTCCCAACTTCACTTACCACCTGAATTTGACCTCCATGCGACTCAATTATTTGCCTAGCGATAGAAAGACCTAAACCTGCTCCTTTGGTAGTTCCCTGATATCTTCCGCGGTAAAACCGGTCGAAGATGTGGGGTAAATCTTTCTTTGTGATGCCATAGCCTTCGTCTTGGACACGGATGTACACGCGATTTATATCGGAGCTTAGTTGGATAAGTACTGTAGTTACCGGAGGTGAGTAGTTAATAGCATTTTCAATTAAGATAATAAGTGCCTGTTTGAGTCTGTCGGTATCACCTCTGACAAAAACTTTCTCCGCGTACGATTGATCCAGCGTGATTTGCTTTGCGAGTGCTATTCGACGCATTTCTTTAAGTGTTTGGTTGACTAGCGACGTCAGTTCCAGGTGCGTTAGTTCAAGAGATTTAATCATCTTACCGCGAACAAAAGTCAAAAGCCCTTCGACTATAGCGGTCATGCGTTTGACTTCGTCCTGGACGTTTTGAAATGCTTCAAGATACGGTTGAGGAACTTTTTTCGTTCGTTTCAGAGCCTCAATTTCCATATTGATGGTGGTGAGTGGAGTTCTCAGCTCATGCGAGGCATCACCCGCAAATTCTTCCTGTTCGACAAGCATATTCTGGATCGGCTTGAGGGTCTTGCCACTTAAAAAGTAGCTCCCGAGAGCCCCAATCGCAAAGAGAACCAGGTCAAGAGCAATCAGTCTTTTGATAAACCTGCCTTCAAATTCTCCTAGGCGCTGTTCAAGTAGTGCGGTGAGTTTGGGTCGCTGGATACGATCAGACAAAGCCTGTTCGATTCTCGCAAATGCCCTTTTTTCAGCATCTATTGCGGCGAGTGATGAAATCGCAAGAAGGACTGCGATAATCACTAGATACCACAATGTCAGTTTTAGCCTAGCTTTTTGAAATTCATTCATATGAAAGTTTATAGCCTAAGCCCTTGAGTGTTTTAAGTAGTTGCTTTTCCTTTGGAAATGCTTTATCAATTTTTGATCTTACATACCCGATATAAACATCGACTACATTTGAAAAGGGGTCAAGTTCGCTGTCCCAGACATGTTCAATGATTTGGGTTTTAGTAACGACGTGGTTTACGTGCCTAATCAGAAATTCAAGGAGGGTATATTCTTTGGCGCTAAGGGCGATCTTTTTACCAGAGCGTGTAACTTCTTTTGCGAAAGGATCAAGTTTCAATGTTCCAACCTCTAGCACTGTGGCTTGGTTAGGCGAACTTCGGCGAATGAGAGAGTGAAGTCGAGCGACTAACTCCTCAAAGTGAAAAGGCTTAACGACGTAATCATCAGCGCCTTTCGTGAGTCCCTCAATCTTATAGGCGACGTTATCGCGTGCTGTGAGCATAAGTATTGGAGTGTGACAACCTTCCTCGCGCAGTTTCTGGGCGATAGTAAGTCCGTCAAGGGAGGGGAGGGTGAGATCAAGGATAATTGCGTCATACGATTCCACTACCGCCTGAACATACCCTTCTTGGCCATCGAAACACGTATCGACTGCAAACCGTTCGCTTTCCAAAGCTTTTTTAAGAGACAGAGCTAGCTTCTGTTCGTCTTCGATGAGGAGTATGCGCATTGTCTTAAATGAATCAACTGCGATAGCACTATAATCCAGATAAATCATGTTTTATCCGGGTAATAGTAATTCAACAGTGAGCCGCTGCCGGAAACCCGCAAGTTCGAGAAGTCCGCGGTCGTTAGTAAAATAGGAGGAAATAGCCTCAGGATCGGCCCCCAACTTCAAGCGTTCCGCGACTTTATCCTTAGGTCTGCTTTCGAGGGTGGCACCGGCATTTTGGCCAAAAGTTATATATGTCACTGTCCACTCGGAAGATGAATGGTACGGATTGAGCTCTCGTAATCCTTGGAATTCCTTACCGTAAAACCTTAGGAAAGGTGTCAGCAACGTCAACCTGTCACCTTGATGGACTTCAACAAGCGTCAGGCGGGTCAGAAGTCTAGCTTCTATGTATGCTTCCTGGGCTTCATCAAGCACTGCATGGAGTGTCTCTCTATCTCGCGATTCGGCAAAACGCTGTTGAGCCCTTTCATAAATTAGGGCTAGTGCTTGGGATCTGCGTTCGGCTTCAGGTGTTTGTGCCATATGATTAGGTCGTTATAATAACCAAAATTATAATACAGCAGACACGTAAAGGCAAATTCGGATGGTTAAACAAGAGATTTTAAGTATCGGCTTGAAAGAAGCGTTCAAGGTCTTGACATAAGCCGTCATGCCTGTTTAAAAGCGCCTGTAAGCTTTCATCTGAAGGCGGCCACGTATGGAGTCCAAAAAACTCCTGTTGGGAAGGATCAAGTAAAGTGTATGTATCGCAAGGTAAATGACGGATGCCGAGCAAATGTTGTGTTTCATCTTTTTTGACTTCATATTCCTCAATCGAGCGTGATGCAAAAGTCTTGGGACTTAAATGGATCGGTACTAAATCATCCCAAGCGGTACGGATAAAATCCTGCGATAACAGTGCTAACCTTCTAATCTGCCACTCGTTTCTGCCTTCGCGTTCCATCATGAGTGGTATTTGCTTTTTAAGCAATGTAATGTATCAGTATGACTGGATTAAATCATGGATCTGCTGTTTATCCCAGTACAAATCGAGCTTACCGCCTGAGGAGCCGAGACGGGGGGTCGAACCCCGGACCTACTGTTTACAAAACAGTTGCTCTACCACTGAGCTATCTCGGCATGCCGATTTTATAAGATCCCGCACATCTAATCTGATTTTATCAGATCCACGAAGAACCTGTTTTTGGTAAATTGTGATTATATACGGAGGAAATTATACCACGACTTTGAGGAATTTTAGGTAATGGAAGACCCAACCGAACGGTGAAAGTTAAAAACGTTTTCCCCGATAGAGCAAAATAGGAAGGCTCATCCCGCCATACATTGAAATTTCAGATGAAGGCGGGAGATTCGCCTCGTTGCCCGATTGCTCGGACTACCCCATCGAAATTGATTCTGTGGAGGAAAATAGGTTTTCAACTTTCCTCTATCCAGTTGGGCACTCTTAAGTGTATGAAAATTAGCCTCGAAAGTCAATAGAGGAGAGGTGTATTTCCAAGGCTCCAGAATTTAACATTTAGAGAGAGTTTTTCTCTTAACCTACATTCAGTGCCGAATGAAAATTTTTTTGCGAAAAAATATGTGAAAGCATGCCTGAATTTTCTAGACTGGTAATAGTAATTTATAAAACGTTCTGATTACAGGGCTAATAATCCGGCTTATCGGCGCAGGATTAGAAAAAATTGGAAATACGAGAATGAGTAAGATAATAAATCCGTAGCGCTCGAGCGATTGCCACTCTCGCGCCTGCTCACTCGGTAGGATACCTTCAACGATTTTAAATCCGTCAAGAGGATGTACTGGTATGAGATTAAATACACCGAGTACTATATTAAAAAACACGAGCGATTCGAGTAAACCTGAAAAAAACTGCGAAATTAGATTGGTCCCAGGTGCTAACATTTCAATTCCGGAAAGAGTTAAAATGCGCATTATTACTGCTATAAAAATCGCTATCACAAAATTTGATGCGGGACCAGCCAGAGAGATGATAGCCGCATCCCTTCGCGGGCGTTCAAGATTGTACGGATCAAATTGCACTGGTTTTCCCCAACCGAATCCAACCAAAAAAATCATGATTGTCCCCAGCGGATCGAGGTGAGAAAGAGGGTTGAGTGTCAAGCGACCATCAAGCCGGGGGGTTGGATCTCCGAATCTATCTGCCGTAAATGCATGCGCAAATTCATGTACAGTTATGGCGATGATGAGTACAATAAATTGAATTATTAATGCAGGAATTTCCACAATTATCAAATTAAAGTATACCCAAATAGTAGCCAAACTACAAGCTAGACAGATTTATAAAAAAAAGATAAGGTGAGTTAGGGGGTAAGCAATTTACATTTCCAAAACTGGCAGCCATTTTCTTCGACCAATTCAATCCCATAGCGGCAGTCTTGCGCAATCTGCTGCGGGATCGCATCTTGTTTGGGACAAAATAAGTAAGCTCTAGTTTTCTTGCTGGTATCGATAAGGAGAGATGCAACAAGTACTACAAGTACCAGTGCTAAACCCAAAAATAAGATAAAATGTATTGAAGGGTCGATTGGCGAATATTGGGCATAATTTCTTCTGCGTGTTGCCATACAATGAGCGTAGAATGTTTTGAAACGCTTGTCAATAGTGTAAACAGGACTCCTCATTTGTATTGTTTCATCCCACTAGTTCTGTTATAATCAAATTTTGTGTAGCGTATGGCTTACGTATGTTTTAATTGCCTCAAGAGAAACCGAGTCAGTCGAAGAAGCCAACACCACAAAGGTGTGGCTGGTGGTGCGTGGAAACATAAAGCCCAGAAATCACGTAAAGTATTTCGGGCAAATCTCCACAGCGTTCGGGTTTTTCGTGACGCTACAATTGAACGGGTAAAACTGTGTACCGATTGTATTTCACTTCTTCATAAAAAAGGTAGTCTTCCTGGTAATATTCTAGCCTTTAGTACACAGATCGATAGGAGGTTAAACAAGACTATTTAGAAGTTGTTCAAGCGATCCGGTCACTGATTTTCTGCCTTCAAATTGCCATTTTGAAATTTTTAATTCATTACCCTCCAGTTTTATATCTAAAAGTTTTAATCTGAGAGATTTACCTTTATGTATAATACTTGTCCAAAGACCAGGCCAGGGGTGGAAGGCGCGGAATTTACGTTCAATACGAGCAGCATCAGTGCCTTTTTTGATAGCCTTAATTATCTTTTCCCACTTTTCAAAACCATCATTACGCGTCAGACGAGGATAATAAGAAGGTTGTAGGTTGTAGGTAGTAGGTGGTAGTTGGTAAGAAGCGGGTTTCTTAAGAAATTCTGGTAATATTTCTACTAATAACTTTACCCCTTTGGTAAAAAGGCGGGTGAGAAGCGAGTGCGTGGTATCAGTGGGTAAAATGACCTCTTCTTGTTGAGCAACTATCCTGCCAGAATCAAAATGCTGACTGATTGTTACAATAGTTACCCCTGTCTTAGTTTCACCATGTATTATTGACCATGGTACTGGTGCTGGCCCGCGGTACGAGGGGAGAAGCGACGGATGGATGTTTAACCCGTGATATGTAACTTTGTTCACCAGCTCCGCGGGGATTTTAAGCGTAAAATCCGCGCTTAGTAAAAGTTCCGGATTAAATTTAAGTACTTCCTGAGTGACTTGTCTTTCATTGGTAAATTGCCATGGTTTATCGGAACGTGGTTGGGGTGTGTGTGCGGGAACACGGTGTGAGTCTGCCCAAAGTTTGACTGATGTGGGTATGGGTGTGTGTTTTCGGCCTACTGGCCGGTCCGGTTTGGTGACAATGCCGACTATCGGATAGCTCTCCTCATATAACTTCTCTAAAACGATGAGCGAGTACACTGATGTACCGAAAAAGACGATTCGCGGTTTCATTTATTATAATTTCATAGGTTCGAGCACTTCTTTTCCGCTGTCATCATACGTCGACTCAAATAATTTTCCATTTTGTTCAAGTACCCGTTTGGGAAAAAGAATACCACCCAAGTGGTCAATTTCATGTTGAACGATAATTGCAGGAAATCCTGAAAATACCTTTTGCACCTTGTTTTCCTCCTCATTCATATATTGGATTTCAACTGATTTATGCCTTTTGACGATGCCCCATATTTTAGGTATCGACAAACAACCTTCGAGTCGATTTTCACTGCCGGGAATACCGGTTACCATCGCTTTGCTTTTTAAAATGTAGATGGGATTGATATGTACAGTGATTGGATCTTTATCGTGAGGTTTCATCACAAAAATCTGAATGGACTCGCCGATTTGAGGTGCTGCGAGCCCGACGCCCTTGGGATTATCTGCTTTTGAGAGCGTATCTTTCATTTCAGAAATTATTTTCTTTATAAAAGAATCAATTATTTTAACCGGCGTCGCGGGTTTGCCAAGTATAGCATGAGGCGTGTGAACAAGTTGTTTCATGGTAATTCTGCCGATTTTTTAAGTAGTTCGCTGTCACGAGGAAAAATCTTCAGGCCGTCTTCAAGCGTTTTTTTGACTAAATCGATATTTCCCTTTTCCTCATAAAATAAGATAAGCGCCGTATACGCATCCTGATAATCAGGTTTTAGATTAATGGTTTGCTTAAGAAGCTCAATTGCTTCCTCATTTTTTCCCAGTCTGCCGTAAATCACTGCAGCATTATAGGCAAGCTCTGGGTTGGTGGGAGCTAAGTCTCTTGCAACTAAGATTGCATCGAGTGCAGATTTTGTGAACGCGGGTTCAAAAAGTGACAAGTTAAATAATAGCTTGGTCCTAGTTTTCCAGAAAGAAATATTTTGGGGGCTGGTAGTTAGAGCCTTACTTGAGGCATCGATGGCGTCGGTGGCATACGCGGCTGCCCGGCTGGAGTCACTTTGTTTGAGGGCTTCAAACGCGATGGTGCTGGCAATGGTAGCTCGCTCGTTATAAAAAATAGGCTCACTGGGACGGAGAAAATTAGCGGCTTGAATATGTGTATATGCATCACTGGTAAGACTCTGCCGGGAGAGAATATCTGCCTGGGCATACATCGAGTCTGCTGTCCACATCAACCCGACTTGAATGATAACATATACAACTCCAACGCCCACGCCTACTAGAAGTATTTTCTGTTTTAACGTGACTTTTTTTTTGAGTTCAAGCGATGCCGCGGTTTTCGTCTGCGGTAGTGTGATTGCCAGTGCCGGTATAAGATATAAAAACATGCCGGTAACTACTACCGAAAATCCGAAGAAATTGGTAATATGGATACTAAGAAACGCCAAAGCTAATACTAAATACATCGACCAAAGTTCCCCGTCAACGGCTTTTTTTGCCTGTTTAATAAGGTAAAAGAAAACGGCGATTAGGTAAAACAAATAGACAATAAGACCAGTAAGACCACTTGTGGCTGCAATATTGAGAAGTTCATTATGGGCTCGGTTATACAGAAAATCCCACTCCGAAGTCAGATTATGCTCGACTGGCCTGAATTTATAATAGGCGAAGGCAAACGTTTCAGGTCCAGTCCCCAGAAGCGGGTATTTCCTGATGATAGTCGCGGCGCCTTTCCACACAATCCGCCGAATATTTGCCGAATCGGTGATCCCCCCAAATTCAAGCGCGGTACTTCCCGGAGAAGTTTCGGGTGGCGGGGTAGAATTGGTGGGGGTAATAAACCGAGCCAGTGTCATGTTTGAATTAATCGTGTCAAAGGGAGTAGTAATGACAAAGGTGATGATGGCAAGCGTCAAAAAAACGAAAAAAAAGAACTTCTGGTATTCTCTCAAGAGAATGATCGTAAAAACTATCTCAATAAGCACCGAAATCCAGAAATACAGATAATTAGACACCCCCAAAAATAGTATCGGCAGTATTCCCAAAGCCACGATCACTATCTTGTAAACGAGGTTTTGAGACTGATCTAATTTGAGGTAAAGGGCAATTCCCGCTATATAAAATGGAATCCAGAAACCTAGAAATCCAGATCTGGATTTGGTGAAGAGGAGACAGATATAAAATAGAGCGAGCATCCCGCTGTACATGAGAAATGATGGAGTAATGAGTTTTTTCCCCCAACCTACTTTGCGGTAGACTATAAGCAGAAATCCAAACGCGATGAAGGAAAGAATGACAAGATATGCCGCCAGCCAATTTGGTTGACCAAAGGAAGAAAAAACCCGGGCGCGGACATCCTGGACCCACATTTGTTCATCAATTCCGAATTTTTCAAGCACTCCATAAAGAGCCACTACCGCTCCGACTGACAGGATAAATAGAAATAACTTACGCAGGTTGATGAAGGCGCTGTTTGCCGCAAACGCAAAATATAAAAGCGTATAGCAAAAGGTAGACAAAAGCCCACCGTGAAAGCGGGAATAATAGCCATATATAGATACATGACGATCTATCGAAAATAAAGTGGCAAGGAGTTGAATCCCTAGATATAAAAGGATTGGTATATCAAAGGGAGTGCGAACAAATATCAGCTTTCTGGAAACAATCATGCGAGCCATCCACACTCCCGTAATCAGTGCGGTTATGACGTAAACAAACATCATTTTATTAATTTCAAAAACCTCAGATGACGGAAGGAAACGAGATGGATTAAATAAAAGTGGAGTTACAAAAAATAATATGTAAAAACAAAAACCGACAATGCGGCCTAAACGTGAATCAATTGACATGTAAGAATTGTACCATACCGACGAAGTGTTTTTGGTATTCTGGTCTCACTTTCTAAATTCTACTATCCAAGCGGTATGCTATACTGCGTTTACTTTTTATGCTGGATTTTATCTTCGGTTTATTTTCTCACGATTTAGCGGTCGATTTGGGTACAGCCAATACGCTTGTAGCGATCAAAGGTAAGGGAATTGTGGTGCGGGAACCGTCAGTCGTTGCCCGACATAAAAAAACAAAAAAAGTGCTCGCTGTCGGCAGTGAAGCCAAGAAAATGATCGGAAAAACTCCCCAAATGATTGAAGCTCTTAGACCACTGAGGCGTGGTGTTATCTCCGATTTTGACGCGACTGCTGCTATGCTGGCTCATTATATAAAGCTTGTTCATGTTAAACCTCAGCGATATTTTCCCAATATTCCCCGGCCGAAAATAGTTGTAGGGATACCCTCAGGAGTCACTGAAGTAGAGCGTCGAGCGGTACAGGAGGCAGCCCTTGATGCCGGTGCGCGGACTGCGTATTTGATCGAGGAGCCAATGGCCGCGGCTATTGGAGCAGGGTTACCGGTTGAGGATTCTGTAGGTTCTATGATTGTTGATATAGGTGGTGGTACGACTGAGATTGCGGTGATATCTCTTGGAGGTATAGTCGTTAACCGTTCTATCCGGATAGCCGGCGATGAGCTTGATCAAGCAGTCATCTCATTTGCCCGGCTCAAGCATTCACTGCTTCTGGGAGAGCAAACTGCTGAAAGTGTCAAAATTGCGATCGGTTCAGCTTTTATCGTAGACGATACAAATCAAACCGTAGTCCGTGGTAGGGATCTTGAGGCGGGACTTCCCAAATCACTGAAACTCAATGCCGCTGAGATCCGTGAAGCATTAGCAAGTGTGGTAAACCAGATTCTTTCAGGCATAAAAGAAGTGATTGAGGAGACTCCACCCGAATTTATTGGTGATATTATGGAACAGGGAATCACTTTGGCTGGAGGGGGAGCACAACTTCGGGGGATCGAAAAACTGATTGCACAAGAAATGAAAATGCCAGTGTGGGTAAGCGAAGACCCGCAAACAGCCGTAGTCCGGGGAGCTCTTAAACTGCTCGAGGATGAAACACTGCTTAACCGGGTGAGGGTGACGGGCGGTTTAAGATGATACCTATGGCAAAAAGAATTGTCCGTTTCATAGCACAACTTATATCTTTTATCACTTATCCTTTGTTCGTATTTCCCCTGTTAGTTATACTTTATCTCATCCGGTTTGAGTCAAGTGAAGATTTGCGTAAACTCTCCGCGTATATATTTCTCCTGGCAGGATTATTACCGATTTTATTTATCCTCATCTTTCTTAAAGCAGTGAAGAAAATATCTGATTGGAACTTACGGATCAGAAAAGAACGATACTCTGTGATACTTTTTAGCCTGTTAATGTTAGTTTCATTAGTTTTTATCTTCTGGTCGATGGAGCTTGATACTGCATTACGGTTGACCCTCGTGTTTTTAGCTGGCATAATCCTTTTTTTTGTTGTCACTCTGTTTTGGAAAATTAGTGCGCATACTGCTGGCGTGACACTTATATATCTCTTGGTGCTTAATAATTTTGGAACATGGAAGTATTTTGGAGTTGTCGGCATTATTCTTGTGGCTTGGTCGAGAGTATACTTGAATAATCACACAATACTTGAGGTGATGTTAGGTATTGGATTGTCGTTGACAATATATTTTTTCTCGCATCTGTTTATTCTCACGTGACCTGTTATGGTGAAACTTGGCCAAGCTTTCTCAGATAGTATTATCAAAATGACCAAGAGGCGAAGCGCCACTCCACCACCTCCAATCAGAGGTTGGGGTGCACGCATTACTTTTTTATATTTTATTTTGATAGTTATCTTCAGTGTATTATTTCTTAGGCTATTTCATCTTACTATTGTTTCAGGTGCAAAGAACCGTGAACTATCCGAAGAAAACCGCATTCGTTCATCCGTCATCCATGCTCCACGAGGAACTATCAAAGACCGTCGGGGTGTACCGCTCGTGCGAAACATTCCGGCCTACAGAGTAAGCCCACCGTGCGAGGTAGGAAAAACGTGCGGGGTAGAATTTTTGACCGAGGAAGAATGGAAAGAAAAAGGGTACAGCAAAGAAAAATATTACTCGGAGCACGATTATCTACGTGAATATGAGTATCCCCAGGAAACTGCACATGTGTTGGGATTCTTAGGCGAAATTTCGCAGGAAGAATTGAAGAACCCATATTACGCTTACCAAGATTTTGAACCCGGTGACCGTTTGGGAAGGATGGGAATAGAAGAATCTTTTAATCCAGAACTCAAAGGTATAAATGGCAGAGAACTCATTGAAGTCGATTCAAGTGGTGTGAAAGTGAGGACTTTGGGTAAAATTGACGCTAAACCCGGACGAGATCTCACGCTCTCGCTTGACGCTGATCTACAGCAAGTCGCTTATCAGGCGATGGGAGGGTATACCGGTGCGGTAGTGGTCACTAAACCCACCACAGGCGAAATACTAGCTCTTATCTCAACGCCATCCTTTAACCCTAATTTGATTCATCAGGGGATAACTCGGAGTGAATACGAGAAATTATTCAAAAGCGAGGCTAAGCCGTTATTTAACCGGGCCATATCAGGAGTATATCCTCCCGGTTCAACCTTTAAAATTGTATCAAGCATCGCAGGGCTTGAGTCAAAAGCAGTCTCAGGTACAACCCTGTTTGAGGATACGGGAATTTTGACCATAGGGACATTTTCATTCGGCAATTGGAACTTTATCCAAAATGGTAAAAAAGACGGCATGGTAGATATTGTAAAGGGGATCGCGAGAAGCAATGATATTTATTTTTATCACTTAGGCGAAAAGACAGGAATTGAAACACTCGCTCACTGGGGGAAAGAATTAGGTATCGGACAAAAAACAGGTCTTGAACTATCTGGTGAAGCAGAGGGAGTGATGCCCGATCCTGAGTGGCGGAAAAAAGTCCGTGGGGGAGGTTGGTATCTGGGAGATACATATCATGTGTCAATCGGGCAGGGAGATCTTCAGACTACACCGCTTCAAGTTAATCTATGGACAAACGCTATCGCCGCGAACGGAAAATTGTGTAAGCCGACGCTCCATAAGACTGACAAAGGTACATGCAGAGATCTTCACTTGAGTGAGGATACGGTTATACTGGTGAGAGAAGGCATGCGACGGGCGTGCATGGAAGGTTCCGATACCACATATAGGGGTACTGGGTGGCCGCTATTTAATTTTTCGGTTGTTCAGGAAAAATTTGAAAATGGGAATGGTGAAAGAAGACAAAAAAGCGTGCCCGTGGCGTGTAAAACAGGTACTGCAGAATTCGGTGATCCGGAAAACAAAACCCATGCCTGGTTTAGTGTATTTGCTCCACTGCCAGGAGAAAAATCAAATTCAGTTATTACAGGTGAGCCGGAAATATCGGTGACAGTGCTTCTGGAGAAAGGCGGAGAAGGTTCAAATGTCGCTGCTCCTATTGCCAAAAAAATTCTTGAAGAATGGTTTAAACGATAAAACTTGACTATTTTTCCTGTTGATGTGCATGCTAATTGAATACTCTTCTTACTGTAATTTGCAACTTTTTCGAATGAAAAATGTTGCTAATTCAGTCTAGAAGGAGTTATACCCGGAACATTTCATTGTGAGAAGGGTATACGTGTGTATTTAGTATGAATCACGACGTCAAGCTGTCACTAAACCGGATAGCAACTTTGATTGCTATCTATATTCATACACACCGGTTTATTCGCTTGGGGAACTTTTTTCATCTCCTCATTGGATTTATCTTTACTTCGGGTTTATCTATATCAGTATCACATATATTCATATTTATAAAGATTTTTCTTATACACGGGATGCTTATGTATGGTGGTATTTATGCATGTAATAATGCTTTTGATTACACCCATGATTACTCCCATAGATTTAAACGGCGCCGTCTATGGATCCGTATGCGGGTGAGCCGACTCATTATAGCGATTGATGCGATAGCCTTGATCGGATTATCGATCCTCTTAGGGACAATTTATTTACCTACCCTGGTAATTTTTCAGTTCTTTTTTATCGGTTTGAATCTAATATATACGATGGTCCTTAAAAAAATAGATCAGGTCATTGGTACACTTATCATAAGTAGTACTCATCCAGCCCGGTTTGCACTTGGTGTAGTAGTGGCAGGAGGTCAAGTGATGGATCCATTTACCGCGTATGTGATGATATGGTGCGGATTGGTGTTAGCAGTTACCTTTAAGATTGAGAAGGAACATACTTCCACACTCTTTGACTTGTCTACTATTCGAGTGCTGTGCGCGATAGGATTCTCGGCAGCATTTATTCTCATCAGAAGTAGTTCAAATTCTTGGATTCTTTGGTACTATGTGTTCCATTACGGAAGTATCTTATTACTAGCGAGTTCTAAAGGATTTCTCAATAGTTTCTTGAGACGATTATGGTTAACGTAATTTAAAGATTTGGGTAATTTCTAGTAAAGTGGTGATATAGTTGAAGTCAGGAGAGTAGACATATTTTTTGTTTCGATCAATTAAAACTGTATGAATATTATAATTTCGAGCTGTTTTCAGCATATCGGGGCGGTCGTCGATGATATATAAATTTGGACCAAAGCGTTGCGCGAGAAGAGGAAGTAACGCGCATTTCGAAGGCGTAATACTTATTAGGTTGGGATCAAAAAAATTATATAATCGAGAGAAAAATAACTTAATATATTGAAGGCGAGGACTAGCCTCTGACCAGATGCCTAAACGGGCAAATTGTTTGAGTGTCATTAGGGAGGCCTCAACATCCGGATATACTGCTTGCGTATAATAGAGTGGATCAAAAAGGGTGCGTTCAAATCGGGTAGGATTGAGATCTTTAATGTGTGTGTACGTTGCTACGTGTCTCACAGCGGCAATATTGTTCCAGACAAATGGCGCATTTTTTAAATTAAAAAGATATCTTTTAATCCGTGTATGCAGCTTATTAGTGTCGATCAGGGTAAAATCTATATCAAATAATATACATGGTTTCATGTATGGTAAGTCGATTATACGGTCTACTCTAGTCCATGACAAATATACACCATTTAAATGAGGTGGGTGAGCGGGACGCATACTTGGGATTTAGCGCATTCTCCGGCATCGGGCCGATGCGATTTAAGCTTTTAAAGGATTATTTCGGCTCAGCCATTGCTGCCTGGAAGGCGAACGAAAGTGCATTAACGCGTATTGGTCTTTCCCAAAAGCTTACCTCTAATTTTGTCTCATTTCGTGACAGATTTATTCCGCGCCAGTTTAAAGAGGAACTTTTACAAAAGGAAATCAAAATCATTACATTGATGGATTCGGGGTATCCCGAGCCTTTAATGTCAATACCTGATCCGCCTATTGCACTATATATAAAAGGAGCATTACCTGAAACAAAAAAGCAAGTAATTGCGATAGTAGGGACTCGTAAACCGACTCCATACGGTAAACTAGTCACCGAGACGCTGACGGAGGGTTTAGTAACGGGCGGTTTCACTATCGTCTCAGGCATGGCGAGAGGCATAGATGCCATCGCACACAGAACTACTTTAAGGCATAATGGGATTACCATAGCAGTTTTGGGATGTGGTGTGGATGTCATTTATCCGCCAGAACACTGGCCTCTCTACCAGGAGATTATTGAGAAGGACGGTTCGGTAGTATCTGAAGTTCCACCGGGACACACGGTTCTCAAAGGTTTGTTTCCTGCACGAAACCGTATCATATCTGGTCTCTCACGAGGTGTTGTAGTTACCGAAGGAGCTATCGACTCAGGATCACTTATCACCGCGCGCTACGCAGCTGAACAAGGGAAAGAAGTATTTGCCGTACCGGGTCCGATTACGAGCTACTTATCTGACGGTCCAGCAAGTTTATTGCGACAGGGAGCATCTGTCATTACCAGGGTGGATGATATACTTGAGGAATTACATGTGCAAAAATCCCAAGTTAGACTCATTCACACTAACGATGTTTTACCTGAAGAAAAACTCGTCATTGATTTACTTTCTGGAGGTGAACTACACTTTGATGAGATCGTCCGCCGTTTACAAAAAAGAGCTCAGGAAACAAGCGTTCTCCTTACCAAAATGGAACTGGGTGGTATAATACGGGACCTGGGAAACGGCAAATACGGACTTAAATAATGCAAAATGTAAAGATCAAAGATCAAAATGATTGTTAAAAATTCAAACTGCACAAATGATATACCCTTCACACAATGAAATGTTCCGGGTATAACGCATTCTAGACTGATTTAGCAACATTTTTCATTCGAAAAAGTTGCAAATTACAGTAAGAATAGTATAAAGACATATTTTATTTTTGGATTGTCATTTTATATTTTGATATTTAATTTTTGAATTCTTTATGAAACTAGTTCTGGTTGAATCACCTACTAAAGCTCGAACCCTGTCTCGGTTTTTAGGGAAAGACTACCGGATTGAGGCAACATTTGGACACTTGAGGGATCTTCCGAAAGGAGAGCTCGGTGTCGACGTGGAGAAAAATTTTACTCCCAAATACGTCATACCCAGGGACAAGTCCAAGCGGGTAAAAGAACTAAGAACGCTTGTTAAGGATGACATAAAGGTTGTGCTAGCAACTGATCCTGATCGTGAAGGCGAGGCGATTGCATATCATATGGCGGTCATCCTTTCGCAAGAGGGAGCCAAAATCAAAAATGAAACGATAGACGAAAATAAGTTCGAGCGCATTACTTTCCACGAAATCACCGAGGACGCTATCAAAGAAGCGCTAACTCATTCCGGTTCCCTCAACATTCCATTGGTGAATGCCCAACAAGCCCGTCGTGTATTAGATAGGCTAGTTGGTTACAAATTGTCACCAATGTTGTGGAAAAAGTTGTCAAGAAGATGGTTGTCTGCAGGGCGGGTTCAGTCGATAGCTCTCAGGCTGATCGTTGAAAGGGAAAGGGAAATTGAACGGTTCAATTTACAGGAATACTGGGTGATTTATTCGCAGTTTGTAGCCCGAAGTACGCAGAAACAAATTGAATCTGAGCTCAAATCCAAGGATGGGATTAAATATGAGACTAGTGAGACGCTCAAGCTTTTTGATGGTTCATATTCATATACGAAATCTACGATTTCAAACGAGACTCATGCAAAACAAATTATTGCCGACTGGCAGACTCCATATACCGTATCAGCCGTAGACAAAAAAGAAGTGAAGCGATATCCCGGACCCCCTTATACAACATCAGCTATGCAAATCGATGCCGGAAAACGTTTGGGTTTTACTGCTAGACGTACCATGAGAGCCGCTCAGTTGTTATACGAAAAGGGATTGATTACCTACCACCGCACCGATTCAGTTGTATTGTCGACGAAATTTTTAGGACAAGCAAAAGTATATATTGAAAAAACTTACGGAAACAATTATTCCCATTACCGTACCTACACAACTAAATCAAAGTTAGCCCAAGAAGCACACGAAGCCATCCGGCCCACCAACATTTACGCTTCGCCGGAACATTTAAAATCTGGGGATACGACACTCAGAAGTGACCACACTAAACTCTACGAGCTCATTTGGAAACGGGCGTTAGCTTCGCAAATGACCGAGGCGATTTTTGATTCGACTACTATCCGAATTACGACACCCAACGGGTACCTGTTTGAGACACAGGGTTCGGTCGTTAAGTTCGACGGATTTTTAAAGGTAATGGGGAGAGATAGTGAGGTAAAAGAAGTGCCTGATGTACGAGTTGGGGAAACGCTTGATTTAGCTGAATCCTTGCCGCAACAAAAATTTACTACACCGCCGCCACGCTACAGCGAAGCCTCACTCATTAAAGCACTTGAAGAAGACGGAATCGGCAGGCCATCAACATATGCGCCAACCTTGTCAACTATCCAAGAGCGGCAGTATGTCGCCAAGGAAACTAAGCCCGACGGCCGCACAGGAAGGAATTTTGTGCCGACAGAACTCGGGTTATTAGTGAATGATTTTTTAGTAGCGTATTTTCCCGATATTGTAAACCTGCCATTTACTGCCAACATGGAAGGGGAGCTTGATGAAATAGCCGAAGGAAAAAGAGAATGGATACCAGTAATTAGCGAATTTTATAAGCCTTTCTCGGAAAAACTAAGACACGTCGAAGAAACAGTACAGAAAGTTGAAGCTCCGGTAGAAAAAACAGGAGAAGTATGCCCAGAGTGCAAACTGGGGGAGGTGATTATTAAGCTGGGCAGGTACGGTAAATTCATGGCCTGTTCGAGATTTCCGGACTGTAAATACACCAAAAATATCGTTGTAAAAATCGACATGAGATGCCCCAAATGCTCTCAAGGCGATGTAATTGTCAAAAAAACAAAGCGAGGTCGAATTTTCTATGGTTGCTCCCGTTACCCCGATTGCAACTTCGCTTCGTGGACAAAGCCGAAATTACCACCCCCGAGCGTCAGTTAAGGTAAAGAATACCTATTGAATTATATACTGAGGATAATTATTACAAATCTTGTTATGCGAATCCTTGATGTTTTTATTTCGATATTCTGGACGGACTATACTCATAATTTTCTTTGTTAACATAACCTCGTTAGGAAAATTTTGATTATTTTCCACCTTATTTTCACATGTGACAAATAGAGGATAATCATAAAAGGAGATTTTACACCGTTCTTCCTGATTTTTCGCAATTTTAAAATCCTGGTATATACCACGCGCCTCCCTTTCATCAAAACATCTACCTAATTTTGTTATGGTAGGAATAGTGCTAAAAAAAATAAAGAGTGACATCAAAAGTACAGTCATACACATCACTAATAAAAAGGCTATAAGGATTTTTTTCATGTATAAATATATACTACTAAGAAAATATCTGTGAGATCAATTACTATCCTTTATTGATCTGATTTTGGGTCTTTAACGATCCCGGACCGTTAATATGCGGTATCCTATTCAGTTGCCATTTGGATCGGTCCGCACGTATCATTTACTGCTCTTGCAGCATGTAGTACATCATCTATTTCAGGTTCAAGAGCATACTTCATGGTTCGATCACGTAATGTCAGCATAACTCCGAGTGCATGGGACTGAGTTACACTCACCACTTGGCAGCCGTTGATGAGAACCATGGCTTCATTCCAGGAAATTTCGGGAACATTGTCAATCTCTAGATAGTATTTATCTTCATTACCCTTGAAGATACATCGATTTTTAAAACACACCGGAGTTCCTGAACAAACTCTCATGCAAATTTTATCTTCGTCTTTGATGTAGTTACTATTTTGCGCCTTGCAATCGCAGATATTTACCCCGCAATCAGCATCACTTTGACAATATGCATCTTGAGGAATTTGGTTTTCGACCTTTTTACCTGCAATTGTTTTGTTATCAATGAATTCAAACGTAGAAAGGATTTGGTTAAACAGCTGGTTTGTTTGGTAGTCAGGACATTCTTCTCCCAAGACACATTGTGGTTGGAGATTGTCTTGCGACTGTACCAAAAAAATATAATCTTCTTTTTTCACGAGAGCCAATTGCGTAAAGCCATAATGCGGAGTTGTTTTACTTCCACCACTTAATAAAAGTGCCTCGTACCCATCGACAACGACAGTCTTTTGTGGACTTGCATAAAATACCCACTCACCTTGGCAATTCGTCAGTAACCACTCGTTAATGCTGACATTTGGTTCTAATGCATCTTGAGCAACGCTCAGTTTAATTGGTGGCCACTTTGTGGTGTTCGGAGCATCAAATTGTGGAGTCATTTCGACAGTAACAATGGCATTTTTAATACCGCATAAATCGAAGATAGGGTCCTCAATTATTTCATTTCGTAGAAGAATGAGGTTAGATTTTGTCGGTGAACTGATTTTTCGGATCTCTAGTGGATATTTAAATCTGAAATTATACTGAGCATTTTCGTACATTTTCCAATTAGCTGTAAGATCAGGAGTAGCTGCTGCCTTAATCGGCGGTGACTGGAGTTGTTGGGAGATGGAGGCTGGAAAGAACATCTGCAATATGGACGGGCCAATACCCCAACCCTTATAGAGACAATTTGTAGCGACTTGACACTGAGGGTTTTTAGAATTGTAGTAGGGGATGGGCATAAAAAGGAGAACTATGAAAATGAAAATTACCCAAGTCGCGACAAACATCACTTTTCTGGTTCTTTCTTGCTTGAATAAGGATGTTCTTGTTTGAGTCGTGACGTAGGATATATGTGATTCGGAAGATGGAGCGGACCTGCTTGTTTGAGTTTTATTGTCGCCATTGGTATGGGGAGGAGTTAGCATAATCTGACTATCTTATCTATAATACATAGTTATAACATTAAATGGAAGCAATCTATGAATTTCATTGACCGGTCAAAATCATTACAGCAGATAGTGCCTCTATTCCTGACAGTGGTGATCTTAGTCGGACTAATTTTGCTACTATACCTTTTCATATATATCATCGACCTTCTTCCCGTGGGGGAAAGGATTGTTTTGGTGGCAAGACCCGTTGATATTTTCGTCGGATTCACCATTTACCTTAAAACCGCGATTGATTTTGCCATTTTTATGGGTAGGATGATGGCCACTAATCCAGGATGGAGAAGTAGGATTGCGATTGAAATTGGTACAGCACTCGGGAATGCTTTAGGTACGCTGGTAGTGATTGCCATCTGGGTGGTATTTAAAGAAGTAGAACTCCTTCTTGCAGCTATGGTGTTTTTGGCATCACTGGTTTTATTTGAGTTGGCACATGGTGGTCTTGAACACTTTGCTTCATGGGAAGGAGCACACCCGGTGAAGCGATCTATTTTCTTAGGGCTTCATAAATTTCTTGATCTGGTTAAAAAAATTATAGATCCTGTATTATCTAGAATTATGCCCGACTTGGGAGAAAAACTAAAAGGTAGAGAGGGCCTTTCATGGATGGCCTTATTTACGTTTTCTTTTTCTGTTCCGTTTATCCTAGGACTTGATGATTTCGCAGGTTATGTGCCTCTTTTTTCAATAATAAACGTATTTGGTTTTTCAATTGGCGTATTTGCCGCACATACTATACTTAACATCGGGTTATTTTTATCTCCTGGAAAGACTATTTCCGCCGTGAAAAATGAATGGGTCAGTTTCCTAGGAACGTTTGCCTTCATTGGTCTGGCATTTTACGGCATATTTGAAGTAGTGAGGATCTTAATCCATCTGTAATCTACCTTAGCTTCCACGTTTGATGGCACTCTCTATAGTAAGGAATACATATTTCTTACATAAAAATGAAAATTTTATCATATAGTGTATAATTCAATGGTCATGGAAATAACCGGTAGAGATCCAACACCCATAAGATTATTTATTTTGCTTGGAGTGATACTTGTTTTGATAGTTGCGATGGGAATTTTTTTGTTTATAGGTAGGAGTCAAGGGTTGATTTCTCCTTTACCGGATGACAAAGGTAATGTGCGAATTATTTTTGCTTCACCTGGGACGGATTTGGAACCGACTCCAAATGCGTCTGAGGAGCCGGAGTCAACAGCGGAGGCTGAAACACCTTCTCCATCTTCTCTTGTTTCACCTTCACCTCGTGCTAAAGTCTCTCCATCTCCATCTATTACTCCTTCAACCTGAATTTGATGTTCACGTGATCTTTTTTTGTGTATTATAGTTATATGGATCTTATCGGACTTTTTACTACTTTTGATCGGGCTTTATTTTTAGCGATTAACTCTCTACCTCATTCGGAAGGTATTGACCAGATATTTCTGTTTTTCTCGTTTTATCCGCTCATTATCTGGACAGTAATTGGTGTCACAGTGACCATACTTGAGGAGCGCAGAGAAAAAATATTTATAGTCAGACTTATCCTGGCACTTCTTATTGCTGGATGGCTGGCATCGGGTTTTATCAAACCTATCGTGAGGCGACCTCGTCCAGATTTGCGGATAGGAAACCAGGTTATTGTAGTTAAAGAAAAACCTGCGGCTGTTCCTTGGAACAATGATTTTGCGTTTCCCTCAGGACACGCGGCAATTGCCTTTGCCGGAGCTTACATCGTGACGCGGGAAGAAACTTATGGAAAACATGGAAAAAGGCATTCCCGGCAACGCAATAGAATTGCCCGCATCATTTTTATCGGGTTTGCTGTTCTCACTGCTTTCTCCCGCATTTTTTTAGGTAAACATTACCCACTTGATGTAGTCGCAGGCGCAGTTTTGGGATGGTTGGTAGGATATGTATCATGGAAGATAATTGACTTGATATCCCCTCCCCATGCAGTGAGTCAGAGTTAAGACCGTATTCGTTTCCTTATTTAAATATTATAGGGTGGTAGAGAGGGGAAGAGATGCGAAATGGTCACTATTGATCAAGGTCGGAGTCTCCAGCTTCATCACCATCATCGTTGACAGTATCATCTTGGGACTGGTTTGTTTCATCTGTCTCATTTGTTTCATCTTCTCCATCATCTAAGCTATCATCGATACGTTTTTGATCAAATCTACCTGTTTTTGGAAAATTTGGACACTCATTTGGAAGTTCTTCGCAGAAATCCCTACATTCATCTACAGTCTTACAGTCACCTTTTGTTTTGATTATTCTTCTCGCGCTTCTGCCGATTTTTTGGGCAAAATCTCGACATTCTTCACGGTGAACACTGTCAGCACAGTAAATTCGGCATGATTCATACGTATCGCAACCTAAATCGGTTTTCGCATACTCTATAATCCGCGCTTTGGATACCCGGCGCAGATGGTATTTTTTAGCAAATTCGCGGCAGGTGTCCTTATTGGTTTCGATTTCGCAGTAAGCGCGACATTCTGCTTGTGTGGTACATCCGAGTTCTTCCTCTGCCCGATCAATGATTTTTTGTTTATTGGTTAGACCGTGTGTTTGCCCGTAAACTCGACAAGAATATTTATTGGAGGGAGACGCGCAAAACTCGCGGCAATCGGCTAAATTTTCACAATTGCCGAGCTCAGCGATGGGGAATGTAACGTCGAGTGGAGCAAGTTTTTCTTCAGGTGTGGATTCACCGAGTACGGCTCGCTTCATGCTATAAACGCCCCATGACCAGCAGGCAGCTTTATGGTTGGGAATTTCACAAAAAAGCCGGCACTCTCTTTGGTCACGGCACCCACCCAGTTCTTTTATCGGGTATTCAAAGGCATTTGAATTTTTTACCACCAAAAGCAGTACCAAGAGCACTCCGCCAACTAGTATAGTTCGTAAGACTCGCTTCATATATTAAAACGGATTTTGATACACACCAGTATCGGTTTCTTCTTCCGATGCGAATTGGTCGAACGGGTTTTCGTCATTAGGTTCGCTATCGAATGGGTTTACCTGAGCAGTATCTTCAAACGGATTGGTAGTTGTGCCTGATTCAGGAGACGCCACGGGTACATCATTGACTGGAGTATTAAGGTATTGTTTATTACTGACCACCACAAACGTGAGTGCTCCAGCACCCAGAAGTGTAGCTAACAACAGGATAAGGAGCAGAGTACGCGGCCAATTACTTTTGGTATGTGGTGAAGTCATGGTTACAGTTTGAGTGATATTTTCTTCCATATCACTACCGTAGCAAAATAAACATCATACTGTCAAGATTTAGAATCAATCGAGTCTATTTTCCGCACAGGAAGCTGCCAATCGGAGTGAGTTCGGAGTATTGAACTTTATATTTTATATAATATGCTGATGCCGATCCGCCATCTAGATTGACCAGTTGTGTAAAAGTGGGATTAAGTTTACCTGCGATTTGTGGCAGATCAGCAAGCAGAGGGCCCGAATGGACATTTTCCCGACTCACTACGGCTATAAAATACCCGTTTTCTCGGGAGTCAATTCCCACTAGCATCCGGCGTGAAGGTTCATCATTAACAATAGAGAGTTGGGTAGACGGAGTAAAAAAGGGTCCGGTTTGGAAAACAAAATCAGTTGATTCGGAGGCAGGAGGAGAGGTTGATATGTGGAGCGTTCTGTCTTTGAAAAACACATATCCGTTTGTTAGCGTTGACCGATGTAGCTTTTTTTCATAATACACCCCTTTTGTATAAAAGAGTCCCAGAGGGGTATTTTTGGTTGTGTAGAAACCGCCATTTATCCCGTACAGACAACCATTATTTTCAATAATTTCACGGGAAAGAATTTTATCCTTAAAATTTGGGATGAGTATGAGTTGGGAAGGGTCGCCCACAGCTTGTACAAATACCGAATATGATTTTTGGTTTACTACTACCATTTGAGATCCATCTGCTGATGGTATGGGAGACGGCGATACGACAAATGGCACTTTAGTCTCGTTTTTTTCGCTCAAGTCAAAATACGTAATAATCCCAATTCCGATTGCGAATACCCCGAGGATCATCAAAAGCAATTTTTTAAACATTACTGTTATTATATCAGCGGCGCCTAAAGGACGGATGTTAGCTTTGGGACTTATGGCGTTGTGGATGTTTTAGCTCGGCAAGTACCGCCAGATTAAACAAAAGAAATATCACCGAATCGAAAAGCGGAACCGCCGGACTAATTGAAAATGCCATCAGGACGGTCCTGAGTATGGTCGAAAACGTCATTGAATGCAGCCCAATCTGATACATTTTGACAAATGGGAGAGATATACCAATAAGATTTGCAACTAGTAAAAGGAGTGTAGTATGAAATAGCAGGCTTATAAGTCTCAAAATAGGCCAAATGATAAAAAAAAGTAGCATGAATACTACCACGAGAAGTGCTGGTACCATTTTTAATAAGGGGATGATGGTTTGGATAAATCTGTTGACCCCACTTTTAGTGATCTTAACGTCGCCAAAGTCACTTAAGGAGTACTGAGTGGAATTTTCTCCGTCAGATATATATAAGTAGTTTTGGGTGAAATAAAATAGAGAGTTCTTTACTTTGGTTTCAGAATTTACAAACGATGGATCAAGGGTGACGAGATAGAGTTGTTTGCTGTCGGGGATTGCCGGTGGGATTTCCAGAAACAATTCAAATGGGATGGGGAAACGAATGGGATCATTGGCGTTAGTAGTTAGTATGCCGTTTTTGATAGTGATCACTAAATCTTCTGGATAGAGGTCGTTGGCTCGTTTCTCAAATCGGTCTACAAAGACTGTAACGTGGGGAAGGACTAGACTTGAAACTCCGAAAGTTGCGAGACTGCCTAAAAGTAGTGAAAAAAAGAGGAAATATTTAAGCGAAAACGTAAACGGTGCTTTCACTACATCGCGGTAATACGACAGTGAAGTTAAACTTTTGAAAAATACTCGAAAAAATGTTGAGACGATGTGCATATTGATATAGTATCATACTGGCAGCGTGAGGCTTCATGTATAATATTTATATGCTTAAGCTCAACGCGCAGGAACTTCGGACAACTGATCCGACTCCGGAACAAATTAAAGCTATCAAGAAACGATCAATTTATATCATTCTTGATAACGTTCTGGATACGTATAATGTCGGATCTATTTTCCGACTCGCAGATGCGGTGGCTGCTCAAAAAATTTATATTTGTGGAGAATCACTAACCCCACCGCATACAAGAATTAAGAAAGCTTCGGTGTCAACGTGGAAGTGGGTAGAGTGGGAATATGCTCTGACTGCGATTGAAGCGATTATCAAGCTTAAGAACCAGCATTCAGAGATCAAGATTATTGTTGTTGAGCAAAGCGAGAAAAGCGAAAGGTTTGATCAAGCAAAATACGAATTGCCGCTCGCTTTAGTCGTGGGTAACGAGACGCACGGAGTATCAAAAGAAGTACTAGATATCGCCGATTTGATCGTTGAGCTGCCGATGTTTGGGGTAAATAAATCGCTTAACGTGATGGTCTCCTGCGGGATCGTTCTTTATGAAATCACCAAACAAATTGCTTAGTAAATTTCCTGGATCGTTAGATACAAACCGATCCACGAACTTTAAATTTTTTAATGCAGGTCTCGAATTCAATCAAAAAAATATATACCGCAGAAATCAACTGAGAGTAAAGCGAAAACCAGAGAGGAGTTGGGTGATCTGAGTAGAGGTCATATTGGCATATCTACAGAGGCTTCGAGCAAGTGCCTTAAGTGTCGCCTCTCCCTCAGGGGATTTTAGGGAATCGTATTCCAGTCTCTCCGCAATATCAATCCTGACCATCAGTCGAACATTAGGTAGTATCGCAGTTGGATCGGGCCGGATATCAGTTTTCCCTCGGTGGTAATAATTTATCCATGTAAGAAGTTCCTCGTAATTGTTGATCGCTTCGCGTTTTGCCTGCTGTACAGGATATGGGTCAGTGGCGCCTTGTCCGATTTCAGTGATGTTACTTTCAAGCCAAACAAGAGGCGCTGTGTTTTCCACCAGCTGTATGTTTTGCGGAGGCCTTGCGTTTTGAGAGATCACACTCGACCCGATTTGATTGTGACGAATTGGAAATTTAACACCCAGGCCAGTCAGAGAACGGAAAAGCGCACTACTTACCGCTGCCGCATTAACCGTACGCCAGGCTCCCTCGCCATGTTGTTTAAACGAAATCCTCTCAAGTGGCAACTGTACTATACGGATGTGGGAAGATTCTGCGTGAGGTTGATTTGCGTCTACCCGATCAATCATGCTGTAAGTTTATCCCCTCATCCAAGTTTCGTAAAGCGTTAGTACAAGTTTATTTTTAAAAGGAAAATGCATAAACAAACCAAGTCAGAATCGTAATATTACCTAATAGTTTTCGTTATCGTAGACATCCTGCTTCAGATATGTACTTGATTTTTGTATAATCATATGTTTAATGATCCTGGTAGAACAACGATACGCCGTCGCCACTGACAGTCAAACGTGGTACGGTGAGGAAAATTTTGACCGTGTGCTTAATGATCCGCGTGCCGGTGGATTTGTGACGGGAGCTCCAGTCAATCCAAGGACCGGAAAGCCGGAATTTGAGCGGCCGGTTCCTCCTGGCCTTTGTATCCTGCTACTGGGTGAATTTTCAGGCAGTGACCATACAGTATCCCGTCTTGATGAGACGCAACTGTTTTATAATTTTCTCATTTATAATCCGTTGCTTGTAGAGCCTGTGGTAGTACCTCTTCCTGACATGCGCAAAGCTGAATTTATCATGAATAAATATCTCCAATGCGGTTATTTTATTGCCGGACAGTTTGGTTCATTTATATATACCCTAAGACCAATCAAGCGTAAAACCCGGTGATGTAATAAACACCGAATAGGGACCGGGTAAAAGGAGCTTAATTATTTCAACGAAAATAATTGTTGGGAATCCCAGAGATAAAATTCCCCGTCATGCACACCGTCAAAAATTGATTGGAACGTCGCGGTATCCTCATGATCAAAATCAGCCTGGCGGGATTGAAGCGGATCAGGAACGAAACTAAGCATATCCAATTCATCACTGTGCGCCGTATATTCAACGACCTCAAGTCGTGAAGCATGTCCCAAACTATCTAAGAAGTAGATATTATAAAACTGGTATGTATGCCCATCTGCTCCCCGGGCAGTGGCTGGCACAGTTCCCCAAGGGCTTTTTACTATATTTTGCCTGATTTCATGCCACAACTGGACTGCAATTATGGGGAACTGCATGTCTGAGGGAATCAGTCCTGATTGAGGACCGAAAACCTGGGAATCTGGATACTCAAGATAAGCGATTGTCAGATGATATCCTGGGTCGATCCGATTGGTCAAATACCTGATCCTTACGCCGTTGTCCACTGGGGTGCCGAGAGCGATGTTTTTGAACAGTTCAAAAAATGAAGAGGTTTGAGATGTTTCCCCGCCTGTTCGCATATCAACGGGTTTCATATCGGGATACATAGTATCACAGACGTCAACATTAAATTCAAGTCCATTGACACAACCATTTCCCTTTGCTACAATTGTGCATAGTTATGCAATAGTCCAAGTCGACAGTAAACTCGGGTCAGCCCGCCGACTTGGCGGGTTTTTTGATGCAGTTCTTGCCCAATGAAATGAGAGTTAGAAATGCATCATTCGCCGAATCTGCCAGCTGGCGGAGAAGGCGGAGAGACTAGAATATTCATAACTATTGAAAACATCAATAGTATTTGCGGCAATTTATTCTGTACTTTGACCCCGCGATCAGACTTACTTCGAGTCGGTGTCCGCCAGTTGGCGGATCGCGAAGAGCGTCGATACGGAGTCTGCAGAGCAAATTGCTTAAGCAAATTGCTCTTTGACAATCAAATGGTGGTAGGAGTCCCGGCTATTATGTCGTTTACGACACCAGCCGGGTTAGTCCGGTTGGTGCTACGAAGTAGCATAATAATCGGATTTTCGATTTTGTATCCTGCGGGATACAGAGTCAATTTTTTTTGAGAGTTTGATCCTGGCTCAGGATGAACGCTGGCGGCGTGCTTTAAGCATGCAAGTCGAGCGGGCCTTGTACTTTGCACAAGGAAATTCCAATGACCAAGCACTAAATCCCAAACAATACCCAAATTCAAATAACTTAAAAATTCGAATCTAATTTTTTCAATATTTGAATTTTGATATTTGAATTTATATGGAATTTGTGATTTGGAATATGAGATTTCCTCGTGCAGAGCGCGAGGTCAGCGGCAGACGGGTGAGTATAAGTAAGGAACGTACCCTGAAGTGGAGGATAGCTCGCCGAAAGGCGGGGTAATCCTGCATACGCCAGGTACCATACGGTACCTGGCAAAGAGCGTAACTGCTCGCTTTTGGAGCGGCCTTATTCCTATCAGCTAGTTGGTGAGGTAATGGCTCACCAAGGCGATGACGGGTAGGGGACGTGAGAGCGTGACCCCCCACAATGGCACTGAGACACGGGCCATACACCTACGGGTGGCAGCAACTGGGAATCGTTGGCAATGGACGAAAGTCTGACCACGCGACGCCGCGTGAGGGATGAAGTATTTCGGTATGTAAACCTCTTTTGCCAAGCAGTAGATGCTTGGCGAATAAGCACCTACAAACTACGTAGTCCATATTTAAATGGATCGGTGCGTAGTCAGTGCAAACCAATGCATTGAGAGAAAATCTCGCTATATGCTGGGAAATTTTGACATGTCCGCGAAATGTTTTTACTTTTTTGTAAACACGTGTCAGAACAATCAGCAGGAAAGAACAGGAAAATAACTAATTAATCTAATTAATGATAAATAATTATTTAATTATGGTTTGTTTAGAAATTAAGGAAATTAGTAATGAGAAATTTTCTTGTTATCCTCAGAGACTATACGCGAGACTCCCGGAAATCCGCCAGTTGGCGGACGGGATGAAGAGATAGTCCACGTTACATAACCTGTGTTATGTGGCCAGCAGTCGCGGTAATACGTAGGGTGCAAGCGTTATCCGGATTCACTGGGCGTAAAGTGTCGCGTAGGCGTCCCGATAAGTTATTTTTTAAATAGTCAAGCTCAACTTGGCAATTGGAAATGAGACTATTGGGATTGAAGGAGAGAGGGGTACCTGGAACTCGTGGTGGAGTAGTGAAATGCGTTGATATCACGAGGAACACCAAAGGCGAAGGCAGGGTACTGGCTCTTTTTTGACGCTGAGGCACGAAAGCTAGGGGAGCGAAGCAGATTAGAGACCTGCGTAGTCCTAGCCCTAAA
>CAYPMW010000001.1:0-94070 GCA_964412165.1 uncultured Gammaproteobacteria bacterium | reverse complement strand
ATCGCTCCGTCATACGCATCGACGACAGCTTTCACGGAGTTTCTGATGTAATTAACTTTGCCGCCATTTAGTGGCAATGGTTGAGAATACGGATATTTGTCGGTTGAAGTGTATGTGTCAACGATCCAATAGAGCTTGCCTTCGGCAACGACGAGGTATGGATCCCGGTCGTGTGTTAAAAACGGCGCAACTTTTGCCACTCTCTCTTTTACATTCCGGTTGTAAAGAATACGACTTTCGGAAGTGATATCACCGGATAAAAACATTTTGAGCGAGGCAAAACGAAACGCGTAGAGGAATCTACGCACCAGGGAGTTGAGTTCCACCCCGCCCTTTCCTGCATATGTGGTATATATATTTTCTTCACCTTTGGGATAATCGAATTCTTTCGATCTGGTTTTGGTAATGACATAGTCGTTGAGAATCTCTCCGTAGTAAATTTCCGGCCTGGAAACCGCAAGCTCTTTCACCTCTGATTTCGGCGGCAAGTCTTTAACAAAAAGAACCGGCAATCCTTCAGGGGTAACTTGATTTACCGGGCCGGCGGCAACACCGTAGCCGTGGGTAAAAGTCAATCGCTCGTTGATCCAGGCTTTGTTAGGAAGGCTGTCGGAAGCCAGTTCCCGCGGCGAAAGCATGATTTGGCGTACTTCTCCGTCTATGGTATAGCGGTCGTTGTCCACGTTTGCGAACTCATAGTAAGTTCTGATTTCCTGGATTTGGGAAAAAGTGGAGAGAAGCGGCGCCCGGTCCCACAGCCTGACATTTCTAATGGTCAGATTATTGGCGGCGATGTCCGATGCGGAAATAGGAATATCGGCGGCGATTTCCCGCTCTTCTATTTTGTCCAATCCATACGCCTTGCGGGTGGCTTCAATATTATGTTTGATAAACGGCGTTTCTTTGGTAAGTTCATTGGGAGCAACCACTAATTTTTGAAAAACACCCGGGATAATGCCGTAAATAAGTCCTACCACAAACGTGAGGGAGATTGCACCCACCAGCGGTGAAATATTTCCGCTGACTCCGTAAAAAAGTGCGAGAATTGCCGTCAGCCCATAGATAAAGACGGAAATTTTTACGATGGGGATCATGACGTTGGCGTCGGTGAACGCCGCGCCAAATACTGGACCACTCTGGGTTATCAGGAGGTTATAAAGGGAAAGATATGTGCCGATTGCCACGGAAGAGAGGAAAAGGGCGAGGAGAATTCCGATGTGGAGTCTCGTTTTTGGGTCAGTGGGAGAATGTTTGACCAACTTAATAGGTGGGCCGCCAAGTTTTTCCGATAAGCTATTGAGATTGAATTTTCCCAAAAGAGTAGAAAAATTGAGACTGCCGCGAAGGAAATAGATAGTGCCACAACCCACGAGCGACAATAGAATAAGTACTCGTATCAAACCAAGCACGAGAGAGAAAACGGGAAGGGAAAACACGTAAAACGCTATATCACGACCAAAAAGCGGATCTGTTTGACCAAATGGCGTCGCCGCAAGAAATTTCAGCACATCCTGCCAACTGCTCGCCGCAACCAGGCCGATAAACAACGCAACGATCAAACACGCGACTATTCCGACTATTTTTACTATATGGTTATTCAGACTCAAGGTCTGGCCGATGAGAGTTGCGGGAATAGCCAACATCCAGGGAATTTTTGAACGTATTGCGACCAGAAAATTCGTCAGAAGAAACGCGGCCGCAAACAAGAAAGCGGCGAGACCAAGAATAACTTTTGTACTAAGTGATTTGATAAAGACTTCGGTGAAGCCAACTTCAGAAAACCACCACCAGTCAGTAACGAGCGCAACAATACTCGAGAAAAAAATGAAAAACGCAATTACTATGCCTATGAATGCCCAGGAAAATATTTTGGTCATATATATAAATACAAAAAAACCGACCAATCCTGTCTTGGCCGGTTGTAATTGGCAACGGTTCTTTTTTGTTAAGACGTTCGCTTTTTTACGAAACCATTCGTCTTTTTTATACCCCGTCGCCCAAGGCGATATTAGACTATATCTTTATATCATGATTTCCTGTAAAATGATAGTTGAACCAATCAAAGGGGAGTAGCTGCCCCGCCGGTGGCGGGGACGAGAATATCGTCAAGACATTCCCATCATTGGCGGGAATCGGTATCTCAATATAGCAAGACCTTTAGTTAAAACCAGTATACTGGAGAGACTAAGGTCTTTTTTTGTTTACAAATATGAAAGAAAACGTTGGATTATCAGACAAACAAGCGCAGAAACTGCTGACTCAATACGGTTTTAACGAAATAGTAGGCCGCCCCAGGCAAACACCTTTTCAAATTTTCCTTACCCAATTTACGAGCTTGCTTGTGATCTTGCTGATTATTGCCTCTATAGCCTCGTTGTTTTTAGGAGATCTACTGGATGGAATTTTTATTCTTCTTATCGTCATTATCAATGGAATTTTAGGCTTCATCCAAGAATATAAAGCCGAAAAAACTATCGCGGCGTTAAAGCAAATGACTGTTGCGTCTGTGCGCGTTATACGAGGCGGGGTAGAACAAAAAATAGATAGCAAACTTTTGGTTCCCGGTGACGTAATCATTCTTGAGGAAGGCGATAAAATCCCGGCCGACGGCATACTTCTGGAAAGCCTGCACTTGGAGGCAAACGAAGCGTCGCTTACCGGCGAATCAATGGCTGTCGAAAAGAACACTCATGAAGAAGAGAAAAAACATATATTTTTAGGCACTATTGTCGCCAAAGGTAGAGCCAAAGAATGCGTCACTGCTACGGGCATGCAGACGCGTTTTGGTCGGATTGCCTCATCCCTTTCCCTGATCAAGGAGGAAGAAACACCGCTGCAAAAAAAACTGGACGCGCTGGGTAAACAGTTGGGAATTTTGGCACTTGGCGCAAGCGGCACAGTATTTATTATCGGTTTTTTTGCCAAACATCCCTTGATTGAGATGATGTTAACAAGCATAAGTTTGGCAGTAGCCGCTGTTCCGGAGGGATTGCCGGCTGTCATTACCATCACTCTAGCCGTTGGGATGCAACGTATGGCATGGGAAAAAGCGATCCTTCGTAAGCTGTCATCGATTGAAGCGCTGGGGAGCGCCACAGTCATTGCCACAGATAAAACCGGTACACTGACCAAAAATGAGATGCGGGTAACCAAACTTTGGTTTGAGGGTATAAATTATTCCAGTCATGACAAGAACCTGAAGTTGTCTAACAATAGTTTCATAAAACTACTCACAACCGGCGTGATTTGCAACAATGCGAGTTTAGTCTATACGCATGATCATGGAAAGCATAACATTTTAGGAGATACTACCGAGGGGGCACTGCTACTTTTAGCCTCAGACAAGGGTTTGGTATCTGAGAAAGTAAAACAAAACGGTACGCTCCTTGAGGAATTTGCCTTTGACCCCGTACTGAAAATGATGACGGTCGTATGGGAAAGCAACAAGCAAAAAACTATCTACACCAAAGGCGCTCCGGAATCTGTTTTAAAAATTTGTGCCTTGGATGAGCAGTCGAGACAGAATGTTGAAAATGAGTTCCGTACGTATGCCAAAGAAGGCCTGCGCGTTATTGCGCTTGCTTATAAGAACGTTGAACACACGCCGAAAACTCGTCACGAAGCCGAACGGAGCTTGATATTTATCGGATTTGTGGGAATTGCCGATCCACCCAGGGAAGAAGTGAAAGATGCCATTGCAGTAGCCGAATCCGCAGGCATCAGAACCATCATGATTACCGGCGACAACGAATTGACGGCCAATGCCATTGGCGCAAAAATAGGCTTGATTAAACAAAACGAGGAGATTATTACAGGAAGTCAGTTTGCTCAACTTTCCGATGAAGAAGCCATGAGGAGATTATATAATATCCGTATTTTTGCCCGAACTACTCCAGACCAGAAGCTACGCATCGTACAGCTTTTACAAAAGATGGGTCATATCGTGGCAGTAACCGGAGACGGCGTGAATGATGCACTGGCCCTTAAACAGTCAAATGTCGGTGTGGCTATGGGTATTACCGGGACAGATGTAGCCAAGGAAGCCGCCGATATGGTCATTACCGATGATAACTATGCAACATTGGTTACTGCGGTTGAAGAAGGTAGGACGATTTTTGACAATATCAAATCAGCCGTGAAATATTTGGTTGGGTGCAATGTGGGAGAAGTTATCGCGGTGGTCGTGGGTATGCTTTTGGGCTGGCCACTTATTCTCACTCCCTTGCAGCTCTTGTATATTAATCTTGTTACTGATGGGCTGCCGGCAATCGCTCTGGCGGTAACGCCAAAACACGACGGTATTATGAAAAGACAACCAAGAACTGGTAAAAATATTTTTGACAGACTAGATAGAGTTTGGTTGTTAGAGGTCAGTGTTTTGACCACCGTTACGACACTGATTGCCTTTTGGGTTGGACAAAAACTTGGGTCTCTGGAATCGGCCAGGGCAATGGCATTTACTACCATTATCCTCGTTCAACATTTTATTTTGCTTGATGTTTGGACACGAGATAATTCTATTTTGAAGACGAACATCTTTAACGATAAAATTTTTCTTCTTGCCTTTTTCGGCCCGCTTATGATGCAGCCTCTACTCATTTATGTTCCTCTTCTGTCCGGCATCTTTAAGATTACTCAAGTGTCGCTTATACAATTGGTACTCGTCATAGCTCTTTCGACAGTACTCCTGGTATCATCAGAGATCCGCAAGTCAATACTATGGAACAAACCGTAAGTCTGATTAAAACCCTCGCAGATACCATTCCCCTGGACGGGTTTGCTTTTATCGGTTCGCTTATGGAAGAGGTCATTGCACCGATTCCTTCCCCACTTGTTATGACTTTAGCCGGAACACTTGCCCACTCTCAAAATCACACACTGCTATATCTATTTTGGTTGGCGCTGGTTGCCTCTGCCGGAAAGTCTATCGCCAGCTGGTTCTATTACGTGCTGGCAGATAAAACAGAAGACCTGGTTTTGACCCGCTTTGGAAAGTTTATTGGCATCTCCCATAAAGAAATAGAAAACATAGGTAAACACTTTGATGACACCTGGAGAGATGATGTAGTCCTTTTGGTCGTACGAGCGCTTCCTATCATGCCCACATCGCTCGTGTCAGTCGTGTGCGGATTTATCAAGCTCAATATGAGAACATATATTCAGTCGACGTTTATTGGATACTTCATCCGCAGTTTTATTTTCTTGTACTTAGGATATACCGGCATGGCGACGTATGGCAATTTGTCAGGTGAATTTGTCAGTATCGAGTTGATCGTAAAGATTGTCATAGGTATAGGATTAATTCTTTTCTTGGGTAGGATATTTTATAAGCGAGGCAAAGGGAAGATCCACGATTGGCTTAGGCGGATAACTTCAGAGTCAATAAATAAATAAGTGCTAGTACTAATAATAATACTCCAACCCTATTCGGCATCACTTTTCCACTGAAGCGCGCTTCATAGTTATGCCAACAATCAGCGGTGAAACTCGGAAAGCCAGGGAAATATTTTTTGCTAATTTAACGATTGCATGGGTGGATAATAAAAGGAAAATAACGCCAAAACAAAATTTTAACAACAAATCAAACATACATGTCCATTATATATGTTTTTTGATGAGTATTAGCATGAAAATGCGAAAATTTACCCGCTGGGAAGTGAAGGTCGACCTACCGATAGACGGGGAGGAGGCCTGCCTGTCCGCCGTAATCGCGAGCGAAGCGAGCGATGAAGGCGGGAGCTGATGCGATGCGAGGCTGCCGTAGGCGGCCGAACAACAATGAAGCAATGACGGCAATTCCTTTTCCTTGCCGTCATTGCCACCACTTAGTAATTTTTGATAAAATATGTTCGAGTAGTTTGGTACAATGGCTCTAACTGTAAATAACATTTCCTGCGCTCCTAAGTAACGCAGTGCGAGCCGTAAACGCGTAGTACCTAAAAGCGAAAGATAAGTTAGGGAGGGGATTCTGACAAGAGGCTCAATTTTTTTACCAGAGTGTATTTAACTATTTAATCATATGCCTGTTTCACGCTTGACGCGATTAGAAGAAAAACGGACTAAAAAACGACTGATTTGGTTGATAATGGGTATCACCATTTTTGCCATACTTACTATTATCTTGGGAATTCCTTTAATGGTAAGATTAAGTTTATTTGCCGGAAATATCGACTCAAACCCGACTACAAATGATACGGAGGATACTACACCGCCATATCCTCCTGTCTTAACTCCAGTCACAAATGCTACCAATAGTGCGCAAATTCGCATCGATGGATACGCAGAACCAGAAACTATTTTAAAAATTTTTCTAAATGGTTTATCTATAAAAGAAATGATCTTAGGAAAGGATGGAAATTTTTCGTTTGATGACATTACGCTCGAACGAGGACAAAACGATATGTATGGAGTATCTATCGATCAGGCTAACAACGAAAGCATGCCATCTCAGACTATTAGTATTATATTTAAAAAAGACGGTCCAAAACTTGAGATTCAAGAACCATTGGAAGGACAAGTCTATTCCAAAGAACAGCAAGTGATTAAAATTAATGGAAAAACAGATCCACGAAGCACGGTCTGGGTAAATGACCGGTTTGTAAGTGTGAATGATACAGGAAACTTCCAGTATTCCTTGAAGCTGAATTCGGGAGAAAACACTCTAGTGATTATCGCTAAAGACGAAGCTGGAAATGAAACAAAATTAGAACGAAAAGTTATTTATAACGAATAACTTTTTCCGAAGCGGTAGCAATCAAACACCACGTCCAAAACATGACATGCGGGTAAAATAAGCTTAAATCAAACAACGCATGTATAAAAAGGCTTCCTACACTCATAAATACTACTTCCAAGTGCAACTTTTCCAACTCATTAACATGGGTATAACTTCCAATTAAGGGAAATAAAATTTGTATCCATAACCATCCGTAAGCTAAAAAACCAATTATTCCTGTGGTCGCCAGAATGAAAATATAGCTATTATGAAAGCCTGAGACCGAGTGGTCGGGTACTCCGAATGCTTCTCCCCTATCCCGGCGCATAAAGCGCAATGTATTAAAACCAACTCCAAAAAAGGGTGACGTGCGGAACAAGGTGATGCCTTCCTGTGTGTCCACAATTCTTGATTGTATAGAAATAATCCGAAATAGTTCTACCCCCTCTCCTCCTGGTTTTGGAAGTACCAGTGTAATCAGCATCAACATTACACTGCTAAGAATAATAAACAGATATTTTTTCTTAATGATCATCCATAAGACCATTGGAATTACTAAACTAATAATCGCACCTCGTGAATAAGTAAATAACAACGCCGCAAACACTACTCCCAGGGAGGAAAAAACCATATACTTCCCAAATCCTGTCATTCTTTGAAACATCAGATACCCAAGAAACATTGTCTGGACGAGGATGATTCCGGTAAAGTTTGGGTCAAAAAGTGTGGAAAATATCCGATACTTATGTGGATCCCAACCTAAATACCAGAGATTTCTCAAATCCGGATAGAGTAAATACTGCACAAATCCGATCACTGCGATAACTACGCCTGTCCACCAAAGAAGTCGTATCGTTAGGAAACTATCACTCGGTTTTATAAGCACAACACTGAGTGAGTAGAGTACGAAACGGAGTAAATAGAGTGACGATATGCCAACTTGAAATGGTGGTATGACTAATAAACTCGCGAACAGTGAAATAATTGAAGTTACAATAAAGGGTCCGAAAATAAATAAATATGTATATAGCTTCTCTTTCGAAATTTTTCCCGATATTACATTTATAATTACAAAAAAAACTACTGCCACATCGAGAGGTATTATCCTAACCCCGCAGCAAGAATTTAGAGCTGCCACTTGCCCGCTTACAAAACCAATCATTACAATGATCAACCAGAATCTCATTTCGAGGAAAGCGAAGTTATAGTAAATAGTTTTGCCCGTGTCAGAAATGAATGAAAACTCATGGATAGTGCCATAATAAATCCCGGCATACCGTCCCGAAATCCCTGTCTGAAAATATAATTCACTAAAAATTTACCTGTTGGATATGCAATGATTTTCCAGTATGAAGCTCGTTTTCCGTGACGATAAAATGTCTGAGCATCTAGATCTGTCCAGCGATTGATCCGTTCGATGAATTCGCGAACGGTCGGATGGGGGTAATGATACAGTACTTCTTGTAATACTCCAATATTTCCCTCAATATCCCACACCTCATGTACTTCCCTTTGCCATCGACCTTTACGCTTCTTACCTAATTTTAAAAGCCTCATATTTCCGGTTTCTCCATATTCTAACCATCTGCCTAAAAAAAAATCTTTTCTTTTTATTAAGAAACCATTAACATTGGGCTTATGTATCACTGATAGAATTTCTTCTTTAAGGTTCTGACTGGTACGCTCATCAGCATCCAAAAATAATACCCATTCATTAGATGCTAATCGCAGTCCTAAATTTCTCAGATCTGAAAAGTTTTTTCTCGTCTTGGTTGGATGAATAAATATTTGAGAGCAAATTCTCTTGGCTTTTTCTACGGTATCATCATCTGAATCATCAAGTAAAATAACTTCATCAGCCCAGCATATGCTTTTTAAGCAACTTTCGATTGAATCGCTCTCATTTCTAGAAAGTATGACTACGGTCAAGCGCACATCAGGCAATTTGTTCATTATGATCATTAAATTTCTCAATCCTGTATACCGTATCAAGCACCGTTCGGGCAAAAGTACGTAAGTTAAAATGCCGTGATTGTCTGATTGCCTTTTTCGACATTTTTTGTCTTGTAGGTGCATCATAGGCAAGTCTTAATAATGTTTCGACCGCTTTGTCGACATCGTTTAGTTTCACTAAATAACCTGATCCGTCCACGATTTCGGGTGCTGATGAAAAATTTGTAGTAATCACAGGAGTCCCACAGGCCATTGCTTCTACAAAAGGTAATCCAAATCCCTCATATGTGGTAAATGAAACAAATGCCAATGCTCCTCTGTAATACTTAGGTAATTCCTTATCATCAACATTGTGCATAAAACGAATATATTCACCCATGCCTAATCGATTAATCAGTTTAAGAAGTGCATTTTCAGGTACTGTAGGTGTGATAAGCACCAACATAAATTTGTTTTTCGCGCGTTTTATAAATTTAGAAAAACAGCTTACGAGAAACGGAATATTTTTTGTTTTGCGAAGTGTTCCCACGTATAAAAAATAAGGGTACGAGTCCATATATTTTGAACCACGAGGAGTAAAAATCTTAGCTACACCAGGGATTGCACAAGTCACAAAATCGTCTCTGACTTTGAAAACATCAACGATATCTTTTTTACTCGAATTTGAAATGGTGATGATATGGCGCGCGTTATATACGAGTTGTTCTGTGTTGTTTTTTAACCTCTTCGAATCTTCGTATAGATGAGGGTTTTTTATAAAGGCTACATCATACACAAAACCGACCGTGGGAATAACCGTCGAAGGACGCGCTTGTGCAGTAGCCAAAAAAACGTCAGGTTTATCTCGAAGTAAAGCGAGGGGCATCCATATAGCTTTAAAACCCAATCGAGGGAGTAAGTGGTTTTCCATATTTTTTGAAAAATCGTTCATAACATGCAAAAGTGGATGGTATGAATATAAAAAATATCTATTCCGGTGATCCAAACTGGCAAGTTCGGTGAGCAAATTATACGTCAGTGTCCGTAACCCTCCGTAGCTTTGACCTTGAGGACGAGTAAACATTCCACAGTCCAGAGCAATTGTCAGATGCGGTTTCGGTCTTCTTCCCACGTTTCTTTTAATTTGTACCATACCGGCCTAATCTCCGTAAATAATAATCTCTTATGCCACGAAGCGAATCCAAGTCTTTTTGGGAGTAATGTTCTAAAATAGTTTTGGGCAACCGGATAAACTCCCGAATCCTCACGTATGCCGTACCATTTCTCTCAATAAATAGTAAATGATTTCTGGCAAGATAGTAATTTTTCAGTCTGGATTTCCGGGAAACTTCAAAATGGATGATCTCTGCTTCGGGTACGACGTATGAAGCAAAACCCAATTTTTTGGCTCGTAACGAAAATTCAACATCTTCATAATATAAGAAATAATCCCTTACAAATTGTATATTCATCTCTAATAGTTTCGCAGGTAGTAGCATGCATGTCCCGGGGATAAATGTACACTCTTTATGTATACTTTCTTTTGTTGTGGTACTTTCCATAAAATGTGTCATACGTGCTGTGAATCGGTGAGGGTCTAATTCTCCGCCTGCCGACCACACATACTTTTTATACGTATCCATAAATATCAGAGGCATAAATATGCCACGATCTTTTATCCGAATGCTCGCGGTCACCAACCGCTTTAACATCTGGTCGCAAATAACAGTATCTGGATTAAGAATCAGGCAATAATCTGCTTTGTGTAATTTCGCAATTTCCAACCCATAATTATTTCCTTGGGCAAAACCTTTATTTTCAGTCAAACTGTGAATTTTTACTGCTCGCCCGAAGTGTTGGGCAACTTGGATGGTTCTATCACCGGAATGATTATCAATTATATATATTTTTACTTTTAGAGTATTGTCATTTTGATTACATACAGATTGCAAACAATCATTCAGGTGGAGCTCGTTATTATAGGTAACAATAATGACTGTAACTAATAACATGTATATATTATATCAGTGAATACACGTCTACCTTGAATCTGATTTATCTCTTGACAAATGAATTACAAATCAAGCAAACTTAATTTATATATAAAGGAGGTGTAAAGGCATGAAAAAAAGAACTAGGTCTTATAAAAAAATAAAGCAACAAGATTTTTTAAACGCTGACATTCCGCATTTAGTTACCCTTGCAGTACTGGTGACTGTTCTATTAGTTTTACTTAAAGTAGCGATGAGCACATTAGGTACGTATTAAGCTGTCAAGACTTTTTACCCCTCATTTGTTACAATATACCCATGTGTGGTAGGTATGCGTTTGCCGCGACTTCTGAATTTGACGAGCGGTACTCTTTGGAAAAGCGGGATTTCAAACTTTTCTCGAGTTTTAATGTCACTCCAGGACAAAACATGCCGGTGATTATTAGAAGCAGCCCAAAAAAGGCAATACTCATGAAATGGGGTCTTATTCCTTTTTGGGCCCAGGATCCCAAGATCGGCTATAAAATGATTAATGCTCGAGCCGAAACAGTCACCAGTAAACCCTCATTCAAAAAATCATTTTCTTCAAAACGCTGTCTCATCCCCACGATCGGATTTTATGAATGGAGTCGTATAAGCCAAGTTAAACAACCATTTTTTATCAGAGTTAAATCAACTCACCTCTTTTCATTTGCAGGAATATTTGATATTTGGAAGGATGCAGAAAATAATGAAATTTATTCTTACGCAATCATCACTACTACACCAAACTCCACAATTGATAAAATTCATAACCGTATGCCAGTGATATTACAGAGGGAGAACGAAAATTATTGGCTTGCCCCAGATACGCCAGTTAACTCACTTTTACAGTTTCTGGCTCCTTATCCAGCTAGTGATACGGTGATGTACCCCGTTAATTCAGCTGTCAACAACCCTGAAAATGACAATAAAGATTTGTTAAATCCTATATGAGTATAAGCAGAAAGTTTCGCAAAGTTATTACGTTCATTCATAAAAAAGACCATAATACATCAATATCACTTGTGATTAATTACGACTGATTAAGATCTGTCAAACAAGGTACCCACATTTTGAGGTTTGAGCGATCTTGTCAGGATTTTTCTTCTTGGTTTATTGAGGGCAGGTACGCAGGCGCAGGAGGCGCGAAGATGCCAATAATAATCTCAATTAAATGTCTAATCATTGATTCACCTCCTGTGTAAGAATTACCACTCCGATATCTTCACAGAAACGTAAGAAGAAGTCAAGCAATTGGAAATTCGCCTCGATGTCGAATTTTATATATCAGTAGAAAGAAATATTTAGCAAATTCGTAATATGCAAAACAGAGAGCGAGCAAAAATCCCCAAATCCCATCCTTATACCCCTTATCCTCAACAAATATTGACCAAAACATATGGAGTGGGTAAAGCATCAAATGCTTAAACGACACACTATCTTTTCTATCAATAAATAATGGAGTTTCTAATTTAGCATAATTGGTAAATTTCTCAAGCGTCTGTGGAATGCTTTTAAACGAATAATGAAGTATTTTTCCTTCAAGTAAACCCACTGAGCCAGTGATTTCTACTTCTTCATGTATTTGAACAGGTACGACTGACCCTTTTCCCCGCTGAAATAATCTTATTTTTGAGTACGTCTGAGCTTTACAGCTCAATACATAACCAAGAAAATGATTTTGGTATTGTATAGAGTAAGCATTTTTTGTATTCTTACTTTGGAGTATTTGACGGATCTCTTTTTTTAATTCTTCTGATATTCTTTCATCAACATCCAATATCAAGATCCACTCGCCGGTAGCTTTGGATAAAGCATATCGCTTCAAAAGTCCGAGACTAGTTTCACTATTAAAGTAAATTTTCTTAGTATATTTTTTAGCAATCTCAGCAGTTCTATCATGTGAATCATTAATTACAATAATTATTTCATCTACCCACCTTACATTTTCCAGAAATTCACCGATCTCCTTTTCCTCATTTTTTGCTATAGTTACTAGAGAAAGCCTAATTTTCCTATTCATTAATTAATATTGTTTTTTGTGCATAAACTTCTATCATTGATCCTTTTAAATATAAATTTAAAACTCTATAAAACAAAACGCAGAAAAATTTATCAAAAATCATATATTTAAATAATCTTCTATATTTGTTAATGCGATCGTTAGACTTGAAATTTATATTAAATAATAAAGAATTACTATCAGGTTTTTTAATTAATTTTTTTATTATTCCTGATAGATCTTGTGGGTATCCATAAGTTCTTATCTTCATTCTTTGAAAACCTGTTTTTTGAAGTAGAAAGTATAATGTTTTTGGACTGTAAAAAATAACATGTTCAGGAGGAGATAAATAAGGAAAATTTACTTTTAATACTTTAGATAGATGACTATTAAAATTAGGCGTAGCAATATATAGAATCCCACCTTTAGAAAGATACGAATATACTTTATTGAGCATTTTATATGGTTCAGTTATATGTTCAATTATCTGAGAAAGAATAATTACATCATATTTTTCATTTTTTAAATTAATGTTTAAAAAGTCACCATGTATAATGTTAATATTTAAATATACTTTTCCATAATCAACTAATTTCTTAGATGTTTCAATTCCAAGACAACTCCACCCCATTTTTTGTGCTTCATGAATAAAGAACCCAGCACCTGAACCAATATCTAATAGTTTTCCTTTATATTTTTTTAAATTTTTTAGTACATTAGTTGCTTCCTTTCTTATCAATTTCTCATTAATAAATCCAGTGTCGTAGGTAAAATTTGAATAAAAGTCATGTAAAACTTTTTTTGTTGGCATTCGAGACAAAAATCCAGCTTTACAATAATGACATTTCAGTATATCGTAAGAATTAGTGTTTGTATAAAATGTCGCTGAATATTTATTACAGATAGCGCATTTTCTATTACTCATTTTTTAATTATAACAAGATTTATTAGTGAACTGATTAATATTGATATCTTTTTTCAAATTATATCGTTAAACCTAAATATATTTAATGAAATATTTTACACATACAATAATTATAATGTTATTGATCCTGAGATATTTTATTTTTACTTCAAATTCACATGCCGTCTTCATGAAAAGGAGTAATCCTATACTAGGTATTGGACAAATAAATCAGTGGGATAATCAGTTGGTAAGTGCCCCAAGAGTTGTAATTGATAAAACAGGATATAAAATGTGGTACACAGGATTTAATGGAAAAGTAGGACAAATAGGACTTGCGACCTCAAACGAAGGTATTAATTGGATTAAATTTTATAATAATCCAGTTTTAACTCCTAAACCAAATGATTCTTGGGAGCAAGAATTGGGTGAACCTTCAGTAATATTTGGTGGTAATACATATACCATGTGGTTTTCATCTTTTAATTTTTCTCAAAAAGAATCTTTTAGAATAAGTCGCTCTAGTTCAAGTGACGGTATTAATTGGTCTGAACATCATTTTATATTTACTAAAAGTTCGGTACCATGGGAAGCTGAAGGAGTGAATACGCCTGAAGTGGTCTTTCATGAAGATATGTATAAATTATGGTACGGGGCGAGAGATAGTAATGGAACTTGGCGAATTGGATATGCCACATCTCCCGATGGATTTATATGGACCAGAAATGCAAATCCCGTTCTTGAACCTACACTAAGTTGGGAAGCTAATACCGTTGCAGCGCCTTCAGTTTATATTGACGATAACTCGTATCATATGTGGTACCACGCTGGTGTTCCCCCAAGGTATATCAGCCATGCGACTTCGACTGATGGAATCTATTGGACAAAAGATACGAACCACATTCTAACTATTGGAAATACATTAACTAATGATTTTGATGATACGATGATTGCTGCTCCGCGAGTCATTCGCGATGCTCACAAATTACGAATGTATTATGCCGGGCATGATGGAGCAAATTGGCGGATTGGGCTTGCAGAGGATTATGTCCCTTTCCCCTATTTTTCCCAAGCCAATCCTGAGTGGGGGGACGATACGTATGATCACGCTGATAATTGGTCGGGTACCGGACAAAAAACCGTAGCAGCATATGGTTGCGCTCTCACTTCTGTTTCAATGATTCTGAAGTACTTTAACGTCACCAAGACTCCCGGGGACTTCTCCGCTAACACGTCTCCTCTTCCGACAAAGGATCTTACTCCTGGAACTCTCAATGAATGGATGCGGTCGCAAAACGACGGATCGTTTAGAAATGGAGCTACTAATTGGCTACTAGTATCGCGGCTTACGCGTTTGAGTCATGAACTAGATCCCACAAGTCCACAACTTGAATATCATGCTTCACCTACCGCGGATTTGTCAAATGCACTAAGTCCAAACAGTCCGGTAATTCTCGATGTGAATCATCCCCAAAGCCCGAGTAACAGTCATTTTGTGGTTGCAACAGAACAATCTGGAGATTCATATTCGATCAAGGACCCGTTTTATACAGACAGGACGACTTTGGCACCCTATTATGAGACGATACGACGGATTGGATATTATACTCTCACCAATAGTGATTTTTCATATATCGCTATGGCAGTTGATCCAAAAGTTTCTCTAACTCTTAGTGATAGTAGTGGCAATCTTCATGGAAGTGAATTTCTTGAGTATCCTCTGTTTAACGAATCATCCCGCAAGCCCAGTGGCGCAAAACCCCTAAAAGTACTTTATTTAAAACAACCTAAAAAAGATTCCTATCAAATACTCATCACCTCTCCCACCTTAGAAGAATATAGGTTAGATGTCTATTTTTATGATCAGGACGCAAATGTCGAAATGAAAAACTTTTCGGGGGTAGCGGGAAAAAATGATACAGATACGTATAGTCTGATATATAATCCAACTGACTTATCAAGTACTAATATCGACACTGCGGTGAATTTCAAAACCTTGCGCAATGATTTGCATTCGGCATTCGATCTTAAATGGATCACCAATAAAACTCTGTATAAAAGCCTACTTCTTAAAACTGAAGTAACTGAAAGATACGCAAAAGAAGAAAAAACAGGTAGAGCAATAGATCAATTGAAACGAATGGAGAGAGATATCAATTCATTTTATCCAAGACTCATCAATCTCAATGGTAAAACGCTTCTTTTGGGGACAATTTACCAGCTTATAAACTCCTTGCAGAATCAGTGAACCGTGATGCAAAACTGTGGATCCGGATGGACTCGGACCATCGACCTTTCGGATGTGAACCGAACGCTCTCCCAACTGAGCTACGGATCCTGCTGTGTTATTCGTTCTTGGAAAAAGTATTGCATGTATTATAACATTTGTTTATACTTTATCTAACCCAGGTTTGGGTAATGGGAGCCTTCAACTTCAGGAAGGCCTTTTTATATGTTTTTTTTGGTCATCATAAAGCATATTTTTGGCTTTTTATTTGACATCATGGAGTCAATCGTCGTGGCACTGGCTATATTTGTCGTGGTGTACTTATTCCTCTACCAACCACACCAAGTGAAAGGCGCTTCAATGGAACCAAACTTTACAGACGGAGAATATATACTCACCAATAAGTTCGAATATAAATTTAGCGATCCGAAACGGGGAGACGTAGTCGTCTTTAAGTCTCCTCAAAACCCGGATATTGATTTTATTAAGCGGATCATCGGCCTTCCCGGGGATGAGATAAAACTTGAGAACAACCACTTTTATATCAATGGGAAAGTCTTGGAAGAACCTTATATCGGAATAAATGTCACTACCCACCAAGGAGCTTACTTAAAAGAAGGTAAAGACATTGTCGTACCTGAAGACCACATATTTGTCGTCGGCGACAACAGATCACGCAGTTCTGATTCTCGGGAATGGGGAACCATTCACAAAGACGCAATTATTGGTAGATCTCAACTCGTCTATTGGCCATTTAGTAAATTTGGGACGGTATCAAGAATCACTTACGCTGGGTTTTGAATTATTGGCCTTTGAGTCATCCGGCGGTGGATTTCTTTAATAATTTGGGAGGTTTTTTCTAAATTTCCCCTGATCACATAAACAATCCGCGCTTCAACTTTGGATTGAGTGATTTTCACTAAACCCTCTACTTCCTGCGCCAAGTTTTGAGCTATACGGTCAAGCTCTTCATTATGTATGCGTTCAATTCGTGAATGTGGTTTTTGTTGTGTCTCGGATTTGAGGCGTCTGACGAGGTCCTCGGTTTTCCTCACCGAGGCACTTTCAGATAGTATTGCTTTATATGCGTCCACCATCAGCTTGACATCACCTAACCCGGCAATTGCCCGAGCATGACCTTCTGTGATTGACCCAGACATGAGACCATCTTTGATGGCATCCGGAAGCGTCAGAAGTCGAATTGTATTTGAAACATAAGAATCGCTTTTACCAATCCGTTTGGCAATTTCTGAAACAGGTAACCCAAATTCCTCAATCAACCGTTCAAACGCTTGAGCTCTTTCAATCGGATTGAGATCCTCCCGCTGGACATTTTCCACAATCGCCATTTCCAGCATTTCCCTGGCAGTCGTTTCTTTGATGAGGACCGGCACGTGGGCCAACCCAGCTAGTTTAGCCGCCCGCCATCTGCGCTCACCGGCAATAATTTGATATCCAGCTGGAGTTTTGGCTACCACTAATGGTTCAAGTATCCCGCTTTCTTTGATGGAACTCGATAAATCTTTTAATGATTCTGCAGTGATAATACTGCGAGGTTGCAACGGATTTGGTTGTAACAAATCTATCTCAAGTTCAATGATTTGATTAGGATCAGCCATTTATACCTTTACTAAGACGTATTTTTTTCCTGCGTTTGTTTTAAATCGTACCAGTCCATCAACTTTAGCAAATATCGAAAAATCTTTACCCATGGATGTCCCCTGACCGGGGTGAACTTTGGTACCTTTTTGTCTCACTATGATACTCCCCACTATGGCACGTTGACCACCATAAATTTTCACCCCAAGCCGTTTTGACCGGGAATCTCTGTTGCCTTTGGTTGTTCCACCGGTTTTTATATGTGCCATAGTGTTATTTGAAAGTAAATATATGAATACTTCGTTTTACAATTGCGTGGGGCCTGCAATATTTAAGAGTATTTTGTGTGAAAGTATATCCCACTTTTTCACACTTGTCAATGAGATTTTTCACGATATACAGTTGGTTATCATAGGAAAGTTGTGGCAATGCAATCACGATCCTGGCATTCGGTCTGAGAATATTTCGCCAGTCTTTGAATGCACCAAGATAGAGTTTCTCAAGCCCTTTAAACATATCTCGAATACTAGTTTCTGTGACTTTTAGCCCTTTCTGGTAAAGTAGCTCACCTTTTTTCTCAAATAAAGCTCCAAGAAATGGCTCGGACACAATAGCATCTATTTGAGGTTTAATGATACTTTTGGAAATGTGGGTGGCGTCTGATACAAATACCTGAAACTTTCTTTTTAATGACGGATTACGTTGGGATAGCCAAAGAAGATTTTCACGGGTTTTTTGTACTGCGTCGCGGGAGAGGTCACTGCCAACTACACTCCATCCTGACACTAATGCTTCTCCTAGGATAGTCCCCATACCACAAAATGGATCAAGTAAACAACCGGTTTTATCCCCCTGAGAAAGTGCTAAGTTGACCATCATCCGCGCAACTTTAAGAGGCAACATCCCTGATTTTGGAGAGATATGAGGACGCTTGGTATCGCGGCTACTCCACTCGTCTGGATCCTGTACTGTAAGGGTTTCTCCTACATACCAACCTAAATGGGTTTCAACCAAAATAATTTCCTTCACGTGTTGTTTTTTTACTACTACACTCGATAAACTACTCCCTACCTTCGGTTCGATAAACCGCACGTGGGTTATCTTTTTCTGTAAAATGGCTTTCAATTCCGGTAGGATTGTCCTTGAGTTTTTCTCTGGGCTTCCGTAAGAACTAATTCCGAATATAAGTGTACGTGCATCATAGTCATCAAAGAAACGCCGTAAGTGACTTGACGTTGGAGCTGGTATGACATCACGAACTTTGGCAATTTTAACCACTCCCCCAAGGATGCCGATCACTTGCGTGGGGTCTATAGTTTGGGTAGTTTTTATCATGCACACTGGTTTATGAAGTGGAGTTATGATCGACCCGGGATAGTTTAAATTTAAAAAATGACGCAGCTCCGCTTCGCATAATTCATATGCGTACCCTAAAATAAAAAGGTACTCGGTCATTTTTTTCTTTTTACGGAGATTCTCCGTTTTGCGAGGGGTTTTTGGGGTAATTCACTCTCTTCCCACTGTTTAATTTCCAGTGTAGTTGCAAAGGTGCGAAAGCCGCGGTGCTTACGGTATCTTGATTTTGCTTTAAACCGATACGTATCAATTTTTTCACCTTTTCCATGACTTTTGATGATTGCTGGTATTTTCACCGCTCTAACCTCTTTTCCTACACGAACATTACCTCCTTCTACCACAAGTAAAGCTGGAAGATAGGTGATATCCCCAACTTTGCCTTCGATATGGTCGACACGGATCGAGTCTCCTGGTGAAACTCGGTACTGGTGAGCACCGATTTTAACAATAGCAAACATACTTTAAAACAAAGACCTGGCGGTATCCAGGTCAAATGTCGGCTGACTGAGCGTATCTTAACAAAATTATTGTTTTTTTGCAATGGAATGGAAAAGCTAATTTTCCACTACGCGCGGTTTTTGAATAGCAGACATCAAAATTCCTAAACTTATCCATGAAGTGAGGAGTGAACTTCCGCCATACGAAAGGAACGGTAGCGTAATCCCCGTGATCGGTACAATCCCCATGTTCATACCAATATTAATCACAATCTGGACGAATAGCTGTATAAACAGACCTGATATATATAAGACAACCATTTTATTATGCGCATGGTTTCGGATATGACTAAGTAGCCTCCATAAAAATACAAAATACAAAACTAATACGACCGTGCTTCCCATAAACCCAAATAATTCAGTCAAGGCTGCAAAAATAAAATCGGTGTGGTGTTCAGGTAAAAATTTCAAAAAAGATTGGGTGCCTTTACCAAATCCGCGGCCAAAAAGCTGCCCAGAACCCACTGTAATCATCGATTGTATCGCATTGTATCCGGCACCTTGTGGATCAAACCAAGGATTAAGAAACGCTAGTATTCTTAAACGCTGATACTCGCGAAGAAACGAAAATGAGAGAGGTATAATACTTATCCCTCCTAGGAATACGGCCGCGATATATCGAAGTGAAATTCCTCCAAATATCATGAGAGAGAGCCAAATACTGGCAAAAATGAGTGAATTACCTAAATCGGGCTGAAGAAAAACAAGTAAACTCGGCACCAGCATGATTATGGTATGGATAAGAATTGTTTTTATTTTAAGAGGTGGATGACGCATAATAAATCCGGCAAAACTGAGACAGAGAAAGGGCTTAATAAATTCAGAAGGTTGCAAACGAAAATCACCAATTTCCAGCCAACGAGATGATCCTCGGACATTTGGCCCCAAAAATGATAAAAGGAGAAATAGAATGCAGGCGATATAGAGGAAATAAACCAAATATTGAAATATTGAGAAATCAAACCGAGACAGGAGATAAAATAATACCAGTCCTAAAAATACAAATAATAATTGAGAATAAAAAAAATTGTGCCCTATTGATAGAAGAGTAACCAGACTAATACTACTTAAAAGTACAACCGGAAAAAAAATTATCCAGTCGAAATAGAAAGACCGTCTCCCCATACGATTTCAGATGCGAGTGTTTTTTGCTTAATTTTTTCGAGTAAATTGCTGGTTATTTTCCCTTTATCGCGTGCGTCTAATTGGAGCTTGATCGGCTGGCTCAAGTTTAACTTTTTTTCTTTTCTGAGATTCTGTACTTGCCGGATAATTTTTCGCACATACCCTGCTTGAATATCAAGATTTATTTCATCCGTTTTACCAGAAACAGTATAGTCACTCGACGTGCCTTTGTAAACAAGATCATACACATTTATTTCTTCCAGAAGTATCTCTCGAACGTGGCCACTTATCTCGTCTGGTCCGGTGTATTCAAGCGTTTTAATAGGAATTCGGACTATCACGCCCGTCTGTTTACGGAAAGCATGAACACGGGATGCCAGTTTTATCGCATTTGTCATATCCTTCTCAAGGATGACACTGCGCCACTCAGAAGGAAGTGTGGGCCAGTCCGCTAGGTGAACCGAAATCTCGCCAGTAAGATTGCGATACATTGATTCAGTAACAAATGGTATTAACGGGGATATGGATTTAACATATTCTTTTAAAACAAACCACAGCGTGTGGTACGCTCTTTCTTTATCTATGGAATTCGGACTACCTGGCCCGAAGCGATTTCGACTTCGCCGCACGTACCATAATGATAACTCGCGTATAAATTTTTCTGCCGACTGTACGACAAACACGCTATCATACTTTTCATACCCTTTTTCAGCCATGGTCTCTATATGCTCATAAAGACGGGAGAGGATCCATTTATCCAAAACATGTACGGGTTTGGGGGGAGTATTTTTCGCAGACCACCCATCAACCAAAGCGTTAGTTACAAAAAAGTTATATACGTTCCAGAGTATGAGTAGCATTCCTTTGACCTGATTGCGGTATTCATTTTCTGAAATGATAATGTCTTCTCCATGCATCACCGGACTTCCCATGAGGTACAGGCGTAGAGCATCGCCGCCATATTTCTGAAGCAATTCTTTGGGATCGGGGTAATTACCATAGTTTTTGCTCATTTTTCGCCCATCAGTTCCTAAAATAACACCAGTAACTACCACATTTTTAAACGCGTGTGATTCAAAAAGCGCAGTGGCTAGTACGTGTAACACGTAAAACCAGGCTCTGATCTGCCCAGTATATTCAACAATAAAGTCAGGTGGAAAAAAGTCTGTGAGTCTCAGGTCTTTTTCAAATGGAAAATGACGCTCAGCAAAAGGCGCAGATCCAGCCTCAATCCAACTATCAAGCACTTCAGGAACGCGTTTTGCCTGTTGATTACATTTTGGACACTTTATGGTCACCTGATCAATTGCCGGTTTGTGTAGATCTGCAATATGCTTCCCTGATAGGATCTCTAGTTCTGATATCGAACCCGGTACGAATCTCTCGCCACACTCACACTCCCACACAGGCACCGGCGACCCCCAATATCTACTCCTTGATATGCACCAGTCAGGTGCAAACTCAAGGCTTTTGAGGTATCTACCATACTTAAAGTGTTTGGGGAACCAATTGACTGCCTCATTAGTCTCCTTCATCCTCTTTTTGAGCGATTGTACATTCACATACCAAGCATCCTGGGGAGCGAATATAAGTCGTGTATGACATCTCCAGCAGGTTGGTACGGTATGAGAGTACGGTTTATCATCATATATAAGTCCACGGGCCGCAAGATCTTTATTAATCTCAATATTTGCTTTGAGATAATACATTCCACCCCATTTGGGCACAAACGGCTTGAGGATACCTTCATCGTCAAGATGCATGACAATCTGGATGCTTTCCCTTTGCATGACAGCCAAATCTTCCTCACCGTATGCGGCGATCGTGACGACTCCCGTACCTTCCTCGGCGGTCACAAACTCGCCGTTCACTATAATAAATGCTTTCTTACCAGGATCTACTTTATAGAAATCGTAGTGTGGCTGGAAAGCTTTGCCTACCAATTCTTGACCAAGAAATTCATCTACCACTTTAAAAGGCTCCTTATTTAGCATTTTTACCCTAGATTTTGCCAGAATATAATATTCATCTGCCTGTGCTACTTTAACGTATATCAATTTGGGATTTACCGCTAATGCCGGGGTCACGAGTTTGTTCCACGGCGTGGTTGACCAAGCTAATATGTACGTATCTTTTACATCTTGCAGAGGATATTTATAAATTGTTCCCGGATCAGTCACTGACCGATAATTATCAGCATCCATTGCCACTTCAAAATTTGAAATTGGAGTGGCGCAATGGGGGCAGTAAAGTGATACACGTAAGCCTTTGTAAATGTATCCTTTATCATAGAGCGATTTAAATACCCACATCACCGTTTCCATGTACGGCATGTCCATAGTTTTGTAGGCGTGTGCAAAATCAACCCACCTTCCGATATGGTCCACATACCATTTCCACTCTCCTGAAACGTCACTCACATAAAGTTTGCATTCTTCAATAAATTTCTTGATGCCTACTTTTTCTTCAATGTCTTTTTTCCGCGTGATTCCCAACTTATCCTCAACCTTATTCTCCGCAGGAAGTCCATGGCAATCCCACCCCCACACTCGCCGCACGCGATATCCCTTCATTGTCCAGTAACGGGGGAAGAGATCTTTGGGAATGCTCGATAGAAGGCTCCCGTAATGGGGAAGCCCGGTAATAAACGGTGGTCCGTCTAAAAACGTCCAGGTTTTTGATGCAGGTCGCGCTGCAATTGATTTTTCAAAAATCTGATTTTCTTTCCAAAACTTAAGAATCCGTTCTTCAAGTTCGGGGAAGTTTACTTTCGCTGAAACCGGTTGAAATGTGTGTTTTTTTACCATAAAAAGGGTCCTTATCTCCAACCACAATTGTAGTCGAATCTAAGGACGATAGTTTGAGAACTTAGAATTCTTAACACTTAATTCTAAACTCTTAACTAATTCGTGGTACCACCTTACTTCAGTTGTAGGTTGTGGGTTGTAAGAAACTTATTTCTTCCTACAACCTACAACTTATTACCTACAACCCTTACTTCCTGCTATTACGGGCTTACCCGGAAAGGTCTACTTATATACGCATCCTGAACCTTAATTCCAAGATTTAACTAGAATTTTATTACAGGATCTCTATGTTCTTCTTTCAGCGATGTATAAACACATTCCCTGGTGATTACCAGTCAAACGCTTTTTAATTACATTAAGTATATAACAGAATCTACATTTTGTAAAAATTTAAGATCCTTAATATAACATCAACTGCTTGTTGCGAATTTCTGTATATAACCGGTTGTAAAGATTCATTTATCCCAATCGCCTGAACTTTGGGTTCAATTTGATTTTTTTGATCTATCTTTCTTTTCGCAACCAAGCTAATCAAAATTGTCTGAAATGGGAAATTGACAGGACTAGTGACGGTTACACTTAACCGCTGCCCATCCTCAGTATATCTATCTTCAACCTCCCATGGTACTCCTTTATACCAGAAAGAAATGCTTCTTTGGTTATCAGGTTTAATCAGTTGTCCATCATCAAGCTCACCAAAATAATGTTCTCCCAAAGCTTTGAGAAACTCAGGAGTTGCGCGAAATGTTTTTCTAAACTCATCAATAAGTCTAAACGCTTCGTTATCTAATAATTCTCGCGGAAGCTCAGCTGACGGAATGATTAGTTCACTTTTACCACTCATTGATATATTATAGGATAATTGAAGGGAAGTTGCATCCATTTAACTTCTCTGTCTTAGGAAAGCGGGGATGTCCCATTGGTCTTCTTCTGGAGGGATATCGGTCGAAGTTGCGGTAGGTGGAGTGAGGGGTGAACTACCATTTGTATCATCAGTCTGATTTTGAGGCGTAGTGGAAACAGGAGGCGCACCGGAGGATTGCGCTATACTCGAATTAGGTATGTGCTGATGCACTGAGAACGGTCTCGTCAGCCCCTGTAAGGTCTTTCTCGTTTCATCAAATCCTGTGGCAATCACCGTGATTTTGACTTGATCGACCATGGATTCATCAATAGTTGCGCCAAATATGATATTTGCGTCGGGATCTACCGCCTCAGCTATCATTTTTGCTGCCGAATCAACTTCGGCCATAGTCAGGTCCTGCCCTCCGGTGATATTGAATAACACGCCTTTTGCTCCATCGATTGAAATCTCAAGAAGCGGAGATGCAATCGCCATACGTGCAGCTACTGTCGCGCGATTTTCTCCAGTGCCCGTACCAATACCCATGAGAGCTGAACCTGAATTGTTCATGATAGTACGTACATCTGCAAAATCAACATTTATAAGTCCAGGAGTTGTAATTAAATCGGATATTCCCTGGACACCCTGACCAAGCACACTATCAGCAACTCTAAACGCCTCTATAAGCGTGAGCTTTTTATCAACTACATCAAGAAGTCTCTGGTTGGGTATGACGATAAGTGTGTCAACTTTTTCTTTTAATTCTAAGATGCCTTCCTCGGCTTGAACCATTCTCCGTGTTCCTTCAAATGAAAATGGCTTTGTAGCTACAGCAACTGTTAGAACTCCTAATTCTTTAGCGATTTCGGCCAGTACCGGTGTTGCCCCGGTACCTGTACCACCTCCTTCACCGCATGTGAGAAATATCATATCCGAATCGATAAGATGTTCTTTAATTTTTTCTCTGGACTCTTCCGCTGCCTGCTTGCCTATTTCCGGATTTCCACCAGATCCCAAACCTCGGGTAAGATTTTCGCCAATTTGGATTTTGATTGGGGAGAAACATGTCAGAAGCGCTTGTGCATCTGTATTTACACCGATAAAATCAACACCCTGAATCTGAGACTCGGAGATCATGGAGTTGAGAGCATTTCCTCCACCGCCACCAATGCCGACAACTTTAATTTTAGCAAACCGTGCTAGATCTGGTTTGATGAGCATAAAAGTTTTTCAATGAAACGAACAAACTATAGTAGGCAGTATACTAACATTAATTACTGTTATCTTCAACCAAGACAAGCAGGTTTAATTTTAGGGTAAGAAGGTTTTCAGTACATCGAGAACTTTTCCTAATATTCCTTTCACCGGAAATTTTCCAGTTATTTTACCGACTTTATTTAAAAACTGTGGTTGTGCCTCACGTAAGCCCATCCGTGACCCATAAACTACGAGTCCCACACCAGTTGCATAAGCAGGAAGAAGTATCTCATCTACTAAGCCGGTCACGTGAGTCGGGATTCCAACTCGAACTGGCATAGCCAGGTTTCTCCGTGCTGCCTCAACTATTCCGACCGTCTCTGCTCCTCCACCGCAAAGTACTAAACCTGAAGGTGTCATACCTCCGAAACCGCTCTTTTTAATCTCCAACCCTACCATGGCAAAAATTTCATTAAGTCTCGGCTTGATGATCCCTTCGACCAGTGTTTTACGTGAAACTTTTTTTAAATCCTCGGGAAGATTTAATTCGCTCATGTCTATTTCGTCGACCTGTTTTTGTTTACTGTGTGCATCGTCATCTGGTAGTGTCGGACTTCTGTTTTTTTGTGACAGTAACAACTTTATTTTTTCAGAACTTTCCAAGGAAACTCTGAGTCCTATGGCTAAATCATTGGTGATATTCTTTGCACCAATCGGTATCACCGAAGAATATGAAAGTGCGCCTTCCACAAATATAGCTATATCTGTCGTACCGCCTCCTATGTCGACCAGTGTGACTCCCAATTCTTTTTCCGTATCCGAAAGAACTGCCTGTGCTGATGCGAGTCCTCCAAAAACCATCCCCTCAACCGTTACACCCAACTCTTGTACGCATTTTTCTAGATTTCTGATAGCAGTAGCACCCCCGGTCACAAGATGCGTATCCACTTCAAGCCGTACACCTGTCATACCAATCGGATCAGCGATACCATCTTGCCCATCAACAGTAAATCCCCTTGGCAATACATGAATCACTTCACGCGAAGATGATAATGAAATTGCCCGTGCTGCATCAACCACTCGATTGACATCCTGCAGGGTAATTTCGGTTTCCGGGTTGGCAACTGCTACTACACCATGGGAATTTTGCGAAGCAATGTGGCTCCCGCCGATACTTATGAATGCACTATTAACCGAACACCCAGCCATTCGTTCTGCACCTTCTAGTGAGGGTGAAATCGCACCTACCGCATCCTCGATATCTACTACCTGTCCCTTACGTAAACCTTTGCTATCAACAGTAGACACCCCAATGATATGAAGTGGCCCCTCCTCTTTTACAGCCGCGATGATTGTGGTGATTTTTGATGTACCTATATCAATTCCGGCGATGATCTTATCCCGCATATATACAAACTCATTTTATACTCATTCTAAGTCTTCCGTACCTGATGCCTCTTCAAATTGTACCGGATTAAATACCGGCTTGTTAAAACGGAGATCAATTTTTTTTGGTCTTGTTCCTTCTATTCTAAACTGTTTAAATAAGTATTGTAAAGAGGAGTCGATATCATCAGGATTATTTTGAGCCGAAATAATTATCTCCAACCCGTCAGCCAAAAAACTAAAGCTACCATCATCCTGACAAGAAACTTCTTTGATTTTTGCTGTCTTATGTTCCAAAATTGTATTAACTGTCTCGGCTACCAACACAATATTTGGCACATCCAATACTTCTCCGACATTCGCTTTGTCAACTAGGCAGCGTAAAGTCGGATAATCCAAATGCTTTTGACTCGCGTCAGCAGACAATACTTTCCCTTCTTGGTCAATAAATAATCCCTCACTACCTACAGTTATTCTCATAATTGGCGTACGCACTTCAATATATATTTCTAACGAATCCGGAAATCGCTTAGTTACCTTAACCGATTTTATTGAAGGATGACGTAACGAAATTTCTTTTTCTAAAGCGTGAGTATCTATAAAAAGTATATTTTGACTGTGACTCAGAAAGTTAAAATTAGTAAACTCTTGAGGACTTCCATAAATTACGATAGTTCTCAGCTTAAAGACCGTAGAAATCAGAAAGATTGACAGGAGACATACTGCCAGTACCAAATTAACTACCAAACGAAGAGGCTGGTATCTACGTCTTGTGTGATATCTCACAGTACGGATTCTATCACGTCAGCGATTCGAGAGGCTGCGTCTGATATCACGAGTGAGCGTAGTTGATTCATATTATTTTTATACATCTGGCGATCTCGGTATACGGTATGTATTGTACGGAGTAATGTATCCGAAGTAAGATCTTCTTGTTTAAGAACTAGTGCTGCTCTACGGTCGACTAGAAATTCAGCATTTTTTTGTTGTTCTGCGCCACCAGACCACGGTAAAGGAATAAGTAGAGCTGCCTTTCTCAACGCCATCAGTTCCATAATTGTATTGGCGCCGGCTCTTGATACCACAATTTCGGCAGCATTTAGGATAGTCCCTATTAAGTCGTCTCCTATATATTCGAATAGATAATAATCAGCCTGCAAATTCGCCGGTAGTTTGGAGCGTAAATCGCTTAATGATTTAAAATCATTATATACTCGAGATCTGCCGCACTGGTGAACTACAACAAAATCTTCAAGTAAAGGTGTAAGCATTTCTTTTATCAGTACATTGATTGAGTGGGAACCAAGATTTCCTCCGGTAATATAAATCACGGGTTTGTTGGATTTCCTAGGCGGAAACGTTTTATGCTGAAAGATTTCTTTCCGCAAAGGATTCCCCGTATAGGTGCATTTATCACCTCGCGCGTAATTTTGAGATGGCCACGATGTACAGATTCTGGCAGATATTTTTGAGATAAACCGATTGGCTAGTCCTTGTATAACCGTCTGTTCGTGTGTGACGATGGGCACTTTTTGTAACCATCCGGCATAGGCAAGAGGTAGAGCTACATATCCACCAAACGAGAGAATTACATCTGGTTTGTAAGTGGTGACGTATCGAGAAGCCTGTATAATTCCAAACGGAATTTTTAAGATTGAATAAACTGTATAGGAGGTTAATCTTCTTTGGAGTCGGCCAGTCGTTAACTCCAAAAAAGATATTTTTTTTTCACCCATGACTCGCCATTCTTCAGATTCCACCGATTCGCCTTCAAGGGCGTACTTTCTCCCGATATAAAAAATCCCGAAATCACGCTTTTTGAGCTCATCAATCATTGCTAGCGCCGGTGTGAGATGTCCTCCAGTAATAAATATCTTCTTCATGTCTGCGGAGAGGATTTTGTGCTTATATTACACACAATTCCAAAACCGATAAGCAGACTAATCAAATTTGATCCTCCATACGATAGAAGTGGTAAAGGCACTCCCGTTAAAGGCACCAACGCTACCATCGATGCTAAATTAATAAGTGTTTGGACTGAGAACCATGTAGCTATTCCACATCCGAGAAGGAAACTGAACATATCAGGTGATTTCCGGGCAATAAGAAACGTCCGGTGGAAAATAAACAGGAAACATACAAGTATTACAAGGGCTCCAAAAAAACCAATTTCCTCTCCAATCACCGCAAAAATTGAGTCTGTGTTTGCTTCGGGCAAATATTCAAATTTTTGTCTGGATTTACCAAGCCCAACACCAAACATACCTCCTGATCCAAGAGCAATAAGTATTTGCCGAATATGATACGAAGAACCTAAGGGATCGATATTAGGGTTTAAAAAAGTCATAATTCGAGTAAAACGATAGGGAGCGATGACAGCAAGTATTACAAAAATACCTAATAGGAGAGGTGCCAGAAGAAAAAAATGTTTTAGTGGAGCACCAGAGAGAAAATATAGTACACCTGCGATAGTGATGATAATAACCGCTGTACCCAAATCTGGCTGTAATATGACTAATCCAAGTATGAGTCCGACTAAAACTAAAAATGGGAGTAACCGGCCCTTTTCTTTTCTTGAGAACCATGCAGATAAATATATCACGATAGTTAATTTGGCAAGTTCTGTTGGCTGAAGAATGATAAATCCTAGATTCACCCATCGTTTAGCTCCTAGTGCATGCACTCCTATCCCTGGAATAAATACAGCCAGTAGTAGTAGTATAGTGATTATCAGAAGTGGTACTGATACAATATACCAATGACGGTAATGAATCTGAGAGATCACTCCCAGGGTAATAAATCCAATGAGGAGAAATTTCAGCTGGTCTTTAAAAAAATAGTACTGATTACCAAAATCCCTTAAGGCTATCACTGTTGAAGCATTAAATATAGCTACAAGACCAAAAAGTGATAAACCAATAAGCGTTACCAGAAGCGGTAAATCAATTCTCCACCTTTTAGTTACCACACGTGAGCGCTTTTGGTGATCAATTCGTCTTGGCATATTGTTTGAAAAGTTTTCCTCGTTCTTTGTAATTCTTAAACATATCAAATGAGGCACATGCTGGTGAAAGTAGTACTACATCTCCGGGTGATGCCACACTGCGAGCGGCTTTGACTATATCTTCCATATTCCCAGGATGCCTAATAATTGGAGGTACTCTAATTTTTGCTCTCTCACACGCATGAAAAACAGCTTTCTCAATTTTTTCTGCAGTAGTACCGATAAGAATTATGCATCTAATTTTTGAATCAGATATAGTTTTACCCAACTCGGTGTAATCAGACCCCTTTTCTGAACCGCCTACAATTAATATGATTGGTTCTGCGAAAGATTTTAGTGCGGCGATTGATGTTTCAGGCGTAGTTGAAAATGAATCGTCGTAATACTTGATTCCATTTTTTTCACCCACATATTCCAAACGATGCGCCAGACCTCGAAATGCTCTAACAGCCTGCCGGATGCTATCTTTACTTGCCCCAGCTAGATAAGCAGAAAGCGAGGCAGCAGCAATATTTTCCCAATTATGCTTTCCACGCAACTGAAATTCGCTTGAACGACAAATCTCAAAATAGGTATTTCGGATTTCTAATATAAGCTGATTATCTTTTACATATACTCCTTGAGTGGGAAATTTACTAGAAAAATAATATTTTTGCGCCTGAGTTAATGACGCAAATGTCTTCGAAACGTCGTAATCGGCATTAACCACACAGAAATCATCATTCGTTTGATACCTAACTAAAGATGTTTTTGCTTGAATATAGTCTACTTTCGTTTTATGGTAATTTGTCGAATAAGGATCAAAATTTTTAAGATGATCTTGAGTAATATTTAATACCACAGCTATGTGTGGACTCTGAGTAAGATCCTCAAGTTGAAATGACGAAAGTTCAAGCACAATCCAATCTTTCCGCGTGATCTTTCTGACTTGGGATAAAAGCGGTGTACCGATATTTCCTCCCACATACACCATATCTCCGTTTGTTTTTAGAATCTCTCCGATCAGTGCTGACGTCGTGCCTTTGCCTTTTGTACCCGTGACACCAATAATCGGTGCCTGACACAACTCGAAAAATATCTTAGTCAGACTTGTGATAATCTGACCACGTGCTTTTGCTCTAACTAACTGGGGTAAATTTAAATTCATGCCTGGCGTTCGGACTATGAGATCAAATGTTTCGAGTTCTGAAAGGTAGTCAGGTCCAAAATTAAATTTTACACCCAGTAGCTCCAAGTCTTTGATTGATTCGACGAAATCTGCTTTTGAACGCCTGTCGAAACAATGCACATCTGCACCCTCGTGAGCAAAAAATTTTGCAGAGTCAGTCCCTTCAACAGAAAGCCCCATGATGGCAACTTTTTTATCAGAAAAATCCATAGATTTATTGTCTGGTGATTAAGGCAAACCAAAGGCCTAAGATGGATAGTATAATGCTGACTATCCAAAACCTCATTACCACTTTAGGCTCAGGCCACCCTCGGTGTTGGAGTAGTAGATGTAGTGGTGAGACTTCAAATGCCTTCTTTTTGAGAAATTTTTTTGATAACAGCTGAAGGAGCGATGAGGCTACCTCAATCACAAAAATTCCTCCAATCACGAGTAAGGCAAACGTTTTACCGAGTAGTAGTCCAATGACAGCAAACGTGGCGCCAAACGAGAGAGCGCCAACATCTCCCAATATAATCCTGGCTGGATATACATTAAAGTATAAAAATGCCAGAATTCCTCCAAGCCAGAGAGCGAGAAAAATTGACAAAGACGTATCAATAATCGAAGCTGAGATCACCAGAAACGCCATAAGTGATATAAGCAAAATTCCTGCAGCTAGTCCATCTAACCCATCGGTAATATTATATGCATTACTGAAAGCAACCATCACAAATACTGCAAACGGTATGAAAAATACCCCCAAACTTACGACTCCTACCAACGGTATATGAATTATTTGAATTTTTAATTCAAAAAACATCCAGTAAGAAACGATAAGTGATAAAATAATTTCAATGATTAGTTTATGACGCAACCGTAATCCGAAAAAAGCATTTTTTCTAATATCAAATGTCTTTTTTAAATCGTCATATAATCCAAGTACCGCAAATGATAAAAACGTAAACATCACAATTTTTACTTCTTGTTCCAATGAGTAAAGAGCAGTAATGGGTATGAAGAAAAATTTGAAAAGTAACAGAAGTATGGGAAATAACATTGCTGTCGTAAACAGGATCAATAATCCTCCCCCAACTGGAATTCCAACTTTAGTATTATGTAATCTATCAAAAATTGGCGTAGGCTGATCAAATGCATCCTTAGTTTGCTGTTTCTGCCTTTGGAATCTGATCTTATATAGTAAATTAATGAATGGTATGAAAAGTAAGCTATTAAGAATTACGGAAAAAAGTAATATGGTGAGAATAATGATCATGCGTTTAGGTAATAATCAAATGCCATATTTTCGGCACAAATAATATAAACCCTATACACAGCGCGCCAAGTGCCACTACGAGCATCATCCCGGCTGATACGTCTTTAGCGATCTTAGCTTCCTGTCTCCATTCCTGAGTAACTAAATCCGTTATCGCCTCAATGCTGGTGTTAAGCATTTCAGTCGCCAGTCCCCAAAAAATAGTAAAGATGAGTATCACCCATTCAGGGAGTGTTAGTTTAAATATTACTCCCAAAAAAACCGCGAGTATAGAAAGTGTGAGATGTATCTTAAAGTTCGGCTGGGTCCTCAGTGCCCACCAAATCCCTGAAAATGCATTTTTTAAGGAAATATGATGCTGTCTGATAGTTTCCATATATATTTATTATAATCGAAGTCGGCAATTTTTAGGGCGCTTTAAGTATTATTCGTATCCGCGAACTATTTTTCTTATCTTGTCCAGTGTATATGATACTCCATAGAGAGGACTCGTGGGAAGATCATGAGCGTGTATGAAATGAATTTCCTCTCCACCAAACCCTCTTTTAAAAAGCGATAAACCCCTCCAGGGATGACGCGGTACGTTCGGCGGGGCAATTCCTCCAAAATTATAAAACTTAAGCTTGCGTTTCCTCGCTTCTTGTATCGCTACCCACTGAAGAAGATACGAAGCAGGAATTTTACTGGCTAATGATGCACCATGATGATAGATAGCTTGATTACCAAAAAAAATAATCAGTGCTCCTGATAAAACTTCCCGTCGATATTTTCCTAAAAGGAGTATGCCTTGCTTGTTTTTAGTGTAAATCGAGTATTCCTCACGAATCCCCTTGTGGGGTATAAAATGGTGGCGAACAGTCGTACGTTCATACAATCTGAGAAACGCATCTATATTTTGGGAGATCTCTACCTCAACTCCTAATTTAATAGCTTGTCTTATAAGATACCGCGTGGTTTTACGCATAGATGTAAATAGGTCTGCTTCGTTTTTTTGAAGATCAAGCAACCAACATGTCTCGAAATCGAGTCGATGAATTGGTGCCGGAATATAATGTAAATTACCGAGCATTTGCCTATACACCAAATCATCCTTATACATTGGACTTACTCTGACACAAAAAGCACCTTTTTCATGCGCGATACGTACCATTTCATGAGTAAATAGATTCCAATAGTTGACCAGCGCATGTGGGTCCCGGGTATCAAAAACCGGCCCGTGCCGTACGTGTATAAATGTTCCGCGACGGGCTTTGATGATGAACATTTGGAACGCTCCTCGCATTTTGTCACGATCATAGACTCCAAAACGCATTACCTCTATGCCGATGAGACGTTGTACGTCTCCCCACGCGTATGACTGAAAAAAACTCCAGGGACTTTTGTTTAGGATAAATTTATCCCAGTGGCTTAGATTATTGACAAGTTTAATCTTTAAAAAATCCATAATTCATCTTATTAATTAACCTTTTTCGTCTGGGTATGAAAAAAATTTTTTATGATACTCTAATTCAACTTCGAGTGTTGATTTTTCTCCATGTCCTGGATAGATGACGGTATCTAAAGGGAATAGAAATAACTTTTTGATCGAATCGCGTAATTTCGAAGCGTTGGAATATGAAAAATCGGTTCTACCGACACCACCTTGAGCAAAAAGAGTATCCCCAGTAAATAAAATTCCTTCATCCTTCACATACAGGCTAATACTACCTGGTGTATGCCCAGGGGTTTCGATAATCTCCACTGCAAATTCAAAAAATTTAATGGATGTATCTACCTGTAAAGGCTTCGTGATTTCCGGAATGAATACCTCGTCATGCAAACTCAGATACTTTTTTACCGAATATGGCAACTTTTTGAGAAGAAATTCATCTTTGGAATTCATATAAAATGGACAGTTGTAAACTGACTGGAGTTCAAATACTCCTAAAACATGGTCGAAATGACCGTGGGTGGCGATTATTTCAGTCAACGTTGCATGATGGTCATTTAAAATGGTTTTAATATATTCCGCTTCGTCGCCTGGATCGATCACCACAGCTCCCCTTGAATCAGAATCAATAATCAGATAACATTTTGTGCGCATCATACCTACTTCTAGCGAAATTACATTTAAGTTTGGCATCATTTAGACTGATATCAGTTTAATCACCTCAGTTATTTGTCTGTCTGTTAACAGTGAATACGTTGGCAGGTTAACCGATTCTTTAGCTGCCTTTTCTGCATGAGGGCAACTGCCCACTTCATAACGTACACTTTTATAAGCAACTGATTTAGGATCAATAATATGGCTATACCACGCACCCAGTAGTATACCCCTTTGTTTCGCCTTGAAACGCAGCTCGTCGGCGCGTGAACTGAGGAGATTAAACCGTAAATACACTGCTCCAGTAGTTTTCGAGGGTAATTTTACCCCTTTAATTGCCTTGAAATAGCTATCGGTAATATGTTTACGACGAACATTCATAGCCTGAAGTTTCTCGAGTTGATGAAATGCCATTTGGGCGAGGGCATCCGGAAATTTTTTTATCTCGCGAAGTGACATAACTCCTCTTGACTCGTCGTCTGACACCGGATGTGTAATTAGTCCACTTGCTCTACAAATGGCGATAAGAAATTTACCGAGATTAAAATAGGTATATATATACATAGCGGGTAACGTGATCAACGGATGCAAAAGCCGCCTTATAATCAAAATCCGAGATGGATATGGCAATTCCGACTGCCTCTTTTTTATTTTTTGATATAAAATAGAGTCATCTGTAATGAGCATTCCACCACAAACCGAAGATATTAGCTTATCTCTACCGAAACTGAATATCGCAGCTTTACCAAATGTGCCTACTAATTTTCCCTTAAACGTTGCACTAAGTGAATGAGCACAATCTTCGATTAAAATAAGATTATTATTTTTACAAAAGGAATATACCTTCTCCATATTTGCTGGTACGCCAAATGTATGTTGTATGATCAAAGCGCGTGTCTTTTTTGAGAGTTTCGCTTGAGCATCCGACGCATCAAGATTAAGCGTTGCATCAATATCGGTATATACTGGCATATAACCAGAAGCCAAAATGGCATTTGGAACTGCAGTGCAGGTAAATGCTTGAAGAAGTATCTCACTCCCCTTATCCAATTCAAGTGATGTAAGTAGGATATATAAAGCCGATCGGGCTGAGTCGAAACTGACAGCGTGTTTGATCCGAAAATAATCATGAAACCAGTCCTCGACTTTACCGACCCAGATGCCTATGTACCACTCACTCGGATGCAATAATAACTTGAGTGTTAAACGCCAGTCATCCCAACCAATATTCGGCGATACACCGATAAGTACAGCCCGCTCAAACATATATTATTTAGTAAGCAGTGATAAAGAAAGCTCAGCTTCTTTTCCTTTAAAAACTACAGTATCATCTTTGGCCACCACGATTGCCAGGTGCTCGGCAATCCCTTTAGGACTTGCTATCCTAAGATTAACCCTTTTTTTAGCTTTAAGTACACCCTGCATGAAGGGTGCGTTAAAATTGTCATTGGTTAAAAGAATTTCATCACAAATTTGAGCTGCCAACGTTCCAATCTCTCGATGAGCAACATCGGTAAACTCACCCAACTCGATCATGGGTTGAAACACTAGTATTCTTTTACCTTTTGATAGTTTTAGGAATTCTATGGCTGCCTTTGCCGCATCGGGGTTATTATTAAACGTATCATTGATAAATAGCGAGCCGTTTATTCCTGCTAATGGTTCCATGGTTTTGGGATTTGCCCTAAGCAGTCTCGCCGCTCTGACTGCTTCATTAAAGGTCATACCCAACGCCACAGCTCCAGCAATAGCTGCAAGTATATTCTGAGCTTGATGCTTGCCGAGTAGCGGTACCATTACAGGCTGGGAAAAATGATTATATTTAACAGTCATCTCAAGACCGTTTAAGGTGGCTTTAATTTTTTCTCCCCAAAATACATGATTGGTCTTAAAGATTACCCGACGTAGAGTATATATAAAGACAGTAAATTCTTCTTTTTTCGCTCTCTCTGCCATCTCAAATGTAAACTCGTTGTCTGCATTAAAAATCCCAATTCGCTTCCCATAAAGATTTTGAATTAGTTCGTATTTTGTGCGTATCGTATTTTCGAGCGATCCAAAAAGATCTTGATGCTGTGCATTGATTGCCGTAATGATACCTACCTGTGGTCGGGAAATAAGCGCCATTTCTTCAATATCATGCGTTTTATACGCCCCCATTTCCACTACAAATCGTTCATAGTCAGGTTTTAAGTGATTTAGGATTACCTCTGATACACCAATTGCCGAATTTTTACTTGTTTGCGTCTTCAGTGTTTGATATTTTTGACTGAGGATCGTATACAGATATTCTTTTGTGGAACTTTTACCATAACTCCCAGTTATTCCAACGGTCAACAAATTATCACGTGAAGCAATAATTTCTCTGGCACGGGCAATCACGCGTCGGTGATACATTCGGGTTGGTATTCCTAATATGGTTACCCAAAAACTGACCACCGGAAACGTGATAAGATCAAGAATGAATATTTTCCATATGAGTGTTACGGGTTGAAAAACATATAAAAGTATCAAAGTGAGTACTGAAAAAATCGAAATCAACATAGTTTTTGGGGTAAATGGGGGAATTCGCCAAGGAATAAACAGTAGCATTTTACCCTGACGTGTACGACGAAAATGAACCATCATCCTGTCCCACCGGTATTCCTTCACATACCATAAATGTATGAAGGACATTAAATTTCCTATTATACGAATTACCCAGACTAGGGCGATTAAAACTTGAATTTTCATGTCAATTTGTCTAGATACCCAACAACTTCTTGGACAAAACGCTTCGGCTGATTAATTAATAAACTGTGATTGCCCCCAGGAATAATTATGAGACTGACATTTTTTATTGCCTCACGCATCCTTTTCGCAACTGTTACTTTCACCATGTTGTCCTTCTCACCCCATAAAAGAAGAGTTGGTAGGCGGATTTTTCTCATATAGTCAATTAAGGATTCATTCACAATGCGGATGAAGGTTTCCTTCATTAGTCCTTGGGAAAAATAATAATCTTTTGATCCCAGTCGTTTATATATCAGACGTTTGAGTGTATTACGAAAAAAAAGTATTGGTGGAATGTACGAGACTATATTTCCTAATTTTGTGAGCCCTATAATAAGTATTGTGTATAAGCGCTGGCTAGGAAATCCCGGTGTTCCGGAAAGAATCAAAGCATAAGCTTTATCTGGATTTTGAGACAGGTACTTAAGTGCAACTCTCCCGCCGAATGAATGACAGATGAAAATTCCTTTTTTTATTTGATGTTTCTTTAAATATTTATCTAAATATATTACATAATCAGTTAAACCATATGCTTTTTCAATAGACGGTCCATTTGGAAAACCCGGAAACGAGACCGTGTACGTTTCATACCTTAAATTCTTAAATTCGTTCGCACAAACAGTATAATGAGCTGCATCCATCATCCAACCTGGTAATATGAGTATCGGAAAATGGCGTGTTAACATACGAACATTCACATGTATCAGGTGTTACAGCAATTTGCGGAATCGATCTCGATCAGGGATATTAACTGGATAATAATCAGTTACCGTGTGCTCCTGTTTGATATAACAGCGTTTATTATCGCCTAAATCTTCGTTTAAAAGCACACCTGGCCCGATCAGACTAAATCTGCCAATTTTTATTCCCGGCATCACTTGAGCCTGGATTCCGATTCGACTCCCCTCTCCTACAAAAGCGCCAGCTTTGATTCGATTAGTGTTAATTCTTATCCCATTTACACTTGACTCGATTTCTTTTTCATCTAGCCGTAAATTTGCTAAAACTGCACCAGCACCGACCCCGACATTATCGGAAAGTACACTATCACCAACGTAGTTCGTATGAAGCCAGGTCTCGTTTCCAATAAAGCTTCTAGTCACATCCGATCCGAATCCAATGACTGCATGTTCACCAATCATTGACGATCTAACCATGGTATGATTTCCGATGACTGATCCAGCACCAATATAAGTAGGACCCACAATTTTTGCATACTCCATAATTTTAACGTTCGCATCAATTACGACCGCGCCTGAAATTTCCGCAGTTTTATGTATAAATACAGATGGGTGAGAATAAGCGGAGGTAAACTCTTTCTGAAGCACATAATCCATGATCGCCAGAACATGCCATGGATATTTTAAAGGCAGCCATACTCCACGGTATTGTACCAAAGAAAATCGCTCACCATCTTTCATCATCAAATTCAGGGCAGATTCATAGTGTGAATCAAAATCAGTCTCTTGAGTACGTTCTAGATACGACAGAAGCTTCGAACAGTCATGATAGTAATCGCAAACTAGCTTTAGACATGTACTTGGTTCGTTACCTTCACCAGGTTTTTCCTTGATGCCTATTATTTCTGAACCGTCAAATTCTAAATAACCTCCGGGGAAATATCCTGCTGGTTTGATCCCCACCAGAAAATTTTGCTCGCTTTCAATAAATGGTTTGATCGATGTAAATAACTCATCCTCTACCAAATCATCTCCATTTACGACTAAAATCGGCTTTGCCCCTATACTAGCTTTGGCTGATAAAATTGCTCTTCCCTGACCTTTCCCTTCTTGTACAATTACTTCAATTTGTTTATCGATAAAACGTTCTTTAATAAACGGTGTGGTTACTACAAGGATATTTGGGAAACCGTTTTTTTTTAGTTTTTCAATTTGACGTTCTAAATACGTTTTTCCAGCTAAAGGAAATAGTATTTTATTGGACAGAGGCCAAAATCTGCGTGACTCTCCTCCAACCAAAACTATTACTGTTACATTTTTCACAAATTTGACTCCTTCACGCGGACTATTTCAGCCCCGAGCTCAGTGAGTTGAGCCTCAAACGCTTCGTATCCCCTATCAATGTGTTCTACTCCGTAGATGATTGTTGTCCCCTGGGCCACTAGCGCAGCAATCACCAAAGTCGCCCCAGCGCGCAAATCAGAGATTTCCACTACCGCCTCATGTAGCCGAGTTGCACCTTGTATGCGAATAGCCTGGTGCATTTTTTCATCTCGATTATGCCAGTTAAAATTATAAAAGTCTTGCTGATTATCAACCGGTGGATCAAAGAAATCAATTTTTGCACCCATCTTTCTTAATTCTATTACATAGGTAAATCGTTGTTCAAATACTGTTTCGTGAATTGTGGATATTCCCTCTGCGTACGAGGCTAATACTGCCCATGGGGCTTGCCAATCAGTCATAAAACCCGGATGGGGACGAGTAATAATTTGACTACTCTTTAGTTTTCCTTTCCAAAAGAATCGAGTTGAAGTACTTGATATGGGCTCCCACCCCGCATTTACAGTGTCAAGCGCATCAAGAAACGTACGTAAGTGCTCTCTTTGAGTACCATGTATGACTACGTCTCCATTGGTAATAATTCCAGCTATTGCATACGACACAACTTCATTTCGATCTGGCATGATAGTAAACTCAGTGCCCTTTAGTTTTGCCACGCCTGTAATTTGAATCGTCGCGCCGTCTCTTTTGATGAGTGCTCCCATTGAATTCAAAAGACGAATCAGATCATCGATTTCCGGTTCTTGTGCTGCATTTTCAATTACTGTCTCGCCCTTAGCTAGACAGGCCGCTAAAATCACTGTTTCTGTACCGGTATGAGTATTTTTGGGAAAATGAATCCGAGCTCCGGAGAGTTTACGAGTTTCAGCATAGTAATAACCATCTTTGTAGACTATGTCTGCACCCATACTTTGTAATGCCCCCATATGCCAATCGACCGGACGTTTACCCAATCTACATCCTCCCGGGTTTGGTACAACTGCTTTCCCAAATCGGTGAAGCAGCGGACCAATCACCATGGTGGCAGTTCTATATAAACCTCCGTATTCAAGTGGAATTTTATAATTCTCGACTCCGCGGGATGATAACGTTAGCGTATGATCTGTACGTTCAACCCGCATGCCCAATGGTTCAACTATCCTAGTCGTCCCTAAAACAGATGAAATAAAGGGAACATTGTGTATGGTAATTGTATCTTCGGTAAGAAGACCAGCAATGATCACTTTCATCGCTACATTTTTTGCTCCACCGACACTAATCTCACCTCGGAGAGCCTTACCGCCAGTTACTTGGAATTTATCCATATGATTTTAAAATTCTCCCACCAAGACTATTTCAGGCTGAATTTCAACTGAAAATTTTTCTTTCACCCGCCTCTTCGCTTCGTCAATCAGGTGTTTCACCTCATGAGCGCTAGCCTCACCTGAATTGATGATGAAATTTGCATGCTTGTCCGAGTAACGAGCTTGGCCAACCGCAAAGGTTTTTAAACCAACCTGATCTACCAAGTAACCAGCTGAGGTAGTATAGCGCGGCGTTGAAATACGCATTGCATCAGATAAGGCTATATTACGAAACGTACAGCCAGCTGTGGCCACTCCCATCGGCTGCGTTTGCCTGCGATATGCCATTGAGCTTTCAGCGCGTTCCCAAAGTAATTTCTTATCTGTCGTGGTAAGACGGAATGTAGCGCTAAGTACCGTATCGTGGGTTTCCTGGAGAATGCTTTGATCATATCCGAATTTAAAGTAACTCTGGTTAACTGTTTTAGTATTGCCGGAACTATCAATTATATTCGCATGATATAAAACATCGCCAACGTAAGTAAGTGGTTTTGTCCATTTTGAATTCATGTAGAGAGCACCACCAACAGTTCCTGGTAAGCCCAAGTGGCGTTCAAGTCCACCAAGTCCTTCATTACAGGTAAAACGTACCAGCTGATTTATCAACACACCGGAATCAGCTTGTACCAATGCCTGGCGCAATTGAATTTTACCCTTTTTGATTGATCCTTGGCGTTTGATGATGGTGATCGTACGTGATTCGTTTTTGATGATAAATCCTCGAAACCCTTTATCGGATATGACGACATTTGATCCCCCACCAAGAACAAAATAAGGTAATTTGACTGCTATGGCAGTTTTAATCGCTTTTTCCAGTTCATCACGTGTCTGTGCTCGGTAAAAAAAATCTGCAGGTCCACCTATTTTTAGAGTCGTGTATCGAACCAATGGCACATCGAATCCGACCTGGCCTTTTTCAAGTCTTTTGAGTAACGTTTCTCGCACTAATGTCTTGTCCATATTCACAAAATCTCTAAAATTTCTTCCAACCACGAGAAAATGCTACCAGCACCCATGGTTATGATTAGATCACCAGGTTTGGAAAAGGACTTGATGTATTGTAACATATGCGATTTTGAGGCCATCCGGACAGCTTCTGGTTTATTGCTCCTGATGGATTCTATCAGGCGTAAATCCAACGAACTATTCCTTGTTTTTTCCCGGGCGGACGCATAAATCGGCATGAGAACGATCTTGTCAGCAAAAGAAAATGCTTTACCAAAATCCTGTAACAAACTTTCAGTTCGACTATACGTATGGGGTTGAAATATCACAATTATACGGTTATGTGGATACCGATTTTTTGCCGCTTTAAGCGTGGCTCGAATTTCAGCAGGATGATGAGCGTAATCATCAAACAATTGCTTGCCATTTATTTCTCTAATCAATTCAAATCTTCTTTTAGTACCCCTAAATGCCCCAAGTGCTTTAGTTATAGCTTTTAACGGTATTTTAGCCAAAAAACTTGTAGCAATTGCTGCCGACGCATTGTACACATTATGTTCACCGGGAATATTCAACCCAAAGGTATGGTTCCAATCATTTCTAAAACGCAGGTTAAAAAATGTAGTATATTTCGTGAATGTAATCTTTGATATATGAAAATCTGCTTTCTGATGTTGTCCAAACGTATACAATTTTCGTTTTACTGTAGAGGCAATATTCATAGATGAATCATCATCGTAGTTAAGAATTATAGCTCCGCTATTATTCACGTTTTGTGCAAATCGTTTAAACGCCATGATTACATCACCTAAGGATTTATACACATCGGGATGATCAAAGTCTATATTAGTCACCGTTAAAATCTCTGGATACTGCCAGAGGAAACGAGGCGTCTGATCTGATGTCGGATCAGTCACATATTCATCTGCCTCAGCGATAAACCATTCACCAGTTCCGAATTTTGCAGGTCTGCCTAAATGCAGTATTTCAGCGCAACCGGTAGCATATGATGGATTAGTTCCCGCTGTGGTAAACATACTGCTTATAAGAGCAGACGTGGTTGTTTTACCATGTGAACCAGCTATAGATATGGTTTTTTTTTCCCGCATCACGTCGGCTAACGCCCGTGCATGAGGTAAGGTAGCGATTCCCTTTTTCTTCGCAGCGATGACTTCTCGATTCTGTTGTCCTTCATGCGCTCCTGTATATACCAAAACATCACAATTATGAGGAATATGCTTAGGAGAAAAACCATGCATATAAGTAATGCCAAATCGTTTGAGTATTGCATCGGTCGGAAAAACTTCTGTGGTGTCTGATCCAGTAACCTGTATTCCCATCTCTTGAGCAATGATTGCCAGACTAGTCATTGCGACACCTTTTATGCCTACGAAGTGGGCGACGGTAGAATCTGAGAGTGACATACTCATTCTATAGACTCCATCCCAATAACGCCTAACATTTCACCAAATGTTGGTTTTGAGTCTTTACGAAAGGAAAAAAATCGGTCGATTTGACATGATGTGCAGGTAGGTGGGATGTCGATATGGTTTTTTTTAATTCCCATGTGCACTAGTTGTATGTAATTTACTCGACCTATATCCAGATAAGTCTTACCGCTACGTGTGGATACGACTAAACTATCACTAAAAGTTTCGGAAAATAAATTAGCTCTTTCCAGAGGTACATTATAACAACATGGGCCAATATGTGGACCTATAGCTATATATATGTCATCGGTACTCGAGCCAAACGCAATAAACGTATCGATGACCCTTTTGGTTATATTACCAAGTGTTCCCTTCCATCCTGCATGAGCCACTCCCGCCACTTCTTTTTTAGAGTCATAAAAAAATACAGGGACGCAATCTGCCACTCTCACTCCGAGGTAAATATTTTTTTCAGCAGTTACTAGCGCATCAACGTAAGGGTTATTTTGAGACTTCGAGGTTACCACCTGTATTTTATTTGAGTGTACTTGGTTCATAAGATACAAAGATCCATCGTTTATACCCAATTCGGATTTTATTTCATCAAATCTTGAAAGAGCTTCAGTTGTATCAAGAAAACTCCCTTTACCACGCTCTGTAATAAAACAATGAAAATTGTTACACCTGGAATATACTGAAAAGTAATCAGTGCAATTATGGTTTTGTCTAAGCATCTTAATGTAAACTTACAGGTGAAATCGACTATCCCACTAAATTAATTTTAATTACCTTTGATTACGGATTACCGTATAGTTGTATATTGTAACAAAATGTATCCACTAATTTGTTGGGGGGATTCCATAGTAGGTAAACAGCTCTTGAGCTACCGAGAAAAACACTGGAGCAGCGGTTGTTGAACCCCATGGACTGCGTGTAGGTTCTGTGAGTCTCACGATGATAACAAATTTTGGTTTGTCAGCCGGAGCAAAACCAATATAAGAGGCAATTGTCTTATCTGGATCGTAATGCCCCTTAATTGGAACTTGAGCGGTGCCAGTCTTCCCTGCGATTCTATATCCTTTAGGTTTGAAATAACGTACTTCACCATTATCTACCGCCTGAATCATAATATCAGTGATTATTTTTGCTGCAGTCGGCTTGATTACTTCTCGTATCACCTCCGGCCTGTGTTCTAAAACTTTACCCGTTGCGTCTACAATCTCTCTGACTACTCTGGGACGGATTAATTTACCACCATTGGCAATTGCCGATACAGCTTGAAGCATTTGAGTCGGAGTTACGGCTATTCCTTGTCCAAAAGTTACTGTAGCAAAATCTATGTCCGCCCACTCCACAAATGGTCGCAAGGGTGTGGCAGTTTCATCTTCCAAGTCAACACCGGTTTTGTCGTTGAAACCAAATTTTTTTAAATATTTATATAAATTTTCTTTGCCCAAAAGTCTTCCGACTTGTACCATTCCCGGATTTGATGAAGTTTCGATGATTTTTGCAGTCGTGATTTTACCTTTGTACACATCATTCCACGTTTTTATTTGATACTCTCCAATTTGAATCGGACCGTCCTCGTTAAATTCCGTTTTTTGAGTGACTTTTTTCTCATTTATGGCTGATGCCATCACAATGATCTTAAATATAGAACCCGGTTCGTAGGAATCAGCCACTAACGGATTTACAAACAAGTTTTGATCAGATTTTGAATATTCACGAGGATCATATTTTGGCCAAGCTGCCATACCCAGAATTCCACCCGTAGTAGGGTCCATCACGCCAATTAAACCTTCTTTAGCTCCATATTTATTTATTCCCTCCTCCAATTTAGTTTCGATGATCGTTTGAACAGTCCGATCAAGATAAAGAACCAAATCCTGACCATCTTCTGCATTAATACGCTGCGTTTCCCCTAATAGCATCGGATACCCCCGAGCATCCTTCTCTTGGATAAGTGAACCGGATTTTCCAGCGAGTGCCCGATTGTAGTAACCTTCAACCCCAAAATATCCTTTATCATTACCGTAATCATCACTCCCTAAAAAACCCAATAACTGAGCTGCCATTGAAGCTTCAGGATAATACCGCTTGCCTTCCTTTTCAAAACCAAGACCTGTGAGTTGTAAATTCTCTAGTTGTTGGCGTTTTTCTTCTTCTACTTTGTGCTTGAGTGATACCCAAACAATTTTTTCCTGATTGAGTCTACCTATCAAGTCATTTTTATCCAGCTCAAGAATTGTTGAAATTTTATCGGTAAATTCTGAAATATTTGCAATTTTTTTTACTTCAGCATATGTTAAATACGCAGGCTGGTTCATAACCAAAGGATTCTTGTCGCTCGTTATTATTTTTCCTCGCTGAGGGAGTAAATCAAGAGTAAAGTAATATTGGTTTGAAGCCGCCTGTGCAAGAGTTTCTCCTACTAGTATCTGGAAATAAAATAACCGAACTGCCACTGCAATAAATACAAATACAAACAAGCTGAGAATAAGCCGTTGCCGCCACATACTTGAGTTTAATTATCACTACCATCAAAAGCCACAGACTGCTGAGAGGTATAAAACATTGGATTTATCGGCTGAGTAAAACCTATCTCACGAGCTTTTTGTAACAGTGTCAAATGGGACGAAGATGAAGCAATTTTTTCACTCAATCGATTTTTTTCATTGTTCAAATTATTAATGTCAGACTCGATCTCTACTAAATGAGATCCCATTGCCGCAAGCCTGTTTGACACTACAACCTGAATAACTAAAAGAATAATTATTAATCCAGCACATACAACAGGCAGTACTGTAAAAATTGCTTTACTACTCATATCTGAAAGCTTTCTATGATTTGACTTCATATGAATGATTTTTTCCTACAACTCTTAATTTAGCGCTTCGGGCAGATGGGTTCCTCTGAATTTCTTCTTTCCGAGCCCGGATCGGCTTATGAGTAAGCTCGAGAGCACCATGTTCTTTTTGGAATCGCTGAAAATGTTGTTTTACCATCCGGTCTTCGAGCGAATGAAAACTGATAACGACCAGACGTCCACCTATATCAAGTAGTGAATATGAGTCAGGCAGTGCTAACTTCAAGTTGTCTAATTCGTGGTTTGTATACATACGTAAAGCTTGAAAAATCTGAGTGGCAGCGTGTTGCTCTATACGTAGATGTTTTGATTTATATATTTTCTCTACTATTTCAGCTAATTCATCAGCGTATCTAATTGGTTTTACTTTACGAATACGGACGATATCACGAGCTATTTCAAGTGCAAACCGTTCTTCCCCATATTTCATGAAGATAAAGGTCAGCTCATCCAAACTACTTGAATTAATAATCGTATATGCATCAGTCTGAATATCCTCCGTCATCCGCATATCCAGTTTTTCATGCTTTAAAAAAGAAAATCCTTTCATAGAGTTCTTTATTTGAAAAGTCGACATTCCCAGATCAAAAAGAATTCCCTTTATCTTTGGTAGTCCAAATTTCAGTGAAAATCTTCTTACGTGTATAAAATTTCCTTTCGCTATGATTAACCGTCTTGATTTGATTTCACCTGTAAATTTTCCTTCTAAGAATGCAACTGCATCTTTATCCCATTCAATAGCGAGAACTCTTCCCCCTTGATCTATTATTTTCTCTGTATGTCCGCCGAAACCGGCCGTCGCATCAATATACCAATTGTCCGGAACAACTTGTAGATACCCCAGTACTTCAGTCAACAGAACTGGTATGTGTATCTGGTTGTTCTTGTTTAATCTCATTATTCTTTTCCTGATTTGCTTCGCTTTCGGCTGCCTGAGCAAGAATTTGCGCTAATCTGCGACGCATTTTATTGCCATTCAGTAGAAAACTCAAAAAAATCACCTCCTAAGTTTAGGTAAACCGGGGTAGGCTACTTACCCGATAGGTTTACAAATCTCCTCAATCGTTACCCCTGATTCTGCATCCGATCAAGATATTTTTCCCATAGATCCATTTGCCAAATCTCGAAATGATCTCCAGCCCCAATTATCACTACTTCCTCCCCAATCTGACCCTCAAGCGTTGCCCATTTAAGCAGTCGTTCAGGTAGTACCGCTCTGCCTTGCGTATCAAGTTCAACTACTACTGCTGTAGAAAACAAACGCCTGCGGAGTACTCTTCCCTGTTCTTCATAACTTGGTATGGCTAATGGCTGCATTGCCATATCTTCCCAGGTATTTTTTGTATATCCCACAATACACTGGTCATACCCCTGAGCGAGAATCACCTCAAATCCTTCAATTTCTACTCTGATACGTTTTGGCAGTGCAACTCTGTTTTTATCCGTGAGTGTATGCCGATATTCCCCGAGAAACAAACCCAATTTAGAGACTTTCACCATTTTACACCACCTTACACCATTTTGCCTTTTTTACGTGAATAAAGTCAAGGGGTTTTCACCACTGAAGAAACACTATATGTAGAGTAAAAAAAAGTACGTTATAATTAGGCTGGAGAAAATTCCCAAGAATTATTTGGTCCTCTAAGACTTGAGACTGAGACCTAATCAAGCGAATACTCTCTTATAAATTGAGCTATTCCCTGTAAACCACTGAAGCGTAAAACGAGAGTAACACTTTTCACCCCTTCATCATAGGTACAGGTATTTTTAGAACATGTTCCCAGAAGTATTTCTCGTTCTATTGTCGACTGACTATCAACTCGTATAGTTCCTACTGCACCTTTTGGTAATTCGTTACCCGTCAAATAACTCAATTCATATTCTATTTGTGAGGTATCCTGAGGTATATTAGTGATACTTAAATTCACAGCTTTTTTGTCAGCCCTCGGTGTAAGCTCTACGGTGACGGAGGGATCAAGTTCGTACACGTTTGGTGAAGTGGTTTCAATGGGCAACGGTTGAACCTTTGAGTTTGATGCGAAAAATTTAATGACAGTGTATCCTCCTCCAATTATTATCAACAGTACTATTGCAGTGATTATAATCGCAGTTTTGTTTTTTATAATACTCCTTTCTGGATCATACGGTTTATTATATATTTAGGTAGCAAAGATATTTCGACGCGCTCTTGCTTTTTAGTATCTCTATCACGAACTGTGACGCTATCAAAAGAAAGTGTATCATAATCCACAGTGATGCACCAAGGTGTTCCGATTTCATCTTGGGAAAAATATCGTTTACCAATATTTCCTCTATCGTCCCAGGTTGTCTTTATCCCTGCCTGCCTCATACGATTGAATATATCACGCGCCTTACGCACTAAATCAGGTTTATTTGCCACTAATGGAAAAACTGCCGCTGTTATTGGAGCTATTTGAGGGTGCAATTTAAGCACTACGCGATCCCCATCTTCGAAGTAACCATTTACCAAAAGTGACAATAGTAAACGGTTTAGTCCTATTGATGGTTCAATTACATGGGGAATGATTTTACTACCGGTCTCTTTGTCTACGTATTCTAAAGACGCTCCTGAATATTTCATATGTTGACTCAAGTCGTAATTTGTGCGGTACGCCAAGCCACACAGTTCCTTCCATCCAAACGGATAATCAAAATCGAGATCATATGTTTCCTTACTGTAATGGCTTCTTTCTATATCAGTATGTCTCCTCCAGCGCAGGCGGGTTGACTTGAGTCCAACTTTATGTATCAGGAAATTCCATATCGTCTCCCGCCAATACTCATATAATTTCTGCCATTCCACTTCGTCAGCATTAAAAAAATATTCTATCTCGGCCTGTTCAAGTTCAATAGTGCGGAATATAAATTGTCCTGTGGTGATTTCGTTTCGAAATGCTTTACCGATTTGGGCAATCCCAAATGGCAGTTCTAGTCTCGTTGAATCAAGTACGTTTTTAAAATTTGAAAATATTCCCTGCGCAGTTTCACCCCGGAGGTAGAGTGTAGACTGAGTATTTTCTACCGCACCCAATTTGGTTTCAAACAAAAGATTAAATCTCTTTGGCTCGGATATCTCATTCCCTTCAGGACTTTTTATTAGATATGTTTTTATAAACTTTGCCATCTCATCCAAAGTCATAGTTTTAGGATCGTGAGATCCAGTTTTGAGATTTGGATGCCCGGTAATATATGCTTCAATCAAATGGTCTGCACGGTATCTTTTGTGAGATACTTTATCTTCTACCAAGGGATCAGTGAAAGAACTCACATGACCAGAAGCAATCCAGGTAGTCGGATGAAGAAGAATTTGCGTATCGAGACCAACCATATCATCACGACTGTGTACGAATTCTGCCCAAAAAAGATCACGGAGACTACGAAGCATTTCTACCCCCAATGGACCGTAATCATACGAGCTTGACATTCCACCATAGATTTCGCTCGTGGGAAAGACAAATCCCCGGCGCTTACATAAACTGATTATCTTGTCCAATTGATTCATACTCACTAAAAAACCCGTCCCGGAAATAAGGGACGAGTTAATAAAAATCGTTATACTACCCTTTTTCCCTGTTACGAATGCATACAGGGCGTATAGACCACACCGTACCCTCATGCTTTTGAGATATTACCGTATACATTATTATAAATTAGCCCTTTTTTTTGTCAATGCAAGTGTTATACAGCTTTTTAACCTGCCCAATGGCCATTTACAAATAATATAGTTTCTAAACTTAATACCAGTACTGAAGTAGTGAAATATCCAAAAGTTAGAAATTTATTACCAGTAATTACTTTAGCTAAACTAAGAAACAGGGGAAAAACTACGACGGAATAGCGTCCTTGGCTGAGAAGGATACCATTAGATAGTGGAAATAGTACTGAAACAAGTGCCCATATACCATAAGAAATATTTCGGTCAATAATTAACACTATACTGAACACAATTCCAAATATTAAAAAAAGTGTTTCGAGTGCCAAGTGAGCTCTGCTTGATTCGGAAAAGTAGTATTCGTAATTCAAATATTTTAGTAGGTTTGTGTAGTTTCCCCAACTTGTTATTTCTGCTGGTTTTCCTCTCCCCCATTTCTGTGCGGCTTCAATAAATGCAAACGGCCGACCATAGTGAGATGTTAATAGTACCATATACCAAAACAGCCCTAATGTAATAAATAATAAGCTACAAAGGCCTATATAAAACTGATTCTTGGTAATGAGCTTTCTGGAATAGACCAGTTCTATACTATAGGGTATGATGAGTAAAACCCCTACCGGGCGAGTGAGCGCGGCAAAAAATCCAGTCAAAGCCGCCCAAACAAATTTTTTCCTTTTGCAAAAGTAAAATAAGAGAACGGAAAAGAGTAGAAATACTGATTCTGTGTAGACAGCTGTGAAGAAAAAAGAGGTTGGAAAAGTAAGCATTGCCAGAATTGCATTTTCTGCCACTTCAACTCCCCACTTATCCCGAAATAAGTTATATAATACACCAATAACTATCAGTAGTGACATAACGGATATGATAAAACCAGAGAGAATATAGTTACTATTTTTTACCGTTTTAAAATCTGGAATAATATGTGAGAGTGAACCAATCAGCCAGGGATAAAAGGGGAAAAAGTTCACACTTGATTGTGCAGTTTCTGAAAAATCATAACCCGTTTGGGCAATTTTGATATACCATTCACTATCCCAACGTGAATGCATGGTGAGAAAATCAAATGAAGAGGGAATAAAGATATTGCAACCATATTCTCGCTTACAATATTTATTATCCGGCTGTACCAATCTAAGCCTATTATACGCAACCCACTGGAAACTTTGCGTTATAAAAAACCAGATGACGAAAAATAAATAGATTCGTTTCAAAACAAATACGATGTCTCGGGCAGAAAATTGGTCTGTGAAACCTGTTATAAATTAGCGTTCTCTATCTTTACCCTACTGTTATGGGCTTAAAGACATCAATAATTGCGGACTTTTGAGTTTTCTCTCAGATATTGACTCTATCAAACGATCAGTGTTTGCTATCATACTTTCACTATTCAGAAAACCCAAACTAATGAGTATATTCCGTTTAAAATTTTTAAGCATTAATTCTACCTGAACTCTAGTGGTAATTGGATCGTTAAGATAGGCGAGAAACTCTATTAATTTAAGGTAAACTTCGATTGATTCTTGATGTTGTGGAGTTAATCTATCCACTATTTCAAGAACGCTTAAAGCAAAGCCCACTCTCTCGAGTCGGCTTCTTATGAATGAATACGGTTCAATCGATTGAACTTCGGTGATGATATCCAATGATTTACCCTTATGACAAAAAATATCAACATGGGAAAAAGGTTCTAAATATGGTGCACGCCGGCTTTTAATTTTCCTAATGCCTTTCGCACGGAGTACTTTCTTACCGAAATGCTTACTGAAAAGTGTGATAATTCGGTCAGCTTCACCTGTATTTTGACGAGATAATATAATACCTTGTGTTTTATAAGTTCTTGTCATAAGGGTACAGTGATGACTTTATCGGTCGTTAAATTAAATTTAGCAATCTCTTTACCCATAACTTCTATATGATACTGATGACCATCTGTTCCCGGCTGTTTTTGTATAAGTGATTTAAGCTCTCCTGTTTTTCTCATTGGTAATCTATATTTTATCACCACTTCTGCTTTCCCTAACGGCTTAACTTCAGTAAATCCTTCAAGAACGGTTTTACCTAGCTCTTCTTTCACCTTGACAACTTCGCTTTTTCCATCTTTGGGTGATTGACTACCTTTACTTTCTATGAGTACACTTCCTTTAGGTACATATACCCTAAACCAGTTTCTTAGTAAAGCATTTAAACATAACCCCCCTGATTCTAAACCACAATCCGAATGGGGATACGGATTTTTGTATTGAAGCGTAACTGTTTTGACGATTTCTCCGTCTCCAACGACCTCATAATTCTGGGTGACAAAATGATGTACGAATAAGTTTGATTTTGCCCCTGCCATATTAGAATCATTGATATGTATATAGTCCCACCCTTGATTGTCTTTGTACTCTAAAATGATGTTTTCTCCGGCAATTCGTCCTCCCATATTGAGCGATTCGATACCTTGTTGTGCTTTTTCATCTTTCATCCACGCCAGAATATGTTTTTCATTTATTTCACGAAGTCCCATCTGGAAAAGGTTTCCCCAATACTGGGACGGTGACACACCCAAAGCTTTTTTCATGATTTCATAAAGGAGTTGTCCTATGATATCCTTTCGCGTATCTCGCACATAGGCAACTGGGCGGGTGGCGTAATCTTCAAGTTCATAAATGACCTTGGGACATTCGCAGCGCTTATCGATTTCTGCACTAAACTCTCTTCCTGATATATTGAATGACCCGAGTATTTTAATTGCCTCAACAAGAACATGGGTATCTACAGCAATAATTCCGTCAAAATCAAATTTATCAGGGTACATTTCCTGAAATGTCGCCATCGACATCCGGAAATCTGGAGATAAATTGCTGTCTCTGATATACAATGAATAAACTTCTTTGTGATAGGTGAGAATTTCCAGAGGAGCAGGTCGTTTTGTTTTAATGCGATTATCAAGCTCATAAATATCTTCTGATTTTTCCACAATAAATTTTCCCTGTTCGATCTTAAAAATCGCGTATGCGGTCATAAAACCACCAGTTGGCCGTAATTCTTTGTCATTTTGAAAGATAACCAAATATTTTTTTGACGCCGGTTCTCCGAGAAGCTGGGGTAATATTTCCAGCAGTGGTTGAGCACTCAAAAATAAATTTGCCGAGTCGTCTATTAACTGTTTGCCATCGATAATACGAGGTCTAACGGAAATACCTTTAATTTTTTCAGGATATCTCTTAGGATCAACTAAACTAATCTCTTCCTGGAGTTTCACAATGCTGGCGGCTATATCTTTGATCTTAGGAGTTACTTTGTCCATGGTTTTCACAGCCAGCTGTAACCGTTCATCCGCCGAACCGGATACGAAACTTGAACCTGCTTTAAGCCCAAGAAGATCAGCGTAAGGCTCAATCGCCGAAATTGAGGTATCAAGTGCTTCTAAGCCGTATAAAGCCGCATTTAAGCCATGTGCCACATCCTGATGGTATAAATTAAGATAAGGAACAAATTTAAGTAGATATACCCCACTCCATGCGGTTTGAGTTCTTTCAAGCTGACTGCGTACCTCTGGTAATTTCTGTTTTGCTTGTTCCAAATCCTGATTTTTTAGCGAATCCGAGAGTTCTTTACCTACAGTAATTAATTTATTTCCTTCATCGTATGCTTTTTTCGCAGGTAATACTCCCCATATAATACTTATTCCTCCTGTAACGATAATCATAAGTATTATAACCAGGAGTATTCTCTTGAAGATCCCAAATTTACGCTTGGGTTTTATACTAGAAGAAATACTCAGTTTCCTAATCAATACATCACCTTGAGATGTTTCTGTATTGGTTTTTGGCTCAAGTTGGGGTGTAATAACTTCGCTTTCATGAGATAATTTTAACGTTGGGAATAAGTTTTTCATACATTCGCATTACAAAAATATAAATATAATCTATACGGTCTAATAATTCAAACAGCTCCTTTTCCTGTAATCATGGCTAATGGACTCTTGAGTAAAATCTTAAGATCATGTAGGAGAGATTTTCGTTTCACATATTCTGCATCAATTTTAATCCGCTTATCGAAATTGACTTCACTTCTCCCTGATACCTGCCATTCACCAGTAATCCCTGGTTTTGCAGATAAAACAATTTCGACTAATTCTCGAGTGTGAGGATATTTTTTTTGCTGTTCGACTAATTCATCTGGATAATATGGCCTTGGCCCAACAAGACTCATATCCCCTCTGATAACATTGAATAGCTGAGGTAATTCATCAAGCGAGTGTTTTCTGATAAACTTTCCCACCTGTGTAACTCTGGGGTCTTGATAAAGTTTATAACTATTTTTTTTATACTGTTTATATAATTTATTAAATTTAGGGTCGTTATGGAGAAGATGATGAGCATTCATTATCATTGAACGAAATTTAAATAATTTAAACAATTTTCCATTTTGACCTACACGTTCAGGAGTATCCGCAAGCACAGGACCTGGTGAATCAAATTTAATGGCTATTACGACTATTAGTGCGGGTATGGAAAAAATAATCGTCAATAGAACTCCTCCTAAAATATCAATTACACGTTTTATTAAAGTATACATTTAGGTGAACTTTTCGTTCTCTGTGTTCGAAAAACTTTCTACTAACTTTTTGATTTTGGGTACGGAAGATTTTTTACATACTAGAATTATATCGTCCGTATTTATCACCAAAACAGCGTCCAAATCGATAGTCACTACAGTTTGATCTGTAAAATTATAAATTAAAGAATCTCTGGTATCAGTGAGAAGCACCTTCCCCTGTGTCACATTTTTATCAGCTGTATTTTCTTGCGCTTCTTTTAGCGCCTCCCATGCACCTATATCACTCCATCCTATATTTTCTGAAATCACCAGTGCCTGAGAAGGATTAAGTTTTTCAAGTATGGCATTATCGAAGGAGATTTTCTCAAGCTGTGGATAAATTGTATCCATGGTATCACTGAAATTATCAGTACCCCATGCTCTTTGTATCTTCTGAATGTTTTTATGGAGATTTGGTGCAAAACGCTCATATTGATCCCATAAATATTTTGGAGTAGTAATAAAATAGCCTAAATTCCATGCATGTTGACCGCTTTTAAAATACTTTTGTGCTGTAGCAGCATCAGGACGGTATTGAAAATCGATAAATGTATTAAAATGTATACCCTGCACAGTAGATACGATGTCACCGTATTCAATCCATCCCAGATTTTCACTCGCAAACCGCGGTCTTTGTGAAATAAAAATTATTTTTTCATAATCCTTTTTAATAAAATTACCAGCTACAGACAGTATTTTTCGAAAAAGTTCTTCATTTTTTACGAGATGATCGCTCCATAAAATCAACATAGGCTCATAGGGTGATTCTTTTGCTAGAATCGAGGTCATCAGCCCTACCGCCGGTCCCACATCACGCATTTTCGGCTCCCCAATAATATTACCCGGAGGAATCTGAGGAAGTTGCGTTTTTACGATATTGATATAGGAAATACCAGTTGAAACATATATATCTGACCAATTGAAATCTGGTTGAAGTCGGTGTGCAGCAAGCTGCAGTGTTGATTTATCACCGATGATTTTTTCAAATTGCTTCGGAGAATGTTTGCGAGACAGTGGCCATAATCTGGTGCCTACCCCACCCGCAAAAATAACAGTTTTCATATATATAAGGAATCTTTAAATCGATTCCATTCTTCCTTCACCAGCTGCGAAAATTCCTTGACAAATAGGTTTTTTGAAAATCGTAGTGAACGATTCCGGCATGCTGACGCAGCGTATTTTTTTTCATCAAAATGTTTCAAAACTTCTATTAACGCCTCCGCTGTCTGAGGGGAAAAAAATTCTCCCGTAAGCCCCTCGGATATTATTTCCAGTGCTCCCCCGCTCCGAAATGCGATTACCGGTTTTCCACAGGCTAGTGCTTCAACTGCGGTTAAACCGAAATCTTCCTCCTGCGGAAAAATCAATGCACGACAATTTTGATAATACGAAATAAGCTCATCATCGGTCAAGCTATGAACAAATAAGATTGTCCTACCAGCTCTAGAGTGCAAAGCATTATAATCCTTCCCTTTACCTATAATAACCAACGGGATTTGTAGTGCATTACATGCTTCTATGGCAATATCAATCCGCTTGTACGAAACTAAACGTGAAACGATCAGAAAGTATTTACCTGATTTTTTTTGCATGTTCAGAGGCCGATAACTATCAGCATCTACGCCGGGATAAACTATTAGCGGGGAAATATTATAGTATTTTTCAATGCGTTTGGCTACTGTTTGAGAAATGGCTACATACTTATCTGGACGCCGAGAGACGAATTGATCCCATATACGCATCGCCGAGACAAAAGGTAATCCGAGAGTTTTGAGATATGGATTTTTAAAATAATCAGTAAAATGAGTCCAAATAAATCTAGTGGGGGTCAGTAAATAGCATATATGGAGTGTATTTGGCGAAGTAATAATACATTTTGCTTCAGCAGATGTTACCGATATTATCACGTCGTATGAATCAAAACGGAAATGTTCAAACGCAAAAATTGGCAAACAAGGGTAAAACTCATGATTAGATTTTGCAAAGGGTAAATACTGCATGAAGGAGGGTGTAACTTTAAATACAGAGGCCCACTGGGCATCGCTTTTATTATATACAGCGGTATAAAGAGGAGCTTCGGGATAAATTTCATGAAGCAATATTAAAATTCTTTCAGCTCCTCCTATTTTATTAACGTGATCATAAACGAGTGCTACTTTCATATAAAATATTAGTTTCTCTCGCCATTTTTTCCCAACTGTACAGCTTGAAGATTTGCTTACCCTTACTGATTAAGGCTGAGCGTTTTTTTTGATCAACGATCAGTGATTGAATAGAATTTGAAATATCAAGAGTGTCTCCCGGATCAAAATAAAGTGCCGCGTCATGATATATTTCATGAAAGATTGGTAGATCAGAGGCAACCACTGGACATCCACAACCCATTGCCTCAAGTCCTGGGATGCCAAATCCTTCTGATAGAGAAGGAAATACAAGACACAAAGCATGTTTATACCAAATATTCAATTCACCATTATTAACTGTGCCTACAAATATTACACCTGGTAACTTCCTGTCCGAGATTTTTTTCATGAGTCTCTGGTAGAAATAATCGTGTTTTCCAATAAGCACCAATTTTAAATCTTTATTAATGTGAGCTAATGTATTAAATGCACCCAGTAATCGTTCTAAATTTTTATGTGGATGTGCATTACCGACGTACAGGATGTATTTTTTAGGAACACGAGTATTGCCTTTTGAATTATATTCCAGTTCTCCCGCCTCATAGGTGACATGTATTTTATCCGCCTTTACCGGATAAGTATCAAGAATCTGATTTTTGACTGTTTGTGACACAGTGATGATGAGCTTGGCTTTAGAAAGTGCATGTGAAAGTACAAACTGATATCCTAGTCTTTTTAATAAATATATAGGCCATGGTTTGGTAGTCGCTTTTCCTGTGGCAAAATTGGATATTGTCAAATCATGAATGGTGACAATAAAAGAATTTGAAATAAAATAAGGAACAGAAAAATAAGGGATATGCACCAGGTCTAGGTGGGCTTGCATATATAATTTTGGTATATCAAATTGTTCGGAAAGTGTATGCCAGTTTATATCTGCAAGCAACAGCCGCCATCGAGCATTTGTCAATTGTAAAGAATCATATTCATTTTTTTTAACAAACAGTATATATTCATTTTTATCATCAATTTTTTGTAAATATTTTACTAATGCTCTGATGTACCTCCCCACACCAGTTTCATTCCATAATCGTGCATCGATACCAATTCTCATAATTTCCACCGAGTTAGCTGTTCTTTCATATCAATCCCAAGAAATACTAATTTTGTTAACCAATTAGGATAATAATTTAAGTAATGTTTATTATAAAATAATCTCATCACTTCAAACCGAGATTTGGTTGCGGTGATCTGTGTTTGTTTTGAGGCTATTGAAAATTTTTTTGAATGTTTTTTTATCCCGCTCGATATTCCTTTTATATGCTGGATTTTATATTGAGGGAGAAACATCACTTTGTATCCTAATTGTTTTACGCGGTAACACAGGTCTAAATCTTCACCATACCAATAATAATCTTCGTCAAGCCAACGCAACCTTCTACCAATACTTGACCTAATAAGGAGAAAAGCACCAGCGCATGCATCTATCTCATGGGGTATTCGAATACTTTTATATGCGAGATGGTATCCGTTAAAAAGCATAGAATTCGGAAAAATAACACCTAAACCTGTAAAATGGGTCAATGCTCTCCAAGGAGTGGGAAAGCCTCGGTGACATGCGTCATCAATCTTCCCATTTTGTAATACAACTTTGCAAGTAGCTACTCCAACGTCTTTGTGGTTATCCATAAATGTCACGAGTGGACCGAGAGCATTTTCAGTAAATAGCGTATCGGGATTTAAAAACAATACATATTTTCCATGGGCTTTTTTAACTCCTTGGTTATTGCCCTTAGAAAATCCTACATTCGAATCATTCTCAATAATTAATACACCTGGATATAATGCTTTTATATTTTTAACCGAATTATCGCTCGAATGATTATCAACCACAATAATTTCATAAGTATCTTTCAACTTTGATCTATAATGTTTCTGAATTGAAGTAAGACAATTCAGGATAACATCCTGAGAGTTATAATTAAGAATAATGATAGAAACTTCAATTTTCACGTAGATAACGCTATTTTTAAAGCTTTTAAATACATAGTTCGATTATATTTATTATTCAATATGGAAAAAAACACGATTGCTATACTTGATTTGAGTATTAATAGTACTCTTAAAATAAGATTATGTACTATATTATAATGTTTTTTATAAAAATAAATAAAACCGCGAAAAACATTTAAGATAGGAAGTTCACGCCCTTTACTACTTCCAGATCCAACATGTATAAATTTGGCTTCGGGGTAAAAAATTATTCTATATCCCAATTTTTTGGCTCTATACTGTAAATCTATTTCGTCCATATACATAAAAATGTTTTCATCAAAATAACCCACTTCCTTTGTTATTGATTTATGAAACATCATGCAAGACCCCATAATCCAGTCAACTTCAGTCGTAGTGTCTGGTGAATATCTTGTATTACCTCTAAAATCACCCTTTAAAAATAAGGCAACAAAAATATTCTTTAACGAATATGCCGGTCCGCATGATGGTTGTGGTGTCAAATCTAAATTAAATAATTTCCCTCCTACGAAAGAATTTTGCGGTTGTGCCAAAAAAAATGCAAATAATACTCCTATTGCATTATTCAGTACTTCAATATCTGAATTTAAAAGTAATATCACTTCGCCTCTTGCAGACATGATCCCTTGATTATTTGCTTTCCCATACCCATAATTTGAGGGGTTGAGGATAATTTTTACTGATTTATAAGATTTGAGCATTTTTAAGGTGCCATCAGTCGAATTATTTTCAACAACGATTACTTCATAGGTAAAAGGAGCTCTAGACAAGCTGGAATACATGGTATCTAAACATCGTTTGAGGAGTAATCGTGTATTATGAGAGACGATAACTATAGACAAATCAATTTTTTTTGTCATATGCCACCTCGTTATAAATCTCGTCCAGAGCTTGAGCAATAATTGCCCAATTGTACGTGTTGCGTACAAACTCATTTGAGTTAATAGATATCATTTGGTAAAGAGAATCATTAGTTAAAAGTTTTATGGTGGCACGTGCTAAGTCTGTAACGTTGTTACGGATTATCGCTTCTTTTTCGTCCCGCACATCGAGTCCTTCAATTCCTTGTGGAGTTGTCACTACGGGAATACCTGATGCCATTGCCTCAAGTATTTTATATCGTGTCCCACCTGGACCATAAATAGGAGCGAGTAATACATCAGAAGTATGGTATGCAAAACGAATATCATGAATATTATCAGAAATTTTAATCCGGTCATTCTGCATTGAAAGAATTTCATTCGTGGGAAATTTACCGACTATCCACAACTCTGCATTTAATATTTTAGATGATATGATAGGCCAGATTTCGTTTACTAATACATTTACAGCTTCTCTGTTTTGTAACCATTTGAAATTACCAACAAATAGAATTTTTGGGTTTTTTGAAACATACTTTTTCCGATATTTGAAAAATGTAATATCCACACCATTTGGAACTATTGAAACATGAAGATCCTTAAGATGTACAGTCATAACATGCTTATCAGCTTTCGACATAGCGACAATCCGAGCCGCCCGTTTCCAAAAAAATTCTTCCCAAAAACGAATTTTGAATACGTCTAGTGAGAAAATGAATCTCAGTGGAATACTTTTCATCGTATCAACAAAATGTTGATAAACTAAATACTCTATGGTTTGCTCTACCAGAAGTATAGGTATACTTGTATTGGGAATATGCGGCATGACATAAAACGTTTCAGCATGTATTAAATCAAATTTATCTGTGTTAAGTTCATTGATCACTGCATTCTTCGCGTCTTTTGAAAAATTTCTAACCACTAGAAAAGGATAGAATCCCAAACCGGTTTTAATAATATTCAAAAAAGTCCAAGGTTTCTCTGGACGCTTCGCCACAATTACTTTTTCACAGAATTCTTGAATATGTGAGATATATTGTTTTTCTACTTCATTTTTAATAAGCGCTACTAAAGTAATATTATGTTTAAAAGCTAAATTTTTTAATAAATTATAGGATCTGATTTGACCACCTGAGATAAGTGGATAGGGTAAGTAGGGCGTTAACATGAGGACTTTCATATTATTTTTTGGGTAGTAATTTGTCCGGTACCAGTTGGATAATTATATATGAATTTGTCTTCTTAATTAGTTTAAATTGGTGTTTCACATCTGTCCCCTCACTGGCAATTGCATCTAATTCATTTGTCAAGTCGTCTGACTTGACACTGATATAATAATGTGCCCCCTTGGCAATCATATCGTCGATTGATCCTTCCATAATCGGCCATCCCATACGATTTGTTTGATACAAAAATGCAGTATCTCCACCATAGGGAGCAATCACTTTCACACGATCATTATCTACTAATTTGTTAAACTCTGCTCCTGCTTCAATAATTTCTGGATGATTTATGTTATAAAAATCTCTAACTTGATACCATCCAAACATAAGCATAAATAGTACTATTACGAAAAAAACGATTCGCGATACAGCACTCGATACAAGAGAATTATTCGTTAACAAGAGATCCGCACCTAAAGCAAGAAAAAATGATATGATTGGAACAAGAATAATTTGATAATAATCATGCTGTACATTTCCTGTCGCGAATATAACTAAATAGAGAAGTAGTCCAAGTAACCAATAATAAAATAGGTTTTGTTTTGAGTCAGTTGGAAAGCCTAATTTACTCGGTGAGTTAAAAGAACTCGATTTTCTAACTAATCCCAATACCAAGAGCACTACCCCCCATCCACCTAAAATTAGTTTATCAATCCTTTCTGCAAATAGCCACCAAAAAAATGCCCCCTTAAACCGAATATTATTTCCATTAAATAACCACATAAAAGCTGGAATCCCTTCAGGAAATTGGGAAATATGTAATCGCCACAGAATAAATGGGGTAATTATGGCAATAGCGAAAATATACAATGATAATTTGCTAAATAATCCTATACCCCACTTCTTCCAGCACATATAAAGTATAGGTACTATAAAAAAAAGGGTTGTAAATTTAATTAGCAAAGCGAATGCGCCCATTATTGAAGCGATGATTAAATAGCGATGTTTATTTGTATCAAGCCATGAGTCAAACCAATAAAGTAAGGCTGTCGTGAAAAAAACTAATGTTGGTTCAGGAAGTATGACTCGTGACCAATATATATTGTACGGGAGAACGGCGAAAAAAAAGCCGGTTAGAAAAGCCACTTTAAATGAATAGTATTTACGTGTAAGTTTAAATAGCAATATGAGTGTACCTAAAGATGCGATAACTGAAGTTAATCTACCTGCATATTCAACTGAATTGGGAAAAAAATTATCGCTTATAACTGACAAAATATTGTATATCGGGAATTCAACAAATCGGTACCCCTGAGGATTAGGTCTACCAGATTGTAAGGATGAGACGTCATCATAACGAGGAAAGAGCGGATCAATTCCATATCTAACATAATTTCTTGTAACGGCAGAAGTATCTGCTTGCCGCCATGAGTGCCAGTCTGCAAGTGGTTCATTAATATTATAGTTACGTAAAACAAAAGCTAAAAGTACTAATAATATGATATATGTTTTTTCTAGTTTAATTAATTGGATAAATTTTGAAAAGATGATTAGTCCTAAATCTGAAATACCTAGAGAATTGTGCCTACGAATATTAACATTCTCCTTAACTAGTTTTAATCCTCCCAGGATTATACCCGTTAGTGCCCAAAAGAAAAATGCTACTTTTGATGCCTCAAAAACATCAATATATATTGCGTTTACCAATAACCCAATTATTATGGCTAGTAATCCAACTAAGATAGAATAAAGTGCGCTATCTTCAATATAAGGGCTTTTTTTCCAGATCGTAATTATAATAGTAAACAAGATCCATCCAAAAGCAAAAAAACCAAGTAAACCGGTCTCGCCTAAAGCCCGCAGGTAATCGTTGTCAGTGGATTCAGCTTCGGTAAATTCTTGTATTTGTATCTTTGTGAGTGTTGAATATCCTGAGCCCAATATCGGATTTCTTTTAAATCCTTCAATAGCTCTTGGCCAAAGAGCATCCAATCGAATTCCTGTAGAAAGATCATATACTAATGCAGTTTTAGAATAAGTTCGTGGACGCTCAGTAAAGGTAATTGATCCTGATGCAGTTTTTGATGCTTCTATGCCATCTGGAAAATCTTCAATCACATCACCTGGTCTTACAGGAAGCGGTGGAAAATCACTTTTAGATGTAACTGCTTCAATATTATTTTCCAAAAACACGACTTGGTTGCCACTTGGTGGTTTTCCGAGAGGTTTAAATAATAATGATTTAATACCACTCAGACGAGCTTCAATTTTTAATAATTTGGTGAATCGCTCAGATAAATCCCCAAGTGTGAGCATAATGGTCATACTTAAAAATACCGCTATACCCCAACGAATAAGCGCCCATTTTAATCCTTTACGTAGCGTCCATAGGAAAAAAAGTAGAGTAATTCCTACCATATAGGCAATGAAGGAAGTTCTTGAAGCAGTTAGAATCAGTAACCAAAATGAAGTAGCTATTCCTAATAGGACTCCGATTTTGGCATACACGTTTTTTAACCCATACAAAATCGACCATAATAAAATTAAAACTATCATTACAAATGCTGCTAAATCATAATGTCCTCCAAAGGTGGATATGACACGCGCATGTTGTGTTAAATAAAGCGCCCAACCTTTTGCATACTCTCTATTCATAGTTGAAAAAGCTGGCCAGTATAAATATTTTTGACCATACCCATACAACGAAACAGAAATTACGGTTAAAACGATGATTAACAGATAAATCTTTAACTGTCTTCTCGTTTTGACAGCAGTGAAAAAAATGAAAAATAAAGAGAAATATTCTATTCTTCTGAAAAAATGAAGGTAGAGTTTTCCAATATGAAACACGTCGTACGGAACCGTTTTAGTAATAAAAATCGCCGATAATGTAGACAAGAAACCGATTAGGAGATACGTTAGTATCGGTATACTTAATGGATTTGGTCCAAATGAGGCTTTTTTACGCACCATCTGAATAATCCAGATTACCATTACTAATAAAACTAAAAAGTCTTCTAATCTGACTCTGACTATGTAGCCTGGAATCACATCAAAAAGAGGTAATTTAGGATAAAGAGGGATAAAAGCAAGTAAAAATCCTGTCAAAACGAACAGGAGATTGGTATCAGTCCATTCAAGAATTTTTTTTAACCCCATCACCATTTAAGTACGGTATTATACCACGGATTGACGGTCAAAGTTGTACAATGAAAATTAATATAGGCTTTATAATCACTCTTGTTTAGCTTCATTTGAGCAGATAAATTACTCTATTTACTTATTGGAATAATCGTGCCCACCCTAGTCGGTAATGAAGATCTTTTACTTTTCGTATACCAATGGTCTTTGCTGGAACTCCGCCTACAATGGTATAAGCTTCCACATTATTTGTAACCACCGCACCTGCACCAATAATTGCCCCTTTCCCCACAGTTATGCCGGGAAGTATGATGACTCGTGGGCCGATAAACACATAATCTTCAATTTTCACTGGAGCAAATACTGAGTGAAAATCCTCGCTGTCATAATCATGCTTTCCGTTATAAATCATTACCCATGATGTAATATCGACATGACTACCGATCTTTATTTCTTCTCTTCCATCAAGCATCGCATGATCTCCGATTATTGATCCTTCACCAATGGTAATATTACGAGGATTATAAAATCTTGCCCACATATGTAATGTTGATCCTTTACCTATCCGCACACCTGCTAATCGGTAAATAATTTTCCGAATAGTATGAATGGGTATATAACCAGTTATCGTTAAAAACATAAGTTCAATATCTAAAAGTATCCATTTTATCCTTTGGATAACTTTTTGAATGACTTCCTGTGTCGTCAAGTCTCGTCCCATACGATCTTTCATAAACCTTTAAAACTATTAATATACAAAAGTATTAAACAAATTAAGTAATTGATTACCATTTAACTTCCAACTAAATTTTTTTATATGCTCACGCCCCTTTTTGATCAGCACATTTTTTTCCTCCGGATTTAATTGTAAAGCAATCTCAAGCCCATGCGCAATATCGTCGCTATTTTCAGGATCGATATAGATTCCTGCTTCACCCGCTACTTCAGGTAAACTAGAACGTTTTGATACAACTATTGGACATCCATACTGAATCGCCTCAAGGACAGGAATTCCAAATCCTTCATATAGCGACGGCAATACGAAACACTCAGCATGTTCATATAATAATCGCAGCTGCGGAGAACTGACGTAATCCAAAATCAATATTTGATCTCTTTTAGAACTAGTATTCATTGCATTCAGAATTGGCTTATATTTCCAGCCCAATTTTCCAACTACTACTAATTGAATATCTTTATTAAGTTTATTGTATGCTTCAATTAATCTGACAATATTTTTCCGCGGCTGAATTGTTCCCACAAATAAGATATATTTTTTCGAAATATCATATTTATCAAAAAAAACTCTCATTTCGTGTGGTGACAAATTTGGTAGTTTCGATAACCCGGGGTAAATTACGATTATATCGTTTTCTGGAAATGAATAGAATTTGATTATTTCACTTTTACAAAATTGGGAAATGGTAACAATTTTCTGTGCATGCATCACCGAATGGTGAGTCATATATCGTAATTGAAAATAATCCTTTATATTAAACATCCAGGGATAATGAATATATGATAGATCCATTATCGAAAAGATTTTAGGTATATTTGTAAACCATGGAATATAATGCGTAAGAGAAAAAAATAGATCAACTGGAGTATTTTTAAGAAGTTGTGGTAATTGGTGAATTGTCCAGAATTTTCCGGGTGTTCCAACTATGTAACTCCAATTGGATCTGGACGGTGGCAAATCAGAAAGAGGCTTATCAGGTAAAAATAATCTGTAGGAATTTTTATTATCTGTCTGATACAGTTCCACTAATAGCTGATATGCATATTGACCAATACCTACTCGTTTCTGAGTATTCGCTTCATATGCATCGATTCCTATGTACATTATAGCCCTTCTACTATTTCTTGATATACATGATATAATTGCTCAGCAGTCTTTTCCCACGTGAAAGTCCGAGCATGATGTACTCCCTTTTGTATCATTTCTTTTCTTCTTGATTCGGGCATATCGACCAAAAACTTTATTCCGCTGGCCAGATCCTCAGTCTGATCTGGATTAATAGTATGCGCAAAATTCCCAGCAATTTCTGCTAAACTACCACGATTTGAAGTTAATACCGGAGTCCCTGATGCCATAGCTTCAAGCAGCGGTAAACCGAAACCTTCATATAAAGAAGGATATATAAAAGCGATTGCTCCCGAGTATAGCGAAACTAAATCTTTGTTCTCTACATATCCAACTACTTTAATATTTTCATTACCTCTAATAGGATTACCCCAACCTGGATTACCCACTATTATTAATTCTATAGCATGACTGTTTAATTGTTTAAACGCTTGAGCTATACGAAATAAATTTTTTCTAGGTTCTTGAGTCCCAACGCATAATAAATAATCTTTCCTTATCCCATATCGTTTTTTTATCCTGAGGACTGATTCAGAAGTTTGAGGAAAGAATTGAGCATCCACACCAAGATATATGACCCTAATTTTACTTTCGGGAATCTGCAAATATTCAATTATATCTCGTTTTGTGCTTTCTGAATCCGCAATCACGAGTTTACTTTCTTTTTTCACCCAAAATAATTTCGCCTTATGATTATCAATAATTGCTGAGGGAAAATTTTCTGGATACTTAAAAATCATGAGATCATGAATAGTAGTAACCTTTGGCATATGACTTGGTGGTTCAGTCCAATCGGAGGTATGAACCAAATCCACATGATTGATGAAAGTTTCAATTGGAATTCGATGTACACGGTTCCACAGTAATGAGAGAACTGTTGATGGCAGCCAAAATATTTTCGCTGATTCTCTAACAAAATCATTTGATAATAGGTCTAAAAAATCTGTTAATTTTTTATGCTGACGCAAAGAGAATCCAAATAATATCAGATTAACCTCTGGATGTGTACGCATGAGTGATATTACTAACTGTCGAGTATAAGTTTCTATTCCAGTACCTGTATAAGCAATTTGTGATATATCAATCGCAACTCTCATGATTCTTTACCTAAGTAATACACACTCGCACCAATTACAATCAAACAACTGACTACATTTCCTATTCCAATTCCTATGGCTGGAGCAAATCTTCCATATTTCGGTATGAAATAGATATTAAATAAAAATATTATGAACAGTTGTATAAACGAGGCAAAAGTAGTAACGTGCGTTTTTTTTAGAGTGTATATCAGAAATGAAGTAAAAGGTGTCGCAATAATAAATCCAGTAATGGCGATTAGTAAACCTCGAAACACTGGAATTGATTCCTGATATTTTGGTACTAATAGAGACATTAAAGGTTCTGCAAATATATAAAATAAAAGCTCTGAAATAAGTAGCAGCGTGATCACTATTCCAGTTTTTTTAAAAAATTGCATTGCCTGATGACCTTTTGCAAATTCAGCAAACTGAGGCGCCAAAACTTGGCCCAAACTTCCAATAATTACGGGATAAATAAGTACAAAACGTTGTGCTATACCATATATTCCTGCTTCTACTGCACTTGAGAGTGGCACGAGCATTAGAAGATCTAACCGGCTCGATATAGATATAAAGATTTTTTGGATCGCAAGTAAACTTGAAAATTTAATAAGTTTCAAAGCATGTGCTTTTGAAGCTTTTTCAAATATAAATTGTTTATTAATTAGCATTATGGAAATAATCCATCCAAAGCCAAATGATAGAAGATAGATTATAAGGATGGAAAGCACTGAAAGTTTGAATAGAAAAGCGAATAATACCAACAACACTAATCGTATTACACTGTAAAATATATTCATCATCGCTACTTCCCGGAATTTTTTATATGCAGAAAGAGCGAAATTGGAAAAACCAAACAGCACGAGTACGGAAGTAATTAACCCTGTAAAGATTACATGTACTGGGTTTGTACCAGCAAAAATCCAACGTGATAATGGAAATGAAAGAACGAGTACGCCAAACCCGAGAATTAAACTTATAAATACCTCCAGTTTAAATGCGGTAGATAAGTATGTTCTAGCCTCACGTTGATTTTGACTGCTTGGTATGAGTAACAACCCGGGGATGAAACTTGACAACGATGATCCAAGACCTGCCTCGCCTAATTCGGACAAAAGATTTGCTAGCGTCAAAAGGGCTAAAAAAATCCCATTATCAGCTTTAGAAACAGAATTAGCTACAAGAATGGTGGCAAAGAAAGTAAGCACAATGAGAAATCCATTTCCGGCAAAAACCCAGTAAAGATTTTGTGCAGTTTTTGAAGTGCTCAACGCCAAACCGTGGACGATTAATTTCCTAAACATCATCCTATTGTAACAAAAAAATGCTGCCGATAAGTGGGTTCGTGATTATATCGTCTCATTAAGGGTATAAAAATAAGTAAAACTTTCCGGAAAATAACATTTACGAATGGATTGTTTGATATCCACCCCCGCATCAAAAAATACCGCAAACCCAAGTTTAAAAACCCGTTGGTTTTAAGTTTAATCTGCTTTTGTAGTTTTTGGCTTTCTTCATGTATTACACTGACTATCCAGTCTTTATCCGGCAGACCTAATGTTTCATGTTCTGCAAAAAAATTAAATTCTTTTTTAAGTAGTTTTTTATATACAGAAGCTAATTCACTATCCTGTTTTTGAGATAGCTGCCCGCAAGGAACTGCGATGCATAATAGTTTCCTGGTTACTCTAAGTAGTTCGAATATTGCTTGCCTGCGGTAATTTTCCTCAATATGTTCGAGCATGTCTATTGAAATCACTACGTCAAATGCATCATCCTTAAACGGTATACGTATCGCTGAAGCTTTTACAGGTATTAAATTCTCGTGAATTGGAGGAGAAAATTCTACATCAATGCCAATAACTTTTTTTCTTATGTAAGGTGTAATCCCCAACCCTCCTGAACCAACCTCCAAAATATCAGAATTCTCAAGAGATAATGACTTAATTTCATCAACAATAGGCAGATAACGAAGGGCGATTGTCGGGTGCCAGCGGTAGATTCCCAACAATTTCTCAATAGTATGCAACAGCTTTTTCATAGATAGTGATAAAGCCAACTCCAGGAAAATCACGTGTTTTAACCTCAATAAATCCCAGGGAACGCAGGTACCGAGGAAGATATTTATATGGATCAGTCAGATCCATAAGATAATGATAAACAAATAGACGATCTGCGCGAGAGATCACCGGATCAAATTTTTTAAGCTCCATAGGATCAATAACAAACGTAGGCGCTACACCAACACTCTTGACCATATTTTTGGTATACCATTGCCATGGTGCAAAAGCATCAGGAAATGCGAAAAGTGCAAGCGAGGATGATGTTCTATTATTTTCCACATAATGAATAGACTGACGCCATTGCTCGCGCTGAAAACGCGGCTGGGTCCAATACAAGTATAAGCTGTAACTATGTATCACTAATAAGAACCCTACTAAAAATACTCGGTGCTTTTTCTGGGTCATTACTCCTAAAGAAATGAGAATATAAAAAAATGGTAATGTAAAAAGTAATCTCTGTGGAGCCAATATTGGCAACCAAATACTTACTAAAAATGCCGCAATGAATGGCACTCCAATAAATAAAGATATTATACCGAATAATCTTTTGTTTTTTTGAAAAGCTTGATATGAGATGTGTGCGATGAATAAAAAAAGCAGAAGTCCTACCACTCCGTAAAGAAATTTATTATCAAAAGAAATTCTCCCAATCAAAAATTTTAAGAAAACCAAAGGAACTACCTTGAGAAGTGGAGTGCTTACTACCTCACTCCAACCCGGTAAGGTGACAGTCAATCCCCTACCAATTGATATTTGATTATAATATTGTGGTAACCATGGAAGGAAAAATACGACCGCAAGACTCACAGTAATTAACCATTGAGAAAAGTGTTTTTTTTCAAAAATATAAATACATATTCCATGAGCAAAAAGCAAAAAAGGGGCTAGATAAATTGTATAAAGAAATGCACAGCTAATAAAAGCGTATATGAGCCACTTTTTATTAAATAGAAAATAGGTAGCGAAAAGGCCCAATAAAGCAGACAGCGCATAAGGTCGAATTTCCTGTGAATACCACACATGAAATGGTGAACTACCCAATAAAATCACTGCAAATAGAGCAGTTTTATGGCTAGTTATTTTCTTAGCAAATAAATAGGTGACATAAACGGTGACGACCCCAAATATCACAGAAAGTAGGCGCAACCATTCTTCAGATCTGCCAAAGCTGATCCAAAAATGAAGAAGAATATGATAAAGTGGTGGCCAAAAATCTCCGGAAATATCAAGTTGCTGAGACAGAGGACGCGCAGACTCAATAGCTTGAGCAGCCTCATCAAGCCAAAGAGATTGATCAATTCTTACCATCCGAATAATAAAACTTGCTAAAATAATCAGTATCATTATCTATATCGTATTCCCGTAAAACTTTTTAATATCCCAACCAAAATTCCGAGATCATATATAATTTTAAAAATTACGAAAGCAGGCGCTTTAAACCGTATCATTTTTATCACCCCGGCCATTACACTTGCTGCTGGATTATACCGCAGAACATTTGTAATAATTTTCACTAAATCTCCCGATATATTTTCATTTTTACCAATCCATATAGCCTGATTGAAAACCTCGTGTAAATTATCAGGATTCTTATGATAACAAATAGCCTTTGTTGCTACAGAGTTATATCCTAGTTTCGTCGAAAGCGTCCAATCATCAATCCAACCCGACTCTTCATCAAATCCCTGAACCTTTATAAATTCACTTTTGAGTATCGCTCTAAAAACCGGTGCAGTATTAGGATAATTATCAGGAAGTCGTTTTTTACCGGATAAATTATTATTAAAATTCCAACATCGCGCCCATATATTTCCCCAATTTGAAACGAACTCTTCGGTGGTAAAAGTCCCTTTAGTATTACTTTGAATTATTGGTGCAATAAGATCTTCAATGAAATCAGGAGCAAAAGTCATATCGGCATCAACAAATACCAGTATGTTACCCATCGCATTTATTACACCTAAATTTCTAGCGGCCCCGGGACCACGGTGCTTTTGTGTTAGATATTTCAGCGGAAGATATCTTTCAATTTGGTTAATAAGTAAGGATGTTTGATCAGTTGACCCGTCATCCACTACTACAATTTCAGCTTTGACCGTTTGTTTAATGAGTGACTGTAAACAATCGAGAATTACGGATGCCTCGTTATAAACTGGTATGATTACACTACATTTCATAGACTACATTGAACTTATTACTTCTGCGTATGTCTGAATGATTTTGTCCCAGTCAAACTGTTTTGCGAATTCAATAATTCTATTTTTATCGCTAACTTCTAAGGCTTTCTTTATTCCGCGCGCATACTCCGGTGCATCAGTCGGATCCACATATATACCTATATCTTTCAAAAGTGACCTTCTATGATAGTCATCAGGTGCTACTATAGGTAAACCCGCTGCCATAGCTTCCAAATACACTATTCCGAGCGCCTCTGTTGATGCGCTGGGAAGCGAAAATACATCAGCTGACTTGTAAAAAGAAAATAATTGGTTATGTTTTACTTCAGTCAAGAGATTAATTCGTTTACCAAGCATTTTTTCACCTAGATCTCTTATGCGTTTTTCGTCTGGTCCGAATCCGATAATCAGTAAACTTACATCCGGCAGTAATGAAACAGCTCGAATAAGTAGGTCAATTCTTTTGTAGGGAAGTAATGCTGACACACATAGAACAATAGGTTTGTTTAACGCAACATGTGCAGGTTTGGCAGTTAGAATTTGCCCGACTGACACACCAAAGGGAATATATCGGATCTTGGTTGACGCGCTCACTTTTTTAGCCCATTTATAACCCTGAGGTGAGATCGCAATAAATTCGTCAGGCTTCCATGCTAATTGCCACCAGTCATCCCTTCCTATTCCAGCGTTTCCCTGCACAAGTAATTTTTTATGGTAAAGCCATGTCACGAGCCTCAGTATGACACTTTGCCATCCTCCATTAGTCGGCACAACTACATCATACCGTTCTTTTATAAAATAGGGCAGGAAAAGTAGTGTAAACCACAAAATCTTTATACTGTAATAATCAAGGTATATTATTCTTAAGAATGAATTACTTGAATCCTCAGGCCAATTTTTCTGCGAATTTAATACGACAGTTTTTACATCGTACATTTGATTAATCCCAGCTTGGAATAATGTTACATCGAATAGTGGCGATAAACCTTTAGCCAAAACCCGTGTAGCGACTTCCACTCCTCTATCTACTCGGCCATTATAAAACGACAAAAAAGCGATTTTCACAGTTTAAATTGTAACATGTTAACAGTTAGTATACTCGCTTAAATAGGAGTAACTGAGGAGTAATCATTGATTGCAGTGAAAAATGTTCCTGAAAATATTTATTTATCAGCTTCGGTTTATAAGTGCCGGGAATAAAATCTCCCTCGTTCTGAAAAGGTGTATGTACCACATATTGAGTATCGTGTAATGACTGAATTATTTGCTCTTGGACGCCAGACACTTCCAGATACCACGGAAACGTATCTGCCCATGGCTTAATAGGAGTAAAAGGTGTCATGACGAAATAATGTGCCGGTATATTATAAAAATAAATAGTACTATTTGTTGGAAGCGATTCAGCTAATCGATTCCTATCTTTCAAAACTTCAGGATCAAAAAAGCGCACTGGTTTCTGCCATGATTTTATAATAAAAAATGCGCTTAAACTGAAAAACAGTAGCAGATACATCACTGTTAACATTTTAATTTTTTTGATTTTTAAAATTTCAGGTAATAATATGCTCACGAACGTTAATGCCGGAATCAAATGAAAATATGCAAATCGTGGAAGTATAAGAAACGACGACAATATAAGTCCCATTATCCAAAGTCGTGTGTGTTTATTAAAAAAAATTACGAGGTAAGGTAAAAACAGCAGCAAAGTAAGTATAATCTCACGCCGATTTGGCGGTAACATAAAACCCGGGATTCGCGAATGCACAAATAATGGATGCCATATGCTCCAATACATAAACTCTTGACACTGTCGATTAATACAAAAATAGGTCATTACTACACCTAATGGGATAAATGCCGCAATAATTATAGATATTATTTTTTTATAATGAGGAAAATAGTTTTTTAATAGAGGAATTAAGAATAGGATGTATGTTTGTTTTACTAAAAAAGCCAGGCCAATGAGTGCACCCATCAAAAAATATTTACCCTTAAACACCTTCGTAAATTCAACTAGAAAATATGCTATTAAAATAAATAGTATCCCAAATTCATCGAACCATAATCCATTTCCTTCTAATAAAAATTGGGTTATGATAAAGAAAAGTGTACCGATTATTGCCGGATAAATACCATTTTTTTTCATGATTATCATAAATATGAAAATATCTATCATTCCCAACCATATGATCGTAAAAAGATGCAAATTGTTTATAGAAAATCCAAATACCTTGAAAAAAATAAATAAAGTCCAGGGTAATAATGGTAAGTAAGGTAGTATTACGTCGGTATAAAGTAGAAATCCTTTTTCCATCAACCAGGGATAAGTTATCATTTCAGGCCACGCAGTAAAACTTACCTCATACGATAACCAAACGTGTACAATTAGTATTACTCCCAGGTAATAAATAATTTTTTTATTCATGTTTTTGCTTTGCATTGATCATTTGGTAATAAATCTTCATGCTCCAGACAAATAAAGCGAGTGCGTATAAAACAAAAATCTGGACGATTAATTGTTTTTTTAATATCTGATTCACATACACGTATTGGGGATTATTCAGAGGTAGTAATAAATTAAGAAGCATAAGGATTGAGAGTCCAATTCCTAATTTTGAAAATCGAGGGAAGAAAATTGATATAAAACCTAATGAATAAATCAAGTAGCGACTATGCATCCGGGTTGAAAAAAAAGCAAAATTAAACCATAATAAAAATATAGCAAAAAAAATTAAATTAAAATGTAATTTTCGTTTTTGCATTGGTAATAGAATCATAAAACTGATAATCCAGAAAAGACCAATTCCCACATATTTATAAGGTATTCCAAATAGTTTTATTCCATCAGATTGCATAAATCCGAATAAAGCCCATAAACTATAGGAATACACGGATGTATATGGATATTGGTTGGGTAAACTATAATAATAAGAAAGAGTCCAATGTATGCCTTTAGGTAATAGAAGCGGTAATGATAGAAGTATTACAAGTAACGCGCAACTAAACATGTATAAAACTAATTTTTTCGGTGAAACTCTGGTTAATAACCAAAAAATCATGAATGGCAATAGGGCAAATGTTTGTAGTTTGACTAAACTACTTATAGTGAACAACATTAGTCCTGCAAAAGTTTTATTTTTTACAATCAGTAAGATACTTAACATTGTTAAACATATAATAATCGAGTCTATCTGACCCCATACAGACACTGTAAATATAACGGCTGGATGTAGGAAATAAAATGCACTTGCCGTCAATGCTTTAGTCTCAATTTTTTTCCAATCTAGAACTAATTTATATATAAGGAGACCAACAACGATATCCGCAATAAATACAGGAATTTTAACTAAAAGTAGAGCGAACCACATATTATTTTGTATTTTGAGAAATGATATAAGAAATCCAAGAAATTTTAGTACGTAATAGTATGCCGGTGGGTAAGGTTGATACCCATTTGGTAAAAATTCATATAAATCGGCAATTCTGTGAGAGTGTAAATAGTCTGACCAGATTACGAATGAGGCGGCATCTGGAGCTGGCACTGGATTAATAAAAATAAGGCGAAGAAATAATCCAAAAGTAATTAAGAGTATAATTTTATTATGCTTTTGCACATTTTCCATTAGTTTAAAAACATCAAGTTACGAGTTTTCGTTTAACTTTAATCAACGGAGTTAAAAACTGAGCTAGAAGTAATTCCTTATTATCAAAAGATATCCATGGCGAGGGAATCGTACAGGGTCTCGTGTAGAAAAATACTTCGGGTAAATATATTTTTTTATATCCTCCAACTTCTAACTTTCTTTTCATATGAGTATCGATACTACTGCGTTTCAAATGAGTCAAATGCCAATAGGGTTCATCTAAAAATTCAAGTTTGTCCTCTTCCGACTGGATTGGTTTGCCTCTTCGGTTGACATATGCTTCAAGAGGATATGTGCCTTCCCAATGATATCCTTCCATCTTTTTATAAATTCTTAGGTTGAAATGCCCCTGTCTTTTTTTTATTACATATTTTCCAGCATTATCAGATTGGTAATGAAATAAATCACCAACGGGCACTAAAGTTTTCGAAATAAAAGCTGATATATGTAATCGGGTCGTTTTAATCCTCCGCAGAACTTCTTGTATCCCCGCTTGCGACCACACCTCGTCTCCATCGAGCAACATAAACCAAGAGGTGCCTGTTTTATATACCTGATCATTCCGGAGTATGACTAATTCACGCGCTGTAAGATTTCCCAGCTCAGAGAAAATTAATTTGCCGGTTTTTATTGTTTTAATAATATTTATTGTATTATCGCTTGATCCAGTATCGTAAACAATTATTTGATCAATAAATTTAAGTACTGAATTAATTGCGTACCACACCCACTGTTCTTCGTTTTTAACGATCATGTGAATCGTAAGATCGGATTTCATTTTTAAGAAATTCTAAATAGAGTATAACATTTACTTAACTGAATCTTGAATGACAGTTTTTATCGATTGTTATAATATGCGACAAAGAAATACTTGATGTCGAATACTAGAAATAATTTCATCTATTTGTAAGTCACAAAGGTAACAAAATATTAAAATCAAAATTATCACACCGTAATAGGGAATTTGATGACCGATTTACGCAAACAAAAACTACTTTACTTCAATATGTATGCAATTTAAACAGTTTTCTGTAAATTCGTGGTTATTCCTCTCAATCTGCATTCTGTCATTGATTCCTATTTTTATGCGAATACATCTTCTTGAAAAGGACTTTTTAGAAATCCTTGGTGAAGCCGATGGGTTATATGTCCAAAAACAATATTGTTTTATTGAGTTAAACAATTACGCGGGTTTACCTCAATTGACCGGTTTACAGGCACGTCCTCCACTAGTTCCCTTACTCCTTACTCTTTCTTTTGCGTTATTCGGACATACTTTAAAAGCAATCTATATTGTATATTTTATACCGAGATTTCTTATTTTTCCTTTTATATTTTTAATCGCGCTGAATTTTTTTAAGCCTCGGGTTGCATTTTGTGTTGCTTCGTTACCGATATTTTTTCCTTTTTTCGATACGTATGCGCTTTCTACTTTAAAAGCTGATGTGTTTGTCGTGGCATGGTCTTTATCTGGAATTTATTTTCACTTGAGATGGAAAAATTCTAGAAGTAAATTGTATCTATTTCTGTCGTCTGTGTTTTTAAGTCTTAATATTTTAAGCAAAGAAACTGCGCTTTATTTCAGTGTCACGGTTTGGGCCTTGCAGGTGATGGATATCGTCAAATTATCCGGAAAAAAATATTCGCTTATATCAATAATTGCTCCAGTTGCTTTATTGATATTGCCGTTTATTGGATTAAGTGTTTATACTACTGGTCGATTATTTCCAAGTCTTTTTGCAACAGCATTCAATCCCCCCTCTTTTTATACTAACTTACAAACTTATGTCGCGGCTGTTTTCTATTACGCGGGAGTTTTTTTTGGGTTAAGCAAGACGTTAACACTCACAAGTATTGGAAAAGTAGTCTTAATACTTCTCGGAATGTTTACTATCATAAAAAAACAGAAATATGAGCTTATTTTTCCGGTATTTGCGGTATTAATTTCCATTTCCTTCATCCACGCGCGTGTAATCCAAGGTGAATTCATCAATCGGGAAATACTGCATCGAATTGCATTACTTGTCCCCTTTACATCCTTTTTTATCGTTTTTGGACTGCAAACCATCGCGAATATATTATTTAAAAAAAAATCAAATCGTTATTTCTTTTTAATGAGTTTCATTATTGAAATATTTTTCATTAATCAATATTTCACTGCTCCGTATGCACTTGATTATTCAGATCGCGAATTTTATATTAATGCAAATTCAATTTTTTCCAATCAAGTAGAACTTCCATGGAGTAATTTTAGAAATATGGGGAAAAACTGCGTGATAAATTGGGTACCCGCGCGAAATATTTTGCTGGAAACGTATAAATCATATAAAGTAAGTGCATTTCCCCAGGGGCTGAAGGAGTTACTGATTGGATTTTGGTTTATACCCTTAGTAATTACATTATTACCTTGTAAGCGGTTAGTTCAAACCTTTTTTAAGTAGCACTATTTCGCTTTCAGTAGGATTCTTTTCACGTGAGACAACAGTGAACCCGTTACCAATTACTGTCGTTATAAGATCCTGATTATCCGTCACCACAAAATCATAGACGTCAATTGAACGATACATAGGTTCGGTTCTTATCGTATCATTAAGTAACCATAGTGGAAATCCGACGCTTTTTAATTGTACAAGCACTAAAATGTTACGTGATTCTTGATTTAATCGATAGATTGTTTTAGTAACTGCTAAATCGTTGCGTACCACGTTGCGTGCGTGAAGAAACGACGCAAGCGGCATTGGTTTAAAGCGTAATCCATAACTCAGTAAAGGCACAAAGGTTGTTGCAAAATATAAGCAGATGACACTTATCTTGACTGCTACATTCTGGCGTTTTATCAGAGCAATTAACGTTTTTCCTATAATGAGTGAAAGAGGAACAAACACCGGTACGTACGACCATTCAGCACTAAGCCCGGTTATATGAGGGGGGTTAAGAATAAGATAAATAATTGGCGACAGTAACCAAGTAAGTATAAATACTCGTTCATTTGAAATCCAAAATCTACGGTACCGGATAGCTGCGATAATACATACTGATACAATCCCAAAGCCAATAAGTGATATAACGAACAGGTACCAATAACGAAATGCCAGAGGACCCTTTAATATTGCTGTAAGTGAGATGTTTTTATATTTTGGATCTGAAAAATTTGCCCAGGAGTAAATATATGAATAAGGATCATTAAATAATACGAATACTAATGCTCCGTTGAATAGAAAAAGTAAAAAAACCTTGATATACAATATTTTTCGAGATTTAATAAAAAACAGAAACAGTAGTATCACAAAAGGAATAAAGTAAAATATACCAGTTAATTTTATTGACGCCGATATTCCAAGAGTTAAACCACAAAGACCTGCAAAAATATAGATGTGTCTCCCTCTGACTGAAATAAGTGACCATGACCAAATCATACCTAACGCAACTATTAGTGCTAGCATCGGATCAAGTACCGCCATTCTGCTAAATCGAACTACTAAAGGAATAGTTGCATAGATAAAACCTGAAAAAATAGCTAGTATACTTAATTTATATAGCTGATAACTAATAAACATTACCAAGAGCGTGGTAATGATTAATGAACTTGCTTGGAGTAGTCTGGCAGAAAATATTGATAAACCAAATATTCTAAAAACAAGATATGTGAGTAACTGTACAAAAAAAGGGTGAGGACTCGCTGGAGCATGTGGTTTTCGCAGATGATGCCGGGGAACAATATACGGATCTTGACGCAGATATCCCACACTATCTGCTATATATATATCCTCACTCGCTTCAAGATCAACCTGATCCAGTTCCCAAAAAGCTAAAAATATCGATGTTAATATAACGAAGATGAAAAATAAAATAATATAATTTCTATTCATATCGAAGATTCCGAAGCAGTTAGAATTTTCCCACAAAATCTAAATTTTGATTGTCAACTATAAGTACTTCAATACTTCCAAATTGTGCACTTGATATGAGATTTTGTTTATATCTCAAATATTCTTGATAAAATTGTGGAGATTCCACCCAATCTGGATTAGTAAAAACTACCAAATATTGAGGATGATAATCAGCAGGAAGTTTATCGTATAAATGAGTAAAATTTGCATCAACATAACTCTTTACCGGCTCCTTACCAGCTAAATAAAATAAATACCGATATCCGTTATAGCGAAAACAATCTCCAATCACGTCTAATGAAAATTCTTGATCGTTCATCATGCTGATTACCCATTTTATACTCTCCATTTTATCTTTATACCCAAAACGATGTTCTGCTTTTGTGAAAAGGACAATATTTGCTATCATATATAAAATCAGAAATGGGAAAATAATTTTTGATTTACTTGATATAGTAGTAATTAAAGCTCCGAGCAATATAAAATAAGTCGGAAATAATGTAGATAAATAATGATCGAACAAATCACGTTTTAATACTACACCATAGATAAAAACACCAATATAAGCAGCCGCATTTAATAGTAAAAGCAGATACGTTATATCTCGAGTTGATGATTTTTTTGATTTTATATGAATAGCTATTGAGCATAGCACTAGTCCCGTTACAGAAAGAGAAAACCATAACGGTACTACACGCAGTCTTGTTAAAGCATAATTTGAGCAATACGAGTATTGTATTGCTAGATTCGGATCTCCCCATACATAGATAAGTCTGGAAATTATGCGAGGTATAAAAAGTAAAACATCTATATAAGTTGAATTCTGTACTACTTCAGTACTAGTTTTTAGATCTTCGCTGTATAACGCAAGTCCACTAATATTTACAAAATTATGTCTAATATCAAATATAATTAGAGGTAAAAAAGATATGATGAAAATGAAGCTGGCAGTATAAAACATCTTTCGAGGAATAGTAAGTTTTAAAATATACCAAGCTATCAAAACTAACACTAATAATACAAGGGTTGAAGGATCCGTATGGAATCCGTAGGCAAGTATTGCGGCTAAAAACAAAGAATAATTTGGTTTACCTTGTTTTATCTTTAATAGGGAGTAAATAACACATAAACTCACTAATCCATTAAAAACGACACCCCAATAATGCCTATCAAAAATATTTTGGTAGAACGAGAAAGAGTAGAAGAAAATCGCGAGTAAGGCACTTTTTGTACCATACGCTTCTTTTGTTATTTTGTATAGTAATAACATTACTAATGCAGATAAAAATATAGCAGCAATTCCCCACCCCAGTGGATTCAGGTTCGAAGCACCCAAAATAATTCCTGATAACCAATAAAAATAAGGAGCAAGATGAATGTGCATGGGGGTAACCCCACCTATTAAAGGAATATGCCCATTGACAAACATTCGCTTGCCAACAAATGCAATAATTTCCTCGTCATATGTAAAATGGAAAAGTTCTTGTAATCTCCATAGTCGCAAAAAACTCCCGATACCAGTGAGCAGTATAAGAATAATGAGTGATATAATTGATGCTAGATTTTTTTTGTACATATAAATAAAATTGTAGATCCGGGAAACCATTTCACTTTTCTTGTTACTTCTACATCAAACTTAAAAGAAGATAATAAATCTATCCATTCGGTCTTGTATCTATAGTAGATTACATCGTTGGGATAAAGTAGAAAATCCCATAATCTGCTTAACACTGTTCTCACGCCGTCATTTTTAATAATTTCTTTAATAATCAATCTTCCTCCAACTTGAATCTTTTTAGATATCTTTTTTAAAAGTAATACTTGTTTAGAAAAAGAAATATGATGTAAAAAATCAGAACATATAACTGCTTCGCACTTTTGAATATTCATATTAACTACATCTTTCTGAATAAATTTAACATTGTTCAAATTGTATTGTTGCTTAGCATATTGGATCTTGATTCCATTCAAATCTACTCCGACCAAACAACGCTCAGGATAATTTTTAGCCAGGGAGTATACAAGAGTTCCACTACCGCAACCTAATTCGTATATAAGCCCTTTTGAAGGCAAAATAGCATTAATTGAATCTATTGGAAGCAAATATGGTCGTAGATCATGGAGCACACTCATAGGTGTGATAAAGATTCCTTAAGTAACTGAATTTTAAATTGGATTAATTCAAAGAAATATTTCCAAGAATCACGAAATAGGTGGACAGTGGATGTTTTATCTTTACGACGGTTGAATTGTACGGGAATAGAAATAATTCTATATTTAGCGAGTTCACACAATATTATTATTTCAGTATCCCAAAACCAACCCGTATTTTTCACTTTGTCTAAAATAGGAAGAATTTTATCTGTTTTAAAAAATTTATAACCAGCCTCGGTATCCGGAACTTTCGAATTGAGGATGATTTTAACTAATAACGAGTATGAAATACTACATATAGCTCTCATAACTCCTTGTAAATTAAAATTATATTTTCGCCATCCTAATACTACATCTGTATTTGCTCTTAATTCATTTATGAAATCTTTAATATAGATAGGGGATACTTCACAATCAATATCAATAAAGCCTACGTATGCTCCTTGTGCATTTCTAATGCCATTGGTAACAGCCATCCCCCTTCCTAGATTATGATGATGGGTTATGATCCGAGCGTTTACTATTTTTTTCTTTACAAACTGTTTTACTTTTTGAAGTGTTGAATCAGTGCTTTTATCCTCCACAAAAATAATTTCATAATTTAAATTCAATCTGTTTAATCTATTTACTATATGTATAATACTTTTATCAAAATGTTCTGCTTCGTTATAACAAGGTAATACGAGTGATAGGTCGACTTTACTCATATAAGAATAGTGATAGTATCACACAAATTATTTAATCTCGCTAGAGATAGAAAATCAACTTTTACTCAATTATTATATAGATATAAAATAATAGTTTACAAATAGATTTGAATAAAATGAAGTAACATATCATGATCAAGCAACTTAATGTATATGACTGCAAGGAATCTGCACGAATTCACATGGAAAGCATGCCGAATGATTTTCTACCAGGTTTTGGAATTGATTTTTTAGTTATTCTACATAAACATTTTATATATTCATCCAGATCAATCAGTTTAGGATATTTCCAAAGAAATAATTTGCAAGGAGTCATAATTTGTTCCATAAAAACCAAAGAATTATATTATGAAGTCTTTCAAAAAAGCATAAAAGATTTTATACCGTTAATACTAAGAAAATTCATAAAAACTCCTCATATTTTGAAATATCTACTTCAAACATTGTCTTATGGTTTTAACTCAAAAGACAATATCACATCAGAATTACTTGTTGTTGCAGTTGACAAAGATCACCGGAATAAGGGTATAGGATCGAAGTTACTTACTAGAATAAAGCACGAGCTTAAAAAAAGAAAAATTACAGCTTTTAAAGTAGGAACATTGTCCACAAACAAAATTGCTAATGCATTTTATAGGAAAATGAAAGGTAAATATATTCGGAATATCTCTATTTATAATCGTACTTGGAATATTTACGAATTTAATTGCGATTAATAGATTTTCCCCACCTGCAAAAAAAACATAAAAAGTATCCCAAAATTATGACGTACAACAGCGATATTATTTCAAGATATGGAGTTTTGAAAAAAACGGGTTTATATTGACTTGCTTGTTGGAAAAAAAGCAGGGAAGATCTAGCCGAATAATAGGAAGTAAATACAAAATACTGTGCATAACTGTGTAATAGAATCATTGATATTCCTAAAGATTTTATTATCACCTGCTCTTTTTTGATTATATCCGCAAGAGTTTTAATTCCTATTTGAATTAGCGCCATATGAGCGACAATTGTAGGGAAAAAATACCTCCCTTGAATACCCAGAGAAAAACCATGAGATATGAAAAACAAATAATCAAATGTAGTAATCGCAAAAAAATACATGAAGCATGTATAAAGTAAAAAAATGATATTTTTCGATTGATTTTGAGATTTATGATTAATATCTCTGTACAAAACATAAAAGATTCCAATTAAGGAAAAAATTAGAGTCCAGTTGATGATACGGTGTACTGGTCTAGGATAAGTTAAACTTAACCATCGAAATACACCCCAATACCATGGAATAACTTCCTGATACGTATGTTTTCCCGTATAAATTAGATGATTTAGGTAAGAATTTCTTTCTGATGATAATAAGATTGGTAAACCCGGAATTTCTGAAATAAACTGTTCGCCATTAATTAAATTAGTAATGTTCGTATTAAAAAAATAAAACATAAAAGCAATTAAAATGAAAAGTACTAAGAATGATTTCTTCAAATTTACTTCATTTTTAAATATCCAGTAAGCTATCGGAAAAATAAATACAATTAGCAATAATTTTCCCATTTCCTTGGTCCATATAGATAATAAAATCGTTCCCAACATAAATATTAAATCTTTTATTGTCCATCCCTTATTTAGAACGCGTAAACTTAGGTATATACCGACACTAAATAGAAGTATAAATAAATTATCACTGTTTATGCCACCTCCTAAAAAAGAGAGCATCGGGTGGAAACTCACCAGGATTACAAGCGTTGTTTGATTTAATAAACTCTTCGCGAAAATAATTTGACTGATTTTAAAAATAACAATTACTAATAAAAGTAATATTATTACGTTTAAAATTCGCGTCATAAAAACCCGTGTTATCAGGTCAAACGAATATACTAATGTATAAAAATTAGAGGCAATTCTATAGTAGAGAGGCGGATATGCGGTGGCTTCATTTGTCACGAATTCACTACGATATGACTGTGGAAAATTTTTTATATTATCTTCATACTTTCCGATCGTTGAATGACTATAAGAGATATTATATTCTGGATGATATGTATATTTATTATTACCAAATCCATCCCGCTTTGTTTCTAAATATATTTCCGATAAATCGATTTCTTTTGAAGTATTCGGTCTACCTGCTGGATTAATAGGATTGCTTTCTGCGTAATTCTGAACTTCTGCAAAATGTGCTTGTTCATCTGGAAATTGCCACATCGGAATAAACCCTATCCAAAGTACTTGTTTTATCAACACTGCTCCAATTAAAAATAATAAAACGAAGTAATATTGTTGATTCTTCATAAACACAAGTGTAAGAGATTTAAGTAACAAATAATCACCAGTCTAAAAAAAGGGATAATTTATCGACTACCAAATTATTTTAAGGAATTTTTCCATCGGTGCATAATAGAATCGTAATTCTAAACTATAGGTTTTTCAGAAAATAATCGATATACTTTTGCAAGATAGCAGCATGATGAAATTCATTCACTGTATTTGACATCAAAACTGGTCTAAATTATAACATCAATAAAAGTTTTAATTCGAAACTTCGTAATGAGGTAAATGTTAATAGATTTATTATGCAGAAGCTAATGTTGAAAATATTATTTGCTGCAATTATCTGTCTTTCTGTTGTAACTGCTGGTTTTCTACTGTCAAAAAATAGCATACCGAATCAAGAAGGTTATTTTGAAGAGGCTTGGAAATTTTCACATTTAGACTTCAATTCCTCACTTTTGAGCCCATCTGTAACACCAATAAATTTCCTAGTTGCTACTTTATTAGAGCGAAGTTTTTCAATATCACTTTCCAATTCGTGGAAATTAATGGACTTATTCTTTTGTGGACTGCTAGTGGTATTTTTTACCAAAGTATATAGACAAACCCAAAATTCGAATTCTGAAATTACATTTTTACCTCTTATCATATGTCTAACTTCATTAGGATTTATATATTCATTTACGTCCACGAGCGGAGAGGGTATGCCGATTTTTTTTTCAGTTTTAGGAGTAAATTATTGGCAGAAACGATCATTTGTTCTTGCCAGTTTACTTTTCATACTTTCATTCCTATCAAAATACACATTTTACCTAATCGCACCTGGAGTTATTCTGTGGACGATTCTCAATGTAAAAACATTCACCAAAAAAGACTTTCAAAGAATAATCATCAGTGCAAGTTTATTATTTTGTATTCTCCTGCTTTATCATGGACTCAAAAGTTGGGGAGATTTAAAGCTACAATTGCGATACGTGAGTAACTACTCACCTTATATAATTGGAAATAATGTTGCACTTTATTTATTTGCGATAGTCTTAGGAGCACCAATTATAGTTTTGTTTTCTATTTTCAATCCACAAATAAAAAATATTTATTGGCTTGTCAGTTTAAGCAGTTTTCTAGTATTATCGCGTCGATATTTTTACTGGAATCATGTACAGCAAATTATTTCGTTTCTAATAATGTTCTTTCTATCAAACTCGAAGGCAAGAGAATTCCTAAAGTTAAAATATCTTGGCCTCCAACTTTTATTGTTCATTTCACTTTTTTTGTTTCTACCTATTACTGCGGGTAATAACGTACTTTTTCCCAAACATATAACAATATCTGAATCTCGAGCAATCGATACTGAAATCCAAAAAGATTATCACGGGGGAAAAATAGGATATTACCTTAATCGCCGATTTGATGAGCCATTTCCTCACTATGAAATTTCTTATCTGGAACCGACATGGGATTTTATTATCGAAGACACTGAATACGTAGTCCTACCGTTACCGGGAATCCCTCGACAGTTACAATATTTTAAAAAATGCCGCTATATCTTTTACCAGACGGTAATCACTAATTCGATTTATAAAGTTGAGTGCCAAAAAAAGTGAAATTTTACTTGAAAATTTCTTCAGCGGACCCGGCTCCAAGAGAAAAATATTCCTCCGAGCCGATCTTATGATCATAAGTCTTTTCTGCAATAAGTCTACGCGACAGTTCTGCCCTCCGGAATATCTCATGAGTTTGGAGTGTCCAATTTATACTAATAATTTGTAAGAGAATAAAAGTTCCTATTATAATGCCTAAATATATTTTTTGAATATATACTGGAAAAAATAGCGATCCGTGAAATATCAACCAGGCAATTACTATAACAAAACCGATAAGAGAAAATGATAAGTAATGTGGAGCAATATGATTTGGCATTAACAAAAATGGTATCATTCCCATAAATGCCACTCCGGACCAATAAACAAGAATTTTGATAGGCATACGATACTTACATAATCGTATTAAGCCCATTAATAACGCAAGTAGTATTATTACTCCCATTGTAAAAGTAAAATTTTTCAATAAATGCGGCATTTCATCAACTAGCATGGGAATTCCCACCAAACGAATGATATAGAATTTAAGATTTGAAAGAAAGTGAGGGGAAAAACTAAACAAATAAAGTTGGGACTTTTGAGTTGTAGGAAAAAATAAAAAACGTGCAAAAATAATCACAATAATTGGGATACTAAACATAAGTAATGTACTTTTTTTTAGAGCTTTATTAGAAAAACTATCAACTACAAGCAAAAAAAAGTAAATAATAACCACTTCGCTAGTCAATAATCCTAATATATAAAATACTAAGGAAATAAAAAGATTTTTTTTCTTATAAAAAATAAACGCGAGAACAATAAATAACGGAGCACTAATAAATGAAAAAGCAGCTAACCATGACAGTGAAACCGTATGAATGTTATGGATACCGTAAAGAAGCGCTGACAACACAGCAACTGTTTTAATATTATATTCACTTAAGAAGAAATAATATATCGCATATGTGGTTAGTAAATGTGTGAGAAATACTACAACGTGATATAAGAATGGCTGATAACCGAAGATTAACTGTCCAAACCCAAAAAATACCTGTGATGATAACGGTCTATACCAAACCGTATCGTAACGCGGCAGGAAAAAATTAAATAAATCATTTAAAGTATAAAGTTTTGAAATCAAAAGTAAGAAAAAATCATCTTGAACAAAATATGTATTTAATGTTTTATAAAATAGTATCGTTATTACCAAAAATATGGAAATAATTCCTAGGCTGCTTTGTCGAAGGGTGACAGAATTCATTTTCAAAATCACTTGCTTTTTCCCTGCGGAGGATTGATAATGCTCTCGATAATGAAAGGTGGACGACGCTTAACTTCTCCATAGATATGAGCTATATATGAGCCAATAATACTCAAACATAAAAGTTGAATTCCACCAATAAATAAAATAATTACTACTATAAATGTAAACCAATTGGGAATAAGTTCGGGTTTAAAAAGTTTTAATCCTATCTGGATGGCCATTAATATAAACGAAAATATCACAATCGCCAAAGCCAAAAAAGTTATAAAATCAATAGGAATGAATGAAAATGAAAAAATACCTTGCCGCGCCCAAGCTAAATTTTTTATAAGCGAATTTGTTGTTTTTCCAAACTTTCTTTCGGGTCGTCTGTATGGAATCCCGGTTTGTTTGAAACCTACCCAACTGCGCAATCCTCGAATAAAACGGTTATTCTCTGGCAATTGATTCATCGCAGTTACTACTCGGCGATCAAGAAGTGAAAAATCGCCAGCATCTAAAGGCATGGGAATGTACGATGCGGCACGAAATATTCGATAAAATGCTTTGTATGCAATTTGTAAAAAAAGAGTGGCATCTCTCTTAATTCTAACTCCGTATACGACGTCATATCCTTTTCTCCATTTTGCATACATAAGCTCGATTAGTTCTGGCGGATCTTGTAGATCCCCATCCAATAAGATTACAGCGTCTCCTGTGGCAATTTGTAGACCACTTGTAAACGCATTTTGAGATCCAAAATTGCGTGAATGGTTTATTGCTGTGATGTTCAAATCATGTTTAATCAATTGCTCAAGTTTCATCTTTGAATCATCGGGACTTCCGTCATTTACAAAAATCATTTCATAGCTTACTCCAATTTTTAAAAAGATTTTTCTAAGGCGTTCATACATCATGGGTATCGCTTGTGCGTCAAGATAACAAGCTATTACCGCACTTAGTTTTGATATTTTTTTATTATGTAACCCCATAAATTATCTTAACTAGTAAATGGTTTTCCAAATTTCATATTTCCCTATTGTCATGTCCTGATTATAGTAATTACCAATCAGTAAACGTGTATCGCGTATCACCATTGTTTCAGTTTGAGTTGATGAATCTATCATTATAAAGTCTGGACGTAAGTTGATGATTTGGTCATGTAGATATTGTAACTGTTTTTTAGTAAATACTTCTCCTGGACGATACCGAAAAAAAGGTGCTACGTCAATCGCGACATAAAACATTGTATCAGTATCATCAATTATGGCAATTGTATTTCCCTGGGAAGACATTTCTTTTAAATATGAAGTTACTTGATTAAATTGTTCTATTTCCGGTTTATTTGCTTCAGATAATCCACATACGTCGGGTGAGTTTTTAAACAAACATAGATTATCGGTTTTTCGTCGCAAGAAAAGCTGATTAATTAGATTAGGATATTCCTGATATACAGAATCACTTAAATAAATTATCATATACATGAGAATCAAACTACTTGGTATAGTGATTCTGATTAGTTTGCTAGTGTAAGGTAATGCATGAAACGTAATTTTAAAGTAACGGTAAAGAATTTTATGGAGATTTACTCCAATCCATGTAATTAAAATCCAAAATGGTATTGTCGGATACAACAAATTTAGTCTATGCGATCGAGATAAAAATATAAATAAAGATTCCAAGCCGTATAAACTCAATCCAGCAAAAAATAAATCTGTAGTACTCTCTACCTGGTGAAGAAATTTAATAAGAAATATGGCTATAAAAAACAGATACACGAATATTATTAATTCAAATAAAAGTATGGTGTTATAAGAATTGAGTGTAGCAAATGGGAGATTACTGACTCCAGTGGCATACTCAATAAGCCCTTCGAATAAACCTCGCCAATAATTTGTTTGAAATAGTGATGATTTACCTTGTAAAAGAAACCCCGACAAAATAATTACTATAATGAGTGATATGCGAATCAAAAACGATCTTACTTCTTTTATGGTTTCTTTTCTCTGATTTTTAAAAAGCGGTTTACTGATGAAATAAATCGAAAAAAATATGTGAATGACAGCTAAATAGATACCAGTGTCAAATTCGAATAAAATTGCGAGTCCGATAAAAACAGCCGGCATTAATGTTATCAGAACATTTCTAAAAGCTGACTTGATTACAAAATAACTAGTAATGAAAAACCAAATATCCATTGGAGATCTTAGTATTGTCGAAGATGGCGTTTCCCACAAAAACGGTTGTGGATTATTCCGGATAAATAATTGAAAATGTAGTAACCACACCATACCCAGTATGGACCACATTATATTTCTTGTGATTAACCGCAGAAAAATGTAAACTCCGATATAGTATAGGGAGGCATAGATAATAGCAGTATGGATCACAGAACCATACAATAGAGGAGAATTTCGAAATAGTTGTGAAAATATCATCGGCCACAAAATGCCATATTGGATAAACAGATCTCTACCTAAAATTAACCCATGACGTAACGCCAAAGTTTGACGAATCGCAAAACCGTCCCAATGTATAAATTGGTCATTAAGGAAGACACTACCTGAGATATCCTTCCAATTGGGCGTGTAAATTAGTAAAACAATCAATGCTGGAAACAGAAAATCAAACAACCAATTTGCATTTGTTAAACGAATGAATTTTTTTTGCAGAAATCTCATATCTTTTTTAACTCTCTAATTTTTTTTCATAAATACCTTAAGAAGAGTGATGCTTCCTGGAGTAGCTAGAATAACTACCCAAATCCCAGTCAAAGCGACTTTATATAAATATGAAATAGGGAATTTCCAGATTTCAAAAATGGTGATTTTATAAAAAGCAATTAACAATAACTGGATAATGAATGATGCAACTGCATAATAAATTTGTGATGTATCAAACCCATACATTACATCATTTCTATTATTTTTTAATCTTTTATTTCTAAACGCATACAAAACAATAATAAGTAACTGCGTCAATAAACACCCAACGATATACACTATCACATCGTATTCAGGCCTAACCCAATACTTTCCTACATCAGTGAGTTCTTGATCTGATCTGGATCGGGGATGAAGGCCTATAATCAACAAAGCAGTCATTATCCACTGAATACCTACTGAAATGCCCAGTAGGATGGATGAATAAACTAAGTCGGGATGAATATTTTTTTTCATTGAAACTTTTTATACTTTACGGCATTTAAGGCACATCAATTTTTTCAAGCAACGTATTATAGACAATTGTTAACACCTTGATTATAATTTATACGTTCTATAATGCTTGTAATGCTACAATTATGTGCCTCAAGCTTCCAGGCATTGAAATAATACACTACCAAACATTATACCGACTATGTAACTTAAGTTTATGGCTGAATTAAATCTCTTGAAAAATTATCCGCAAATTAAACGAAATCTTGAGCTACGAATACAGCAGAAAACTGCAAAAGTACGCCATATTGCGCGAAAATTTGGAAAAGAGTATTTTGATGGCGATCGCAAATACGGGTACGGAGGATATTATTACCATCCGCGCTTCTGGCAGCTGGTGATTCCTGATTTTCAATCACATTATCACTTGACAAATAAAAGTACTATTTTGGATGTAGGTTGTGGAAAGGGATTTATGTTGTACGACTTTACACTACTCATTCCCGGAATACACGTCGCTGGAGTTGATATATCTTCTTATGCCGTTTCTCATGCGCTTTCTCAAATTAGACCATTTTTAAAAGTAGTCAACGCAATAAAATTACCCTATCCCGACCATGTCTTTGATTTAGTGATTTCCATCAATACCATACATAATTTACCTATAGATAAATGCAGAATGGCGATAGCAGAGATCCAAAGAGTTTCAAGAAAACATGCATTTATTACGGTTGATGCATATCGCGATGATCTAGGCAAAAAAGCAATAGCAATGTGGAATCTGACTGCAAAAACGATTTTGCACGTCGATAAATGGATCCAATTGTTTCAAGATACGCGATATACGGGAGATTATTATTGGTTCATGCCATGAAGACTAAAGCTGCTATTCTGTATCATCATAATTCTCCGTTGGTAAAAGAAGAAATTGAAATTCCCAAACTCAAAGACGGACAGGTATTGGTCAAAATGTTGGCTAGCGGAATCTGCAGATCGCAACTAAATGAAATAGCAGGTTTAAAAGGCACTGATAGATACCTACCCCATCTATTGGGACATGAGGGTTCAGGCATTATTGAAGCAGTAGGAACCCGCGTAACCAAAGTCAAATCTGGCGATTACACCACTCACACCCGAAAATGTTCGAGTATATACCCCTCTAATCCGTTTTGCCGCCTCTTCGGGTTGCAAAACGGAGTAAGACGGGTATACGTAGTTGTTTCCTGGATCAAGGGTTCTGGTCTCGATGAAGATAGTAGCAAATATAAAGCGAATAGATCGATCATAAATTCAGGACCGGTAGCAACTTTCAGTAAATACGCAGTAATTTCTGAGAATCGCGTCAATAAAATTCCAACCCAAATTCAATACGACAGAGCTGCGTTGATTGGGTGCGCGCTTTCCACAGGGGCAGGAATAGTAAGGCATAAATTTCATCTCACATCTTTATCGACTTTAGGTATAATTGGTGTTGGAGACATTGGCAGTAGTGTCATTTTAGGTGCGACGATTTATCATCCTCATAAAATTATTGCCATAGATATCAATCCAGCAGCATTACAATTCGCTCAAAAAATTGGAGCAACACACACGCTCCGATTTAATCCAAAAACTTTTATTCGCGAGATGCAAAAAATTAGCAGTGGAGGTGTGGATTACATAGTCGAGGCATCTGGAAGTAAAATTGCCATGGAGAAAACATTGGATATAATGAAACAATTTGTATCAATCCGTTTGAACTAATTAAGGGAAAAGTATTAGCAGGGACGTGGGGTGGTGAAACTATTCCAGATATAGATTTCCCCTATTATACCAAGTCTTATATAAGTGGTAAATTAAATCTGGATTTGTTGATCACAGAACGTATCAAACTGGATGATATTAATATCGCCCTTACAAAAATGAGACGATATAAACATACCGGAAGAATGTTAATTGACTTTTACCATGACTAAAAGTGTTAGCGTTATTGTCACAGCATATAATGAAGAGGATAATATTAAAAATTCCATTAAAAGTACTTTTAATGCTTTACATGCATTAGTTACCGATTACGAAATTATTGTTATAGATGACGGAAGCACTGATCAAACATTTCGCTTTATTAAAGACGAAATTGCAAAAAATACACATATACGAGTGATTCGCCACCTCACTAATAAGGGGGTAGGCATATCATTTAGAGATGCTTTAGCAGTAACTACTAAAAACTATGTCACTGTATTTCCCGGGGATAATGATATGTCGAGCGAATCATTGAGAGAACTAATTAAACGTGCGACTACCGCAGACTTAGTCATCGCCTTTCCCACCAGTCAACACCGCTCATTAAAACGAAAAATCCTATCTTACAGTTTTACAAATCTATTAAATCTTTTCTTTAAACTCAAGATAAAATATTATAACGGCCCATTTATTGTAAAGCGAGGTCTATTAAATAAATTAAACTTAATATCTACTGGATTTCTTATTTTCGCTGAGTTTAAACTGAAACTCATCCGACGCGGGTACAGTTACGTTGAGATCCCATTTGTACATGTGGGAAGAAAACATGGTCGATCGAAAGCAGTTTCACTATCAAACCTCATAGACATGGCTCAAACAACTTTGATGCTCTTATTTGATAAAAATTTAACTTCGTCATGATAAATATTTTTATTAGCATAATGGTATTTCTAGCTGTATCAGTCATTCATGTCGGCATTTACCGTATGCTGAAAAAAATCGGCATCAAGTCTTTCAAAACTGTAATCATATATGTACTTGGATTTCTTTTACTCAGTTTTGTCAGTTGGCCAATTGTTTCAAGCGCCGCGTATTTGGCGCATAATACAGCCGGACTAGATGTGTTATTGCCGTTCAGCAGCCTCCTTATTTATTTGCTCGTGAGCATTCTGGCAATCATGTTTTTTACTAGTCCATATACAGGAGATATAAGTCCTACACTTCAGATCATCCGCCTATTAAAACGTAATGGAGCAATGTCAAATAAAGATTTACTTGATAGTTTTTCTGCAGATGAGCTTATAGATAACCGGTTACGATTTCTGGTTCAATCTGGATATGTTCAAAAAAAGAGAGCCAGCTTTTATATTACGCCGAAAGGACTAAGACTAATCAGTGTAATCAATATGTACAGGAAATGGATAAAATGGAAATCAAGTGGGTGATTACACTATGATACAGATCGATATCTTCATAATTTTCAACGCAGTAAGCTATTTTTGTATTTTTTGGTTTTTGCATTTGAGTCTTTTCCGAAAAATCGTTCCGGAAAAAATAATTTTAGGCTTAGTATCAGTGTATCTAATCACTGGTTTCCTCGGAACTCTACTATCGTTATTACTTTTCATGCAGATATTAAACTTTAATGGGATCGAAAACATGTACCTATTGCTTTTAACTATGGGTATAATACAATTCATCTTTAGCTTATTAGTTTGTGTGTATATACTTGGTATTTTTGGAGTAATTGAATCTTCTGTTCGAATTAAACTCCTACAATTAGTGGCTGAAACCAAAAACGACGGTCTGACGAAAAAAGACATCTATAACAGATATGACAAGAAATCTATTTTGCATAAGCGTATTGCGCGAATGCAGAACTCTGGCGACTTAATGTTTAAAGACGGTAAATATTATTTAAGCAAGCGCTGGTCGCCATTATTAATTATGGTATATTTTTCAAATTTTATTAACAGATTGTACTTATGAAAGCCTTAATTACCGGCGGGGCAGGATTCATTGGCAGTCATCTGGTTGAGCGACTTATCAAAGATGGTCACCAAGTGGTAGTGCTGGATAATTTCATCACTGGAAGAAAAGAAAACCTGACTCATATAAAAAATTCCAACCTGAGTATTATTGCAGCAGATATCAGTATCCCGAACCGTGCTTTTCGCGATTATTTTAAGAGTGTAACTTGGGTATTTCATCTGGCGGCTCTTGCAGATATTGTACCGTCAATTGTGAATCCTCATCTATACCATAAGGTAAATGTTAATGGAACCGTGAATGTTTTAGAGACGGCGAGATCGGCTGGTGTTAAAAAACTTATTTACGCCGCGTCTTCTTCGTGTTATGGAATCCCTAATAAATTTCCTACCCCAGAATCGGCGTTGACTCAACCACAGTATCCATACGCTCTAACTAAATATATCGCAGAGCAATATGTGATGCATTGGGGAAAAGTTTATAAACTTCCAGTCATCAGCTTGCGGCTTTTCAATGTTTACGGACCACGTGCGAGGACTACAGGTACGTATGGCGCGGTCTTTGGCACGTTTTTGGCGCAAAAAGTGGCTGCTAAACCTTATACTGTCGTTGGCGATGGTACGCAGTCCCGCGACTTTACATACGTTACCGACATCGTATCGGCAATGATCACTGCCGTAAATTCTCTAGAACGTGATGAGATTTTTAATGTCGGTACAGGCACATCACAGACTGTAAATTCAATCGTAAAACTACTCGGAGGACATGTTGTATATATACCTAAACGCCCTGGTGAACCTGATAAAACTCAGGCAGATATCAAAAAAATTAAACGAGTACTGGGATGGACACCAACCGTCGCGTTTAAGGAAGGAGTCAAACGATTACTAGAAAACATCAATTATTGGAAAACAGCTCCGGTATGGACGCCGGACAAAATCCAACAGGCAACTTTCGAATGGTTTAAATATTTACAATAATTCCGCTTAAAACTAAGCATCTTTATGTAGATGGTAATAGAAGGCATAACAATACGTGATATATTCTTGGTATACTTCCTGCGGACTTGGAAAACTTTGAAAACTCACTTTGTCACCATCTATAGAAAGGGTGATAAAATTGTTTTAAAACTATATATCAATATAGTTTTCATCTGTAGAAACGAATAAATAAAACAGCTATCATGAATCCTAAAAAAAAGTTGAAAACTGCTATTTTGGGTACCGGCAATATAGGAACCGATTTACTCATAAAGGTATTGCGATCTCCTTATTTGGAAGCTTCCTTATTCGCCGGACGAAGACATGATTCACCAGGCATAAAACGAGCCAAACAATTAGGAATACACATCTCCGATAAAAGTATCCAGTCGATAATAGACAATCCCGATTGTTGCGATCTTGTGTTTGATGCCACCAATGCAATGAATCATGTCCATCATTGGTCAATTTTGAA